>NZ_JBJJBQ010000002.1:330989-659327 GCF_045446075.1 Flavisericum labens | reverse complement strand
TCGCCGAACCCGTTCCTCCACAAAGGTCAGAAAGTGCAGTAAAGTTATTTGACCAAGTTACATTACTACAAGTATCCAAGGCAGCAGCGCCGCCATTAGAATTTAACCATGCAGTAAGAGCAGTTCCATTACCGGCACCATCACATTCAACAGTTTGGTCAGATGCAGCGGTATCTATGCTAGGGTCTGTGGTATCTTGAATTGTAAAAGTAGCTGTCGTATTAGCAGAAAAAGGATCTCCACAAGTATCAGTAGCAGTAAAGGTTACTGTTACTGAGCCTGTTGTACCACAATCATCATTAACAGGATTTGTTATGGGGTCATAGTCATTAGACCATGTTACTATACCAGCACAACCACTAGAATGAGTTGCACCACCATTAGAGCTTAACCAATTATTAAGTTCAGATGCATTTCCGGAGCCATCACATTCAACAGTTAAATCAGAAGCAGGATTGTCTATAACAATAAGCACATTAGAGCTTATGAATTCCGCTTTTAGATTATAGGCATTACCAACACCAAACACTTTAACATAATCAGATATTAAACCATAGTAGGGGCTATAGTAATTTGAAGATACAGGATTTCGATCTAAGTAAATATTATTAGCCAATAAAGTACTGGATAATAATAGAGTGCCTAGAACACAAAGAAACATGTAAATGTAATTTTTTTTCATCGCCCATATCACATATTAACATAACATATACATATGTATCTCCTATATTTAATATAAATCTCTAAATATTGGAGTACCCTAAGCGGTTAGGTCATGAATTTTAACTTACAATTAATGCACTTTAAAAATCGAAAGATGGAACATACAATTAAAGTAGTTATATTGAAGGCAAAGCACAAATAAAGTCGATGAAAGACCTTATAATCCCATTAAGGTTAAATACTAAAAATTTTAGTTGTAAGTGACTTATAATAAGGCAATAAGATTAATCATTATTGTATGCAATAAAATAAAAAAGGTGATTAGCCCATTACACCTATCGAAGATATAAATTGGTTTAAATCAAAAACCATGTCTGTAACAGACAGACAGGCACCCCAATTTTTGTTCCTGATAGCCAACGGAGTAAAAAGAAACCCTTATCCATTGGTTCAACTATTTAAACTTTTAGAAAACGCGAGGTGCTTAATAAAGACACAACTTCTTTAAAACCAAAAATTACAATAACGCTATTTAAAAGGCAACTATATGCCCTATTATGATGGGATGTATGAGACCATTAAAAAAAACATGTTCTCCTGTCACTGCAGAAGATGGCACGCATTTATTTGAAGTGACTGAAGCGGCATCTAAAAACAATAAAGAAGATACAATGATTCAAAGTTAATTTATGTAACTCTAAATCTCGCAACATAATGTCCAGTCTAATATAGTAAGTCCATAACTCAATTAGGGCTGACCAAGTTAAACTAAAAACAGGTAGTATTTGTTGCAGTTATTCTATAATATATGACATCTAATACATCTTTACTCCATCATCAATCGAAAAAGTCAAATTTCCAGACTTTACACTAGGCTTTTTAAAAACTAGCAAAGGAATAGAAATATCGGATTCCATATCTTTTACCAAATCTTTGTAAAATAAATTGGTAAGATTCAAATCGCGTTTGCGCTCCAACATAGCTAGCATACTTGCATTTTCTTCATTTACAATATTTAATAACCCAGATTTTATTTTAGTCGACGCTATGGTTTTAAATGTTATTTCAGAATAGGTCAACTGTTTCGAAACTCTATCCTTAAATTGTTTCATTAGTAATTTCGCTGGGTACTCATAAGTTTTATAAACATGTATAACTTCTATTAATGCCGAAAACGGTTTTGCTATTTCCACAAGTTTCTTTAGTGATAAAATATCATATTCCTCAAAATCTGTAGCATAAACTATAGTTGAAATCGTGTTATAAGTCATTCTATTTGGTACTATTAATTGCGGTATTTCTATATCATCTAGTAGCGCATTAGCAATATTACCGGAAAAATACCCACGTGCACTATAGCTATCTTTCATGCCGATAATAATTAAATCGGGGTTTAGTGTTTTAGAAAGTCGCAAAATACTATCCGATATAGAATTGCTTTCAACCACGTGTGTAGTGATTGACTTTTGTTGGAATTCATTTTTTAAATTAACCTTGCAATATTTGTCCACCAAATCCATCTGTTCATTATGCATTCTTTTTTTTAGGGATTCTACTGGTTTTATTGATGAAAATGATATGGGAGGAAATTCATATACATGTAGAACATGCAAATCTGCTTTCATAATAGAGCTAAAACGGTAAACAAACCTCAACGATGAAGCATCATTATCCGTACAATCTGTGGCATATAGTATAGTTTTCATATTTTTTTCTTTAACTGAATAA
Organism: Flavisericum labens; assembly: GCF_045446075.1. NCBI lineage: Bacteria > Pseudomonadati > Bacteroidota > Flavobacteriia > Flavobacteriales > Flavobacteriaceae > Flavisericum > Flavisericum labens. The sequence goes on along the minus strand of NZ_JBJJBQ010000002.1, from coordinate 656,936 downwards.
AGTTAGGCTTCAGTTACCATTTTTAAAATGATATTTATCATATCCCTATAAACAGAATTAATCCAATATTAATTAATAGAGATTAGAGATATTATAGTCTAGGTCAATAACTTTAAGATTCAAGCAATTAAAATTACTCTCTTTTAATTTCCAGATAGCCTTTTATTTCTATTAAGCTTCTTTTCTCAAAACTTCCAATGGCGAATTTTTAATAACGCTCCTACTATTGTAGATCCCTATAACAAGAACCAAAATCGTAATAAAAGGAAAGATTACAACAAACGGAACTATTGACGGTGTAAAAGGGGTTTCAAACATCCATAAGCCTATCAATTGGCTACCAAGTAATGAAAGTAAAATACCGGTTAAACTCCCAATAATTCCTAAAAACATATATTCTAAAGCTATTATTTTAAGTATTTGGTTGCTTTTTGCTCCCAGTGTTCTTAGCAGTACACTTTCCTTAATACGCTGGTGTTTACTGGTACGCACCGCACCTATGAGTACAATAACACCTGTTAGGATACTGAAAAATGCCATAAAGTTGATAATCCAACCTATTTTATCAAGAAGTTTTTCTACAACATTTAGAATCTGGCGTAAATCTAATATGGAAATGTTCGGAAATTTATTAACCAATTTTTGTTGTAAACCAGCTGATTCCTCCTCATTCGGAACACGAGTTGATATAACCCTAAATTGTGGTGCCTTTTCCAACACCCCTTTAGGAAAGACAATGTTAAAATTCAACTGCGGACGCCCCCAGTCCACTTCCCTTACGCTTCCTACTTTTGTGTTTATTAATACCCCTTGAACATTAAACGTGATTTTATCATCCAAAGTCACTTTAGCATCTCTTGCAAAATTATCACTTATAGAAATAGGTACTAAATCTGAATTGGTTACAAATTGAGTGAACTCACCTTGTTGTATGGTTTCGGAGGATAAAAGCGAATCGCGATAGGTGGTCCTATACTCATGGTTTAATATCCGCCCGCTTATTCTTATTGTTGAATCATTACGTATTTCATTGACCGTTTTGCCCTTAATACTATGAACACGCATGGTCACAATTGGAATATTGTCAATTACGGGGTAAGATTCATTGGTTATTGTTGCTTCAACGCCATTAGTTTGGTTATTTTGAATATCGAGCAATATCATGTTGGCGCTATTTGTTTTAGCTTCAAATGAAGCTTGGGAAAGCAAAAGGTTTTTACTAAAATATAAGGTGCTAATTAAAAATGTACCTACACCAATGGTTACTACTAAAATTAATGTTTGATTTTTAGGACGGAATAAATTAAGTAAGCTAGTACGTGCCACAAAACCCCAAGAATATGGAAAGAATTTTTTTATGGCTCTCATAAAACCATGAGCAACCCCTCCTAAGATGGAAAAGGTTACAATAATACCGACTAAAAATGCCAATGCATATTCGATGTCTTTCAACAGCCAAAACGCAAATAAAAGAATAAAAGTAAATATAATGACCAACACGAATAGACCGGATTTTAATGATTTAGAGCTCGTCTCTTCTTGAATGCGAAGGGCTCGTAATGGTGAAATATAGATTGTGCCGATTAATGGATATAAAGCAAACAAAATAGACATGAACACTCCTAATAAGACTCCCACTAAAATAGCCTGGGGGACGAGACTTATTTGAACATTTATTGGTAATAACCCCTCGAGTAATACAGGAAAAAATTGTTGTAAAAACACACCAACTAAAGTCCCTAAAATACCTCCTATTAAGCCTATAAAAGCAATTTGAATGAGATAAATAAAAAACGTTTGTATTTTGCTCGCTCCAAGACACTTTAAAATAGCAACAGAGCGTAGTTTTTCTTTAATATAAATATGAACAGCACTAGCTATGCCCACACAGCCTAAAAGTAAAGCTACAAACCCCACTAGGTTGAGGAATTTACCAAAATTATCATAACGCCTTCCCAGTCGAGAACTGGTACTGGTATGCACATCCAAATCGGCATCGTTGGCATCTAGTCTATCGTCTATCGCATCGTCTAAAAGTTTTAAATTCGTATTTGATTTTGCAACAAAATAAAACTCGTAATCCAATCGACTTCCTGTTTGTACAAGTCCAGATGCTTCAATATAGTCATAAGGAATAATTACAGGCGGAGCCATGCTATTGAAAAATGAAGAGCTGCCTGGTGCAGATTTTAAAGCACCACCAATTGGCAGTGTTGTTTTTCCTATTTTTATGGAATCTCCTAATTTCAATGAAAATTGAAGCATAACGGTGGCATCAACCAATGCCGTTTCTTTTTCCTGATAATTTTTAGCGGCTTCTAGTGGTTCAGTTTCCAAAGCCCCATAAAAGGGAAAACCGCCTTCAATACCACGTATACGCACAAATTTAGTAGCCCCTTGCCTAGGAAATGCTACCATGGATGGAAAATTAATTTCACGAGCATCTGGCCCTCCTAAAGAGTCCATTATAGCCAAAACAACTTCATTAGGTGGCTTGTTGCTATCTATCTTATAGTCACTTCCCATTAAAGATTTTGACTGGAGCTTAATGTTTTCCTTCAAATTTTGACTAAAAGACTGTATAGATACCACGGCAGCAATGCCAAGTACAATTGAGGCTATAAAAAGTGTTAATTTTTTCCAGCTTGACTTGCCGTCCCGACAAGCCATTTTTAATATCCAGCCAAAACCAACTTTAGAATCAAATGTTTGTTGTGTCATTGGGCCAGTTTTGTATTTTCAACAATACGTCCACCCTTCAGTTTAATCATGTGTTTGGCCTTTTTCGCTAATTCAATATCGTGCGTTACTATAATGAGCGTAGTACCTAATTCTTTATTAAGGTCGAATAGCAAACGTTCAACCTTTTCTCCTGTTTCGGCGTCTAGGTTTCCTGTAGGTTCGTCAGCAAAAAGTATTCTTGGATTATTGGAAAAAGCTCTTGCCAGAGCCACTCGTTGTTGTTCTCCACCAGATAATTGTGAAGGATAATGGTGCAATCGGTCTGCCAAACCAACCTTTACTAAAAGCGTAGTAGCTTTTAAAGTGGCTTGTTTGTCTCCTTGTAATTCAAGCGGAACAGCCACATTTTCTAAGGCCGTAAGTGTTGGCAGCAATTGAAAGTCCTGAAAAATAAAACCAACTTTTTGGTTTCGAAGCTGAGCACGTTCATCCTCATTAAGGGTGCTTGTCTTGGTATTACATAGTTCAACAGTGCCAGAATCTGGTTGGTCCAAACTAGCACAAATGCCCAATAATGTAGTCTTGCCACTGCCCGATGGCCCCACAATTGCAAAAGTGTCTTGTGCTTCAATAGAAAAATTAATATCCTTGAGAATAGTGAGTTTTTTTGAACCACTAAAATAACTTTTCTCTAAGTTTGTAACGTTTAATATATTTACCATCAGCGTTTTTTAAGAGGATGTTTTGGATTTTCGACAAATTAAAAAAATGATTTCAAAAATGAATTTTTATGCCATGCGAAACCTGTTAATGTTTTGTTATTTTTTATTGATAACCATCACTGTTTCATGTAAAGAAACAAACAATAAAACAACTGAAAGAGCCGAAGATAATACCGAAGTTAACGAAGTTGGGCAAGCTACAGCCTCTAAAGACAAGATTATTTTGTTTTTTGGTGACAGTTTAACTGCAGGAATGGGATTAGATACAGAAGAAGCCTTCCCTGCCTTAATACAGGAAAAAATAGATTCGTTAAATTTACCACATCAAGTGGTGAACGCAGGTTTAAGCGGAGAAACCTCTGCCAGCGGCAAGAATAGAGTTGATTGGATACTGAACCAAAAGGTTGATATTATTGTATTGGAACTTGGTGCTAACGACGGGTTACGAGGTGTGCCATTGAGCGAGACCAAGAAAAACTTGCAGGCCATTATAAACTTTGTGAAAGAGGAAAATCCTGAAACCCAAATAATTTTGGCTGGTATGCAAATCCCCCCTAATTTAGGGTTGGAATATACTTCTGAATTCAAGAATATTTTTCCTGAACTTGCCGAAAAAAATAACTTGAAGCTTATTCCTTTTCTACTCAAAGATGTCGCAGGAATTCCAGAGCTGAATCAGAACGACGGTATTCATCCAACGGCCGAAGGACATAAAGTTGTAGCCGAAAATGTGTGGTCTGTATTAAAAGATGCGGTAAATTAAATTTACTTCTAGTTTATATTACCATATCCCTTTATCTGCCATATTGCTTTGTACAATTAAACGGCTTTCTTCAAGTAATAATTAATAATATCTGCTGTAGAAACAATACCAACTAATTTATCAGCCTCCAAAATAGGAATCGCATGATAATATTCTGTAGATAAAACTTTTGCTGCATCATTAATACTGGAGCTCGTGGTTAAATAGAATGGTTTTGTGGTCATAATATCCTTAACCTTAAGTTTTTTATAAACCTCATTATCATCATTAATTCCTGCGCCAACAATATTATACATAAAGTCTATTAAACTAACCATACCTACTAATTTCTCATTTTCTAAAACAGGAATGTGGTGATGCCATTTCTTTTTCTCATAAATATGCTTTACATCCAACAGATTTTGATTAGGTGACACTGTAACTACATCTTTTGTCATTACTGATGTTATCGAGTTGGTTTTCATGGCGTAAATATTTTTGTCTATCAAACACCTTAAAATTAAATCATTAAGCTCAAATTTAACATGATAAAAATCATGTTAAATAAAGGAAATTGTTAATACTTTTAATATTGAAACAAGTTATATCTACAAAGCCTCTAGCCTGTTTTACTATTGGTGCAAATATCAAATATAAATACCATTCTTTTTTGGGCATGACAACTAAAAAATAAAGACATGAAAACTAAAACCATAATAGAATTACTTACTTTAAGTTCTAGCATTTATGTTTTAGCTAGAGACACTAAATTTTTGGAAAAACTAAATGAGTATTCCGAAAAAGGCAAAGAAAACATCAATAAAGCAATGGCAGAACCGCAATTGGATGAAAACGGCAATGAACTAGAGTTTATGGATAAAATATTTTTAAAAACTCATGAGCTCAAAGAAGAACTTGACCAAAAAATTGAAGAATTAGTTGTTAAATTCTACAAAAAAATAAACGTTGCACACCTAGATGAAATTAAAGCTCTAAATGAAAAAATTGAAAAGTTAGACAAATCTGTCGCTCTATTAGAGGCTAGACTAAACAAACTGGAAGCTTAACAGCATGGGAATAGTAACCAATATAGTAAAACGATTTAGATCCTTCTCTAGATATAATCAAATTCTAAGGGTTTTGATGAAATACGGATTTGAAGATTTGGTACAATACCTGGAGAAAAACAGGCACTATAGCTTTATTCAAAAACTCATTCCGGACTCTACTAAAAAACGCGTGGCCAAATACAGTAAATGGGCTAAAATGAGACTAGTTTGTGAAGAACTAGGCCCTACTTTTGTCAAGTTCGGTCAGATTTTAAGTAATCGACCCGATTTAGTTCCGTTAGAATTGACTTTCGAATTAGTAAAACTTCAGAATAACGTCCCCCCTATGCCCGAAAGTGAAGCCAAACAAGTTGTTGAAACCGAATTAAAAGATAAAGCTGAAAACCTATTTGCATGGTTTGAGCCAAGGCCATTTGCTTCTGCATCAATGGCGCAGGTGCATAAAGTGACTTTGCATTCCGGAAAACGCATTGCATTAAAGATACAGCGTGCTGGTATTTATGATGTCATTATTGAAGATATTAAAGTGATGTACAAAATCGCCCATGTTTTAGAACAAAGAATACCTTCTTTAAAAAGCTTTGACCCCATTGGTCTGGTTAAAAATTTTGAAACTTCTATTTTAAAAGAACTCGATTTTATACATGAATCAATTAATGTCCAACGGTTCTATAATAATTTAAAAAAGGACGATTCTTTAGAGCAATTTGCTCAGGCTCCAAAAGTATATCTACAATTTACAACCTCAAAAGTATTGGCTTTAGAATTTATTTCTGGCATTAAAATCGACAGAACGGATGAGCTTAAGTCTAAAAACATTGACACATCTGTTATAGCACGAAGGCTAAGTATTAGTTATTTTAAACAAGTTTTTGAATATGGCTTCTTTCACGCCGATCCCCACCCGGGCAATTTACTGGTGTTACCTAATAACCATATTTGTTATTTGGACTTTGGAATGATGGGCAGCATGTTACCTAGGGATATATCCATTTTTGGAAGACTATTCATAGCCATTATCCATAAGGATGTAAAAAAAATAATTAAGGTGTTACAATTGCTCTCAAATAATGCGCCCATAATGAACAGGAGGGATTTAGAGTTTGATATAAACGAATTTGTAGAGAAATATTATGTTAGGGATATCCATGACAACGAAATGAGCACTGTTCTATTAGAACTTAAAGACATCATCATTGCCCACGGCTTAATTGTACCTACATATTTTTTCCTTTTTGCTCGATCTTTAGTTACCATTGAAGGTGTAATTGAAAAACTAGATCCAAATTTAGAACAGTTTGAGATCGTAAAACCATATCTTAAAAGGAGTGCTACCAATAAATACAACCCCATCAAAATAGGAAAACAGGTTATTAATTCAATAGTAGAATTTACTGATTACATTGAAGACTTTCCATTAGATTTTAAAAATGCCATACGTAAAATAAATTCAGGTAAAATAAAAGTTGATATAACCCACAAAGGCATAGATCCAGTGGTTCATACGTTGCAACGCATAACAAAGCAATTAATCACGGCGTTTATTGTGGTAGCTCTTATTGTTGGCGCATCGCTATTCATTATATTCAAAATATCCCCACTTTGGAAAGGTATTTCACTATTAGGCCTAATGAGTTTTATAATAGCGATAATTTTAGGTTTTGGGATGTTGTATAATATCAAAAAAGGCGATTATGATTATTGATTATGTTCAAACCTTAATTTGGTATACCAACTAAAAAAACACAATAAAAATTGTGCTTTTTTAGTTAATAACATAATGCATTTAGGGCTTAGAAAATGCTTTCTTAAAATGACCAAAAGCCTCTGAAATTTCGCTTTGAAAATGTTCTAATTTTGTTTCTTCTTTTTTCTCGGCATATTTACCTCTAAGCTTATCAATAAAAGAATTAAAGTCCTTTTTCCCTTGTTCGAAAGATGTTTTTGCTTCTGGTTTTACTTTTTTGAATTTTTGTTCTAAAATCTCTAACTGTATTTTAAATTGTTCTATCTCAATAAGCGTTAAAGCGTACATTCTATTTAACGTTTCATTGGTTTTTATCTTCACTTCAATATCATGTATTATGGAGAGCAATTGCTTTTTTTGTTTATTAAAAACCTCTTTAGTCTCTGCTTTTCCTAACGCTAGTTGCACCCGAAGTTCGTCAAATTTAGTGTGCAGTTCTTCAATTTTCACTTTCACATCTTTTATTTTGAATTCGCTGTCGTGAATAAATTGGTTAAATTGTTTTTTAACCTCTTCATATTTATCTTGAGCTTCTGCTTTTCCAAGAGCTGCTTGCACCTGAAACTCCTCAAGTTCTGTTGCCGATTTTCTAAGGGCATCTATAACCTTATCGACAAAATGGATATCCTTATTTTTCATGACTCTTAAATTTATGGTTTTTCTAAATATCTGAACAAAATAGGGTTTGTGCAATGATATTTATCAGTTTTCAAAATCATACAAAACAACTTCTGAATTTTACTTATTACTATATGATTTTAATCATTTTATATGTATTGATAGTATAATAACTTTAAATACCGAAAAATATGTCATGCTAAGCTCATTTAAAATAACGCAATTTTTCTCAGAAATTGGTGAACTAGTATATTTTACCAAAAGGTTTTTTAAAGAACTTTTCAATAAACCTTTTGAGTTTAGTGAATTATTAAGACAATGCTATAACATAGGCTACCGCTCCTTCCTACTAGTAGGTGTTACCGGCTTTATTATAGGTTTAGTAATAACCTTGCAAACTAGACCCACACTAGAGGAGTTTGGTGCAGAATCATGGATGCCATCTATGGTTAGCATATCTATAATTAGAGAGATTGGACCGGTAATCATAGCATTAACTTTTGCAGGGCGTATTGCTTCTGGAATTGGTGCAGAATTAGGTTCTATGCGTGTTACAGAACAAATTGATGCCATGGAAGTTTCTGGTACCAATCCATTTAAATTTCTTGTTGTAACCAGAATTGTGGCAGCAACAGTAATGCTTCCTATTTTGGTGATTATAGGTGATTCTATTGCTTTATACGGGTCATATATCATTGAAAACTTAAAAGGCGATGTGTCGTTTCAGCTATATTTCAACAAAGTATTTAATGCCTTAACGTTTGGAGATATTATTCCGGCAACCATAAAAACCTATTTCTTTGGGTTCGCCATTGGTTTAGTGGGGTGTTTTAAAGGCTATTACTGCAACAGAGGTACTGTTGGCGTTGGTGTAGCGGCGAATTCTGCCGTTGTATTTTCGTCTATGCTCCTGTTCATAATAGATTTTATAGCGGTATTTGTTACAGATATATTCTTTGAAATTTAAAAATGTATAAAAATCAAAACATACTGGATTTAACTGAAAGTTTGAGCTCTAAACAGCCCATACTGGAAATTAAGGAATTAAAAAAATCATTTGGTCAAAATGCCGTATTAAATGGGTTTAATCTCCAGCTTTTTGAAGGTGAAAATCTTGTGATAATGGGTAAATCAGGATCAGGGAAATCGGTGATGATAAAGTGCTTGGTTGGCTTAATGCTACCAGATTCAGGCAGTATTAGTGTTATGGGAAATGACATTAATGCACTAAACCGTATAGATTTGGATAAATTAAGAACAGAAATTGGTTTTCTATTTCAAGGTAGTGCGTTGTATGATTCTATGACGGTAAAGGAGAATTTAGAATTCCCTTTAAGACGGCATAAGCACAAATTTGGAGATATCACAGATACAACACCATTGGTTATTGAAGCTTTGGAAAGCGTTGGTTTGGTTGATACTATTGATTTAATGCCTTCTGAACTTTCCGGTGGTATGCAAAGGCGGGTGGCATTAGCAAGAGCTCTAATATTAAAACCTAAAATAATTTTATACGATGAACCCACAAGCGGATTAGACCCCATAACATCCAAAGAAATTATTGAACTTATGCGGCGAATACAGCATCAATATAAAACATCGTCGCTCATTATTACCCACGATGTAGATTGTGCTCGTGTGGTATCGGAACGAATAATTCTATTGGTAGATGGTGTTAATTATGCTGAAGGAACTTTTGACGTATTAAAGGCATCAGACGATGAAAAAATAAAGGCATTCTTTAAATAAATACGAGAGTTATGAGAAAGACAAGCAGTCAAAAACTAAAGTTGGGCATTTTTATCATCATTGGGCTAATACTTTTTGTAGTTGCCGTTTATTTAATTGGCAATCGCCAAAACATGTTTGTAAAAACATTTTCAATTAGCGCAAATTTCAACAATGTAAATGGATTAATGCAAGGTAATAACGTTCGGTATTCGGGAATTAATATCGGAACCGTAAAAACCATTTCAATGATAAACGATTCTACCATCAATGTAAACATGGTTATAGAAGAAAAGATGGTAAAACATATTAAAAGGAATGCTATCGCGACTATTGGCACAGATGGATTAGTAGGAAATATGATTGTTAACATCATACCTGGCGAAGGTGATGCAAATAATATTTCTTCTGGAGATATTATTAAAAGTTACACTAAAATTGGAACAGGAGAAATGCTAAACACCTTAAATGTAACTAACGAAAATGCAGCTTTATTGACAGTTAAATTGCTCAAAATAGCAGATGCTATGTCTGACAGCAAAGGAACTTTTGGAATGCTTATAAACGATACCGTTGTATCTTATAATTTAAAGCAAACTGTTAACCAATTGCGCATTATGAGTATTGAAGCAAACAAGGCAATGAAAGATCTTAATACTATTATAAGTACAGTTAATTTTAACGAAAGTGTTGCCGGAAAATTATTAAACGACTCTATCGAAGCACAAAAAGTAAGTTTAATACTAACGAACCTTGAAACATCCACAGAAGATATTAAAACGGTTATTGACCATTTAAACATAATTATTACCGATTACAGAAATGGAAATGGCGCTGTTGAATACCTTTTTAAAGATGAAGAATTTGTAAAAAATATCGAACAAACAATAAAAAACATTAATGAAGGTTCCGAAAAGTTTAATCAAAACATGGAGGCCTTCAAGCATAATTTTTTAACTCGCAGGTACTTTAAAAAATTAAAAAGGGAACAAAAGAAGTCCGAAAACCAAAACGATTAAAGAGACCCAACCCAACCCAATATATTTGGCTATTTCCTTATCGCTGCCCCTTATTTTGTAGCAACTAAAAAAGTGTCTTTCCTTATGTCTATTATATGTTCTCTAAGTTTATTAATTTAAACGTTTAACCACCTTATAAAACCTAAAATTTTGTAACTTTATATTCATTTTTTTTAAATCTTAAAGTCCATTTACTATACAAATCTAAAATTACAGTACAGTACAGGATAGAATCATTTTAATCTTAATATATTTTTGTATCATAACTTTTTAAAAACAACATGAGTACAGCAACAAAAAACTTTAAATACGTAGATTATCTTTGGGATAATGAAAAAGCAGAAAGCTTAGGAGACGACCAAGTAGCTTTATTTTTATATCGCTCAAATATTTTAGGGGCCGATTTAAGAATTACAAACTATGGAGGTGGAAATACCAGTTGCAAAACCATTGAAAAAGACCCTTTAACAAACGAAGAAGTTGAAGTGATGTGGGTAAAAGGTTCCGGTGGAGACATTGGTACGTTAACACGTTCTGGAATTGCTGGTTTGTATACCAATAGATTACGCGATTTAAAAAACGTATATGGAGGCTTAGAAGATGAAGACCGTATGGTAGGGCTTTTTAACCACTGTATTTACGATTTGGACAGTAAAGCGCCTTCTATCGATACGCCTTTGCACGGGTTGCTACCTTTTAAACATATAGACCATTTGCATCCAGATGCACTTATTGCCGTTGCAGCTGCAAAAGACAGTGAAAAGGTAACCAAAGAAATTTGGGGCGACACCATGGGATGGGTGCCATGGCAACGTCCTGGTTTCGATTTAGGCTTACAGTTGGAAAAATGTTTAAACGATAACCCAGGCATTAGAGGTATTGTTTTAGGCAGCCACGGATTATTTACTTGGGGAGATACTTCATACGAATGTTATATGAACAGTTTAGAAGTTATTGAAATGGCTTCTGAATACATCAATAAAAAGATTGCTGAAAAAGGTTCTGTTTTCGGAGGACAAAAAATAGAGAGCTTGCCAAAAGAAGAACGTTTAGAAAAAGCAGCTCAGTTAATGCCTTTATTAAGAGGCTTATGTTCTTCTGAAAACCAAATGATCGGTCACTTCTCTGATAGCGATGTGGTTATGGAATACATCAACAGCAACGATTTAGAACGTTTGGCCCCAATGGGAACATCATGTCCAGACCACTTCTTGCGTACTAAAATCCAACCTTTGGTTTTAACTTTAGATGCAAATGAAGACCTATCTGATGCCGATGCCATTCTAAAAAAATTAGAACCAGCTTTCGAGCAATACAGGCAAGAATACGCTGATTATTATAATACGTGCAAAAAAGACAATAGTCCGGCCATGCGTGATCCAAACCCAGTAATCATTATCTATCCTGGTGTTGGAATGTTCAGTTTTGCAAAAAACAAGCAAACTACACGTGTAGCTAGTGAATTTTATATTAACGCCATTAACGTAATGCGCGGTGCTGAAGCCATCACAGAGTATACATCACTTCCGCGACAAGAAGCTTTTGATATTGAATACTGGCTGTTGGAAGAAGCTAAACTACAGCGTATGCCAAAAGAGCAACCGTTATCGCGAAAAGTAGCTTTTGTTACTGGTGCTGGTGGTGGTATTGGAAAAGCTATTGCTGATAAATTAGCAGAAGAAGGTGCCAATGTTGTGTTAACCGATATTAATGAAGACAGTTTAAAAGAAGCACATGCTACCTATAAAAGAGATGTATCAACATATGCCATTTGCGATGTTACCAATACAGAATCTATTGCATCTGCCTACAAAAAAGCATGTATTGAGTTTGGTGGTGTCGATATTGTGGTACACAGTGCCGGATTGGCAATTTCGAAAGCTTTGGAAGATACGACTGATAAAGATTGGAATATTTTGCAAAGCATTTTGGTAAAAGGTCAATTTGACTTAGCAAAACAATCGGCGGCAATCATGCGCAAACAAGGTCTTGGTGGAAATTATATTGCCATTGCAAGTAAAAATGGATTGGTAGCAGGACCAAATAATGTGGCCTATGGAACGGCAAAAGCAGCTCAGCAACATATGGTACGTTTATTGGCTGCTGAATTAGCAAAAGATAAAATCAGAGTTAACACAGTAAATCCTGATGGTGTTATTGTAGGAAGTAAAATCTGGGAAGGTGCATGGGCAGAAGGCCGAGCAAAAGCCAATGGTATTACAGTTGAAGAATTACCTGCATTTTATGCCAAAAGAAATTTATTAAATGAAATAATCACCCCTACGGATATCGCCAATGGCGTATTCTCTTTAGTGGGTATTTTAGATAAAAGTACCGGAAACATCATCAATGTTGACGGTGGAATGGCAAATGCCTTCGTAAGATAGTTATTAGAGTTAGTTTTAGTTTAAAAACTTCCATAGCATATTAAATTATATATGGGAGTTTTTTTTTAAAAGTTAAAATCCATGAAAATAGAGCAAAACCATATTCAAGATACCAATAAAAAGGGCCTTCAATCGCACCAAGATCAATTTGATTTTTTATCGAATAGTTTATCTAAAAAAGGTGCCGATGTAAACGGCATTATCAATAAACTTAAAGACTTTCAAGTAGCTATCCCTAGTTGGGCATTAGGTGCCGGAGGCACTAGATTTGGGCGTTTTTCGTTTTATGGAGAACCTTCCAACTTAGAGCAAAAAATTCAAGACGTTGGTATTTTGCACGCTCTTACCCAAACAGCAGGTGCGGTTTCGCTTCATATTCCATGGGATATCCCTGAGGATTATAATGCCATAAAAGACATTGCCAACGGATTGAACATTAAGTTTGATGCTGTTAATTCCAATACTTTTCAAGATCAAACCAATGCAAAAGAAAGCTATAAATATGGCTCGTTAAGCAATACCAGCGAAGCTGTTAGGCAACAAGCTATTCAGCACAATCTAGATGTTATAAATATTGGCGACAAACTAGGCTCCAAGGCCTTAACGGTCTGGTTGGCCGATGGATCTTCTTTCCCTGGGCAAAACAATTTCCAAACGGCATTTCAAAATACACAGGACAGCTTAATAGATATTTATAAGGGCTTGCCAGATGATTGGAAAATGTTAGTAGAATACAAGCCATATGAGCCAAACTTTTACAGTACGGTAATCCAGGATTGGGGAGCCTCATTAATGTTGGCCAATGGCTGCGGAGATAAAGCCTACACTTTAGTGGATTTGGGGCATCACTTACCGAATTCGAACATTGAGCAAATTGTTTCTATTTTACAATTAAAAGGTAAATTAGGCGGTTTCCACTTTAACGATAGTAAATATGGCGATGACGATTTAACCGTTGGAAGTATCAAGCCTTATGCCCTATTCTTAATTTTTAACGAATTGGTTTATGGTATGCAGAATAATCCAAACAACCCGGATTTAGCTTGGATGATTGATGCCAGCCATAATATAAAAGATCCATTGGAAGACTTAATACAATCCTTAGAGGCCATTCAAGAAGCATATGCCAAAGCCTTGTTAATTGACCAAAAAGAATTGAAGGCGGCTCAATTGGACAACGATGTGGTTAAGTGTCAAGAAATCCTTCAAGATGCTTACAGAACCGATGTGCGTCCTTTACTAGCAAAAGCTAGATTAGAAGGTGGCGGTGCTTTAAGTCCGGTAAACGCTTATCGCTCATTGGGAGTTAGAAACGAATTGATAAAAGAAAGAGGTAAAAACACTGTAGCTACAGGACTGTAATTAGTTTTTGAAATGATAGATGTAACGGCGGTATTTGACATAGGAAAGACCAATAAAAAATTCTTTCTTTTTGATAAGGACTATAAGGAAGTTTATAAAGAGTACACCAAATTCGATGAAATTGAAGATGAAGATGGTCATCCAACCGAAAATTTGCCAGCACTTCAAGATTGGTTAAAAAGTGTTTTTGAAAACATTTTAGAAAATTCCGAATACAACGTTGAAGCTATTAACTTTTCAACATATGGTGCAAGCTTTGTTCATCTTGATGAAAATGGCGAAGCATTAACCCCGTTATACAATTACACCAAGGAAATCGACCAAAGTGTCATTGATTCTTTTGTTGAAAAATACGGCCCAAAAGAAGATTTCTTAAAAACTACAGGATGTTTCGATTTAAGCCTTTTGAATTCTGGCTTACAGTTATATTGGATAAAACATACCAAACCTGAAGTTTTCAAGAAGATAAAATATTCTTTACACCTGCCACAGTACCTCAGTTATATTTTCACCGGAATTCCGCTAAGCGAGTACACCAGTATTGGCTGCCACACGGCTCTTTGGGATTACACGAAGAAAGATTATCACGATTGGATTTATAAGGAAGAATTACATAAAATCTTACCAACTATTGTTTCAACCGAAACAAGCATCAACATGAACTATAACGGAAAACGCATCAAAATTGGTGTGGGCATCCACGACAGTTCTTCTGCTTTGTTACCTTATGTTAGGAGTGTAAAGAAAAAGTTTGTATTGGTTTCTACAGGAACTTGGAGTATTACGTTAAATCCTTTTACAGACCACCCTATAGTTGAAGACACCGACGCCGAAGATTCCATAAACTACATGAGAATAAATGGAAAACCGGTTAAAGCTACAAGGTTGTTTTTAGGCAACGAATATAAAATACAAGTAAGCAAATTAGGTGAACATTTTGGAGTTGATGAAGATTACCATCGCCATGTCAAGTTCAATTATGAAGTGTATTCTGAAATTATGCACGACTTTAAACATATGTTTAAGTGGGAAAGTATTTCTGACCCCGATATGCCTTCGGAAACAAAAATAACTTACAATAAATTTGAACACGCTTACCATCAACTTATGACGGAGCTCGTTTTACTCCAAATTAAAAGTATAAAAGACGTTGTTGGCGGTGACAAGATTAAACGCTTGTATGTTGATGGTGGTTTTAGCGATAATGACCTTTTTGTAAAACTACTATCCCATCATTTTAGAAATATGAAATTAAGAACTACCGATTCTTCACTAGGTTCGGCATTGGGAGCTGCTATTTCAATTTCAGATAAAAAATTAAATTCAAAATTTTTAAAGAAAAACTATTCATTAAAAAAGCATGTCCCATTTATCATCAGCTAATTATCAGTAATTCGAATTAGTGCCTAATTCTTATAATTCTACTAAAAAACTGGTGTTAAGTTTAACACGCTTTACATCTAAAATTTATAAAAATGTCAAAGAATCACAAATTAGAGCATCCCAGAGAACAGATTACAAAAATTATTAGTAGAATTTATAAAAGAGGAATGACTACCACTTCTGGTGGTAACATTTCAATTATCGACGAGAATGGTGATATATGGGTAACGCCATCAGCTATTGATAAAGGTTCGCTAAGAGCTTCAGATATTATTTGTGTAAAAAAAGACGGTACCGTTATTGGTAAACACAAGCCTTCATCAGAGTTTCCGTTTCACAAGGCCATTTATGAAGCAAGACGAGACATTAAGTCGGTAATACACGCCCACCCTCCTGCTCTAGTGTCTTTCAGTATTGTACGCCAAATACCAAATACCAACATTATTTCTCAAGCCAAGCACATTTGTGGTCCAATAGGATATGCAGAATATAGGTTGCCTGGTAGTGAAGATTTAGGAGATGTTATTGCCGAAGAATTTAAAAAAGGGTTTAAAGCAGTTATCATGGAAAATCATGGAACGGTTTTGGGCGGCAGTGATTTAACAGATGCCTTTGAACGTTTTGAAATGTTAGAGTTTTGTGCTCGCACCATATTGTACGGTTCACAAATAGGTGAACCAAACTATTTAACGGATGATGAAATAAGCAATTTTGACAAGCAGGCAGCACACATGCTTCCTGAAATGGAAGAAACAAAACATTTACCCGATGAAGTTGAAAAACGATTGCAAATCTGCAAAATAGTCAAACGGTCTTGCGAACAAGGTCTTATGATTAGCTCGTATGGTACGGTATCTATGCGCTACAAAGACAATGACTTTTTAATAACACCAACCGATGTTAGCCGCTGGGACATGAATCTTGAGGATATTGTACAAATAAAAGACGGAAAAAGGGAAAAAGGAAAAATACCAAGTAGAGCAACTTGGATTCATCAAGAAATTTATAAAAACAATCCTGATGTCAACTCTATAATTATGACGCAATCGCCTTATTTAATGGCATTTGGGGTCACAAAATCATACTTAAATGTTCGTACCATTCCAGAAAGCTGGATATTTTTACAAGATATCCCATCGGTAAAATATGGCACTCACTTTAAGTTTAACAACAACTCAGAAATTGTTGAGAATTGCACAACAGCATTAATTATTGAAAATGATTCGGTGATTATAACTGGCGATAAATTATTACAAACTTTTGACTATCTTGAAGTCGCAGAATTTAGTGCTAAATCTATTGTTTTAGGAGCATCTTTAGGCGATATGGTTCCAATAAACGATAATCAAGTTGAAGAATTAAGAAAAAAGTTTTTAACATAAATACACCACAAAAAAAGTACTAACTAAACTAACTATTATATGGCTTTATCTCACATAGAAGAAGAAATTATTGAAGACATCGCAGGCGGAGAATTTGAAAGAACCCCTGTGCCAAAATCAAACTTAAAAAGCTGGAAGAGTTTTCTTGGCATGTATGCTGGTGAACACGCTGCAGGTACCGAGTTTATGATTGGACCATTGTTCTTAACCGCAGGTGTAAGCGCCTTCGATTTATTGGTTGGCCTTTTACTTGGTAATTTATTAGCCGTTTTATGTTGGCGCTATTTAACGGCAGAAATTGCTGTAAAAAACAGAATTACACTTTATTTTCAATTAGAAAAAATTAGTGGAAAAAACCTAGTAACGGCTTATAATTTAGCCAATGGTATTTTGTTCTGTTTTTTGGCAGGTTCCATGATTACCGTTTCGGCCACTGCCGTTGGTATTCCGTTCGATATGCCTATGCCAAAATTAGATGACACCATGCCTAATGGTATAACTTGGATCATTATAGTTGTTTTAATTGGGGCGGTAATTTCCATTATTGCTGCACGAGGTTACGATACGGTTTCAAAAGCAGCCAATTGGATGTCTCCAATCATCGTTTTAGCATTTTTAGCTTGCGGAATTGTTGCTTTAAGCCAATTGGGCGTTTCTAGTTTTTCAGATTTTTGGGAGATTTGGGGTGAAGGAAAAGAGCCTTTTCCAGGCCAAATAAAATATACATTTTGGCATGTTTTAATCTGGTCTTGGTTTGCCAACAGTGCCATGCATATTGGTATGTCTGATTTATCAGTATTTCGTTTTGCAAAAAAAGCAAGTTCGGGATGGACTACGGCAGCAGGTATGTACGTGGGACACTATATGGCTTGGATAGCCGCCTGTTTATTATATGCTGTTTACTTAAAATCTCCTGAAGCTCAGGCATTTTTATCAAATGGAGAAGCGCCACCTGTAGCACCAGGCCCTTTGGCTAATAATGCCATAGGTGTTTTTGGAATCATTGCTGTAGTTTTAGCAGGTTGGACTACTGCCAACCCAACTATCTATAGAGCGGGCTTAGCGTTTCAAGCTATTCTACCCAAACTATCAACCGCAAAGGTCACTATTTTAGCGGGAACCATAGCTACCATAGCTGGATTGTTTCCTGCTTTTGCCATGAAACTATTAGGTTTTGTAGCCTTGTACGGTTTTATCCTAGCTCCTGTAGGTGCCATTATTGTGTTTGAACATTTCTTCCATGAAAAATTCGGCATAATTAAAAATTACGCAGAAGAAGCCAATATTAAGTTCAACAAATCTGTGCTTTGGGCATGGGCTATTAGCTTTGGTCTTTTTTACTTTATATCGGTACAATTTGACGTATTTTTATCATTTGTAACGCTTCCCGCTTGGCTGCTTTGCGGAATATTGTTTTTGATATTTAGCAAACAGTTTCAGAACAAAAATAAATAAACTGATTATAATCAATTAATAAAAAAAACTTCCATTAAAAATGGAAGTTTTTTTTGCAATATTGTTTTCCTCAGTATAATATATCCGCGCCGCAGGTTAAATAAATTAATATATGTCCCTTCGTTTAATTCTTAATTATTTTAACTGTATTTAGTTTTTTTCCTATAATTTTCAGGAAATAAATACCATTTGGTTTATTTGAAATATCAAGTGGTAAGTTATTTTGAATATTGCTATGCTTTTCAGAAGCAATCAAAGCACCGTTAATGCTATACAACTCTGTATTAACTTCATTTATCTCAGACGGCAGAGCTATATTAAAAATACCATTTGACGGATTTGGATAAATACTATATGAAACGTTTTTCTTCTTGGTATCATCAGTATTTAGAATAACATTTACATTCCCTTCTAAACTAATGTAATCGTACATAAGATGACTATTTCCTGAATTAGAGGGCATCAAAAAGGTTAATGTATTTTCTCCGTTAACTTTAAACAAATGGTTGGGTATATCAAAAGTTTGAACACCGTATTTAGCACGATTGGATTGGCGCAGCCAGGCATTGCCGCCCGAAGGCGTTTCAGGGTATCCTTGATATATGTTAGCTCCGTTAAAATCTATCCAGAATTGTGCATGGTCTGCACTGGCAAAAGCGACCGTCAACTTGGAGGAACCACTTGGGGGAAGTCCATTTGTTGTAAAATTAAAGTTCCAGTACCATCGGTTCCAGCTTCCATCAGACATCTTAATATATTTAGTATGCACATAGGGAATCACTTCAGACCAATTTTTTTCCGAAATATCGTACTCTATAGGGTTCGAAAAAGTACTTTCAAATTTTTGTTCTACAAATCCTTCACAATAGTCAAAATCGCCTAGTTTAAACTCAGCGGCAGTTCTATTAGGGATTCCTATTTCCCAAAGCAGTTTTCCGTCTTCACGAGGAATAGTCCAATTTATGTCTCCCGTATTGGTTGTATTATTGGCAAATACTTCTATATTTTCCATCTTAAAATCACTAATTGCCCCATTTTTAAAAGCAAACAACGTGTACGTCCCGGGGCGTATATGTTTTATGTTAAAATCTCCATTTGCATCGGTTTTGGTCCAATATTGGTAACTCTTACTTTCAAACTGCCAGTCGCCACCTGAATTAGGGTTTAATTGTGTTACTCCTATCCAGGCGTTACTTCCATCTAAATCGGGTTTTTCAGAATCTGTTATTGAAAAGTTTCCTATTATATTGCCACGACCGTCGGCTTGAGGATATTCAGGGGTGTCTTTCAGCCACGTATAAGGCCATTCGGTTCGTTCTTGAGCAGCCCTTAATTTGGCATCTTGCCAATTGTTATCACCAGTATCTTTTAAGGAGGTATAGATCAAGTACGGACCGTAAATTTTAGACCATTCTTCACCTTGTGGAATGGTAAAGCCTCTGGAGTTGTAATGTACTTGATTAAATAGCACATGAATAATACTGGCCGCAGCATTTAATTCGTGACTTGTTGGTCCTTGTGGAAAGTATTCATGGCTTCCGAAAACAGCCCATGAACCAATATTATTAACATCACTGGCATGCCCCCATACAGGAAGTTCTAAAATATTCTCTGAATATTGATATTTACCATCATACTTACCTGCTCTTACCCCTGTGTTGAGTTTTACTATTTCCTTTATCGCTGTTGTGGATGCGTTTTGGTAATCGTAAACAGATGGCATCTGCCAACTTTTTTGTTCCGTAACATATATGTTTTCAGCTAAATAATCGGTACCATCATTAGCGATCCAAAGCACTTGCCGCCATATCCCTAGGTCAAAATCTGGGTACTCAGGTAAATGATGTAAAATATTGTAAGAGTAAAGTCCGGTGTCATTTTTTTTAAGAACGTAGTGAACATCAACATCTACTGCTGGTTCCAAATTATCTTCTGAATACTTCCTTTTAAAAGAAACGTCAATGTAATCTTCTGTTTCTTCCTTTATTGAGAATTTACAATTTGAGAGCTTTGTATATCCATAAGAACCATTAAAACTAAAATAAGCCCCTACCCTGTCATTGTGACTGTAGTTGGTTTGTGCTAATGTTTCAACACCATTAATTTTTAACGAGTTAATATTGCCAGTAAATTTATCAATAGTCGCTTGTAAAATGCCGTTATCCAGAATTACATAAGTACCATATTCTTTAAGCAAACTGTTAGGGTCTTGGCTAATTGAAACTATGGTATTACTTCCGTCAAAACTCACGTCTAGACTTTCGCCGTTAGGTTTTGAGATTTTTCCAGATGAAATATAGTTGTTCAACACCGCTGTATGGTTTCCATTTACAATTAAGGTACCTACATCTGAAATATGAATCTCACCATTCCCTCCTATATTAACTCCGTTTGACACATCTACAACACCTCCTGAAATGTTTAAAATTCCAGTTGGATTGCTGCCCACAGGACTTGTAGCAATTTCTAAATACGACCCCACGTATACCGTACCGCCCAAAACATTAATTGCGCCATTAGCTCCATTACCATAGCCCACATAAAATTGATGTTTACTATGGATGGCTCCTCCATTTAAATTAATAATTCCATCAGTTGTATTTCCCAATTTAACATCACTCCTTATGTTTAGGTCTGCAGGTGCGTTGAGTGTTACCGTACCGTTTATGAAGTCACTTGACCATGAAATCAAAATGCCATTAAAGGTTACTATAGCACCCTCTGAAATATTCAATCCACCTGGTCTGTAATTAACATTGTTAGAGTTACCTCCAGTTTGTACCGGCGCGTTTGGAGCACCTGGATCAATCACTAGTTTTACGGATTGTATATCAGAAAAATTAATGGTGTTATCGCTCCAGTTGTCTACATTATAAAAATCATGGTCAACGGAACCTAACCAATTTGCAGTGGTTTGAGAAAAGGAAAAAGGCATCAAGCCCAAACACATAATTATAAAGGCATACGAACATAATTTTGTATAATAAAAACCTAAATTCATAACTATCCGTTTTTAATAAAAATAACGATATGTTTTTTAATATAATAGATATAAACAAATTTATTTGGTTATCTATTAATGCTTTGCATGGCTAAAAGCGAAAGTGCATATTAATTAAAAAGGACAATACCAAAAACAGATATTGAAAAGCTTCTTTTGATAACTTGACATTTCATGATTTAAAATTTATTGTTATATAAGAAAGGGTGCATGTAAAAACATGCACCCTTTCTAACATAATGTTATGTTTATAAAAAATTTATAACATTTATTATTTAACTAATAGCTTAACGGCTTTAGTTCCTTCTAAAGTTTTAACTGTAGCGATCCAAAGACCAGAGCTAAAGTTAAAGTTTGTTTCAGTGTTGGTTTTTATGGTTTTAACCAAAGCACCTGTCATACTGTAAATATTAACTTCAGTAGAAGATTTTACATCAGAAACATAAATTCTGCTTCCAATAGCTCTTACGTTAGAAGATACATTAGAAAACTCTCCTACTTTGTCTATACTAAGCGTAAAGTCAGGGTTAGAAACTAATGAATTAGGAACAGCTTCACCAGCAAGCATGTACGCTGCATTTCTCCAGATAGTTAATGCTTCAGGAGATATGTTGGCTCCGTCACCTCTAATAATTGCTCCATAATTAAAAGCAAAGGCAACCATTGGTGCTTGAGTTGTATCAGCTGCGTCTGTACCTAACTGTGTTCCTTGTGGAATACTGTTTATTATAATAGAGGTATCAGGTGATGTAGTAACATCTGAAACTGTAGCAAGGTTTGTACCTGTAACACTAATTTCAAGATTATTTAATACATCAATAGCGTTTGTCCCAGTTGCACCAGTATTATCGGCCAATTCACTGTAAAGGATAACATCGTTTCCTCCTGAAAAATCAATTCCATTGAACAACATATTAGTTTGATTACTAGGGTCTATAGAAACTTTAGTATCTCCTGAAAGTTCAACGGTCGCACCAGCTGAAGATATCGCTCTACCATCCCTTAATGCCCATGATTTGTTCATTATAAAAGGAATTGTAAGGTTTTTAGGAGCTAACGGTCCAGTCCAAATACCATCACCAGAACCAAAAGTTTCTTGTGCTATAACTAATTCATAACCTGAAAGATCTAAACCAGTACCATCCGCATCAGTTTCAATTACAGTAACATTAAAATTATCATCTGCTTGAAACATTCTGATGATAGGATCATCTGTAGAACTTGATGCACTGGCATCACTTGTAAAGCCAGCTTTTTGTACATAAGCTAAATCTATTACCGGAGCAACATAATCAGGGTTTACATATAATTCATCAGGTGAAATCATACCTGTTAAGTGGTAAGCTGCATTTCTCCAGATAGTTAAAGCTTCAGATGAAAGGTTAGCACCATCGCCTAATGCAATGGCTCCGTAGTTCATAGAGAAAGCAATAACTGGCACTGCTAATACATCAGCAGCATTTTCTCCTAATTGTACACCTGGACGCAATTCATTAAATACAATAGCTGCACTTGGTGTAGTTACATCTGGAACTTGAGCGTGCAATGAACCTGAAGAACCTCCAATAGTATTGTTAACAATATCTAAATCATTTAAAATTTGGAAACCAGTAGTTCCGCCAGAAGTTCCATCATCGTTTGCTAGTTCAGCAAAGATTCGGATACTATTTCCTTCAGAGAAATCAATTCCACTAAATAATGGGTCTGATCTTCTTTCACCGTGAGGTACATCAATAGAAGTTGCTGTTGACGCAACAATATTTGCATCAGTTTCTGTAATTCCGGCCTTACCAGAATTCCAAGCAAAAGTTTTATTGAAAATCGTTGGAATGCTCATGTTTTGAATAGCAGCTGAACCAGTACCACTAAAGATAGCACTACTAGAACCAAATGTTTCTTGAACAATAGCTAAATCATAGCCTGAAAGATCGATATCAGCGGCTGGATCAACTAACACAGTAACATTAAAGTTAGGATCTGCTTGAAGCATTCTTATGATGGCATCATTATCAACTGCAGAAGCACCAGCTCCCATAGTTTTAGATGCAGTTAAATAAGCCACTTCTTTAGCAGCTGCTCCAGGTACGGAAGTAATTGTCGTGTTAGTAAAATCAAAACTCACATCAAGAGAATGTCCTGGCACCACTTTTAGCTTTCCATCTGCTACTAAGCCATCAATAATACCTGTTTGACTTCCTGCTAATAGAAGGCTACCACCACCGATAGTAACGTGTCCAGCTCCTGAACGGTCTGCACGTGCATCAATATCATAGGCTCCATTAAGTTCTAATGAACCTCCTGTAAGATTTACAGCACCATAGCCACTGTAACCACCAAGTAACATACCTTGTCCTGTTGAAGTTACCTGACCCCCACTTATGTTAAGTTCAGCATCAGAGCCGTCTGCTAAAATCAAATAGTTTTTAGAGTTCATAAGACCACCGCTCACATTGATTGTAGCCTTTTCACTTTGTCCGAAACGGGCTTGGTTTCTAATATTAATGTCGGCACCATCAACAACATTTAAATCACCTGAAAAACCATTGCTTCCACCTGCCCACACGCCTAAACGCGCCGCAATTGTGATAGGTACACCTACTGCACCGGTAATATGGCTTACTGCACCACCTATAAAATCATTGTCAGGATCAACAGACTCTAAATTAACACTTAATGTTGGTGCATTTGGTGCATCTGGATCTACTGATACATCATCAGATCCTTCAGGGATAATACCTAAATCCCAGTTACCCGGATTTGTAAAATCTGTATCTACAGTACCTGTCCAAACGATAGCATCACCTGGATCGTATGAAACTACAAAAGTTTCATCAGCACCCGAGTCATATGACACTCCTATCAATCTACTTGGTCTCGTTGTAATTTTACCTGCAGCTACATAAGCTTCAACCACAGCGGTTTGGTCTCCACCAAGGTAAAGTGTACCACCG
The DNA here is from genome assembly GCF_045446075.1 of Flavisericum labens. Taxonomy (NCBI): domain Bacteria; kingdom Pseudomonadati; phylum Bacteroidota; class Flavobacteriia; order Flavobacteriales; family Flavobacteriaceae; genus Flavisericum; species Flavisericum labens. The sequence continues at coordinate 632,687 of NZ_JBJJBQ010000002.1, read as the reverse complement.
TTAATATATAACTCACCAGTACCTGCACCAGCTTCATTAATAGCAAACCCATTTGCAATGTGTAATTCTCCACCTGTTAAGTTGATAAGTCCATTACCAGCATATCCTCCTAGTATCAAACCATTGCCTGTTGAAGTCACCATACCACCTGTAATGTTTAAAGTAGCATCACCAGCATCACCAATAATTAATTGGTTTTTTGTTTCCAACACAGCACCAGTCCTAACGGTTACGTTAGCAGGGTTATCAAGGTTACCAAAACGTCCTTGATTTCTAATATTAAGGTGAGCACCTGGTGTATCTGGAATACTATCAAGCACCAAATTACCCCCAAAACGGTTACCTCCGCCAGCCCAAACCAACATAGGTGACCAAATAGTTAATGTTGATGTTGAACCATCTAAATGGCTAACGTGATCCGTGGCATTTCCCGCTTCAGATAGTGTGGTAATGTAGTGAGGCAAGTTTGTCGCCGTTTCACTGATGGTTACATCCGAAGAACCATCGGGAATTCCTGCTGGATCCCAGTTTGCCGGATTGACAAATACCGTATCTACAGCTCCTGTCCACATAGTTGCATTTTGCGCACTTAAAGTCCCCACAGTGAAGACCAAAACACAAAACGCAGTAAGTTTACTTAGTAAAGTTGTTTTCATAATTTAGTAAAGTTGTTTTAATTAATTATTAATTTATTTAGCGGCTTGAATTTATAAATTATAATTCACAATTCATAGCATAAAAAGATTTTTTAAATATATAAACGAATTAGACCATTGCTATCCTGCACTTACCTGCAATCGATTATTCTTTTAGATAAAATGCTCTTTTTAGGGTTAAATGACATTTATTGATTTTTTATTTCTCTTAATAAAGAAGCGGGTATCTTAAAAATTGTTCCGTGTCTTGTTCCTTTTGGGAATTCTATTTTATCCGAAATATCTTTCCAACTATTCAAGTCTTTTGACTGTACCGCCCCGTATTTGTGATCAGTGTATTTATCAAAATAAACCACCCATTTGCCATCAATCTTAATGGCTGTAGGCCCCTCTGCCCAATACTTACCAGTAATTGGTTCGCTAGCTTCAGAATAAGGTCCCGTAAGTTTGTCGCCAAGAGCCACCTTCAAATTTTTTCTTACCGGTTTTTTTGTTTCATCTTTTAAAAACATCACATATTGATTGTTATGCTTTTGAATCGTAGCATCTATAACGTTAAAACCAGGTTCGTATAAAAGTTTGGTATCACTAAAAGTTTTGAAATTATTCGTTACCGAATAATACATTCTATGGTTATAGCCAGCATCTTCTTCAATTTGGGTTTCAGGGAATTTACCTTTAATGGTGCTTGCCCAATAAATCATGTATTCCTTATTTTCTTCATCATAGGTTATTTCTGGAGCCCACGTGTTACGGGTTCCTTCTTCATGCGCCATAACCGGAATGAACTTTTGCTCAGACCAATTGATTAAATCCTTGGAGTTAGCATAACCAATACCTTTATCGGTCCAACTTACCGTCCAAACCATATGGTAAAGTCCGTCGCCACCTTTAATAATACATGGGTCGCGCATGAGTTTATCTTTACCTACTTCTGGTGTTAAAAACGACTTGTCATTATTTAAGGATTTCCATTTATAGCCATCTTCGCTATATGCCAAATGCAAACCATCTTCTCCATTCCCTTTGAAATAGGAAAACATGTAAACTTCCTTTTCAGGAATAAATTTGTTGGCAACCAACCAATTTTCGCAAGCTTTTGGCCAATTGAGATGCGTACCAAACCTCCCCAATCCAAAGCCATGCCCACCATCTTCGTAAACATGCATCTCGGCAGGTACTTTGTTTTCCTTTAAAGCGAGATAATAATTAATGCTATTTTCTACCGGAACAGAACCGTCATCTGTAGCATGTATTAAAATGGTCGATGGTGTATTCTCATCCACTTGTTTTTCATTGGAATATTTCTGAATTAAATCTTCTGAAGGGTCTTTTCCTAATAAATTGATTTTTGAACCTTGGTGCGTTATACCATCTATCATAGAAATTACCGGATAGATTAACATAGAAAAATCAGGGCGCGCACTGGTACCATCTGAAGCATAAACGGCATCATTATAATGCGTTGAAGCTGTTGAAGCCAAATGTCCTCCTGCAGAAAAACCGATAATACCTATTTTATTGGGATCGATATTCCAATCCTTAGCATGTCGCCTTACCTTTCTAATAGCTTCTTGTGCATCTTGTAGTGGACCAATGGTTTTGTTTTCCATGATGATATCGCTAGGTAATCTGTACTTTAAAACAAAAGCTGAAACACCTATGGAATTAAGCCATTCAGCAATTTTATCGCCTTCTTTTATGTGTGATAAAATCCCATAACCACCACCTGGACAAATGACTACAGCGGCATTATCATTCTTTTTATTATCCACCAGAAACACTTTTAATGTTGGGTCCACAACCCGTCTAAGCCCATTAATGTTCCCATTAGAGTCTTCTCTGAAACTGGGAGCATAATCATCATTTTTTATAGAATTCGGAACTTCTTCCCATAATTTAACTTCTTTGCCTTGAGCGAATGTATGTGATGAAATTCCAAAAAGAAGCGCTATAATTATAACTAGTGTGTAGTTCGATTTATTCATATTATTTTATTTTATTATTTGATACTATATAATTTTAATTGATGCTTTCGTAAAACTCGATTTCAACAATACGTAAATGGCCTTTTATCTCTGCTGCCTTTTCCTCATCCTTGAACATATCCAATTCTTTGTTGGGGTCTACTTCTACGATTTTATCAAATGCGTCACTATCCGTATTTGCGCCTATGAGTTCAATGGTTATTTCTTTTGTCAATTTGGGTTTTAATGGTAAAGTAACATAACCCAAACTGCGCTCTGTTTCTCCTTCAAAAAGCACTTGGTCACCGGCTAATATGCGGATTGGGTAACTTTTTCTCCGCCATCCCGTAAATTTGACCACACATTGATTTACCAAGGACGGCTTAGTTAAGGTGTAGGTGATTTTACCCGTTTTTATTCTGCCGTCGTTGCGCCATTCTGTAAGTTCGTTATCGTCAAAGCTATTATAAACGCTCTCTTGATTAGATAATGCGGTTGCATAACTAATAAAAACAGGAATTCTTTTTATGGAATATGATGGCGTTTCGGGTGTTGGCCCTCTGTCTAAATATGAGGGAAGGTTTTGGTTGGGTAAATCTGTTGAAAGTCCGTTGTTTGTCTTTACAGGAATTGTAGCCAAATTAACTTTAGCCGATTTTAATCCCTTTGATTTTGCACTAATACTAATCTTATCCGCTTCAAAACCTGAACGAATCATAACTCTATTAATACCATTTTCTACAGGTAATTGTTTAGACAGAATATAGTTATCAGGACCTTTCGCTATCCCTCCAAGCCATTCAGCATCTCCTTTTAAAGAAAATTCAATTAAACTATTATCTATGGGGCATAGGTTTCCGTTTTTATCCACCACCTCAATATCTATCAAAGCAACATCTGCACCATTGGCCAAAAAGCCGTTTGGACTTGTATGAGGTGTTAATTTAATTTGAAAAGGCTCTCCTGCCGTTAACTTTTCAGCTTCGCTAAGCACTTTTCCATTGGCATCATAACTTATAGCCTTTAAGTTGCCTGCTTCCCACTGGATATTTTCAAAAGTGAACAAAAATCGCTTACTCTGCTTACCAAAACCTTTAGATTTTCCGTTTACAAAAAGTTCTACTTTATCACCCGATGATACCACATAAATGTTTTTCACAACGTCTTTGGTGTAGTTCCAATGGCCTAGAATATGGCTTCTGTAGTTTTCAATATCTACCCAGCCATCCCACATGACTTGATGGGCAAAATAACCATCTTTTGGAATCCGCATGGGGTCTACTTCACCACTTCGTCTGTAATTTTCTGCTCCTCTAAAATGTGTGTTAGTATCAGAAAAAATAATATTAACACCGCCAGAACTAACACGGTAACCCGTTCCTGGTCGTTCTATATAATAATCGTACCAACGCGTAATATCTTCAATGGCGTGTGAGTCTTGATTACGGTTATATGGACTGGCATCTTTTACTTTGCTTCCATTAACATTGGCGTGCGTAGTACCTCCTTCTCCATCTTTATGAAATGGCGGACTATATTCATCCCAGTATTTCCTTAGACCTTCATCCCTCGAATATTCTGTGGCCCAAAGTGGTTTGCCAGCGCTTTTATTAATATACAACATTTCACCACCGTATTCGGCTTCCCGGCTGTCTAGCATTTCTCGCGAACCAATAGCACGCCCACCATACGGGTCATAGGTGTTTCTAAGGTTTTTCATCTCGAACATATGTGGTTCACTAATGACCTCATTGCCACATTCATAAAATATAATACTAGGATTGTTTCGGTTATAAATAATGGCATCGCGCATCAGAGCCACACGTTGCTTCCATTGGGCACCTTTAGAATCTCTTTCGGCATCTCCAGCTGGCATGGCTTGTATTACCCCTAACCTGTCACAAGATTCAATATCCTGTTTCCACGGCGTTACGTGCATCCATCGTACTAAATTGGCGTTGCTTTCCAACATCATTTTATTACTAAAATCGCTTAACCAAGCGGGTACCGACATGCCAATTGCCGGCCACTCATTACTGGTACGCTGCGCATAGCCTTTAACTTGTAAAACACTATTGTTTAAAACAAATTCACCATTTCTGAATGCTGTTTTTCTAAATCCTGTTTTTGTATGGACTTCATCAACCGATTGTCCGTTAATTTTCAATGTACTTTTTACAGTGTATAAATAGCCATAACCCCAACTCCAAAAATGCAAACCTTCCAAATATTGACTGGCTTTTAAAGTAGTTGTTTCCCCAGGTTCGACCTGTATGTTATCTCCCGAAAATTCGGCTACTTTTTGTCCTTCTAAATCAAAAACCTCAACTTGTAACGCTACGGATTGGACATCTTTTAATTCATTCCTAACTTCAGTTTCAACATGAATATCGGCACTTGCATTTTTAATACTAATATCCTGGGCATAAACATAAACACCAGTGGTCTTTAAATTTGAATACAACGGCAGTGTTTGATAAATTTTGTTGGTAACATGCAGATACACATTCTTTGGAATACCGCCTAAATTGACATTAAAATTGGTATTGTTCCAACGGTATGTGGCTCCTGTTGCAGTTTCTCTATACTTCCAATCGTTATCTATTCTTAGTGCTATTACATTTTTAAACGGATATGGTTTTACCACGTCTGAAATATCAAAACCGAAGGCCATTACGCCATTTTCGTGTATACCTACTTTTTTTCCATTAACGTAGATTTCGCCCCCCTGTCGAATACCTTCAAACTCAATAAACACCTTTTTATCGATGGCATTTTCAGGAAGCTTAAAAACTTTTCTATACCAAACAATACCTGTGGTGAAATTGGTTATTTCTTCTTTAAAAGTTTCTTGTTGGTTATAGGCATAAGGTAATGTAACATGTTTCCAATGGTTGTCATTAAAATTTGCATCAACAGCTTGCGGATGTTCACCTATTTTAAATGTCCAATCTGAATTGAAATTGAATTTTGTCCTTTTAAATTCTTGTGACAGCATTTGGCTAACACTAAAAACGATGCATGCTATTAGAAGAATCTTTTTACATGATTTTGTGATGGTATCCATTGTAATTACTTATTTCTTTATGGTTTCAGGTATTAATTGATATGGTAAATTTGCTTTACCCGATGTATCTAAAACAATATAATCCAACAACACTGCTGGATCTACCATAAACAGTTTTAAAGTTTGTTTCCCTTTTGAATTAATTGGCACACGAATTTGTTTTTGTGCTTTATTACTTAACACATTTTGCTTCCATTCCCTGCTTCGTCCTTCCGTTTTAAAATCTAAAACCTGAATGGATTCGTCGTTCCATTGCAGGGCAATTCTAAGCCGTCCGTCCGTTGTGGTTGGATGTGTTGGTAAAGCCACAAGGTTAACAATGGCATAGTCTGTTAGGGTTTCAGTGAAAAATTCATATTGCAATATTGGGGCGGTTTTATGGTCTAAAATTGGTTTACTGGATAATGGTGATGCCTCCATAACCGATTTACTGTGCCCTAGCAGATTAACACGTTTCCATTGTGTAGTTATTGAATTATTTTTATCGGTGAAATGTTCAACATAAGCTACCACCATTCCATTTTTTTCTATAAAACTTCCTTCTAAAATAGTTTCATAGCTATTGGATATTTTAATTTGAATGGAAATAACTGATGTCCCACTTTTTATCTGAATAGTTTCTAAAACTGGTTTACCTTCTTGTTCCCAAGCTTTCCAATCTACTGAAACTTGAATTCTAGTTTCTAATTCTGAATCATTTAAAACCCCTGAAGTCTGACTTAACTTTAACCAATTTGGAATTTGCTGAAACTCCCAAGTAGCTGTTTCATTATTATTTTTTAAAAACACATCGACAAAGTAGTTATCTGCATTTCCAACGTAAAACACTGGAATCCTTAATGTTCCGTCGACGACTTTAAGTGTATCTTCAATAGAAACACCAATTTTCCCATCAGATGCTTTTGCCAGTAGATCTATTTCTGGATTATTAAAAACAGGAAGTCGCCGTGGTTTCATATCCATCATACCTTTCCACTTCCCATTGGAAAGTGTAGTGTATGCTTCGGTTAACTTTTCAATAGTTTTGTATGATTCGTGTGCTAATACCTTGTATTTGCTTGCACTTTTTCTGCCCTGTTCAACATACGCTAGTGCTTTATCCCGATACAGAAATTTTCTATTCATATGGGCAGCGCCTTTAACCGGATAACTAACCAATTGTGTGAAGGTACTTATTAAATTATTGGGTAAATTATTTTCTATTGTATTTACTTCCTCCTCTATTTTGTTAAAAGCTTCTATTCGCTTTTGGATTTCGTCGCCATTACTAAAGGCATTGTAACCTGATTTGTAAATGGGAGTGGTCGGTTCCGTTTGGCTCCAGCCCATAAATTCGGGACGGCGCTCAAATGCCAATTGATAATATTCTGTTTTTATTTCTGAAATGGTTTTTCCGTTTGAATTCCCAAATATGTCCGTAAAAAACGCTTCTTGATGCTCTGCAACATATTCAGGATTTTGAAATGGTTCTGTATTGTAAGCCATATCTAAAAACAGCTGCATGTTGTATTCCAAGGGTTTTATATCGCCCACATTTAATATCCAGATATTTTTATTGTTAAGGTTGTAGGCTTTCATCATTTCTTCTCGAATCAATACTGGATTGGTAGAACTCAGCCATAAATAATCATGAGGCCTTCCCCAATAGGAAGCATGGTAATAAACACCGCCACCTCCAGAGCGTTTTTGTTCCTCAGGATTGCTTAAGGCACGTATGTATCCGTAATTATCGTCGGTCCACACCAAAGTAACATCATCGGGTACTTTGAGTCCATTTTTATATAAATCCAACACTTCTTTATAAACCGTAAAAGCCTGTGGAATTTGTGTTGCATCCGTATTTATATGCTTCTTAAGCATGCTCCTCTGATCTTTTATAATACCGTCAAGAAGCGCTACGGCCTCATCCTTACTTTTTACGCCTTCCATACCGCTGTCATGTACGCCTCGCATGCCCATAGTGTATATCGCATCTACATTTTTAGCTTCTTTTACTCGGTCTTCCCAATACTTAAACACCTCATCTTTGTTGGTTTTATAGTTAAAACTCCCCATGGTTCCTTTATCCCACTCATCCACATTATTTCGAAGCATGGGTTCAGCGTGTGATGTGCCAATTACGATATTGTAAAGTTCGGCCATTTTTACATTGCCCGGATAATGAAAAAACGCTTTTGTACTAGGATGCATCGCGGGCCAAATAGTATTAGCATTGAGTCTAAGCAACAGCTCAAAAATCTTTGAATAGGTTTTGGGACCTATATCCCCCGTTTCAGGTTCAAAATTATGCTCTGCCCAAGGTTGTAAGCCCCAGTCTTCATCATTTAGAAAAATACCACGGTATTTCACCGAAGGGGTTTTGCTGTATAAATCGGACTGGTTTAAAATAAGTTCGTCCTTCTTTTTTACGGGAACATCAGCCCACCAATACCAAGGCGATACACCAATTTGTTTAGAGATATTAAAAACCCCATAAGCTGTTCCTCGCGGATTCGTTCCTGCTATAACAAAGGCTTTTTGTATGTGCTTAGTTGGGTTTGCTATTGTTTTATAATGATAACTTTCCCATTGGGTTTTAAAACCTTCATTTAGCGATTCTCCCTTTAAAAAAGTATTTATGAGTGGTGAATCTAAACTTCCGATGACAATCGCTTTTCCGTTGGCAGAATTTATTTCGGTAACAACTTTTGGTCTATAATTAGTAACTTTATAGATGTCTTCAGAAAGTAAGTTCGCTGTGATAGAATCTAAGGCTTTTCCCTTTTCGTAAAGAATTACGGCTTTTGTATCGCTACTATAAATTTCAAATGCTTCAGAAGTGTCATTCTTGAAACTATTTGCGCTACCACACGCTATGAATATTAGCGCTATCGCGGGGCACAATATTAACCAAAAATACTTCATCCTATAATTTTACAAATTAATCCTTTTCATAATTTTGGTTACTTCTTTATCAATACCACGTCATCTATTTGGCAACTACCGCCTGCTTCTGCATCAGCATAAACACCTACTTCCACTTTTCCGTTTTTAACTTCGATATCCTCTAGAGTTATTGTTTCCCAATTATCAGTTTCATTTTTTACGGAATAACTTTTTTGAACACCTCCACTTTCAGCGTACATTTTCAACGCTTTGAATTTTAGGTTGTGCTTAACCTTAGCGCTCAAATTGTAGATACCATCCTGCAAGTCGACATAGCGCGATGATTCTATAATTTGATATACTTTACGCTTAAAAGCAACTTTATCTTCTATATTCAAGCTTTTTTCACCAACAACCGTTTTTCGGTCTTCCCTAGTGTTGAAATAATTGAGTTGAGGAGATTCCGAATCGCCAACAACCACAGCATTCCCTTGATAAATATGAGTTACCCAACCTGTAATATGTGCCTGAATGGGTTTTACTGGAGACGGTATTTTTCTGCGATCCGCTTCAAAACTGGCATTCTTCACATAATTATTATCATTGGCGACTTGCCATTCGCCGGTGGCTTCATTTAAATTCCATGAATTTAGGGAATTTAGATATGGCGTGCTACCTTCAAAAGACATGGGCATCCATTGATTGTATCCCAAACCATTTCCTGCGAAATCTGCCCAACGGTCGCCGCAATACACAACGGTTTCATGCTTTGTGCCCTTAACATTTACAAAAAAACCCGTTTGGGTAATGTGCGCAAAATCATCCATACAACCTGGTGTAATAAGCATTTCATTGGTCGGTTGGTACGGGCCTTTAATATCGTCGGCCACAAGGTAGTAAGCATAGGAGGAATCCCAGCCATAAAGGTTCGACGCAAACACATAATATTTTCCGTTGTACTTAAACATACAATTGCCTTCGCGCCCTTTCCCTTTAAAGATTTGAGTGCAATCGAGCAGCGTTACCTTGCCATCTTTTACACCGATTTCTGAAATATAAATTTTATGTCTTCCTTTTCCATAAGAATACACCAGATATGATTTTCCAGTATCATAATCGGTAAACACGGTTTGATCACCTGTGTTTGGCGTACCTATCCTGTCGGTCATATCTAATCGTTGGTGCCATTTAAAAGGACCTGTAGGTTTGTCTGCTAATGTAATCAGCACTTGATTGTTATGTTGAACGAACAATGCGTATTTTTTTAACGCTTTGACATAAGCAACGCCTAATCTTCCCATCCAGCCCGTTCTAGGGTAATTCTTATCAATTTCTGCTTTGGTGAGTACAGGCTCCTCTTCGGTCCAATTGACTAAATCGGTGGAAGTATAGCAAGTTACATCCACAAAATGAGTTCGTTCGTGCGTAATGGCTGGATTAACTCTATACGATTGGGCTTCTTCGTAATGCACCCCATACCAAAAATATTTTTCTTCACCAGTTTTTTCATCTGCAAATCTAAAAATTCCACCGCCTTGACTATAAATAGGTTCACCTTCAATAGTATTCCAAAACTGGTCATTTTTAATGTTATTAAACTGGGCAAAAAGCGATTTATTTGATCCTATGATTAATAGTGCAATAAAAAAATGCTTTAGTATGTTTTTTGAATTCTTCATTAATTTAAACTGTAATTGTTTTAAAAAACAAAGCACCACAGTTATTGACCAAGGTGCTTTATTTTAAGTTAAAATTGAATAGATTAATCTATTCTATAAATCTCAGCTCCAGCTAATAAAAAGCACCCCAAACCGTAATCTTCAAAATCTGGAACTTTATCATAGGACAATGGTTGTCCGTCTTTCGGTTCTTTTCCTGTAGATTGTAAATAGCCTAAAAATCCGTTTTTATGCAAGGCATCTTTGGTCATGGCATGCCATCCTTTTTCGATGATTGGCAAATATTTATCCTTATCTAAAATACCGTTATTAACACCATAAGCCATTCCGTAAATGAACAAAGCTGTTCCCGATGTTTCTTTACCACCAAAATGTGTAGGGTCGTGCAAGCTTACATTCCAAAAACCGTCTTTTCTTTGGATAGCAGCCAAAGCTTCAGCCATCGATTTTAAATCCATAATATATTGCTCTCTATGTGGTGCATCTTCTGGTATAATTGCCAATGTCTTAGCCAATGCCCCAATAACCCAACCGTTTCCTCTACTCCAATAGCTATCTTCGCCATTGGGTTCGGCATATGGTGGGTCGAAATCAGCATCACGCCACCAAAGGCCATCTTTAGGGTTATAAAGTCCGTTATCGCCATGTTTATCTCTGGTGAACATATACATATCGTACATTTTCTGAAAATAACGTTCGTCATTTTCCAACACACCTAATTTCGCAAAAACAGGCATGCCCATCTGGATGGCATCAATCCAAGACCAATCATCCAATTGTGGTGTATTTAAAAGCATATTAATACAAGCCTTGGTGTTCTTTAGCTTTTTTGAATCCGGTTCAAGGTTGTACAAATCGATGTAGGTTTGCGCCGCACAATAATCATCAGCATTACGATTAGCATTACCATTTCTGAATCCCCATTTATGGAATTCGGCCCAATCGTAAGCATACTTATAATACGCTTCTTTGGGATAAATTTCATGCAATGCCATTAATCCCTCATAGTAAACACCTCGGGTCCATATATTACTTGGCCGCTCTTTATTGGTAACAATGGTTTTGCCAACATCTGGCCATTTTTCCATAAAGTAGTTGTTGGCAAGTTGCATATTATTTAATACCTCTTCCCTATTGAAAGTAGTTTGTGCCATGCTAGAGCCAGAAACCAATAAAGCCAAGCAAAGGATTAAAAGATTGTTCTTCATTCTTAAATGTATTTTAGTTTTTAATTTCTTTTAGAGCGTTTAAACTAATTGGGCCTAGTAATCCAGAAGGCATGGGGTCCCATTTTGTAGCATCAAATTTTTGGTAGTCTTTATTTACCATGTTTATTTCATAGAAATTTTTCCATTCTTCGCCTCTTAATTCTTTAGCACGAACTCGATTGGCAGATAAGTTTGTCACTTCTATGGTTATAGTGTTTTTTCCTTCTTTTAAATTTCCGATATAAATTTCAAACGGGTTTGACCAAACCGAGCCCACATATTCACCATTCACCCAAACTTTAGCACTTTCTCGTACATCACCTAAATTAAGTTGCCAATGTTTAATACTACTATCAGGGTTTTCAAATTCCATACTGTATTTTGCGGTACCTGAAAAATATTCAGCAGCCTTACTTAAAGTAGTCCACGATTCCAGTTTGGTAATTGTCGCGCTTTCTGGTAGGTCTGGCCCACCACGTAGAAATGAAATATTCCAGTTACCATTTAGCCCGTAAGATTCGTTAGAAGGTTCCAGGTAACTCCAGTTTTTTATATCTGAATTCGTTGTGGTTTTTAAAAATAAAGACTCTCCTGGATTTATGTAAACCTTAACCCATGTTTTGTCGTTCTCTGTTTTGATTAACGCCTTTCCAGAAAGGTCTTTGTTGGCATCATAGATTTCGATGTCTTTGCCTGTAACATTTATTGGAATATATTTATTTACGGCATTTGCGGTATGGTTTACCAAATAGTATATTTTTTCACCGTCAACAGCTCTTCTGATATATTTTAAACCAGTTTCTACCAATGCTTCAGGTTGGATGTTAGCCGCATTCAAATCACTATTAAGATTTGTTGATTTGGAAGCTAATTTAGCGCTTTCTGAAAGCAACTTTTGCATGCTTTTATTTTGCGAATTATAATCAAGGAATCCGGGAACACTTTCCGGAAGGTCCTCAAAAATAATATGGGCACCAGCTTTTTTAAGTTCAATTAACTTTTGAAGTGTTTCTAAAGGCATGTACTTGCAGTCTGGCACTACCAAAGCTCTGTAACTGCCACCAGGTAAATTTATTTTGCCATCTGAAACTGTGGCTTTTTCAATAAAATTATCAGAAATAAAATCGGTTGCATAACCTTGCTCCATCAAACTTTTTGTGGCATTATAAAACGGTTCGTAATGCAACCACTCTTCCAATGAATGAATCTTAAATTGAAAGAACAGACTGCCTTTTAAATAGGTGTTCCAAACATCGTAAATAGGCCAATACAAAAGTGTTTCGTTGTCTGGATTTCCAGCTTGTAAGTACTCTTGGCAATTGGTGATATATGAGAACAATTCTGCCTCATCTTCCCCTATAGCTAAATTCGGATTAAAATTAACCGACGCATAAAACTTCCAACCTGGCCAATCTGCACGTTCTGGAGAATAGGTGGTACCATGTAAAAATATATGGTTAACACCGTTAACAAATAAATCTTCAAGTTCTGGTTTGCATTGCGACAAAGCCACTTTAAAATGGTCGCGAAGCCATGTAAAGGTTTCCGACGAGGTTAATGGTTTTCCTGCAATGTGTGCGGCAGACGAAGAGAATTTAAGCATTACCGGGTCGGCATCGCCTTCTCGAATATCTTCGGCTTCCCTTCGCAACCCTGGAATATCATAAGGCATCGAGCCAAAAGTTTCGCATTCAGGAATATCGGCGGAAGCGTATAAATCGATTAAATTACCTGGAGAACCATGTGCTTGTAACCTCGATTTAAAATTACGGTTGTTTGCCCATTGCGTCCAAGGTTCATCAAACTTATACAACAATAAATCGGACAATGTTTCTCGGTAATCACTTTTTACGCGATTGCCTTCTTCTGTATTTTCATCGCTCAATAATAATGGTAAAAAAGGCTTTAAATCATAACCTCTATAGGTTTGAAAAGCTTCAAAAAAGTTTGGCGTAAAATCGGTGCCATATACTTCATAGCTATCATTAAAAATAGACCGAATTTTGCCATCAAAACCTATAAAGGCTTCAGCAAAAGGTTTTACATAGGTGTTTAATGCTTCTTCGGAATAATGGTCTAGCGTAAAGCCAGCACCACCAGGGGCTGCACGTTTTACTTTTTGTCCCGTTTTACCTGTAAAAATAGCGTAAACAGTGTAATTATCATCTTCAGGAGTCCAGTTAAGTTGATTTTCTTTAAGTTGCCCTGTTAGGTCGATATAATTTCCATTTTTACCATAGGCCAACAAATAAGCTAATTTGGCAGGTTGTCTTTCTTTAGGGTTTTCAACCTTAATTTCCTTGGAAAACACAGCTCCCCTTTCAACTTCATATTTTTGAGTGATTAATTTAGTTGCGGCAAATTCTGGAGTTACTTGTGGCCCACCATAAGGCCATCCTGTGCCAAGGGTTAAATCGACTTGCATCCCTAAGCTGTCAGCCACTTTTGTAGTGTAGCTTAGCATGTTCATCCACTTTGGAGAAAGGTAATCTATAAAATTATCTTCTTCACCTTTTACCCCATAAATAGGTGCGATTTCAACACCGCCAATACCGACTTTATTTAAGTCTATCAAATTTTGTTTTATGTTAACCGAATCGACGGCGCTACCCATCCACCACCAGCGTGTCCATGGTTTATTTTGACTTTGAATATTTTGAGTGTTTTCAGTTTGGTTTTCTACTGAATCTTTATTGGTATTATCAATACAGGACAGCATGAAGCCACCTAGTATGGCTACAACAAGTAAACTATTTTTTCGCATGATGTTTAATTAGTGTTCTTTTTCAATGTCTACGGCGTAAATTTGTGATGTACCTTCAAAATTTGCCCTAAATATAACTTGTTTTCCATTAGGAGAAAAATGAACATTTGGCTCTAAATCGTAATCGTGGTTTTTCATGTTTACCAATTTACGGGAAACCAAACTGTCTCCCTTTGGTGTGAAATGATAAATCCACATACCGTCTTTAGCCCTTGCTACCTGACCGGGGTCTCCTCCATCGCCAGCGAATGTTTTCTGGTTGGGTGAAATATTAAAATGAATAGACCACTCATCACGTTTTAAGCCGTATCGAGTTTCTTTTCCCGTATCAAGATTTTTACCGGCCAAATAAAACGTAACACTTCTTGGAATTTGAAGATCGTACCAAATGGTTTTTCCGTCATGGCTAAAAAATTCATGACCTGCAATTTCCCTCTCCACAGTTCTTTTATGCATGAGTTGGTTTTGTTTTGTTTTTATGTTAATCGTCCAAATTCTATCCACTTTATGCCATGGTCCTTCGTGACAATACATGAGCAAATCAGGATTTGTTGGAGAAAATTGAATATGATTAAGCCAAGCGTTTTCTGAATATATGTTATTTAATTTCTTAGTCTTTAAATTAATGGTTATTAAACTTCTTTCAAGTTTTGCTTCATATATTTTATCAAAATAACTTGATTTAGAAGGGTTTTTCTTGAATATTTCATTTTCTTCTTTGGTAATTAAAGCTCCCCCCAACAAGGTTTCATCTGCATTTAAAGTAGTGACTGAGCCAATTACTTCCCCGTTAAATTTATAAATAAACTCTGTTTCATGCGTATCTATGTGAGTGGCAAAAACACTATCTTTTACCATATAAAATACTTTGCGAGTTTTGGCGCCAACAATTTCACCTCTTTTCCTCCCGGGTTTATTTGTGATTTGACTAACGGTCTTACTATTTAAATTAACAGAAAAAAATTGACTTCCTGTTTCCGTTCTTCCTGAAAAAATCATTAAATCATCTTTTCCGTCTTTAGATTTTAAAAACGGATTGTTATGAAAATAAAAACTGCGGTTATCACCTTTTCTATCAACCAACTTTTCAACCTTATGCCCTGTTGCAGAATCAATCCAAACTTTTGAAAATGAACTTTCTTTGCCGGTTTCCATTACTGGAACTTGATCTACTTCAGAATTCTTTGGATTCGATGATGACTCCTTTGTCTCGCTTTTACAAGACACCATTCCTATAACTGTCAGTCCCAGTATAAATTTGCTAAAAAGATTCATTTATTATTTTTTCCTAAATATAAAATCAATTATGATCACCCCTATCCTGTTGCATCCTGTTTACTTCATGATATTTGCAGTATAGGGCAGGATGCCAGTAGCAATTGATTTAAATATCTTTGGTTGTTAGGTTATATAAATATTAATTTAAACATATAATGAATGTATTTTTCAAAGTTTATTTTATCAGGATGTTTATTGCTCTTCTTAGGGGCTTGCAATAACTCTAAAAAAATAGCAACCAATAGAAAAAACCCAAACATCCTCATAATAATTGCCGATGATGCCGGTTGGAACGATGTGGGCTATAACGGTTCCGAAATCAATACACCAAACATCGATTGGCTATCTAAAAACGGTAAACAGTTAAATCGGTTTTATGCCAACCCTACTTGCTCACCTTCTAGAGTTTCGATTTTAACGGGAATGCCAGCCAGCAGAATTGGTATAGTGGCTCCTATTAGTGGAAAAAGCAATAAAACCCTGCCAGATTCGATTACTACACTGCCTCAAGTTTTGAAGCAACACAATTATGAAAATGCACTCTTTGGTAAATGGCACTTGGGTTTGGATATTTCGAACGGTCCGAATGCCTTTGGTTTTGATTATTCTTATGGGTTCCTACATGGACAAATAGACCAATATACACACCGATACAAAAATGGTGATTCCAGTTGGTATAGAAACGATGAAATGATTGAAGAAGAAGGTCATACTACCGATTTGGTCACTAAAGAGGCTATTGCATGGCTAACCAAAAAACGAGATACTACAAAAAATTTCTATGTTCAACTCGCTTATAGCGCACCTCATTTTCCTTTGCAAGAAGAGGACAAATGGAAAGCGCCATATTTAGAAACGATTGCTGATAGTTCGAGACGAGATTTCGCTGCGGCCATGACACATATGGACCACAGCATTGGCAAAGTTCTGGAAACCCTAAAGCAAAACGATTTAGAGGAAAACACTTTGGTTATTTTTTTAAGCGATAATGGCGCCATGGAAAATTGGTACCCAACAACGCAATATAATGGCGACCATGGGCCTAACCCTGTTTTGGGAAGTAATGAACCTTTACGTGATTGGAAAGCTTCAAATTATGAAGGTGCTGTACGTGTGCCAGCCGTATTTTATTGGAAAGACCATTTGAATGTAGAAACTAATTCAAATTACATGTCGGTATCAGATATTATGCCAACCATACTGGCTTTGGTAAACGCCGAAAACCCCAAAAATGTTGAAGGAAGTAATGTTTGGGCTTCCATTGAAAATTCAACTATTGAAACCGAACACCCTATATACATTCGTGGCCATAAGCAGGAATGCCTTATAAAGAAACCTTGGAAAATAGTGAGAAAACGCTATAAAGACCATTCACCTGCTTTATATGAGCTTTTCAATATTGAAGAAGATCCTGAAGAGGAGCATAATCTAATAGATAAAGATTCTATAGTTACCAATAACATGAAAACACTACTTCAAAATCAATTCAAAAAAGACGATAAAACCGTTAATGTTGAATTAAAATAACCATCTTTTTTAATGAGACTTAAATCAACATACATCCTTATTTTATTGTTGAGCTTTTCGTGTAAAGTCACTAATAAAAATATAAATAAATCATACCAGGCGGATAAACCCTTATTTAAAGACCCTGTTTTTGATGGTGCTGCAGACCCTACGATAGTTTGGAATAAAAACCATAAAAAATGGTATATGTTTTACACCAATAGACGAGCCAATAATACTGCTGCTAGTGGAGTAGCGTGGGTACACGGAACAAAAATTGGAATTGCCGAATCTGAAAATGGTGCTCATTGGACATACAAAGGCACCTGTAATATTGATTACCACATTGATGACGTTACACATTGGGCACCAGATGTTTTAGAGCACCAAGGTACTTACCACATGTATTTAACCATTGTACCAGGTATTTTTGAAGATTGGTACCATCCAAGGCATATTATCCATTTAACTAGTGAAAACTTAACGGATTGGGAGTTTCAATCAAAATTAGAATTGGCCTCAGAACGCTGTATCGATGCCGATGTTTTTCAATTACCAAACGGCACTTGGCGCATGTTCTATAACAACGAAAATGATGGTAAATCTATTTACTATGCTGATAGTCCAGACCTATATAATTGGAATGATAGTGGTACGAAAGTGATAGACGATCGGGGTGAAGGGCCAGTTGTTTTTCAGTGGAAAGAAAAAAACTGGATGATTCATGATGCTTGGCGTGGCCTGGGTGTTTATTCTTCTGACGATTTTAAAAGCTGGAAACGACAAAAAAACAATATTTTAAAAGCGCCTGGGGCTGGAAAAGACGATAAGGTAAAGGGTGGGCATCCCGATGTAATTATCAATAACAATAAGGCCTATGTGTTCTACTTTACCCACCCTGGAAGAGTTTCTGAAAATGAAGGCCAAGACACTTACGAAACGAGAAGAAGTTCTATTCAAGTTGCAGAATTACTATATGAAAATGGAGAAATCATTTGTAATCGAAACGAACCCGTTTACATTAACCTTAAATCTAAATCATCAAACTAATGAGCGAAACTATAAGAAATGCCTTTAAGATGAAATTAAAGCCCGGTTTTGAGGCCGAATACAAAAAACGTCATGACGATATTTGGCCAGAATTAGAAACATTGCTCTCTGATACAGGCATTCAAGATTATAGTATTTTTTTAGATGAAGAAACGTTAATCTTATTCGCCGTCCAAAAAATTTCTAAAGATTTTGATGTCGCTTATTTACCCAATCATCCTTTGGTAAAAAAATGGTGGGCTTACATGGCCGATATTATGGATACTAATGAAGATAACTCACCTATTGAAAAGCCGCTAAAAGAAGTTTTTCACATGGATTAAACAAAAAAAAAAAAAAACAGACCGAAATAATCGGCCTGTTTTATAAATGCCATTAGACATATACTCTATTTGATTGCAATCAGTCTTGAATATTTTTGATTGTTTCTATCTTTTAAAATCAGCATGTAATTCCCAGAACTTAGATGGTTTCTATTTAAAATAAACGAATTATTCCCAGCAGAAAAGGCCTTTTCTTTCAAACTTAAAACCTCTACTCCCAATAAATTATAAACACCCACCTTAATTTTTGTTGCCTGTTTAAGATTAAAAACCACGTTGGTTTGAGTTGAAAATGGGTTTGGATAATTACTCAAACCATCTTCCACTAAAAAATCTTCGACACCCAAAGTTCCAGTTTCAAGATATCCCAAATCTGGGGCTGACCCATTAAATGGCAAACCTACATCTACCCCAGCATCAATGAGGTCGCTACCTGCTACCAATGCCATAAAATCGACATTTGGCAAACTTCCATCAGCTGCTCTATTGGCGGTCATTAACTCGAAAATATCTAAACTTTCAAAATCTGCAGCATTAGCCACTAAACCATTTTGCCAACTGTTATTGGTAATATCTTTATTTATTGCGTTAAAACTATCGTTACTTCCACTAGAAACAGACACCGAATTTTTTATGGTAAGTGAATTAGCAATATTGCTACTACCAAAACTTATGTTTCTTCCATTGCTATAGGCAGAGCTATTATAAATTTCTATAACGCCACGATTACTATTATGGTCAAAGCCATCATACACATTACCTGCAGCAATACAGTTATAATAAATAGCGTTGTGCTTAAGCAATTTGTCGTCGCTTCCTCCAGTTTTAAAACCGTTACCATCGCCGGCACCTACCGCACCGCTTTTTAAATATCCGTTTCTAATGGCCCAGCAATTTTCATAGGTTGTTGTAACGTTATCAGCTCCTCGAAGGTATCCATCCCAGCCATCATCAAGGTTTTGCCATGCCCGACATCCAATAAATTTATTACCAGTTCCTACGTCTAATTTAGCCGCAAACCCATCAGCATTTTCTAAAGAGGCATCTGCATTGTTAAAAGAATCGCAGTTAACAATAGTGTTGTTGGCACCACCATTTCCTATTTGAAGCCCAGAATCTTTGCACTCGCTAAACGTACAAAACTCAATAAGGTTATTGCTACCATTTATAAACATGCCATTATCTCCAGCACCAAAAACATCAATACCTTTTATGTGCCAATAATTGCCCGATAATGTAATAGCCCGGTTCGAAGAACTTTCAGACATTGAAGAAAAATCCAATAGGGCCCTTGACGTATTATCCGGATGAGGAAGTAGAGAAATTAAATTTCCACTCGTTCCATTTTTTGTTATTGAAAACCTTGATGTAAATGTATAGGTTCCATTAGTTATATAAATGATATCACCAGCAGATGCCGACGATAGCGCCGATAACAATTGTTGTGGCGTACTTACTGTGGTTTGAGCGAAACCCAAAATACAACTAAGTAAAAATATTGAAATAAGTAATGTTTTTTTCATGGCAAGTATTTTATTGTTTATTACAAAGATATGAACTTTATTTACCGCTTAGCTCAATTTTTTGTAATCGATTGTTCATTTAAAATTTGTCAATAAAAAAACGGGCAACCATAAGGTTAACCCGTTTTAGTAATTTTAATATGTAAAAATTATTTGACACTTATTAATCTAGTGCTTTTTTGTCCGTCTGAACCTTTTAAAACCAACAAATAATTCGCTGAATACAAGCTATTTCTGCTTAAAACAATACTGTTTCTACCTACTGAGTAAACTTGCTCTGGTATTTCAAATACTTTTACTCCCAATAAATTGTATAGTGACGCTTTAATTTTTGTTTTTTCATTCAAACTAAAAACGACATTAGTTTCTGATGAAAACGGATTTGGATAATTATAAAAACCTTCCAATAATTCACTTTTTTTTACACTTAAAGTTGCAAATTCATTATACCCTAAATCAGGTGCAGCTCCATTATACGGAAATCCAACGTCATACCCAGCATCTATAAGGTCGCTTCCAGGTGCCAGTTTTAAAAAGTCTGTATCGGGTAAACTCCCATCTGCTTGTCTTGGAGCCTTCAATAATTCAATATCGTAAGCGATAAAATCTTCAGGCGTAACGGTAACATCCAAATCAAAGTAGTTATTGTTAAGTGTGCATTGAGATTCGTTTATATTTGTGATTTCATTTGAAGGATTAGAAGCGCCAGCCCCTAGGTTGTTTGCCATAACGTGCCCCCACCCGTCAACATCTGTACCGTAATCTGTAGGATTTAGCGCTTTGCAATTTAGCATATTATAATTTTCAGTGTTTTGAAATGCAGAGTTATTATACCAATAATTTCCATTTAAATGGTGATTGGCATAGAAACCGCGCAATCTATTTTTTGCGGCAATGCAAAATTGAACGGTATTCATTGGTATCGGGGCGTACCTATCTACCACTTGTTGGTAGGTCTGCGCTGCCTTACCATAACCACCGGCTTTAAACCCAGTACCATCACCTCGAGACACCAAATCACTGCCTGTTCCCGAAGCAGATGAATAGCCATTGTAAAAAGCCCAACAGTTTTCGATTAACACGGGCTCTGCCGAATTAATCAAATCAAAACCATCATCACTATTTAACCAGGCACGGCAACCTCTAAATATATTTCCGGTATCACCGTTTCTTACGTGACAACCAAATCCGTCAACGTTTCCGCCAGTTCCTCCTTGAGATACAGAATCCCAATTTTCGTAGGCATCGCAATTTAATATCAAGTTATTGGAACCACGCAGAATATACACACCAATAGCCATGTTATTGTGCATACTGATATTTTCGAGCGTGTTGTTGCTTCCTTTTATTTCGAAGCACTCTGATTGCGTATGTGATGTTATGGTAACCTGTACCCCAATAATTTCAATACCTCTTATATGGATATTACTTCCTGTTAAATAAAAAGCAAATATGCGCTTGTCTGCCGGCTTAATGTTTTGATAATCAAAAACTGGTTTTTCATTTTGATAGGCAAAATAATTGATGCCATTTTTGTTTAGCTCTGTTACATAGGCCCAAATACTTTCAAATCTTTGAATTTGGTCTTCGCGCATAGTGTACAACCCACCGCGAATGTAAACGGTATCACCCCATGAAGCAAGTTCTTGTGCTCTTTTTATAGATTCTACCGGATAAAAAATACTTCCATTATTCGCATCGTTACCATCTGGAGCTACATAATAATCTGCTGCAAATGATAAAAGGCTTAAACAAGAAAACAATAATGCTGCAATGTAATTCTTTGTCATTTTTATTTTTTTATTAAAGATACTGATTTTTAATATTTTACTTAAATTTTATTCGGCAATAGCCATAAATATGGCTTATCTTTTAATAAAATTAAAATCTAATTGGCGATTAATTTAAGGTTTTGATTTAAATTATTTCCCTTAACATTCAAGATGTACAAACCTTGAAGATTTTTGTCTTCAACATTCAACACGAAATGGCCTTTTCCAACTGAATCAATACGCTCTTTTAAAATCACTTTCCCGGTAACATCTGTTAAAGTTATATTTAACTGTGCTCCGTTGTAGGAATTAATTTTAATATTTAACTCTTGATTTACCGGATTTGGAAAGACATTTATATCTGAATTGTAATTAAATTCAATATTGCTTAGTGTACCATTTTGGTATAAATTTGATACCTCGGCGTCACTTAAAGCAAAGTTGAATATTTTAAGTTCATCCAATTGCCCTTTATAAGGTGCTGGAGATGTTCCATTTAATAACTCTAACTCCCCAATATTCCCTAAAATTAAATCGCTAATTTCAGCAATACCAGTAACGCCTGTTTCATCCAAATCACTAATAAACACACCGTTTCTGTATAATTTCAATTTATGCTGAACGATATCTCGCATAACAACTACATGTACCCAAAAGCCAGAGAAGAAAGGTGTTCCGTTGGTAGACAATTCTTTCTTGGTTACGTTATCATCTATAGCAAAACGAAACTCACTATTTTTAAATTCAATATTAAATCTTTTACCAGTAGAACCCGAATTACCATTTACACCAAACGACCCTTTACAGAGTAAATAAGCACTATTAGAACCTGTCGGCAATAAATTAAGTGGTGCTTTCATCCATAATGAAACTGAAAATGACTTATTGTTTAAATAAATTTGATCTTGATTTGGAATATTTACTATAAAATCATCATTTGGCGCCGTTGAAAAATCAATGGCATTGTTTTCCTTGCCGGCAACTCTAACATTGGCGTTATCGTAATTTGAATCTAAAACGCCATGATTAGCATAGCTTGAACCATCAAATATTTCTCCTCCATCCGAAGCCGATTCATCAAAAGACCAATACCCAACCAACTCTTCTGGAACGTTGGCTATGGTTCTAAAATTCCAAATATCTCCCGTAACTAAGCCTTTAATGTTAGAAGCGTCTATTCGCCAAAAATAATTCGTATCTGTACTCAAACCAGTTACTTGATATGACGGGCTTACGGAATATCCCACGTCGGCAACTTTAGCCAAGTTAGATTGGTCTTCTCCAAAATAAACCTCGAAGTTTTCTGTGTTGGAGCTACCGTTCCATCTCAATGTTAAATTACCTCCAGAAAGCTCGACAAAATTAAAACCATTAGTAGGCATAGGCTCTGAAGGCTTATCTGGTGCCGAAGGAACGGCTGGTGTTACTATTGAGGCCGTTATATAAGCCGACGCATCAGTACTATTTATGGCTTTAATTCTATAATAATACTGTGTGTTTGGTGCTAAATTTGAATCGTTAAACGTCGTAACATTCGCTCCTACTTGCGCTATTTCGGTAAATGAACTTCCATCGGTTGAGCGCTCAACAACATAATTATCCTCGTTATCCGCATTGTCGGTCCAGTTAATGGTTAAAGAACTGCTTGGTGGCGTTTCTACTGTATTAACGTTGGTAAAATTTACATTTGAAGGCGGAATTAAAAAATCTGGAGGTGTTTGATTAACCAAGTTGTTAATGTAAACTTCAATATTTAAATAAGGTGCATTCGAAATACTCACCGAAACGGCGTCAGATGGATTATTTTTATCTAAACCATTAGCATCCTCCCAATCATCTGGCATACCATCAGAATCGGTATCTTGAGGCGAAGGCGCTCCGTAAACATGACCTACACCTCCATTGATAAAGGGTAAATCTGTTTCTTTATAAACATAAAAAGCTTCAGTACCTTTCGATGTTAAATCGGCAATCATTAAACTATCTACCTGATCGCGTTTTGGGTAAGACGCACCTACGCTTAATACTATATTATCAAAAGCTTGTTGGGCCGTTAAGGGTGCATTTTTTACTGGATAATCGTAAGGTGTAGCTTGCAAACTGTTCGCATCGCCCGTAGGATAGCCAACTAAATCTTCGGGCACCAAATCACCATCCAAAACACCATTCTTGTTACTATCGAAATAGTTTCCCGAACCGTATAAGTAGAAATTAGAATTCCCTCTGTTAAAGGGCGTAGTGACCCCATCGCCAGTATGTGGACCACTAATAAAATAGTTATTGATAATATTTACATTGGAAATACCGGCTGAATCACCTCCCATGATGTAAGCGTCTCCAGATTCAGTATGACCATATGTGTTACCATAATTACCCCAGTTGTAAACCACGTTGTTTACAAACTCGTTAATACCTTTTACTTTCGGATTACGTGTTTTATTACTGATGTATAAATTTCCAATCAAACTAATTTTTCCGTCAGAAGGTTGCATGAGACCTCCAGCCGAGTGATTGTGCCTGTGTAAGCCATGACCAATGATTGAATTTTGAACTGTAATATTATCAGGGCTAGTCCCTTTACTATCCCAGTTGACTGAAAAAACTTCATCTGTTCCCCAGGTGAAGGTCATATGGTCAAAAATCATATTTGCTCCATTTGACACCCCTGAAGCATCTTTATTTTTAGCCCATCCTCCAAAACGTATTCTAAGGTAACGGGCAATGGTGTTGCTAGCTCCCGAAAACATGACACGTTGCCCATAAAAAACGATACCTTCTCCTGGCGCGGTTTGTCCTGCTATGGTTGTATTCCTTGGAACTACCATATCTGAGCCCACATTAATGATACCTCCAACCGTAAACAGAATAAATCGCCCTTCTTGGCTTATAGCATCCCGAAATGACCCTGGACCACTATCGTTTAAATTCGTTACCAAATACACTTCTGGATTGCTTGCCCCTCTAGCACCAGTTGTATAACGTCCAAAACCTGTTGCTTCAGGAAACGCTAGGGTTTGGGCATTAATGCTGCCATAGCTTAAAAGCATAAGACCTAAAGTAAAAACTTTTAAAACAAATTTGGTAAGTGAAATTTCAGTTTTCATAGTTTGCTGGTTTTATTATTTCAAAATCGTTTTGAAAAAGTCATGATTTTTAGATGCAGATTGAAGTGTAAATAGTCATAACATTTTTACCAAAAAAAGGCCTTAAAAAAATGGGATTAAGGCCTCTTAATAATTATATATCTATAAAGTCTTCTAATTCTTATTGAAGCGATTTTCTTCAATCAGAAACAAAAATCAGTTTAATACTACTCTTCTTCTTTCCAATTGAATGGTAGGTACCAATTTTCAGTATTCATTAACTTAGACCTTACTTCATCAGCATTTGCGTTACCTTCTTTGGAAAGTTTTTCATAAATCTTATCTGCTAAGAAAGCAGGGTCGCCTCTTCTAAGAGAAATACGTACTAAATCTCCCCAACGATTACCTTCAAAAGCTAATTCTAAGGCACTTTCTTCGATTAAATCATTTTCTATTGAAATTAAGCTATCGCCAATAACTTCTTTAAACTCTACGTAAGCTCTACCCCTTAAACCTTCATTACGATGCCAGTCACCTCTATAGTATGGAAAATCACCTTGTCTGGCATCAAAATTATAAGGGAAAGGTAAATGTGTCTGTTCAAAATCTGTTACGTCTGGATCGTTTTCTGGATCTCCATAAGCAGACTGAATACCGTTATTTAAAAGAGCATCGGCCAGCCTATGTTGACCATCACGATTAGCAGCTTCTGCAAAGCGCAAATGAAGTTTAGCTGCACGATATAAAAACCAATCACCGTCTCTTTCAAATTCATCAACTGGCATAAAATTCGTGAAGTCTAAATAATTAAACAAATACTTAACTATAACCTCTTGGTCATTGATAATGTTATAAGAGAATTTTTCTCCACGTGCGTCATAAGGAATGTCATTACGCTGAGTTTGATTTTTCCATAAATCGATAGCTCTTTGTGATGGTTTAAGCAAATAATTTCCACCTTGATTTGAAAATAGGTCAATAAACGGATTCTTTGGTGCAAAGTTACTATCAAAAGGCAATGACCAAATCCACTCAGTATTCCATCTAGCATCCTTCTCCCTAGCAAATATTGAGCGCCAACCTTGAGTATTATTATTAACCAGACCAGTAGCATCTTGCTCTCTAAAGCGTATATAGCCTACACTTAAATCGTCGTTTGTACTAACGTTACGGGATCCAAGACGGTACGTATCAAAAAGCACAGCTATATCACCACTACCTGTACCCGTTTCCATTACGTTTTTATAATGACTGGCTGCTTCTAAATAGTTTCCATTCCAAAGCTGTAAGTCACCTAAAAGACAGCCTTTATTAATAAAGAATTTTGGTGTGTTATATCCATCAATACTAATAACAAGTGAACTATTCTCACTATATAAATCGGTGTAAGGCAAGCTTTCTGTAAACTCAACAAGTTCATCGATTAATTGCTCAAGCGGCATTCTTTCAAAGTTGCTTGGGTTACCAATATCATCAATATTTTCAATTGGTTCAGTAATATAAGGAACTGCACCGTAATGCATTCCTAACTGCAAGTACAACCAACTTCTTAAGGTTCCAATATCTGAATAACGCTCATTAAATTCATCAGTATCCAGTCTAAAATCGGCGCGCATCAACTCAAAATTCTTGAGTATGTCATTGCACATATTTATGACTTCATAAAAGTCTTTTGGATTGGCATAAGGGTTTTCTGCACTCACTGAATGCTCACTTAACTCTCGAAAAGTTAAATCCGCATTTTCTGTTGGACTTACTAAATCGGCACGTAATTCGTTCAAAACAACATACTTTCTTGCCAATTCCATCAATCTGCCATAAACACCTACTACTGCAGCATCTGCATCAAAAATATCTCGATAAACCTGGTCTTTATTCAGCTTATCCTGTGGCTCAACCTCTAAAAAATCTTGACATGATGTAAACGTAAGGGCAGCCAAGACTACTAAAATAAAAGTTCCTTTAATATTTTTTTTAATCATTGTTTTCATTTTTCTAAATCTAAACATTTAAATCAATTATAGCCCTAAGCGTAAACCAAGTTGAACCGTTGTAAACTGTGGCATAAGTCCAATATCAGCACCTTGCCCAAAGATAGACTGAGACGCACTAAATTCTGGGTCGAAGCCTAAATAATCTGTTATGGTAAATAAATTACTTCCTGATGCATAGACCTTCACATATTTAATGATTGCAGGATCTATTTCAATATCATAAGAAACAACAAGTGTTTTAAGCCTAAAGAACGAACCATCTTCAATCCATCGACTAGAGAAAGAAGCATTTCCTATTGGGTCGCCCCATACGGCTCTCGGAATTGATGTTTGCTGGCCTTCCGCTATCCAACGGTTTTCAATAGCCGTACTTTGGTTTTCATAACCACTCATTTGTTCTAAGCTTCTACGCACACCGTTATACAAATCATTTCCTACTGAGAAATTAAACAAACCTGAAACACTCAGTCTTTTGTAATTAAACACTGTGCTGATGCTTCCTGTGAAATCAGGATTTGGATTACCAATTACTGTTCGGTCCTTTTCATCAATAACATTATCGCCATTTAAATCTTCAAAAATAACATCACCTCCACTAAAAGGAACTAAACTACCATTTTCCATTCGTCGAGATAACCCTGCCGTATTAGCTTGAGCAGTGGTACTATATACTCCATTGGCTTTGTAACCATAAAATAAGTTAGCATCTTGCCCTTCGTCTGTTATGTAGGTTGCTCCTCCAAATTCCGTAAGTATACGATTATTTGGTATACCTAAAACTTCATTTTCATATTTTGATAAATTAATACCTAAATCAAATTTCACATTGGACGTGTGTACCAGCCTACTGTTAAGAGCTAATTCCGCTCCTCGCGTTTGCATATTACCACTGTTAGATACAATATAATCAAAACCACTGGTTGTATTTAGTGTTTGGTAAGTAATCATATCTGTTGTTTCATTATTGAAAACATCTATAGACATGTTAAGACGTTCATTGAATAATGCAAAGTCCGCTCCAAAATTTAGCTTTGTTACACTTTCATGTTTTAAATCTGGGTTCCCAATATTAGACCTCACCAAACCTTGAATTCCTAAGAGATTTTGGGAAATATAAAGCTGTTGAGCTGTGTAATTTCCAATATCATCATTACCGCTTACGCCAAAGCTGGCACGGAGTTTAAACAAATCGATACCAGAATTTTTCATAAAATTCTCAGAAGAAACCAACCAAGCTGCTGACAGAGACCCTAAAGCTCCAAACTTTACGTCTTCGCCAAAACGACTAGAACCATCATAAGCTGTATTCGCTGTTAGAAAGTACTTATTAACATAGTTGTATTCGGCACTTAAATAGGCGTTCACCCAATTCCATTCACCTAGCGCTCCACCAACTTGGCGTAACAAGTTACTGCCCGCACCAACTGTTGTAAAGTCGTCTGTTGCCGAATTGAAACCTAAGCCAAGATCACTTTCTGATTCATTCGATTGCGTTCTAAATCCTAGTTTTGCATTGAAATTATGCTTATAATTAAAACTCTTTTTTAATGTTAAATAAGCATCTGTAAATAAAGAGTATAATTTTTGAACTTCACTTCCACTTCTATTTTTTCCAATTGCAGTTGGCAAAACAATATCGGCTACCCCAAAATCTGGAATAAAGAATGTTTCACGCTCCTTGTTATAAGTTAAACCTGCTAAAAAATTGGCCGATAAATTCTTGCTAAAATCGTACTGAAAGTTAAGGTTTCCGTAGAAACGATAATTTTTGTTAACGCCACTTCCATTTTGAATAATTGCAGAGGGGTTACCCACATCAAAAATATCAACATCGGCTAAATTTGGTGACACTTCACCCGTTTCATTTATAGCATTTAATGCCACAAAAGGAGACTTTGTAAGTGCTAAATATAGGGGGCTAGTTTTATAAGCAAGTCCTTGGTCGTTTTGGTTTTCGGTGTTATGTGTTAATGATAAATTAGCATCTACCGAAAGTTTATCAGTAAGACGTAGTGCAGCGTTAAGCCTTGTACTATAGCGTTCTAAATCAGTGTTTCCTGAAATACCTTCACTACTTAAGTAACCTACAGAAATTCCAT
This sequence comes from Flavisericum labens, assembly GCF_045446075.1. Lineage (NCBI taxonomy): Bacteria > Pseudomonadati > Bacteroidota > Flavobacteriia > Flavobacteriales > Flavobacteriaceae > Flavisericum > Flavisericum labens. The sequence goes on along the minus strand of NZ_JBJJBQ010000002.1, from coordinate 603,853 downwards.
ACTTGGCAATCTCATCACCACCTCTAATTTTTAGATAATAACTTTGGTTCTGGCTACTTTTAAACACTTTATCCTGCCAATCGGTATTGTTATGGTATTGGTAATATACGCCACTGTCGCGATTATCTAACATCCATGGCATATTGGCTATTTGCTGTTGAGTATCTCCTCTAGTAGCAACCAACTGGGATAAATAAGTTCTGTAAGCAGCTGAGTTCATCACCGGCATTGGTCTAGGATCTTCATTTATACCGCCGTACATTGTAAAGTCAATTTTCGTACTTAAATCAACAGGGCGTGTTGTAGTAATAATGATGACTCCATTTGCACCTTTTGTTCCATATAAAGAGGATCCATCCTTTAATACAGTAATATCTTCAATATCTTTTACCTCCAACATTGAAAGTGGCGATGACGTATTATACTGAATAATGCCTGATCCATAATCCTCATCGTCATATATCATTCCATCTAGAATAATCAATGGTTTGTTTGTTGCATAAAGCGAATTAAACCCTCTAATATTTAAACGTGCTCCTGACCCAGGAACACCCGAATTGCCTACACTATTCAAACCGGCAATGCGTCCCTGTAAAAAATTACCAACTGCTTGATTTACCGGAGCCCCCCATTGCTCTTTCTCAAAATCTAAAACTTGTGCTGCTTTTGGACTGTTATATTGCAACTCTTCATCGTTGCCAGGTAAATTAGAAGTTTGATAAAATTGAGAATAACTTTCTTCGTAAAGTGATATTTCTAAACCACTTTTTCTGTGATTAAGCGGGTAAACTTTATTTTGGTAATCTTGCCCGCTTACAATTAACAAAGCATTTAGATGCGGTACATTTATTGAAAAACTACCGTCCTCCTCTGAAATTGCCGCCGAAAAATCAGCAACAGCTATATTGATACCAGAAATACCATCACCAGTTAAGGCATTTTTTATAGAGCCTGTTATTTTAATACCCTTTTTGGTTTTAGTATCTACCACTGTAGAATCCGTTGGATTTTGAGCATACAGATTACTATCAATTCCACCGAATAACAGTATGCAAAGTAGACTAGTTAGTTGTAATATTTTGTGCATAATAATTGGTTTAAAAGACATTTATTTTATTAGTGGAACTAGTTTTAAATAATCTAATGTTAAAGTATTTTCTCCATTACTACCCGTGTTGGCAGCAACTAGGGAAAGCATGTATGCCCTGGCTTCTTCAAGAGTAAACTCACCTACAAAAACGTCATCATAGACATCAGGATTCACTTCAATGCCAGTACCGTCTTGACCTTCTAAAAATGCTACTGGATTTTCTACTGTCCCATCTGGCATAATCGTGCCTCCAATTCGCAATCTTTGCTTGAATGTGTTGTTTTGCCTATCATTAACAGCTCTCCAGTAAACTTCATAGGTTGTGCTGTAAATATTTCTACCAATATTATAATTGATAGCTAACTCTGGAGTTCCGTGATTCAATACCATAATATCGTTAAAGAAAACTCCATCTGGATCGTCTTTTTCCCTGTAAAGGGTATTAGACCGCACATTTTCACTAAAACCTATAGGCTCCTCGCCTTCTATTTGGGTAGTCAGTAAACGTGTTTCTAAAGGAACATCCATAGTATCCATAACATAAACAATACCATTACTTAAGATGATATCTTCTACGATATTGTCTTCATTAATAGGAACTTTAACGCCAAAAGAAGACACCAATGTATCAGGAAGGTTTTCACGAGCTACAGCCTTATGAAACGCTAAGTCTCTTGTGGCAAAATAGCTGGCGTAAGTTGTTGTAGAATCAGATTCCACAGTACCCTTAATTAAGTAAGGTTTTAACTTTTCTACCTCATCATTAAATGCCCCGTCCTTTAACAAGAAAAACGTGTACTTGTTCTTTTCGTTGTTAAGATTGTAAACGTTGTGCAAGTAGGAATTCTTTAGTGAATCAGCGTACAACTCATGAATCTCTGGCTCATTGGCTTTGGCTATACTATCAGAGCGATATAAATCAAATTGTTTAAGAGACAAAAGATAATCGCTCATAGCATTACTACCTGATAGGCTATTGATATACTGCCAAATATTTTGCTTTGGCTCTATGGCCGCACTTATAATGTGAAACAACCCATTTGAAGCATACTGATCTGCGGTTACCACATTGGATTCAGCCATTACCGTTCCATTTTTAAACTGGTAATACTTATTCGAAAGCATTTGAACCGTTACAGTATCTGCCTCGGTTACTGATGAAAACGCTGTAAGTGCAATATGGTTTCGAACAAACAATCTTTTCTTAGCCAAGTCACTCAACAATTCAGGATTTACCTGTGCCATAGCATCATTATTGGGCGCCCAAACCGTATGAGTTTTGGAGCCGGCTAGAACACCATCTAGTCCTGTTTCGGTTAGAAGTTTTCCAAACTCACTAGTTTGTGATGTGTTCTCTATTCGCTCAGTAAGGTTTTGTGTCAGGTTTTGATCAACCTTGTTAGTATGGTCGTCCCATGGGTCTGAACAGGCTACAACACCGACAAGAGCGATAATGCCTAAAAAACTTCTTATATATAATTTACTTGATATCATCCTTAATGGATTAGGTTTAACTTTAATTATAAATTGGTTTTACTATTCTTCAATAAGGCCATCTCCGCCAGATTCAAATTTAGGGTACAACTGATCCATATCCACAGGTCTGAATTCAACAACATCTAGCCATGTTGGTCCATTTCTACCGTCTTGAACTGCCTCAAACTTTAACTTGTGTCTTCCAGTGGTTGGCACTTCTACAATTCCAACCAACCTACAATTAAATCGATTGGTAAAAGGCTCTATATGTCTTTTATATCCTTGTGATTCTAATACACGTTCTGGCTCGCTTGTGTTTCCGTATTCAGTGAAGTTTACTCTTCTTGCAAATGGAACATCATTAAAAGAAACTTCACAAGATGGAGTCGATCTACCATTTTGCCTGTAAGACACCCACACTTTATATTTTCCTTTAATTATTACAGGGGTTGTAAAGGTTATTGGATCTAGGTAACCATTTCTGAAACGAAATAATTCAACAACGTCGCCATGCCATGCTCTGTCTAAGTATGCACCATCTCCAAGATCTGCCGCCAAATAAGTTAATGTATTGTCATCCGGCCAATCAACATCCCTCAGTTCACTTTTCTGTAACGATATGAAGTTTCCTGGTTTTCTAAAAACCGAACTTAACTGTCTGATTTCAGGCTGATCGCCTAAATCGAAATAAACAGGCGCCGGAAATCTCTTTTTTATGGAGAAATTGTCTTTCATCAAATGTAAAACACCATTGGAAGCTGTAATGTCACTGACCTCACGGTTAATTTCAACTCCTTTTTCTAAAATACCGTTAAATGTCACTTCGTTTATTAAAAGAGAGTCAGATGCCAACGTAACAGTAATTACTTCTAATGGCGCTTTGGTTAGTACAGCAGGTGTGACTGCCAAATCTGCCATATAATTTAATCCTGGTAAAATCCGATAGGCTACAAATAAATTAAGACTATCTTCTGGATTCATAGGATCACCTAAATGGCTGTATCTTGCTTTTAATTCATCTAGATTATTAAATCCTGCTTTTTGAAATACCGCGTCCGTCTGAGCTAGCACCGTAAGATGGCTGGAAATGCTATCGGCATCATATGTAAGAGGCTCATCTAGTTTATCATACCAGCCCGTTGCCTTGAGTGCTTCCGAAAAAAGCGCCAACGATTCATCATCATCTATGCTTTTTGCTAAAGTTTTGTTAGCAACCCTGAGTACTTTATCCAAAACATGAATTATTCCGTTACCAACTTCAATATTGGAACTTACAATACTAGCTTCTTTATTTACAGTAATGCTAGAAACACCATCTATAAATGCTGCTCCAGTCACTAAAAACTGACCTTGCAAGCTAGGGCTTGGTATTTTACCATCTGTAAAAGAAACTGTTGAAACCTTTTCTGGTAAAATATGTAATTTCGCTAAATCCTGAAGTTCTTCTAATGGAATATCACTCACAGAGCTTGCTCCAAATTGATCAAGTAGCTGAGTAACCGCCTCATTAGTTGGAAGAAACATGGTATAGGTGCCGTAGGTATTCATAAACGCCGAATAACCTGTTACGTCCAAAATTTCCAAAAATAATGAGTATTCTTCATTAGCTTTTAAAAACTCTGTAATGTTTAAAGTGTCATCTGTAGACTCTTTGTATTTTTGAGATGTACAGTTAAGTACAAAAATAGTCACGAGCACCGTAAGCGCGAGTCTCGTCAAATTTTTCAAATTAAATATTTTTTTCATGACTACAATTTTTTATTTGTAAAATGGGTTCTGAACAAGCTGTTTATTGGTAAACAACTCATTTTCATTTATTGGAAGATAATGACTGTTAGAGTCTTGCAGTTTAGCCAAAATACTCTGCTGCTGGTTAGCAGGTGCACTTCTTAACGCTACAGCCAATAAAATATCGATATACGCATAATTATCTTTTCGCGCATTACGCAAAACATCAAACCATCGTTTCCCTTCAAAAGCTAATTCTCTTGCACGTTCAGCAAGTATGTATTGTCTAATTCCTATCTGATCATTAATACCTGGCTGCTCTTCTGTTATACTGATAGCAGCACGTTTTTCTCTAATTAACTCTATAATATCTAAGGCTTCACTACCTCGATTAAGTTCATTTAGAGCCTCGGCTTTCATTAATAATACATCGGCATAGCGGTAAATAAACCAATGCGTATCAAATTCTTGACGAGATTTACGTTGCTCTTCATTAATACCCGTGTATTTATAAATCTCATTAGTACCCGGAACAAGTGATGCGCGTTCTCCACGTACATCTTTATTTTCAGGATCTTCAAAATCTATCCCAAAAACACTTTCTATTACAGTTGGTGCCGCTAAATACTCAGGACGCTCAAATAAAATAAAATAAAATGGGTTTGTATTTTGGGTTGTATACTGAAGTTCGAATATACTTTCCGTTGAATTTCCTCTAGCGAAAACCGTTGTAAACCATTGTGGACTGGCATCAATTAACTCAAATTCACCTGAATTTATTACTTTATTGGCCGCCCCTAGTGCAGCTTCATAATTTTCTTGCCATAAATAAACATCTGTTAACATCGCATTAATGGCATTTTTTGTAATACGTCCCTTATTTGATGCGTTGTCTTCATAATCCTCAACAGCAAAACCTTCTGCAGTAGTTAAATCTATCACAGCTTGTGCAAAGATATCTGCCTGTGGCGTTGTTGGCAATTGAAAATTATCTTGGTCTGAAAGCGTTGCCTCCAATTTTAATGGTACATCTTTAAAGGTGCGCGCCAAAGTAAAATACAGATAGGCTCTAATCGCCAAGGCTTCAGACAAATAATTATTAAGTTGTGTTTGTGTGAAGGTTGGGTCATTTTCTAACACCCCGGGAGCTAAATCTATAACCGTATTACAGTAATTTATAACTCTATAAAACAAATACCAATTTGTTAAATTATTTGCCGGTAAAATATTAGAGGTAAGCAATTCTACTTGCTCATTGCTCATACTTGGACCAGGACCTACCATACCCCCTCTAAGCTCTCCATAGGCAAACATATATTCCGCAATTGTGGCATCTGTTCTAAGCATAGCCGAATATATACCTATTACAGCAGACTGAACGTCTTCCTTGGTTTGCCAAAACTCTTGACGAATGGTACCGTTTTCAGGCTTTAGATCTAAATAGCTATCACAAGAAAAATTGATTGTTACTATTAAAAAAGTCAGCGTATATAAAATTTTTGTTCTCATAAGAGTCAAACTATTGTATTAAAATTAAAATCTGGTTCTAAGACCTACTGTAAATCGACGTGTTGGCGGTGTTCTTGAATAATCGATGGCAATACCAAAAGGGTCTCCCCCTCTCATACTTACCTCAGGGTCTTGACCACGATACTTTGTAAAAGTCATTATATTATCTGCTGTAAAGTAAACACTTAAATCATCTAACTTTATTTTCTTCAAGAATTCTTTATCAAACTGATAGCTGAAAGTTGCCGATCTCCAACGTAAAAATGAAGCATCCTCAACATAACGATCAGATCCTAACCAGTTGTATGCAGCACCGTATACCGCTCTAGGCATATTAGTTACATCTCCTGGATTTCTCCATCGCGATAAGGTTGCTGTACTTTGGTTATCAAAAGAATACATATTAGTAGTTAACATATCGGTACCATTAACGATATCATAATCTAACCTATAAGTAAAGAACAGCAGTAGTTTAAACTTTTTATCAAACGTAATATTTGGACCAAAACCTCCAGTAAATTTAGGGTTACTATTCCCTAAGTAAACTACATCTCGGCTATCAATGTTTCCATCTTTGTTAACGTCTTCATAAATAGCATCACCAGGCTGGAACACGTAATCTATACTAGGAAAATTAAAGCGCATGTAGACTTCTTGACCGTTAGGACCAACAATTACATTACCATCAGCATCTCTTGCGCGTGTAGAAGCCAAGTCTGGATATACCCCTTTAAAACGGTAGCCATAGAACGATCCAAAAGGGTTATCGGTTTGAAGGAATCGTTTATATGACCCATTACTAGAAGCATTTCCACTTTCACTTGGGAAAAATTCTGAAATTTCACGTATTATGTTTTCATTTCTTGAGATATTGAAATTAAAATCAACCTTCCATTTGTCGGATTTAACCGGAGTCGTAAATAATCCAACTTCCCAACCTTGATTGTCTAGAGTACCTACGTTTTGGTCTGAAATTCCAGAATAACCGGATATTGAAGGCACCTCTAGATTACGAAAAAGCAGGTCTTTTGTTCTATTTTGATAAACATCTACATCTATTTGAAAACGATGGTCAAACATTTGTAAATTTAACCCAATGTTTTTTCCTGTTAAGGTTTCCCATCTTAAATTAGACAACTCCATATTTGAAGAAAAAACTCCATTCTGCCCTAAATATTGCGTGTCAAAATTTCCGTAAATATTAAAGTACCTATAATCGTTACGAGGTGTTCTACCCGATTGTCCTAAACTGGCACGAAAACTAAAGTCGTCAACAAACTCAAATTTTTCCATGAATGGTTCGCCTGACACCCTCCAACGCGTTGATATAGAAGGAAACAACCCGTAACGATTGTCTGGTCCAAACTTAGAACTACCATCACCACGAAGCCCTACGTTTACAATGTAACGATCCAACAAACTATATTGTGCATTAACAAGAGCCGCAACACTTCTAGACTGACTGTTACCATTATATAATCTCAATTCAGAATTTTGCGTTCTAGACGCTACCGAAGGATCGGTTAAAAATACAGAAGCTGTATTGGACGTTAATGCCTCATGCGAAGAAAACCTAGAATCGTTGGTTTGTATGGATAAAATAGTTTGTAACTTATGATCTGTGCTTCCTAAATCTGGTGTATAGATAAAATTTGTTTTAGACTGCACACTAGCTCTGTCGATATCAGAATCTGCTGCACGGTTTACTACCGTTTCAGTAAACGGACGACCTGTTGCATTTTGAGGCAAGAACGACTTGGCCTTTGTACTACTAAAATCAAATTGAAGATCGAAAGTAGAAAACAATTTACTTGGAATTAAATCTATTTTTAATTGAAATTTAGGTACAATTCTAAATTCTGTTTGCTCATTGGTAGCGTACTCAGCCAAAGCAACAGGGTTGTATGTTCTTGGATAGGATCCTTGAATGTTTTGTGCCGGAGAAAAATAATTAGGAGTAAGATCACCCAAATCATCATACTCATAAATCCCCATGTTAGGCATTTTAGTATATGCGACACTTCTTAACCTGTCCCTATCGTTCGATCCAAATGTATTCACATAATTTCTTTGCGTAACCGAATTGGTATATGCTAAATCAGCCTTAAACCGTATCCTATCAGAAACTACATAATCTAAATTTAATCGCCCATTAATACGCTCAAAACCGGTTCCTTTAGTAACACCTTTGGCATTGTAATAACCAACTGAAGCATAGTACCTAGCTCTATCACCACCACCTTGTAAGGATAAATTATGATCTCCGGTAATTCCGGTTTGAGAAATGGCGTCCACCCAATTGGTGTTGTTTCCATAATTTTTATACCAATATACTTCTTGAGGATCATACTGGAATTCTTTAACCGTTAAGGTGTTAAGCGGCGTTCCCGTACGGTTCATAAAAGCCTCAGGTATTAAAATTGAGTATTGATCACCACTTAGCATAGGAATAGTTCGAGGTAACTTTGAATAGGTACCTGTAAAATTATAACCAATTTTAGGCCTACCTACTGCCCCCCTTTTGGTATTTATAATTAATACCCCAGAAGCAGCACGTGCACCCCACATAGCAGTTGCCGCGGCATCTTTTAAAATGGTGATACTTTCTATATCACTTGGTGCTACATTTAATAAGGCTGCATAACCTTGCTGATCGGCAGAACCAAAGTTAAAATCTTCAGGAATTGCAGTTTCAAATGGCATTCCATCTACAACTACTAGTGGATCCGAAGACCCTGTAATGGAAGATGTACCTCTAATTCTTATCTGCATTCCAGCTCCTGGATCACCTGAACTAGCGGTAATATCTACCCCAGCAATTCTACCTTGAAGCGCCTCATCAATCGAAGCTGCCTGTGTGTTTTCAACATCGGCCGCACTGATGGTTACTGCACTGGTAGTTAAGTCTCTGGCCGCAATATTTAAAAGACCACTTTCTGCAGTTTTTGTTGCACTAATTACAATTTCTTCTAGACCTTCAATGTTTTCAACCATGTTTACAACAAAGTTTCTCTTTGATCCAATGGTAAGGGTTTGGGTCGTAAAACCCATCGAAGAAATCACTAATTTGTTACTGGTGTTTTTAACCAAAATCGCAAAATTTCCGTCAAAATCGGTTACTACACCGGTTATCGTTCTATTTTCTGCATCTTGCTCTATCACGGTGGCTCCGGGTAGTGGTTGCTGACTGGCAACATCCAACACCTGCCCTCTTATTACGTCAGAATCTTGCGCAGAGAGCTGCAAAGTCGACATAAAAATTACGATAAATGAAAAACGGTAAAATAAGTTGGTAATATTATATTTCATTTTATTCCGTGTATAAAAGATAATTATCTACTAAGTGAATTAAACTGCGATCGGCTAAATTGTTGCTTTCGCTCGGTATATAGGTAGCTTCTCGATTTGCTGAATCTAGAAAACTCAACTCACCAGGAGCACTTATTACATTTATATAGGTTTTATTGCCTTCAAAATCCTTGAGCAATGTTTCCGTTTGTCCACCAATTAAACCATCATCAGAGGCTGTACGAGTAGCTAAAATATGATACTTTATAAAAGACTCTACTTGCTCTTTTTCTTCGGGGGATGACGGGTTATTGTTTGATGGTAAAACGCCATCAGCAACGGCTTGTGCTATAGCAGCATCATTAGGAACTACAAAGGTATAGGATGTACCCAAATCTACACCGCTTATGGCTCCGGTTGTTTGATCGAATAAAGAAGAACTATATAAATACAAGAAGAAGTTAAAATATGCAGGCTTTTGCAAGGCCAAATCAAACAATTCAAATCCTGGAGTGACTTCGGTAAATTCAATAATATCATCAATATAGTAGGTTCTACCATTACGTTGGTCTTCAAAACCTAAAATATTAACTCGTGTTTCTTCTTGTAAAACTTCTCCTCCTATAATTTCAATCTTCTCATTACCTGCTCCCCATACTTGGTTATTCTCCCATTTAATGTATTCTCCCGCTAAATCGAAATCTCCAGTACGTATAATTCCTGAGCCAGAAAGGTCATTCATTTCATCATTAGGTGTTGGTGCGATACCATTATATAACACACGCAGTATACGCGATCTAGCTAATGTACCTGCTACACTGTTCCCTGTTTCAGGATCGGTATATACCCACTCGTCCCTGTTGATATTATAATCATAACCATGCTCGCGCAAAATGTCATCTGACGGCAAAAACAAAGTATATTTACCACCAAGATTGCTTATAATTTCACGATAACCAGAACCATCATTATAAAGACGTGTAGCCAAAGTAAAATCTGGATCTAAATATGCCGATGTATAGACACTAAAGAACAAATTAGACTCCTGCACTTTACTTGTACCATAGAAGAACCCATTACTTAACACCTCGGCCTCTGTAACGTCTGCATTTAAATCAAAACGCATATCTTCTTCGAGGCCGTTACTGTAAGTTGATAACTTTGATGGCCATGCCGCATTTTGCACCATGTGCGCATTATAAAAATCTTCGAAAATATATTTTGGCAACTTATCTAAAGCAGAATAATTTTTTAACAATATGTCATCAATAAACGGTTGAAGTGCCGTATTATCAGGGGCAAACAAGGTATAGGCATCACTTTGCCCATCATTATCGGCTTCCTTTATATAGTTTTCATTGTTTGGTGAGAAGAATAACGCCGGGTCATAAACTTTTACATAAACTTCGTCTGATTTTCTTGTGAAATTCTGATAGGTATCGGTAGCGTCTTGATCAAAAACGTACTGTACCAAATTATTCTCCAACATCTCCCTAAAGATGCTATAGTTTGGACTAACTTCTAACTTTTGGTCTAGACTAATGAGCGGCAATGAAACTTTATCAACTTCGTGAATAATTCCGTTTTCAGCCACAATATCAGATTCCACTGTTGTTCCAGCTAAAACATTAAAGCCTATATACGAAGAATTTGGATAAAAGTATTCATAATCAAAAGCACTTAAACCAAGTGCATCCATATATTCAGTTACAAAATAGGATATGTATTTATTATTGTTGTCGCCTGGAATATAATAATCTGCGCCTGGTTCATTATTACGATTAGAACCAGCAACTACTATTTCACTACCATCAACCGTTTTAGTTTGAAAACCATCATAGTAAGCCGTCCTCCTTCTAAAGGCGTTATCTTCTTCCCATCCTATTCTTGATTGATAATCAGAAAGTCTCTCTGTTCGAAAAGCATTGTAGATTAAAGCATATCTTACAATTTTTGACGCCATAGTAGAGTCGATACTAGATACATTGGATATCCCTTGTTCTTGAAAAAAGTTTTCAAAAGCAGCATCATTTGGTGCCATCATGGTCCAATAACCAGATTTGCCCAAGATATCCTTGTAGCCTGCTTTTTCAATTAAAGTCGTTAAGTTGGTGAAATTACCACGGGCTTCTAACTGCTGAAAAATGGGTTGTTCAAGATTATCTGGTCTTGCGTAATACTCATCAAACTCTTCTTTGCTATTACAACTAGCAAGGAAAAAAATAAGCGGCAAGTAAAACAAATAATAAAGTGTTTTCTTATTCATTATGAGTTGAGTTGATTTATTTATAATTGAAGTAAATTGTTTAAATGATTTAGTATTGGATCAAATTAGTATTTTTTTCTTAAAGATTTAACATCTTCTTATAAAAAATTTAACACTCAAAATTATTATTATGCACAATAAACACCATCCTGCTCCATCCTGTTAAACCCTATCTTTCTAAATAAAGTGATGTATTTATTATGTAATACCCAATGAAACAGAATGTTAATTTATTTAAACCAAAAAATAATTATTTTTTTAACAGAATTGATTTTGGACAAATTAACAGTGAAAGGCTTGAACAAAGGCAATATTATAATTGTATCATACCCAAAAACTTAAAAATAGCCAAGCATTATAAAATACTTTATTCTATTTACTTTTTAATAAGAAACACTGGCAAATAAAATATAATACCGATAATGGAAAAAATCAAACCACCAATAGAACCAACGGCAAACGAAAACCAAAAAGCCTCATTCCGTCCATTCCAGACAAAGGGGATTAAACCTACAATAGTTGAAGCCATTGTAAGTAAGACGGGTATTATTTTATAATTAAATGCTTTGAAATAAAGTTTTTGCAATTCTCTTTTGGGGTATAATTTTTTTAAATTGTTAAAATCGTTAATTATATACAATGCTGAATTAACACTTATACCACACAATAAAATAAATGACGCATAGCCTCCTTGATCGAAATTAAATTCGAACAAATAAAACGTTAAAAAAACCCCGATAAAAGAAATAGGAATCATACTTATTATTGCAAAAGGTTGCACTAAAGATTCTAGTAAGACAGCACAAATAAAGAAAATGATGAAGATAACAACAAAAAGTGCATAATACTGGTTAGCACCATCTTTGTCCCAATTACCATTTTTAGTCTTCCCCATATTAAATCCAATGGGCAATTTTTCCTTAAAGGATTTTATATTATCGTCTTTTACTTTTTTTGCTAACTGGTAAGTTCCAATAAAATCATAAGCAACAGTCAAACTGTATTTTTGATTCGTTTTAGAAATCGTGTTACCCGAATGCCGCTTATCAATAGTGGCTAATTGATTCAATTTATATTGTTGATTTCTAATCCATAATGGCGTGTTTTTTAAATCCCACACATTAAATTTTTTGTAATTGTCGGACACTAATTTCACAGACTGTAGTTCATCGTTGTTAACGATAGAAGCCACATTATTAGAATACACTTGATTTTTTAAAAATCCATAAATACTAGATTGAGAGACACCCACGTCTGCTATTTTTTCCAAGTCAAAATCCAGATAAAACTCCCCTAATGCCGTCGTAGAACGACCGCCACTTTGTATTTCAACCTCCCTAATTCTAGACATGGAACTATCGATAAGTTGTTGTTTAAAGGCCTCTGCGTATTTATACAACTTATCATAATTATAACCTTCCATAGTAATTCTTTGGCTTTTATACCCTGTACCCAAGGCATTGGAAAACCCACGCCCTACTCCTGAGACCGTCCAATCCGAAGCTCCCAAACTAATGGCTTTAGACTCCAGCAAGCTCTTTAAAGTAAACGGAAAACTCCCAAACTCAAATGCATCCTTAAAATAAATATTGATACTGGCATTTTGCGGATTGTACACATTGGTCTCATACAGGCTTACTTCGTCATATTTGGAAATTAAATTCTCCATGTGTTGCACCGCTTCGTTCAATTGTTCAATGGAACATCCCGGCGGCATTTTCCCAGTCACCCTCAACATCGTCTTTTCGGGTTCTGCATGATACGAATTTGCAAATGTTTCTTCCGAAAAAAGGCGCAAAGACCCTCCAATAATTTTTTCAAGCGTTGGCTTTACCTCTTTTCTAAACCACTCATCACCGAGTGTTTTATTATAAGTATTTGCCCAAAAATCCTTTCCCTTAATTTCATCTGGTGCTAAATGCAAAGGCAAACCAAAGCCCAAAATAATCAGTAGAACAAATACCCACTTTACAGGTTTTCGTTTAAAAAAGGACATTACATTAGCGTAGGCATTGGTAAATTTCACCACGCGGCGTTTACGTTTTCTAGAAAAATTAACACGCTTATTTTCTATCTTGAATTTTTCTAATAGTGCTGGCACAAAAAATAAAGACACCACCAAAGACACACCTATATTTATCCCAATAACAAAAGCAAAATCCCATAAATTTATGCGCTGCGCTTCCTTTAAAAAGAAAATAATCACCAATGCTCCTATGGTTGTTAAAGTTGCCGCCAATATGGCCAGAAAAGCCTTTTTATCACCTTTGTTTCTTAGGTGATCTATCATGATAATGCTATTATCTATGATAATACCGAACGAAATGGTAATACCGGCAAAGGAGTATATATGCAGTTCAACATCTAAGATATAATAAAAAATAACGGCAATAGACAAATTGGCTATAATGCTTAAAAGTAATACCGATAAATACTTAATACTTCTATTTATCAGTACAATCAACACTAATAAAATGAGTAAGGAATACAGGGTACGCCTTTCTATTTTACTTATTTCTTCTGTTAAAAACTCTGTAGCATCGTTTGTTAATTTTAAGGAATACCCGTCTTGATATACCTCATCCTTTAAATTATCAATTACCGACCTTACCTGTTTTGCCAGTTCAATGGTGTTGACACCCTTTTCAGAAAACACCACTATGGATACGGAGTTTAATCCATTAATTCGATGGTAACTATTTACCTCAGCTTCCTGAAATCTAATTTTAGTTACATCGTCTAAATAAATAATCCTATCCCCAATTTTCTTTATAGGAATAGACGCCCAATCAATAGTTTCATCGGAATTAAAAACCATGGCCATGGCCACTTCCTCTTTTTGGGAAGTGTTTTTGGAATAAAAGCTACCAACGCCTAATTGCCTTTTTTGAAGATAGGAGTTAATAGCCTGCGAAATATCATCTGCCGATAGGTTTAGCTGTAATAATTTGTCAGTACTATATTCCACCACCCACTCGTATGATGTGGCTCCTCTAACACTAACTTCATTAACGCCTTTAATTTCAGAAAGCCGTGGCACGAGTTTATCTTCGGTGTATTTTTTTATATAATAGGGATTTTCATGAGCATTGATACTGTAATTCAATATCGCTTTTTTTCTATCCAAGTCGTCGTCTTGGATGCTACCGGATATATAAGGATAACTTACCCCTTCTGGAAGTTCCTCATGAGTTTGACGAATAAGGTTAGCGAGTTCAAAACGAATCGCTTCCATGTCGGCACCCTTTTTAAAATCCAAAAAAACAGAACCTCTACCTTTTCGGGATACAGACCTTATATTTCTAATCCCCCTAACGGTATTAAAAACACCTTCCAGTTTAGAGGTCACTTCTTGTTCCAAAACCTTTGCCGAAGCATTACGCCAGCTAAAGCTAACGTTCAAAGATGTTTTTTGTTGGGAGGGTTTAAGCTGTACACTCAACAAAGGGATTAGGCTCAGTCCTATTATGGAAAGACAGACAAAAATTGTTAATATGGTAAAAGACGACAACTTAGGCTTCATAGTATGTTAAATACTTTTAAACAGTCGATTCCATTGAAATTCATTGTCTTTATTAGAAAACAGCACACAAGACACTTTACCAATGATATTTTCTTCGGGTATAAAACCCATATATCTGGAGTCTCTTGAGTCTTTTCTATGGTCTCCCATCATAAAATAATAGTTCTTCTTAAAAATATAGCTCGAAATTGGCTTACCGTCTTTAAAAAAAAGATTGTTTTGCTCTTCAATATCCAGATTTTCATAGGTTTTAAAAATATACTTATATAACTGGTAGGAATCATGATTTAATTGTATCTCCATTCCCTTTTTTGGTATCACAATAGGCCCGTAATTGTCTAATGTCCATTGCTTTTCCTTATACCAAGGAAACATTTTGGCCCTTATGGGAGCATCAGCAATTTTAATACTCAATGAGTCAATACAATTCAGCCGTCTAATCTGTTCTGCCTCAACATAGGATAGATTTGCCTGTTTCCGACCATTATCCTTAATTGATGCAACATGTGATTTAATTTCAAGGGTATCTATTGCACTATAAAAGTGTCTTACGTTTTTTAGCTTAAAAACATAGTTGTTCTTAACATGCTTTGGGGATTTATTGAATACATCATTTATATAAACTTCACCACCTACAATTCTTAAAGTATCTCCCGCAATGGCCACACAACGCTTTACCATAATCTCCCTGTTTTTAAAAACAATCACATCGCCTTGTTTTATAGACCCTGTACCTGACAAACGATTATAATCCCAAACCTTTTCCTTAACCGCCTTCTCTGAACTATTCTTTAAATAATAGAAGATATTAAGCAAGGGTATGTCATAAGGGGACTGCGGTAAAATGGGACCATATTTTAACTTATTAACCAGAATTACATCTTTTGGATATAACGTGTTTTCCATGGACGAACTTGGAATTAAGTAAATATCCACTATAAAAACACGAACACCAATTGCTAAAAAAAGCAGCATTAAAAATGAAAACAATACATTGGCTGTTTTTCTTATAAATTTGTGTTTTATATAGTTTACGCCCCTATATAATAATGCAACGATAAGTACCACAATGCATAACCAAAACAGGCCTAAAAAAGACAAAAAAATCAACATAGCTATTAATGTTAAATGTTTTTTATCTATATACGACATTATTAATGTTTTTTTTCATATAAAATCATATTCAACACCAATATCTCAAAACATAGTTTAAGTAAGGATCGTGGTATTTAGTCTACATGTAAACTGTTATTATCTAGATTTTAGTTTTTCAAGAATTTTAAATAATTATTCATAATATCAGTTGAAATCGTAGGATTGCCAATAAGTAATATTTCTCCTTTTTTATTTAATAAAACTGCTGAATTTTTATACCCCCTGTCTAAAAAAAATGTATGTGCTTTACCAAATTCATCCTTTTGATCATGGTATACAACCTCTAAAGGAAAACCTATTTCCTCTAAATTAGCTTTAATAACAGCACTACTATTTCCTGATAAAATAAATTTGAAATCAACGTCAAATGAAGCAAATTTTTGAACCATTTTTTTCCATTTAAACAATTGCAAATAACAAACACCACAATCACCATTATAATAAGCTACAATTCTATATTTTTTTTCTAATCCTGACGAATCATTAGAAACAGCTAACGGCTTTATTGACTGATAAGAATTTAAAATACTGCCTAATACAACTACTTCTTTAGCATTAGAGGTGTTTTCTTTTTTTTCCCTTAAACCGTTACAAGAATTTATGAATATGTATATTAATAAAAGAACCTTAAATTTCAAATTTCAAAATTTTATTTTCTTCATAATTCAGGCCATAAATGTATTTATCATTATAAACATCAAAAGTAAATATCCCTCTGTCCAAAATTAGCTTTTTTTCTGGTTGACCATTTAAATTAAAAACAAAAATCACGTCTACATCAATTTCACCCATTCGACTAGCATATAAAGCATATATAAATTTTTTTGTTACTCTAATGGAATTATAAACAAAATCTCTACCCTTAAATTCTTCATCTGGAATTTCATTTGTAGGCCCTACAATGGATTTCCATTTATTGTTTTCTAAATCAAATAGTTCTATCAATGGAAAATAGTGATATCCAAAAACAAACAAATCATCATTATGTACCATATGAGCATTATTAATTTTACCACTATTTTTACGAAAATCATTAAAAGATATATTTGTCTCTAAACTTCCATGCCCTTTAACATTTCCCCCTTCAAAATTAGATTCAAAAAATCTAAACTCGGTATTATTTTGGTCAGTATAATAAACCTTGTTTTCATAAATAAACGCGTTACGACAATTAACAGAATCTGCAACTTTATATTCTTTTATACAGGGCTTATTATTTATTAGTGAATCAACATTATATTCTACTATTTTCTTTTGTTTAGGATCTAGAATTAATAACGTCTCGTTGTCGGATTTAGAAATAGACCAAGCCACAATGGTTTCACAAGGACCTTTCCCTTTAGTTCCAAACGTTCCAATAAAATCTTCCTCAGGTAATTTAACTATGTTTAAGTATTTGTTCGATTTAATTTCATTCAAGTACATATATTCTTCGTCAATTTTAATTCTGTATGACACTAATATAGAATCAGACACCCTTTTTAGTACTTCACTTTTCAACTTAGAAACAATACTAAACGAATCATTAGAAAAACTAATAGTGTCTTTGTTCTCTAAACTTAACGTTGTTTTTTTTTTACAAGAAAACAGTGAAATTGACATTATAAGCGTAACTTTTATTATTTTCATATTCAATTTTTATACTTAGACATAAGTAATACAACGTGGTGAGATATCACTTATGTCTTAAGTTTTTTATTTTAAAATTAAAAATCTTTATAAGTACTGTAGTTAGCGGTGTATGTCCCTGTCACAGTTCCATCGTCACATAAATAAGTAACAGTACATGAATCAAGTGGATGATCTTCACAAAAATAATCTATATCATCGTATACATGATCTGAAGATATTCCACACTCAGCATTTGCTTTATTAATATTCAATAAACTTGACAAATCAAAATCCTGTTTTGATTCATTTAATGAAGGCGTGTTTAAAAACATTAACAAAGACATTAGACCAACTCCTACTAGAAAAATACATTTTTTCATTTTTTTAAAAAATTTTATTAATTAAATATACTCTTCCGTCATATAATCACAGATGATCTGCCACCCACTTCCATCGTCGCATATAAAAACTATGTTACAACTGTCATTTGGATGTCCTTCACAAAAATAATCGCAATCTTCTTGTTGTTGCGCTAATGTCATGTTACATTCTGCATTTGCTATTTTAACGTTTATTATGTCAGATAAATCGAAATCACTATTAAAACTATCCTTAGTATTTGTATTAAAAGACATGAACATAGCAATAAAAGTAATACCTAAAATTCCTATTATTCTCTTCATTTTTTTAATTCTCTTCATTTTATTAATTTTCTTCATTTTATTAATTTTCTTAAGGCTACAACACCCTTAAATAATTGTTATAATTTTCAAAGTCTAAAGAGGCATGCCACTTTGCAAAACACAACAACAACCGTATCCTTTTTGGTTGTTATAATAGATTTTAAATCTTATTTTTGATTTTTACGATTCAATTTATAAGATTCCTGCATTCGCTGTAATAAATCTATCCTCTGGGTGCTGTTAGTTTATTGACATAGGCTTTCATTTTAAAGGTTATACATTTTTTAGCTATTTTAACTTTTTTAAACCCAGAGGTTTTTATCTTTAACTTGGCAAAGAAAACAAGTTACTGGGACAAATTTTGTCATTGTACTATTTTTTCATACAATATTTACGTTTTGCCCTACAGTAAACTATGTCGTGTCCTTGCAACCTTAAATTTGCTATCATTCTTTTTATGGTTTTTTTGCTACATCTATAATCTGAGGCTACATGCTCTAAAGACACCAACATTTTCCTTTCAATTAAAAACAAAAGATGCTTTTCCTTTTCTTTTTTTTCTAGATAGGTCATAGTTTAGTTTGTTTTTGTATTTAAATGAGTTTTAATCTAAAATTCCTTGTTCTAAATCTATTGTTAACTCTCTCGATTTTCTAAAATTATAAAGTGTATACTGTTGTATTTCGTAATAATACCGCCAATAGTTAGACAATTTGGTCATATAACTCTCGTTACTGGATTGCCATGCATTTAAGGCACTTGTTAATCGCAATAGGTCAACTCGACCAGCCAAAAAACGCTTCTCTGTTATTACATAAGATTCGCGGGCTATCTCACTGGCGCGTTGCGCACTTAGCACTAACTTTTCCTGAAGGTTAAAATCCGTAACCTTAGCCACAATCTCTTGCTTTAATTTACTTGCCGTTTGTTCGGCATCAATATCTTGAACGGCTTTGTTCATCCGGGCTTTTTTTATATTTCCCCGACGCTCTCCCCAATCTAAAATGGGCATTGTAAATTTTATGGATACCAATTCTTGCTGCAACAAGTTAACATAAGCATTGGAAAATGTTTCAGCTTGTTGGTTTAAACCATAACTGGCCGATAGCGACAAATCGAAACGGTTATCTTTAATGGCTTTGTCCAAATCCCTTTGGGCTTCAATTTTGCTGATTTCTAAATCCAGCATATCTGGATTATTTTTTTTGTATAACTCTATAGCGTTTTCAACATTAATTTTTAAACTTGAAATCAACTCGGGCAGCACTGGCACGGAATAATTCGATAAATCGCTCCTTAAAAACAGCTCCAAATCTTCTTTTATGCGCTGTAGGTTCTTGTCTTGGACCGCCAAATCGGTTTCAGCATTGTACAACTGCAGCTCTAAGTTTAAAACATCTTCTTTTTCAACACTGCCTATATCGTAACGCTTTTCACCTATCTTAAACAGCTTTTTAGACGACGCTAGTTTTTCTTCTGCCATGGTCTTTCTTTTAGATGCTAATGCCCAGTTAAAAAAGTATTGTACCGTTTTGATATTGATATTTTGAAGTTCGTATATCAACTCCTTATGAGACTTTTTATACTCCAAGGGAGCTGTTTTTTTTAGCCATTTAAAACTGTTATATGCCATTAATGGTTGGGACAAGGCTATACTAACAGGGGTTACATTGTAGCTTTTAATAGTAGACTCATTGTAATTTATCAATTTATTGTATGTAGAGTTTAACGATATACGCCCCCCTGTTGGAGAAATATTTTGGCTCAGTGACAAACCAGCATACGAATTTAAACTCCTTATTGGCCTAAATACATCTTGGTTTAAATCAGAATCGTAACGTTCCACAACTGAACTCCTATAAGTTAATGGCTGTGTGTTAAACGTAACTTTGGGCAATAAACTAGCCTTAAAAGACCGGAACGCCCAATAACTATACTCGTGTTTTCGTTGTGCTTTATAAGCATCTAAGGAATTTTTGCTCGCTATTTTCAATACCTCCTCAAGAGTGATTTTTTGCCCTGTTTCCGTTAGCGTGCTTTGAGCAAAACCAGTAGACATAAAAAAAGCAAATACCACCGAGCACCTTACTACTATTGATGTTTTTCTATCGATTTTTTTAAACAAACTCATTATTAGCTTTTTTATAGGTGATTTTTGAAAAATAATAATAACATAATGGTATAAAGTAAAGGCTAACGATAGTCCCCAGCACCATACCTCCTATTAAAGATACTGCCAAAGGTGCTTGCAATTCTGCGCCTAACCCTGAGGAAAACAACAATGGAATTAAAGCTAAAATGGTCGTTAAGCTGGTCATTAATATAGGTTTCAATCTTCTTTTGCCTGCTATTAATAATGCTTTTATTAATGGATAGCCTTGACGCTGCAACTGAATAATCGTATCTATTTTTAATATAGAGTCGTTTATTATAATACCGCTCATAACCACAATACCGATGAGCGACATTAAATTTATGCTCATACCAAATAACTTTAAAAACAAAAATGCACCAGCTAAATCTATGGGAACCTCTAACAATACAATAAAAGGAAGTAAGAACGATTCAAATTGCGAAGCCAATATAAAATAGAGCAATAGCAAAGAAATTAGCAACACTACCATTAATTCTTTTAACATCGCTTTATTGGAAAAAACACTGCCCGAAAAGTTAACCTCGTACCATTTATTATGGTTAACAATTCCTTTTATTTTAGATTCGGTGTTTTCTGCATTAGCACTGTTGACTTCTACATCCATAGGGTAGTATTCTCCTTCTGTTCCCCCAACAATAGTTTTTAAATCTTTAGTGCGCACCACTTTTATAAACTCTTTTACATGTATTAGAGCACTATCTCTGGAGACAACCACTGTTTCATCAAGTACAGCTTCAATAGACTTCACTTTACCTCCCAATACTATGGGTACGATATCCTGATTATCTGTTATGGAAAACACAGAGCGCTCTCCAAATGCACTCTTTAGTTTATTGAACAACTGATTTTCGTTAACATCGTAAATCATTAATTTTTCTTTATCAGCCACTAGCACCATGGACTCTTGCCATACTATAGGCTTTAGCTGAATATGTTCTGCACTGGTATTTACTTGATACCAAAGTTCTTGCAACTGCTCATTTTGCTGATTTTTTAAACCGCTTACATTACGCATTCTGGCCACCAAAGCAGGTTCGTCTTCAGAAAATATAGTACTAAAGATATTGTCCACATCTTCATATTTATATAAGGCATTAGGATACTTTTCAGACAGATAAGTATTTAATCTTTTGGTTATATTTTCTAAAGTTTTTTGACTCCCACAATTTAAGTACAGGGTGACTTCAGATGGTTTGGCGAGGGCTTCTTTATCTAGCACGAATTGCTGACTACCTACTAAAGCTGTATGGTCTTTGATATCACCTTTAACAAGCTCTAAAGCCTCTAGAATGCGTTGTTTATTTTCATCTGCGTTAATTTGTTCGTTCCAATCTACTTTTAACAAAATTTCTGTTTTTGAAAATTCCGGCATCTGCGTTTTTGGCAACATGGTATAGAGAACGGCTACCGAAGCCAGCAGTATGACAATGATTAACCAAGATAATTTTTGCTTTCGCATTACCAAGCGAAACCCTTTCTCGTAAACCGAATTATAGTCTATAGGGTTTGTTTTTTCTAAAAACCTTGAAATCCTTCCTTGTTTTGTCCGCTGCCGTTTATGAAATAAATAGTACAACACAGGAAGCAAGGTTAGGGACACCAATAACGACACAAAAAGCCCAATACTGATAGCCATGGCTTGATCGTAGAACAAGGCACCGGTAACACCGCTAATAAATACCAAGGGCAAGAATACAGCACAAGTAGTCAAGGCGGAACTCAACAATGGCTTAAACACTTCGTTTGTTCCCAAAACACACGATTTAGACAGAGGGTTTCCTTGCTTGCTATATTGGGTGATATTATCGATAACAATAATGGAATTATCAATCATTAAGCCTATGCCTAATACTAGACCTGAAAGTGATATAATATTTATGGATATACTAAAAAGCTGAAAAAACAGCAGGCAAACCACCATAGAAACGGGAATAACAATGGCTATTAAAAATGGAGATTTTATGTTCTTTAAAAACAGGAACATAACGGCGAAAGCTAGAATAACACCCCACAACAAACTCTGCGTTAAATTACCAATAGCGTAATCCAACAACTTGGTCTGACTTCGAGTGACCCTAAAGTCTATAGCTCTATAGTCTTTCCTTAGTCGTTTTAATAACTCCTCAAGTTTTTCTTTCAGGTCGCCCATACGGGCATCGTGTTGCTTTATAATCGCCATGGTAACGGCTTCCTTACCATCGGACAGCACCAAACCCTTTCGCTTTTGGGGATGTTCCACAACTTGGGCAATATCTTTTAATTGGAATACACGATTGTGCTTTTCTATGTATAGGTTTTGAACATCTCTAATATCTACTATCTGGCTCCCCAATCTAATATTGTATTGATATTGGCTATCTTTTATTGATAAATTACCAATTTCAACATCAGCTCTTTGTATAGCACCTTCTAACTCATCTAAACTAAGACCTAGAGACAGTAATTTTTCTAAACTTGGTATGATTAAAATTTCTGAAGCTACCAAACCGCTTATATCCACCATAGCCACCTCGTTAACCTGCTCTATGCGTTTCTTTATAACCTGATTGGCAAAACGATTAAAATCAACAAACTCTTGCGGTACAGGGTACAAGTCTTTATTTCGGATAGCACTTGTCTTTTGGTTATCCTTTAATGTCGCACTAATATAGAAGACAGGAATATCTGTAGCACTGGCTTTAATGACTTTTGGACGCTTCATAGTTTTTGGTAAACGCCCCATAAAACGGTCTATCTTCTCGTTAACTTCGATAAAAGAATAATTGATTTTAGTACCATGGATAAAGAGCAACCTGACTATGGCCATGCCGTTAGTGGTTTCACTTTTTATATCTTTTAAATGGCTGACCTGTTTTAACTGGTTGCGTAAGTGCTTTACAACACCATCCTCCAATTGACGAGCAGACATGCTTTCATCACTGATCTGTACTGTAATTTCCGGGATATCAATATCTGGCATTAAGGATATTGGTATAAAGTTGGAAGCGTAAAACCCTAAAATTAATACACCTAGGGTTGTCATTAAAACCGCTATGGGTTTATTTATAAGGAATTTTACCATTTATCTTTTACTCTTCTTAACAAATACCTCACTATCGTGAGCTAAATTTAAATTGCCCGATACAATGATAGAATCCCCTGGATTTAGTTTCGCAGAACTTTTATCGGGGTGTGGTATAACGGCGTAGTTTATGCTATTTTCATTGGTGGTCAGTACATAGGTCCAATACGCTTTTCCATCAACTACTTTAAATAACACTTCTTGGTTTTGGCGTAACACAACAGCTTCCTTTGGCACGACAAGTTGTTCCGGTATATCTTTTTGTATCAATACTTTTACGTTCATGCCCTCTATCAAGCTTCCATCGTTTTTTACAATGGCCTTTACCAATATCGTTCCGTTTTTTTCTACTATGGGGTTTATTGTGGTAATCTTACCCTGATATGTTTTTTCAAGAGCGAAAGGCATAATCTCTACTTGGTCGTTAACGCTTACATCACCGATTTCAGATTCTATAAGGTAAAACTCAACTTCAAAAGTTGAGTCGTT
Source organism: Flavisericum labens (assembly GCF_045446075.1). Classification (NCBI taxonomy): domain Bacteria; kingdom Pseudomonadati; phylum Bacteroidota; class Flavobacteriia; order Flavobacteriales; family Flavobacteriaceae; genus Flavisericum; species Flavisericum labens. The sequence continues at coordinate 579,819 of NZ_JBJJBQ010000002.1, read as the reverse complement.
GATTAAGGTCATAAACTCCCTTCCGGCACTTATTTGTTCAAACTGTTTGCTTTCAATATTAGCTACCCTGCCACTAAACGGAGCTATTAGCTTAGAAGAGCGAAGTTCATATTGGGCATCTTCCAAGGTTCGCAGGGCATCATCATAACCACTACGTATGGCTACCATGTCGTATATGCTTTTCGGGATGCTGTCTTTTACATCGTAGTCGTAACCTCTACCTAAAAGTTGGTCTTTAAAATCTAAGGTAGCTTTCTTTAGGCTTATAGTAGCTTTATCGAGTTTTTGTTGGAATTTATAGGGGTTTAATTCCGCCAAGGTTTGCCCTTTGCTTACTTGATCGCCATTCGACACATATAACTTTTCCAGACGCTCGCTAACTTCAAACTTTAAGGCATTTTTTTGAATGGCAATAAGTTTCCCATTACTAACCAACTCACGCTTAAACGGCTTTTGTTCTAACAGGGTCACACTTACTTCGTTTTTTTGAATGCTGTGTGCTTTTTTATCAATAAGTTCTTCTTCTGATTTGTCTTTTTTTTGTATGCAGTTGAAACAGATTAAAAAGCAAATAAAAAATAATTTAAAAACTCTCTTTAGCATAATTATTTATAAGTTTTACAATTCTTTAATATTTTTAGATTTCTAGTTTTCATAAAATAAAATGTGATTTAAATAAATACTTACATTAAGACTTTTAACATTTACCTCTATTTCTTTTCAACTTTCACTCCCAATAAAAATTAGATATTTCAGACAAGTAATTATCAAAATCTAATATGTTTTCTTTTTTTGGTATAAAAACAGATTTTTGCGATAAATCTTCATCTAAAACATATACATAAGGCATGTTTAAACTATCTATGCTTGTTTTATATTTTGTTTTGTAAACTTTTGATTTAATATTATTTATCCTCTTAAACAAATATAAATCCCTATCATATTCATAATCAGTAAAAAAAGCATGTGGAATATCTTTTTTAATTCGCTTTAGGGAAGATAATAATGAGTCAACACAAGTATTACAATTCAGTTTAGAGTACTTAATTACTAGTAATGGTCGCTTTAATTTTTTCAAAAAAACGGTATCACCATTTTCATCTTCTAAGACCTTCCACGTATCCATTTTCGGACCTTTCACAAAATACCTACCTTGTGAGCTTTTATCTCGGCAAGAAAAGCTTAAGAAGCACATCCCTGCTACTATAAAACATATAAATGTTTTTAATTCAAATACATTACTCATAACGTTTTAGAAACTTTTTAGTTTATAGAAGCACAACACGGGGTTATCTGTTTTATTTAATGTTTTACATAGTTCTTTTACTCGAGCTGATTTAAAATCGATTTTATTAATATTTTTTAGAGTATTAACAAAAACCGAAGGCTCCTTAAAGTTCACAAAAATATCTTCTTCATAAATAGCATAATGGCTAACAATATCTCCTGCTGTGTGTATATCGTCACTTACAAATCTTTCCCATAATATGGTATTCCCTGTTACTTTATCGAAAAAGAGGTTTCGATATTTTGAATTTTCTACATATTGAATGAAAAGTTTACTTTTAGTTTCAAAATGTGTTCCAATAAACATATTAAAATCAAGGTCTTTTGTTGCTTTATAATAACTTTTATAATCTTTTAATTTTTGGCTAATAAGTTTTGTTATATTTTTCTTGCCAAAATTTAACTGATAAGTGGGCTTTACTTCTCCTTTCTCTATATTGTAAATGAAATTTTTCGTTACAGGAATTGTAAAACTAAGATGATTCCCTGAGTAATAAAATTGATCGAATTTTGATAGTTTTAAATTAACTTCATTTTTAATATCATATGTATTATATGTATTAATTAAGCCTTCATTACTCTTTATCAAAGATTTATTATTTAAAATAGGAAGGTGCAAATTAGACCTATTACCCAATAAATAATACATTATGTTGTTTTGCTTACACAAATTTGCAAACCTAAAAGAAGTTTTAACAGTTTTCACAAAACTCCCTTCAAAATTGAAGTAAAATAATTTAGCCAACCTGTCATCATGTATAATAATATTCTTATTATCAGAATCAATAGTAAAATCATTAATTCTAGTATACTCCTGTGGCCCCTTTCCCTTTTTATTTATTTTAAAAACAAAATCTCCATCCATAGAGAAAACAAAAAGATTCCCAGTATTTCTACTATCTAATATAAATATATACTCATCTTCAATTATTATTTTATCTATATGACCAAAAACACTTTCATCTTTTGTTTCAAGTGGAATATACCAACAACTATCTATAATACTAGTCCCTTTCAATACAGCAAGGTCTTCATTGTGTATATCTAAAATTTTTACGTCATCATAATCTATCTTTTTTTCACTTAGTGTGTCTATTTTTATATTTTCAACACTGAATTTTTTATAATTTTTCAACAATTCTTTCTTATCATTATTCTTACTACAGCCTGCAATAATTACAAATAAGGATAAGACAAATAGTGATTTCGATTTGTTATACATTTATTAAATTTTAATTTATCTAAATTTCACCAAATCATAAAAATTATGACTTGGTGAAATAATTTATATGTTATGCTCTTTCACAATCATTAGGCCAACAAAATTCATCTCCATCTACACATGTACTATATTGCCCAGGGTAAGTTGATGTTGTTGTTTCTTCTTCCCACCCTCCGACTGGAGTATCTATAGAAGTTATACCCAACCAACCTAATATACCATTAGCTTCAGTTTCTGAGATTTCACATTCTTTCCATTCTTCATAATATAAATAAGTATCCCAAAAACTCTCAGATTGAGCTTGTGCCTGAGATAATAAGTATATTAAATCATCATTATTTGATTTTCTATTTTCATACTGATTAAGGTTAAAAAAGGAACAAGCTAGAACAATTATCATCCCTGTACCTACGAAAATTTTTTTCATGTTTTTATTTTAATTTATTATTTAGAGAGTAAACTAATCTCTTTTATTTATTATTTTTAAAAGGCTCTTTAGAAGTGCAACCTTTAAAACACTTAAACTTATTTTATCCGAAATAAGTTTAAATCTTAAAAAATAAGATTTCCTCTGGGGTATTTTTAGTCTAAGTCATTGGCTTAAAGTTTTAAATTAATAAAATGTCAATCTTCATTTTTCACCCAGAGGTTTTTGCTTTATATTTTGTTATTATTGTTTTCATCTCGGTCTTCATTTCTTCTATGGCCGTTGAAGGTATTTTTACTTTTTTATCAAGTAGTCTCTTTGCCATGGTTACCGCCTGGGCCTCATCACCACTCTCATCATATAATTTAGCCTGTAAATACAATGGATAAAACCTAGAAGGAATCATATGATAAGCCCGCTTATAGGCCATTTCTGCATTTTTATATTGTTTTTCACCCCTGTAGGTATCTCCCAACGCCGTTTCTATAATGGTAGTATTCAGATGTTGCTTTGCTTGCTGCAAAATTGAGATTGCTTGAGGGTATTTTTTTGCTAAACATAGCGTTTTACCATAATTCATCAAAAAGTCTCCATCATCCTTAAACAAAGGGTAAGCGGCTTCATATTCTTTTATAACATCATCATAATTGTAATAGGGACTTAACGCAAATTGCCAAGTTTTAAATCCTTCACTAAGTGTGCTGGTGCACACCCCCACTTTAGTTCCCCCCAGTATTGCTATTAACAGAAATGACACCTTAGCACTTCTAAGGACAGTAGTGTTTCTGGATATTTTTATGTGATTAAAATTCACATCCATACTAGCCAACATAGCAAGTGCAGTCACTCCTATTATTTTAATGGGCAATATTTGCGTCGGGTATGAAAAACATGCAAAAATACTAACGGAGAATAAGCATATTTTAAGAATATTTGAAATGTACACATTCTCATGTGCTACTTTTATTTTAAGTAGAAAAACGATAAGAGCTACAAGAAACAAAAAACCAACAAAACCATTTTCAACAACAAACTGTACAAACTCATTAAATGCATAATATGAATTGTCGGCTACCATAGCTTCAGCCGTTTCCCCATGTTCGGCAAAATAATTGGCTTGGGCATTCATATAGTGTGCTTTAAACCTATCAAAACCTACTCCAAAAACAGGAGTATCTGCTATCATTTTGGTAGTTACTTTCCAAATAAATAGGCGCCCCTCAGCAGAGCCTTTTTTAAAATGATAAACACTTAAAAGCCCTAAGCCCAAAACAGCTATGGCGAGTATTGTTAGAATTGTTTTTTTTAGTGCACTTGTTTTTTTTAAGAGCTTATTTAAAACAGCATATCTGAGTTCCAACAAAATTAAACTGCTAGCCAATGTGGCTAAGCATGCTGCTCTAGATTGTGATGCTGGTAAAACCAGCAATATACTTACCATGCCCAACAAAAGAATATACTCAAAAATGTATTTTATAATTTTGTTAAAGAAAGGTGCTTTGTTTTTTTGTTCAGCTTGCACTGCTATGGTTTCTTTAAACAAATACATGCCAAAAGCTATGGGCCATACCGCAGCAAGAAAACCAGCAAAAGGCCCAGGGTTAAAAAAGCTGCCCGTCATTCTAAACCCGGAATGGTTTGATGGATAATAACCTAGTAATTGTAAATTGCCATATATGGCTTGTATAGTTCCTGAAACTACTATAACCAATAACAACCAAGGATAATTTTTTAGTGAGATACGCCTTAAAACCAAGTACAGGAAACTTAACCCAATTAATTCCATATACCGAATCGAGAACCCAAAACGAGGCTGAATATAGTATCTATTCAGCGTTATATAAGCCAACAGAGCAAAAAGCACTATATCTAGTTTAGAAACTGAAAAGGACATGGATTTACCTATAACCATGTTAAAGCAGTATAACCCTAATAGTATTAAACAAGCATATTGAAACCAAATAAACTTACTGGTAATGGTAGACATGACATATCGCGTGTCATTAATTTGGGGTAATATTAAAAAAAGCGAAACCAACAGGATAACTAAACATGAATTTAGTGTATCAGTTAGGTTTACATGCTCTTTTTTTAGTTTTAAAGTCATTATTTTGAAAGAATAATTCTACTAAAATAATGCTAAAGAAAAAATTAACTTACCTGTACTGTCCTGCTTATCGTATTGTTTAATATTAAAAAGATTACTTTTTAAGTAAAAAGTAGGATAAAAACTAAAGGTACAAACGATTTTGGAGCATATAAATTAATTATTTAAATCGTCGTACATTGCGTTTATTGAATACTATTGGATGTTATTTTGAGAAGTTTTAATGGTAAGATTTTATCGAGAACATTAGTTTTATGACTAAAATTTGATTCTCGAGACTAATTATTGTTTCTTATCTTAAATTCGTTAAACAAGAGGCATTAGCTACACTGAACAATTTATTTAAAAAGCGCAACGGGTTTATTTAATTAAAAATTACCACCATATTTGTTTACCGTCTTCATAAGTAAATATGCGTTCTTCTTTTCCTTCTGTTAAACACCGTAGCCAATACATTGTTTCTGAGGGCACATTTTTATAATTTAAAAAATAGTCGTTTGCCATTTTTTTACCCGAAGATACCCAACCGTTGTCCCAATAAAACAATTCGTACTCATTACCAGGAATGATGCAATTTGTATCATTTTTTGGACAAAAGCGAATTCTGGATATTGGTCTTGGAGTCTCAAAATCGAGTCTAAACCTTCTGCCATTTTGATATGTATTAAGGTCACCATCAAACGCATTGGCGAAACGCCCTTTTAGCGTTCCGTTTTTATAAGTTCTATGCTCAACTTTTTTGAGCACCCCACTGCTGTCTTGGTAACATTCTATTTCGGCTAATCTAATAACTCTACCGTCGTCTGGAGCAATTAATTGAATATACTGAAGCGTGTCTGGTCTTTTTAAATCAATTTGCTGCATATAAAACGGATAGTAATCGATGTTGTGCAAAACCTTAGCATCTTTGAAATCTGGATCATTGGCACCTTCAATACGACATCCTTTAAAATCAATAACCTGATTAGCCGCATAAGAAAACAAAGGGAATTTTCGAATAAGTTTCATGTCTATACGTTTTTCGGTATTACATTTAAATGTTCGCTTTAGTCCTGAGTTTTCTATCAAAAAAGGATCCCCAAAAGGCTTTAAACCAGATTGATAGGTCATGGGCATTAACATAACATTCTTACCCATATCCTTAAATCTTGCATTACCATACCAGTTTAATTTAGCAAATGCCACTGGAACCCATTGGTTGACATCAAAAGTTGCCAAATACGCCATGGTTTTGTCTTGTAAAAACTCATTACCAATTTCAACATCTGCAACATCGAGGTATTGGGATGTTACATCAACCATGTTAGGTCTGAACAAATTAAGGTAAATCTCCTCCTTCGGGACCCTAGAAACCAAATTAATAATGGCAGGTTGCTCAGTCCATGTTTGTCTAAACATTTTTGGAATAGTTTTTTCATACTGTACATAAAGCCCAAATGGCATTTCATTTTCCTTAAAAACATGTGTGGATTTTGGATCCATCGCTGCATTAAGATTATCGACGAGGTTTTCTGGGTTGTTATCATTTTTTAATAGTTTCGAAACCTGTTTTTTTCTATTTGCTAAACCAACATAGGCATGCTGCGACGATGGCCTGTTACCCCAGTTCGGAATGTAGTCGTATGTGGCTGGAGCACCCGCAGCCCTTAAATGGTAAATAACATATCTACACATGGAGGCGCACTCACCCTCCTTTGATATATCTAACCATGAATAATTGGCCTCTAAGGGAAAATAACTTCGTATGTTAACCTTTGAACTTATAGTATTATAGGTATCGGAAATATGATAATGATATAAAGAATCCAAGTTTTTTAAACTAGGACGCAACGAAATAAGCCTTTTATGAGTCAGGTAAAGTGAGTCTCTCCAGTTGTCAAAAATTTCAGATGTTAATTTATGTGGTAGAATATATTCATTAAAATCATTAAAACTGATAGAGTCTTTCCAACTGGATTCTAAAAGTGCTTTTAAAGCAAGATTATTATTATGCGTTAATTTTTCTTTGCTGACATAATCCTTATCAAAAATTTCGTGATAATTAGTGTTATTTAATATTCCTAATGATTTGTATAGAGAGTCTGCTATTAAGTTTAAGTCTTTTTGGGATGTTCTCTTTAGATGGCTAAACACATCTAAATATGATAATATTGAATCAATATTACCTGTTAAAACAGTTGTTCTATTTTCAAAATTTGAATTTGAAAATTGCCTTGTAGATTCTAATTTCTTTAACCATAAAGCGTCAGGTTGTTTAATTTTTTCATTATTACAACCTAATAAAATACTTAATATAATAGCACTAAACACTGTTTTTTTTATCATAAAATTAAAATTGAATAAACTAATCTTGCTTTATGGTAAAAATAGAAAATAATATTAAGTAAATATAATCTTACGATTATTTATGGGTTATTTATTTGAATGGCTCCTCCCAAATATTCAAGATTTTCATTTTCCTTTATTAAATTGGCAATAGTTAAAGCAATGAAATTGGCTCCTTCTATACCAGTGTGTGTATGATCTTTAGGAAAAAAAACTTTTACCTTTTCCTTTCCCAGTTTCTGATATTCTTTAGCTAAGGCATTACTTAAATCAATAAAGATGGCATTTTCAGCAGCAGCGACTTCTTTTGCCCATTTCACATAGGTGTCATGTCGCTGTTCTACTATTCCATTTGGCCATTCATTTCGCGGGGTAAGACTTAAAACTACTGGGAGTGCTCCCTTTTCTTTCACTTCCCTTATCATTTTTTTCATGTACCAACCATAAGTATGCACCGTTTCGGTAATACTGTCTCTTTTTACTTCTTGAGTTTCGTCGCCCATACCTTTTAGAGAGCCTCTGTATTTCTTTTTATCAATATTACCTGCATCGTTATGGCCAAATTGTATAAATACTACATCGCCTTTTTGGAATTCCTTTTTAGCGGCATCCCACAAACCTTCATAAATAAAAGTTCTTGTACTTCTTCCTCCCCTAGCCTTATTGATAACATTTACCTGCATAGTATCGCAAAATCTCGGAAATGCCATACCCCATCCAATCGCATTAGGATTGCTACTATTAGCCATCGTTGAATCACCAATTAAAAAGATATTTTTCTTTTTGGGTAATATTACGTCAGGTTCCTCAAGTATATAATTTTTCAATGAATTAGTAGTATGCTTTAAACCATCAACAATTATAGATGCCGCCATCACCGCTCCTTTTGCGGACGTATGGGTGTGATCACGCTTGTAAAAATAGGTTCCAGTAACTTCTTCTTCTCCAAAACTTTCTAATTTTGAAGCCATTTTATCGTTTAAATCAATAAAAGTAACATCGTTCCTTTCGGCTATTTGCTTTGCCCAAAGCCCATAAGACTTATTATTTCTTGGCACTAATCCAGTTTTCCAATCGTTTCTAGGTATTGGCGACATAATAATAGGTATGGTCCCTTTTTCTTTCGCATTCTTTACTATTTTTTCAATATACCAACCATAGCTATGCACTATTTCATGCTCGCTGGTTATCATATTATCTATTTCTTCAGTTTCATCCCCTATACCTTTTATGGTGCCTCTAGCTCTAATCGTATCGTTTACTGGTCCATTATCGTTATGTCCAAATTGAATTAAAACGTAATCGCCTTTTTTTAGTTTACTGTTTACGGTGTCCCAAAGCCCCAAGTTTTGGTATGTTCTGCTACTAGTGCCTCCTAATGCATGGTTTTCAATCGATACTTTAGACGAGTCTAAAAACTGACCTATAAAGTCGCCCCAACCCCATAAACCACCATAGCCATCTCCTCGTCCGTTTTTCACCGTAGAATCACCAACAGTATAAACCGTTGGTTTGGTGTTTTTTTGCTGAGCACAATTTGAAAATGAAACTGTTAGAAATAGAATTGTAAGATAATGTAATATTTTCATGAAAATTTATTTAGTTGAGTTAGTTGTCTCTAAAATCAAACCACAATGTCATCGGGATACCATCATCTCCACTCTTAATCCTTATATTGGTAGGTTGGCTTTCAGGTCCTTGATGCTCCAAAGGTTTAAATGCCCGCATCCCTGGTATTTCGTACATAAAAGAAATGTTACCCTCTGGAAATCGTGGCTGTGGAAAGGTTTTTGAAACGGTATTTTTAGGTAAATCTGGTGTGAATAATCTTAAAAACAATTTATCATTTTCACTGAAAAACTTAAAGTTCCCATTTTTTGTTTTAAGGTTTCCTGCAATAAAATTGGCATGATAGCCTTTAAACTCTGGATATACCAAATTTTCAAAACTTTCTCCCGTAATCGTGTTGTTATAATCTTTCTCCCAAAGACCAAGGGTTGTGCCTTTTATTCGGTTTTTCCAAACATGATAGGGTCCGTTTCCTAACCATTTTATGCTCTCAACTCCTTCTTCAGGAAAATCGAAAGTCACACCAAATTTATTAATGGCTCCTTCAAAAAATGCACCGTCAAAACCACTATTTCTTCCTGCATTTTTTAATAAAATTAGCTCTAATTTTAAACGTCCATCGCTAAAGAGTGTCCACGTGGCTGTATCAATACCACCAGAATATTTAATGGTACAAATTGCAGTATCGCTATTTTCTTCAACCGAAACAGATTCAACCTCGGCTTTCATTCCAATAGGTTTCGGGCCATTTACAAATGGGACATTGCCGTTTTTGTTTTCTATTTTAATTATCTCGCCAGTAGATGCACTCAATTTAACAGAAATTGATTTAGATTCTAATAAAACTTCATTATCAGTTTTTGAAGCTTTGGGCGATTTTCTTGTCTCATCTTTTGCCATCAATTTGTTCGCATAATAAGGTGCGCGGTGAATGGGCCAAGACCAAGTGTAAATTTCTCTGCCATGTTTATCGTTCGCAGTAATTTCTAACCAGTCACCTTCAAAGAAATTGGATGGCACATCAAATTGAATTTTCCTGGTTTCCCCTGGTTCTATAGTTTCAATTTGGATGGGGTTTCTCGCAATAAGTTCGGCTATTTCATCGCCATAAATTGAATGGTCTGGGGCTTTTAGAATCTTATAGTCTAACTTACATTCATTTAGATTTGTAAAGATGTATTCGTTTGAAATCATAAACGAGCCATCAAATTTGGACGTGATCATTTTTGGTTGAAAATGAATGGGCGACCAAACTTCTTTTACTGTAAAGAAGCTGCCTTCCTTTTCTCTATGAGGCCCTAAAACACCGTCGGCTGCCAAATTACCTTTCGAATCGTATTTTTTTTCGCCAGTCCAATCGGTTCTCAAAACGGCCTCATCCAGCATGGCCCAGAGAAATGAACCAGCAAACAATGGACTTTGCTTATAGCGTTTCCAGAAATCTTCCAATCCTGCTCCAATCCCGTTATCGTATGTACCGTGCATGGTTTCTGTTGGAAAAAATACATTTTCGCCATTATTAAATCGGTGCATCCCTGTTAAATAGGTTGGATAATGATGCGTATCCCAACCGTTGAAATCGGCCCATGGATGAATAACAATTCGTTTTTGCGGATCGTAAATATTAAAAACGTGGTCGATTTCGTAATTCCAGCCGCCTTCATTTCCATGGTCCCAAATAATTACAGATGGATGATTTACATCTCTTTGTACGGTCTCTCTAATTATATTTGTTCCTGTTTTTGTATCGTATCCATTTTGCCAACCAGCGACTTCATTTAAGACGAAAAGACCAAGCGAATCACAAACTTCCAGAAAATGCGTATCCGGTGGATAATGAAAACGAACGGCATTCATATTCATATCTTTCAACAAATTAATATCTAAAACACTAATGGCCTTATCGGTACTTCTTCCTGACTCTGGCCAAATCACATGACGGTTTATGCCCTTCATCAAGATCTTTTTTCCATTAACGTAAATACCGTCTTTCTTTAAGAACTCCAATGTTCTAAAACCAATTCTGGTTTGCTTAGTATGCAAAACTTCACCATTGTTTTTTAAAGACAAAGTTAAAGTGTACAAGTTTGGGTCTTCAGGACTCCAAGTTTTCACATTATTCCATTGGGCATTTATAGTTTGAAAATTTTCGTTTTCCTTCAACTTAAAAGTGAAGGTTTCAAAATCCTCTTTACTACCAACTGAAGCAATACTGGCTTCAACAGTTGTATTCTCCTGAATATTGACAAGGTTTAAATCAGCCCTTAATGTACCATCCATTTTGGCATCAACGGCAACATGCTCTATAAAGGTTTCAGGTGAAACTTCTAACCAAACTGGGCGATAAATTCCTCCAAACAACCACCAGTCGGTTTTTCGTTCGGCATTATTAACCGAGTTATTACTGGAGTGTTTTGAAACATGTACTTCCAAAAGGTTTTCCGTACCGAATTTTATAAGTGAAGATATATCATATTTAAATTCATAAAAGCCACCTTGATGAATCTCTCCAGCCGATTTTCCATTTATTTTTACTTCGGTATCGGTCATGGCGCCACCAAAAACAATGGTGATGTTTTTCCCCTTATAATCGATAGGAATATTGAATTTGTATTTATAAAAACCTTCCTCTTTACTAGGTTCTTTTTGATTTAATTCTTTGTACCAACGTCCATAAGTATATTCGCCAAAGCCTTCCATCTCCCAATTTGATGGTACATTTATCGTTGACCATACATTACTGTTATTTCCACCAGTACACATAAATTCCCATTGTACAGGGTTTTTAAAATCTTTACCAGAGAGCAGTATTTTTTTGGTTTCTTGCGACGTTACATTAGAGCAATTAAATGCAATAAAAAGAAACAATAGCGTATTAAGTTTAAAGTTTAGTTTAGTCATAATTATGTTTAATTTCCTTCTGGTTTTTTAATTTCGAATCGTGAGCTCATAGGCAAAGTCCAATTACTGAAACTATCAGGGCCTGCTGGATTGTAATTTGGAATATCGGGTTTTAAATATTGTATGATTTCTAAATTTAAATCTCTAATACCCTGCACAACACTTTTGGCTATTTCGTTAGCACCAAAGCTATTAAAATGGGTGTTGTCGTTTAAAGGTTTTGGCTGGTTTGGAAATGTATTAGCTGGATATTGTACAAAGGCCTTTCTTGAAGGTTCAACACCCCAACTTTCATACATTTGCGTTGTCATTTTTGTAACATCAATTAGTGGCACATTTAAATCGTTTGCCACTTTTCGCATAGCAGCTGGATAATCGCCATGGGTTGCTTTTAGAGTGCCATCTTTATTAAAGGCCCTTCTTTGTGTTGGTGTTACCAAAACGGGATTACCTCCTTTGCTTTTCACGGCATTAATGTATTCCTTTAAAAGCTGAGTATACGACTGCCAAGGTCCGATACCTTCTCCCCTACGCTTTTCATCATTATGAGCAAATTCAATAAATAGATAATCTCCTTTCTTAATCAAAGACAGTATTTTTTCCAAACGCTTTACACCTTTAAATGCCACCAAGGAAGAGCCAGACTCAGCATAGTTGGCCACGACCACATCATCATTCAAGTAATTGGTAAAAAACTGTCCCCAAGACGCCCAAGGTTCAACATCCTGGTCGGTAACTGTAGAATCACCAGCTAGAAAAAATGTTTTTACATTATTAGCAGGTGTTATTATAATTCTTTGTACCGAAGGGTTTCCCAAAAACTCTAAGGTAAGTTTATCATCCCAATTTAATTGATTTTTATCTCTATCCTTTAATTTTATTGAAGACGATTCGCTGATTTTTGGAGACCTTACGTTTACAACAAAGGAATAGACTGCTTCTTCATTCCTTCCAAGTTTCTTTTCTTTCAACATTAACCGCCTAGACTCTGCTTTAACGGTCGTATTTGAACACTTGTTTCCTCCTAAAACCAATTCCACCCTGTAATTGCCTTCAGGTACTTTTACCGAAAAGTAAATCGACGAATTATTACTCGTAAAAAAATTCTTTTTAAATGTTAAGTTCTTTTCAGACCCAAAATCGAAACCGTATTCGGCTTCCTCAGTATAGGATTTGGCACTGTCAATAACTATCTCAGAGAGGTCTTTTACCTTTTTTCCGAAATAAAAGATTTTGTTAACCCCTTCATTTTGGGCAGGTGCAGTATAAAATACCCCAGCAATAAAAAGAAATAAAACACCTCTGAAAATTGGTTTCATGGATTAATTTTTGACCAAAATATTTCCAAAATGAAAAAGATCCATCCTGTACTATGATGAACCTTGCTTTTTGTTTGTTAAAAAAAGGCTATTAAACTGAATTTCGTTCAATATACTCGAAAACATTTTTAACCCTTTCTCTCTTGTTGTTCAACACTAAATAAGCTGCAGTTTCACCCATGGCTCTGAAATGAGTGCTTACTACGTTAATACCTAATAAATCCTTCAACGGCGTATCATTATATGAAATAATGCCTATATCCTTGCCCATAATTAAGTTCTTTTTGCGGACTTGCCTTACCAGATTAACCAAGTCATTTTCTTCAATCACAACATAAGCATCCTTACTGTCCAATTCCATGTCATCATAAATTTCATCCAATATTTCAAAATCAAAATTATTTTTTGAGCAAAATTTCATAAATCCGTTTACAATTCTTTTTGGGTAAGGATAAACAGTTTTTGATGGGTAAACCAAAACCAACTTATCATAATTTTTAAGATTATTAAGGCCTTCCTCCAAAGCCTCATAAATATCCTCTTTAAAATCCTGATACACGGCACCATAATCTCCTTCAATTTCAGTCTTTCTATTATCTAAAATTATTAGTTTGTCTTTAGGTATCTTTTCAATTATTTCTATTACCTTCTTAGTTGTACTGACATGATTGGAATCTTCACTCTTAAAATGTGGCATAATTACATAATAATCAAAGGCTCCAAGATTCCGTTCTAAAGTTTTAACAAAAATAGATTCTTCACAGTGATAAACCGACAATGTTACATGAGCATTAATACCAAGTTCTTTTACAAAAGAATTAAAAATCATCATTTTATATGAACTAAGTTTATTTACCATAAAAAAGACATTAATTCTCGATATAAGATCCGTCTTTGTTATGTAATAACCTTTTCCCTTAACCGAGACGATGGCTTTTTGTTCTTTAAGTAATTTATAAGCTTTCTCAACCGTATCTCTAGACAAGTAACAAGATTCGCTTAACTCGTTTATGGAAGGTATTTTTTCGCCAACTTTTAATTTTCCTTTTGATATATCATGTATTATAGAATCTACAATTTGCTTATATTTTGGGACACGTGATGACTCATTGATTTTTATTTCAATTGATTGAGACATATAATTGAATAAAATAAATTAGTTTTAGTTAAGTGAATATAGCAAAAAAACAACAATAACACGAGACAACAAGCATGAAACTAAGGTTTTTTATTTTTTTGTCGACATGATTGTACAGGACACTAATAGTTTATTAAAATAATATTTTTACTTCTTATCAAAAATCAATTATGAAAAAATTAAAACCTCTTTTGTTCTGCTTCGTTTGCCTTAACCTTATAGCATGCAAACAAAAACCAGATCCAAATAAAAATATCAACCAACTTAAACCCGATTGGGTAGAAAAAGTGGGCTCCAAAAACTTTGAAATTTCAGATAAAACTTATTACGTAAACGATTATGGAGCCATTAATGACGGAACCACCTTAAACACTACCGCCATCCAGAAAACTATTGATGCTTGCGCTGAAAATGGCGGTGGAACGGTAACATTCAAACCAGGTGAATATTTAATGGGTTCTATTTTCATAAAAAGTAGCATAAAATTTGAAGTTCCCAAGGGCGTAAAAATTTTAGGTAGTGAAAATATTAAAGACTATAAAGAAATAAATACCCGGATTGCAGGTATTGAATTAAAATGGCCGGCCGCATTAATTAATGTTAGAAATGAAAAAAATGTAATACTTGATGGTGAAGGTATTGTTGACGGGCAAGGTAAAGTTTTTTGGGACTATTATTGGGATTTACGAAAAAACGATTATGAACCACGAGGATTACGCTGGATTGTTGATTATGACGCGAAACGGCCAAGAACCTTTTTGATTTCAAATTCGAAAGATGTGGTTTTTAAAAATTTGAATATTCAGCGTGCGGGTTTTTGGACCGTTCAGGTGCTTTATTCTGAATACATCACCATTGATGGCTTAACAATTAAAAATAACATTGGAGGACATGGCCCGAGTACTGATGGTATCGATATTGATTCTTCCAAATGGATTTTAGTTCAAAATTGCGATATAGACTGCAACGACGATAATTTCTGTTTAAAAGCTGGTCGAGATTGGGACGGACAGCGCGTTAACAGATCAACCGAATATGTGGTGATTAAAGATTGTATGGCTCGCCAAGGTGCCGGTTTATTTACCATAGGCAGCGAAACCGCAGGTAGTATTCGTCATGTTTATGTGTCAAACATTAAAGGATTGGGTACCAAAAATGGATTGAACATAAAATCGGCTACCAACCGAGGCGGAACGGTTGAAGACATTTACATGGAAAATATAAAAATGGATAGCGTGCGTACCTTTATGCAAGTAGGAATGAACTGGAATCCGGCGTATAGTTATTCCAAATTACCAGAGGAATTTAATGAAAATGACATTCCTGAACATTGGAAAAAAATGTTGATGAAGGTAGAACCCGAAAAAGGCATTCCAACATTTAAAAACATTACCATCAACAATATCGATGTGAAAGGCGCTACCACAGCCATTAATGTTAGTGGTATTGAACAATCTATTGTTGAGAATATAACGTTGAACAATGTAAATATTAAAGCCAAAAAAGCTGGACAAGTAAAATACAGTGCCAACTGGAAACTTAATAATGTAAAGATAATTGCCGAAGACGGTTCTAAAGTCACTTTGGAAAACACTTATGAAATTGAATTTCCAGAATCGGTTTATTCTAAAAATAACAACTAATAGAGATTTAATGCTGAATTCAAAATATTTGAAACAACTTCCATTTTTGTTTTTAATGGTCATACTTAACATTGAAGCACAAGAAAACCGCAGTTTTAAAGTATTTCAATTTCCCGCTAATCAAATTCCAACTGTTAATGGAAATACCGATGATTGGGATATGGTTCCTGAAAGCTATGTGGTTGGTATGGACGAACTGTGGGACGACAGTAAAAAACAACCTAAAGCCAACCCAAACAATTTGGATGTTAAAGTGAAAGTAGGCTGGGTAAAGGGCCTTAACCGACTCTATTTTTTATATGAAGCTTACGATGATTACTGGGATTTTTCGGATTCAGGATTACACAACGACACCTTTGAAGTTGTTGTTGATGCCGACCAATCCGGAGGACCGTTTATAGACCGTTTTCACCCCAATAAAACTTTGGATATTATGGATGCCTATTATTCTTATCATGGCGTTCATGCGCAAAACTATCATATTTTCACACCTGCAAAAAATAAAGATTGGACCATGGTTTGGGGCAGCCAACCATGGATTAAAGATTTGCCTTACGCCAACGCCGCTTATAACTACAATTTTAAACACGGCGAAAGTGGAAAGCTTATTTTAGAGTTTTGGATAACACCTTTTGATTATGCAGGAAATAATCCAGAACGAGCTGTAAAATCGGTTTTAGAAGAAAATAAAAACATTAGTCTTTGCTGGGCTATTATCGATTACGATGATGTAAACAAAGAAGAAAACAATGGGTTTTGGAACCTTTCAAAAGAACACACCATGTACGGCAATGCGTCATATTTATTACCTTTTAAACTAATGCCCTTGGAAAAGGAATTTACCAAAGCTATTGATGCCAAATGGTCTTTTAAAATTATTAATATGGATAAAAGAACAGTCGCCTTTAATGACGAATCCATAGGTGAGATTAATTCATGGCATTGGGATTTTGGTGATGGTAACACTTCAACCGAACAACATCCGGTTCACCATTACAAAGAAGCAGGAAAATATGTTGTAAGTTTAGAGCTTAAAGGGCTAAAGGGCACTTCAAAACTGTCTAAAGTTTGGGATGTGGCCCTAAAATAGAAATCAAAAAAAATCGTTTCAATGACATCCAAAATGTCTGTTTTTACAAATATAGGTTTAGTTTTCAGTGTATTTCTATTGACTTTTAGCTTTACTCAACATGGTTTTGCTCAAGAAAAAGCTTCATTAGATTCCTCTAGAAAAATTCATTACATACCAAAAGGACAAAGTTTTGCACTTAAAAATGGTACACGAAAATTTAACCGAGCCCTTTATGGAACCAATACAGGATTTCGGGTAGAAACGGGCGATTTACCAGAATTTGCATTGTATTTAAAAGGCATGGGCGGTAATTTAAAACTCGGTATTTCAAATGGTGTAGAAAGTAAATGGTTGTCTGTTTGCGATTCTGTATCCACGAGATATGACCCTGGCACCATGATTTACAAAATCAGGGATGCCATACTTAAAAACGGGATTATAAATATTCAAGTGGTGGCTCATGCTGAAAAGGAAGCCATGATTTTAAAAGTTGAAACTAAAAGCATTCCTAAAAACATCGACCTAGTTTGGCTCTACGGAGGTGCTAATGCCAAAAAATTCCATCGTGAAGGCGATATTGGTGCCGACCCCGAATCAGTATTTTATCTACAACCCGAATATTGCATTAACAATCAATATAAAATCAATCATACTAATTTTCTCTTAAAATTCGGTTCAGAAACCAACAAGCAAAAAACGGGCAACAATAGACAGATTGTTGGGTATTTTCCAAAATCTGAGACACAACTTGTTGAAGCAATGGTTGAAGGAGCACCAATATCCATTTATAATAGGAATGCTGACAAATTTCCAGCTATAATAGGTAAAATTAAACTAAAGAAAGAAAATGAATTTTTCTGGAAAATTGAAAATGAAGGACAACTTTTAAAAACATCGCAAAGGGAGATTAAAACCGAATTTAATCAAGCCTTGGAAAAAACCGAGCGCTTAAAAAACAGAGTGAAACTAAAAACTCCCGATGAATATCTAAACACATTAGGAGGTGCGCTAGCTATTGCAGGTGATGCCATTTGGGAAAGCCCTGCTTATCTCCATGGTGCCGTGGCTTGGCGCATGCACCTAAACGCTTGGCGTGGTGCATATGTAGCAAATCCGCTGGGGTGGCATGACAGGGCGCACACCCACTTTGAAAGCTACGGTAATTCTCAGGTTTTAGAACCAGAAACTGGGCCTGTGGTTTTAGATAGCTCCAGAAATTTTGCAAGACAAAAGGAAGTTCTGGGTACAGCCATGTTCAGTCGCGGTTATATCAGTCGCAATCCAAACAACAACACAAAAGCCCATCATTATGATATGAATTCGGTGTTTATAAACCAATTACTTCGTGGGTTTCAATGGACAGGCGATTTAGAATTCATGAAAAAAATGTGGCCAGTTGTAAAACGTCATATTACTTGGGAAAAACGAAATTTTGATGCTGATGGCGACGGACTCTACGATGCCTACGCTACCATTTGGGCCAGTGATGCCTTGCAATATTCGGGTGGGGGCGTTACTTATTCGTCGGCTTATAATTACTCTGCAAATCTTTTGGCTGCCAGTATTGCCAAACTTTTGGGTGAAAACCCACAACCTTATATTGAGGAAGCTAATCACATAAAATCTGCTATTGAAAATAATTTGTGGATTGAGAAAAAAGGTGTTTTTGCAGAATACAAAGATTTATTGGGAAATCAGTTGTTGCATGACAACCCGGGACTTTGGACTATTTATCATAGTTTGGATGAAGGCATCGCCGATAGCTTTCAATCGTACCAAGCCTTACGTTATGTAGATACCGAAATCCCACATATCCCTGTGAAAGCTGAAGGCCTACCTTTTGATGATTTAGAATTAGTTTCAACCAGTAACTGGCAACCTTATACGTGGTCGGTTAATAATGTGGCTCTTGCCGAAAATTTGCATGCTGCCCTAGCCTACTGGCAAGGCAACCGAAAAGAAAAGGCCTATAAACTTTGGCAAAGCGCACTAGTCGAAAGTATGTATTTAGGTGCTTCACCAGGGGGTTTTCAGCAATTATCTTATTACGACGCCATTCGTGGTGAACTGTACCGTGATTTTGCAGACCCTATTGGAATGGCTGCCCGGTCTTTGGTTGAAGGATTATTTGGTATTCAGCCAAATACGATTGAAAACACACTATCCATAAAACCTGGTTTTCCAGCGGATTGGAATATGGCTTCATTGGTAATCCCTGATATTTCAATAGATTTTAGTCAAAATGAAAAAGTTTCAACCTATATTATTGATTCAAAATTTAAACAAGAATTAAAACTTCATCTAGCGGTTGACGCCCGACTTGAAGGTATTGAGCAAATAACTGTTAACGGGAAAGACGCAAAATGGGAACTCGATAATAGTGCTATCGAAAATCCTAAAATCATTATTAAAAATTCTTCCAAAGAGCGTTACAAGATTGTTATCAAATGGAAAGGTTATGCCATAGAGAAGCCGCAATTCCAATTTGAAGGAGCATTAGGTGATAGATTTCAGTTTAAAACATCTAAAGCCGAAATCATAAAGGTTTATAATCCACAAGATGCTATTTCACTAATTGACTTAGCTTCAAAACAGTTGGATTTTCAGATAGATTCTGAAAAAGGAAACAAAACTTTTTTTATTCAATTGAAACAAAACGATATGCTTTGGTGGCAACCTATTCATTTGTATATCCTTGAAGAAGAAAAAAGTGCAAAATTCCATAATTGGGATATAAAGTTTCTAGAAAACACCAACTTTGAAACCATTGATTTACAAACAGTCTTCAATAGCAAAGTAACCAACATTTTTGAAGAAGAATACTTGAGTCCACGACCAACTTCCCCAACACTTCAACTTCCCACCCAAGGGATTGGCAATTGGTGCTATCCGTATGTAAAACCCGCAATCGACGATACGGGATTGCGCCAAAAATCTGGACAAAACAATAATACTATTTTAAGTGCACAAAACATTCCGTTTAAAACACCATCAGAAGCAGATAAAAACAATATTGCATTCGTTTCCCAATGGGATAATTTCTCAAAGGATATTGAAATCCCACTTTCGGGGAAGGCATCGCATGCCTTTTTTATTATGGCAGGAACCACCAACCCCATGCAAAGTAGGTTTGTAAATGGTGAAATTATTATTCATTATACTGATAATACTTCGGAAACTCTTCAGTTAAAAAACCCAGAGAATTGGTGGCCTATAGAGCAAGATTATTTTGTTGACGGTTTGGCATTTACAACCGATGCCCCAAAACTACCACGGATATATTTTAAAACTGGTGAAATTACTAGAAATTTTAATGATTTTACCAAAATAAAAGGTTACAGTGATTTTGGTGTTGATGGTGGTGCCGGAACTATTTTAGATTTACCTTTAAACCCCAACAAAACATTAAAAGCACTCAAATTAAAAGCCGTTGCAAACGATGTGGTTATTGGCCTAATGAGTTTAACTTTAGTAAGGTAAAAATGAACAGAAAAGAGTTTTTAGCATCAAGTGCATTGACCTCATTAGGCACATTACTCCCTTTAAATGCTTTTAATTTTTTAATTCAAAATCAACAGCCAAAAATTTCTGATTTTGAAAAAAAATTATCACCAGTCGGAAGAGCTTTAGAGTTTAAAGGTTATTATGTTTGGTGCAACAGCCCCATTGAAGGTCCCAATGGTAAAATACATGTGTTTTTTTCGAGATGGCCAAAAGCAAAAAGCATGAGTGGCTGGACGCACGCATCTGAAATTGCCCATGCCGTGGCCGATAGACCTGAAGGTCCTTATGAGTATGTCGACACAGTTTTAGCTCCTCGTGGCGAAGGCTATTGGGATGCCACCACGTGCCACAACCCCAGCATCCATTTTGTAGATGGAAAATATGCGTTGTTTTTTATGGGGAATTCCAACGGAAAATTGAATACACAACGTATTGGCTTAGCTACGGCCGATTCACTTTATGGCCCCTGGACACGACCCGATGAACCGTTATTACTACCTGGAAAAGCTGGCGAATGGGACGACCATTGTACAACAAATCCATCGTTTTTTAAACATCCAAATGGTGAGTATTGGTTATATTACAAATCATTTGATACTGAAGGCTATATTCATCCTAAATTTAAAATCAGGGGAAACCGTAAGTACGGATTAGCAACTTCAAAATCACTTTTTGGACCATATAAAAAATATGAAGGCAATCCCGTCATAGATTATCATCACATGGGAAATAACGAACAATGCGAAGATGCCTTTGTATGGTGTGAAGACGGAAAATTTAAAATGCTCACTAGAGATTTGGGCGTTTATGGTATTGATATGGGTCTATACATGGAATCCGATGACGGTAAACTTTGGTCAGAACCTCAAATAGGCTATCAGCAACTCCATGAATACGTTAATCAGCCACCAGCCCCCAAACATTTAAATCGCTATGGCAGAGCCGAAAGACCACAGATTCTATTTCAAAAAGGAAAACCTACATATCTTTTTACTGCCTCGCAGGGCGGAAAATACGAAACAGCATCAAGTTTTATTTTTAAAATCAATTCTTAAAACACACTCTAAATAATGAAAAAAACTAACCTTTATTTACTTTTACTCCTTACGTTTTCTACGATTTTTTCGTGCAATGAAAAAGAAAAAAAACCAGAAAAAGCAGAAAAAATTGATAGACATGCCGTGGTTACTAGGCATAACGTAAACATCACAGAAATAGACACCTTAGGCTCCTTAAACGTAGGTAACGGTAAATTTTCATTTACGGTTGACGCTACCGGACTTCAATCGTTCCCTGAGTTTTACGGAAACGGTGTGCCTTTGGGAACACAATCAGAATGGGGTTGGCATACCTCACCAAATACCGAAAATTTCAAACATTCCGAAACTCTAAAAAGTTATAATTTCAACGGAAACCCAAACAGTTTATATGCCATTCAGAACCGAGCAGATGAACGCGCAATGGCAGCAGCCGATTACTTCAGAGCCAATCCGCACCGACTTCAGTTAGGCAATTTTGGTTTACAAATTTTAAAGGAAGATGGTAGTTTAGCGACTACACACGATATTAAAAATATCAATCAGCAGCTTAATTTATGGACAGGTAACATAGAAAGTAATTTTACAGTTGAAGGTGATCCTATAAAAGTCACCACTTACTGTAATTCTAAAACTGATGCCGTTTCAGCCAAAATTGAATCCCCTTTGTTGGAGCAAAAACGCATCAAGTTGAAATTTAGATTTCCGTACCCTACTAACCAATTTTCAGATAGAGGCATAAATTATAACGACAGCGAAAAGCATCAAACCACAGTTGATAATGAAACAGGGAACCATTTCGTTTTCAGTAGAACGTTAGATAACGACCAGTATTTTGTATCAGCAAACCTGTCTTCGGACGGCGAAATTTCAAAAATCGAAGACCATTTTTACACGATTTCCCCTAATACTAAAGATAACTTTCAAGCTACCGTTCAGTTTTCAGAAACAAAACCTGAAATTACCTTGGAAAGCTTTGCCGCCGTTGAACAAAACAGCCAATTGATGTGGGAAACATTTTGGCAAACTGGTGCTGCTGTGGATTTTTCAGAATGTACTGATTCGAGAGCTTTCGAATTGGAAAGACGAGTAGTATTATCACAATATTTAACGCGCTCTCAATGCGCTGGAAACTATCCCGTTCAAGAAACTGGGTTGACTTATAATAGTTGGTATGGTAAGCCACACATGGAAATGTACTGGTGGCACGGGGCTCACTATCCGCTTTGGGGGCGAACCGACTTATTAGAAAACAGTATGCATTGGTATTTTGATGCTTTTGATGGCGCTAAAGAAATTGCCGAACGACAAGGCTACAAAGGCGTACGTTGGCAAAAAATGACCGACCACAAAGGCGGTGAGGCACCATCAAACGTTGGGTCATTTTTAATTTGGCAACAACCTCATGTTATTTATTTAGCAGAGTTAATATACAGAAACAACCCAACTCAAGAAAATCTGGAAAAATACCAAAAACTTATTTTTGAAACGGCGGAATTCATGGCATCCTTCCCAACTTACGATGAAGAAAATGATAGATATAACCTAGGTAAAGGTGTTATTCCCGCTCAGGAATGTTTTGATAAAACAGAAACTTTTAATCCACCCATGGAACTATCTTATTGGAAGTGGGCTTTGGAAAAGGCTCTAGAATGGCGAAAAAGATTGAATTTAGAACCTAAGGAAGATTGGCAAAAAATAATAAATAAACTATCGCCCATGGCACAAAAAGACGGCGTGTATTTGGTTGCTGAAAGTGTTCCTAATTCGTATTCTGAAACCGGCGAACATAAAATAGATCACCCAGCGGTTTTAGGAGCTATCAGCTATTTGCCACATAATAATTACATCGATATTCCAACCATGAACAGAACCTTTGATGTAGTTGATGAAGTTTGGACATGGAACCATACTTGGGGTTGGGATTTTCCTTTGGAAGCCATGGCGGCTACCCGTTTAAACCGACCTGAAGATGCCATTAAGGCATTGTTCCGTGACGAAACGACAAACACCTATTTACCTGGAGGGCACAATTACCAAACACCAAGGTTAACGTTATATCTTCCGGGAAATGGAGGCTACTTATCGGCCGTTGCGTTAATGTGTGCTGGTTATGATGGCAACACCATCGAAAATCCAGGTTTTCCAAAAGATGGTACATGGAACGTAAAATGGGAAGGATTAAACCCCATGCCCTAATCGATAATACTATTTTTGCTACGATACTGTTTTAATGTTATCTTTGGGCTAATAAAAAAGAATAGTGTTTTGACATATGAAACTCCATTTTTTAGATCGAAGCAATCTAAGTAATAGCTCATTTGCTACAAAAGTTAATGAGTACCCTTATTTTTTAAAAATATGGCACTACCACCCAGAATTGGAACTAGTCGTGGTTTTAAAAAGTGAGGGTACTTGTTTTATTGGCGATAGCGTTGAAAAATTTGGTATTGGGGATGTGGTTTTAATTGGAAAAAACTTGCCGCACATGTGGCAAAATGATGAAGGCTATTTTAAGCAAACTTCAAAACAAACCGCCAAAGCCATTGCCATTCATTTTAAACAAGATTATCTCGGGCCCAAATTTTTTGAAACACCCGAAATGATTCATATTTTAGAATTATTTGAGCGTGCTCGTTTCGGACTTAAGTTTCAAAATATTGAAAGAAAGCTCATTTCCGATATTCAAAACATGCTGGAACTAGAGGGCTTTGAAAAAACCATGGCTTTTTTGAATATTCTTAACGCATTGGCCAAACACAAAGAGACCAAACGACTTTCCAGTCAAGGGTTTGTAAATTCCTTTCAAGCTTCAAAAAGTGATACCCAAGATAATGTTCAGGCCTATATTTTTAAAAATTTCAATCAAGACATCACACTCGATAAAGCTGCCGAAATAGCCAATATGAATCCTTCAGCTTTCAGTAGATATTTTAAACGAGTCAACAAAAAAACATTTTCAAAATACGTTACCGAAATCCGTATTGGTTATGCGTGCAAACTATTGTTAGAAAACAAATTCAACATTTCAAATATTTGTTTCGAATCTGGATTCAATAACATTTCAAACTTCAATAGGCAGTTTAAATTGGTTATGAATTGTACACCGTCAGAATATCTCGAAAATCGAAGTAAAACCAGCGCTTAGATATGATTGAATTTGCTTAATTTTAAGCATAATTTCTATTAGAGCAAAAATAGTATCATATTCCATCAAATTTTAGGAAGTCTGGTGTTCTAATTACATGTAATTTTGTGATAGTCCTAAAACTGGACGGATTCTAAACTAAACATCAATGACAAAATTCAGTTTAAAAAATAAAGTCGCTGTTGTTACTGGCGGTGGCAGCGGTATTGGCGAGTCCATTTCTTTAACCTTTGCCGAACAAGATGCTAAAGTTCATATCCTCGATTTTAATTTAGAGGCAGCGCAACTAGTAGTTTCCAAAATAAAAAAACAAGGTGGGCATGCAGAAGCGCATAAATGTGATGTTGCCGACCAACAAAATGTTTTCGAGATTATCAATAAAATTTCTGAGAACGAGAATATCAGTATCCTAATAAATAACGCGGGTATTGCCCATGTTGGTAATGTGGAAAACGTTGAAGAAGCCGAATTAGACCGACTTTATAACGTAAACATAAAAGGTGTTTACAACTGTGTAAAAGCGGTTATACCTGGCATGAAAAGCCAAAAAAACGGGGTTATCCTCAATTTAGCTTCTATTGCTTCAACCGTTGGAATCAATGACCGGTTTGCATATTCCATGACCAAAGGAGCAGTTCTTACCATGACCTACTCCATCGCCAAAGATTACATAAAAGATGGCATTCGTTGCAATTGTATTGCACCAGGCCGTGTACATACGCCATTTGTTGACGGTTTTATAAAGAAAAATTATCCAGGAAAAGAGGAGGAAATGTTTGAAAAACTTTCAAAAACACAACCCATTGGCCGAATGGGAAGCACACAGGAAATAGCTGATTTGGTACTCTTTTTATGTTCTGATGAAGCGGCTTTTATCACGGGTTCAAACTATGCCATTGATGGTGGATTTGTAACCCTTAACGGAAATTAATAAACTAAAAAAATAACAATATTCAATATGAAATTAATACGATTTGGTGCTGTAGGTGAAGAAAAACCAGGAGTACAATTGGCAAACGGAACTAAAATAGATGTATCTGCTTTTGGCTCAGATTATAACGAAGCATTCTTTGGAAACAACGGCATTGAAAAACTTAAATCTTGGTTAGAAAACAATCATGATAGCTGCCCGGAAATAGACGATAATATACGTTTGGGTGCGCCTTTAACCCGTCCGTCAAAAATTGTTTGTATCGGACTCAACTATGCGCAACATGCCGCCGAAGCCGGCATGGAAGTACCTAAAGAACCCGTATTGTTCTTTAAGTCAACCACGGCTATGGTTGGCCCAAACGATGACATTATGCTGCCAAAAAACAGCACAAAAACAGATTGGGAAGTAGAACTTTCAATCGTTATTGGAAAAAAGACATCTTACATTGAAGAAGATGAAGTTTTCGATCACATAGCCGGTTATGTTTTACACAATGATGTGAGTGAACGTGCTTTTCAAATTGAACGCTCAGGACAATGGTGTAAAGGTAAAGGGTGCGACACCTTCGCTCCTGTCGGGCCGTTTATTGCCACAACCGATGAAATCCCCGATCCCAACAATCTTAATTTATGGCTGAAATTGAATGGTGAAATTATGCAGAACAGCTCTACTTCCGATTTCATTTTTAACGTACAACAATCCGTAAGTCACATTAGTCAATTTATGACTTTACTTCCGGGTGATATCATTTCAACAGGCACACCATTTGGTGTTGGTTTAGGTTTAAATCCGCCTGTTTATTTAAAAGCCGGTGATGTTGTAGAATTGGGTATAGAAGGTTTGGGAACTTCAAAACAAAAGGTAGTGCCTTTTAAAAAATAAAATATTTATATGAAAGTAGGCTTATTTATTCCGTGTTATATCAATCAACTGTATCCACAAGTAGGGAAAGCCACGCTTGAACTTTTGGAAAAGCTGAATATTGAAGTGGTTTATCCATCTGGGCAAACCTGCTGTGGGCAACCTATGGCCAATTCAGGATACGAATCTGAATCCATTGGAGCTTGCAACCATTTTGTAAACAACTTTAAAGACTTCGATTACATTGTAACACCTTCAGGAAGTTGCGCCTACCATGTTAAAAAACACTATGACATTATTCCGCAAACGGATGATGTTACCAAAGTTAGAAACAATGTTTACGAACTTTGTGACTTCATTTTAAACGTTTTAAAGATTAAAGATTTAGGCGCTTCATTTCCGCATAAAGTTGGGGTGCACAAAAGTTGTCACGGTTTACGAGGACTACGCCTAGGCTCTTGTTCAGAACGCGTTACACCTGAGTATTCATACATTGAAGAACTGCTGAAAGAAGTAAATGGTGTTGAGCTTATGCCCCTAAAACGAGGTGATGAGTGTTGTGGTTTTGGCGGAACCTTTGCGGTTACCGAAGAAGCTGTTTCGGTAAAAATGGGCAAGGACAAAATAAATGACCATTTAGAAAGCGGTGTTGAAGTGATAACAGCCACAGATACGTCATGCTTGATGCATTTAGAAGGCTTGGTAACCCGAAACAAACAGCCTTTAAAAATTCTGCATATTGCTGAAATTTTAAATAGTAATCTCTAAACCAAAGACCGAAAACTATGAGCCATCCGGAATTAGCAAGCATATTTAACAAGGACGAAAAGAAAGTCGATTGGCACGACAAAGCCTTATGGTTTGTACGCCATAAACGCGATAAGTCGGTGCATCATGTTCAGGGTTGGGAAGACCTCAGAAATCTAGGGCACGGCATCAAAGCACACATGCTTTCCAATTTGGATACGTATTTAGAAGAATTTGAAACTAACGCCAATAAAAATGGTGTTGAAGTGCATTGGGCTGCTGATGCGGAAGAGCACAATCAAATTGTTCATAAAATTCTAAAGGAAAACAATGCCAAAAAAGTGGTAAAAAGTAAGTCGATGTTGACTGAAGAATGCCACTTAAACCCCTATTTAGAAGCAGATGGCATTGAAGTCATCGACACCGATTTGGGTGAACGCATTGTGCAATTGGCAAAAGAACCACCCAGCCATATCGTACTGCCTGCCATACATAAAAACAAACATGAGGTAGATGAGTTGTTCCAAGAGCACTTAGGTACCAAACCATGTGACGGCGACCCGCAATATTTAACCGGTGAAGCCAGAAAGCACCTTAGGCAAAAATTTATTGAAGCCGATGCCGCTATTACGGGCGTTAATTTTGCCATTGCTGAAACTGGTGGTTTTGTGGTTTGTACCAATGAAGGAAACGCCGATATGGGTGCGCATTTAGCGCCCGTTCATATTGCCTGCATGGGGGTTGAAAAAATTATTCCTAAACAGGAGCATTTAGGAGTCTTTTTAAGGTTGTTGGCGCGATCAGCTACTGGGCAACCCGTTACGACGTATTCATCGCATTTTAAAAAGCCGAGTAAAGGCAAAAAAATGCATATCGTTATTGTGGATAACGGGCGTTCGGAACAATTAAGCCGACCCGATTTTAGAGCCTCATTGCACTGTATTCGTTGTGGTGCTTGCATGAATACCTGTCCTATTTACAGACGAAGTGGCGGCCATAGTTACGATGCTACCATTCCAGGGCCTATAGGTTCTATTCTTTCACCAGGTAAAGATTTAACAAAACATAGTTCCTTACCCTTCGCTTCTACTCTATGTGGCTCATGTAGCGATGTGTGTCCTGTTAAAATTGATATTCATGCGCAATTGTATAAATGGCGACAAATCATCACCCAAAACACACCGCAGCCTTTTATTAAAAAGAAATCGATGCAAATAATGGGTAGCATATTTGCCAAACCCAAACAATTTGAAAAAGTGGGCAAAATAGCGCGTTGGTCACTTCGAAATTTACCAAAATCGGTAATTAACTCGAAACCCAATGCATGGGGTAAAGCACGGGATTTACCTGAAGGGCAGAAACAGAGTTTTGATGATTGGTACAACGAAAGACAACAGAGTAAAAAAGACAATTAAGCCATGGGAAGCAGAGAAAAAATACTAACCAAAATAAAAGCAAACAAACCAGAACGTTTGAACTTACCTCATATCGACACGGCAATATTTAATGAAGGCTTAAATCTTGTTGAGGAATTCACCAAAAAAGTAGAAGTTGTTGGAGGCCATGTTTACCAAGCAAAATCTACTAAAGATATCATTACGCAAATAACGAAGATGTTGCCTGATACCAAAGTAAACTTTTCAACGCTAGAAGGCACATCAGATTTCAATACCGTAGATTTAAACAGTATTAAAAATCCTCATGAATTAGAAGACCTTGATATTCTTATTTTAGAAAGCCAACTGGCTGTTGCAGAAAATGGTGCTGTTTATGTGGAAGACCAGAGTTTACCTATGCGTGTGTTGCCGTTTATAACCAAACATTTGGTTTTAGTACTTTCAAAAGAAAACATTGAACCCTACATGCATCAAGCTTATCAAAAACTTGCCGATAAAACCACCGACTTCGGGGTGTTTATTTCGGGCCCTTCAAAAACTGCGGATATTGAACAATCTCTGGTTATTGGAGCCCATGGGGCGTTAAGTTTAACGGTATTTTTATTGGAATAAAAGAATTTCTTGAAACGAACTATCCTCGAGGCAGAGTCATAGAGGTATTTCGCTCGTTTCATTTTGACTTAAAGGTCAAAAACCGAAATTCTATTATTTGGATTCCTGTTTCCACGGGAATGACAATTTCAACGGAAGCCTAGACGCAGAGCGTCGAGGAATTCTTTTCGATTAATTATTTTAAACTAAACGCTCGAATTCTTAACTAGAGCTTCGGTGCTTTTGGTTAATTCCAATTGTTTCTTTTTACCTTTGCATGCTTAGTT
This sequence comes from Flavisericum labens, assembly GCF_045446075.1. Taxonomy (NCBI): domain Bacteria; kingdom Pseudomonadati; phylum Bacteroidota; class Flavobacteriia; order Flavobacteriales; family Flavobacteriaceae; genus Flavisericum; species Flavisericum labens. Next base: position 550,303 of record NZ_JBJJBQ010000002.1, on the reverse strand, counting down.
CATGTATGCGTATTCATTTTTTGTTATCTTGTATTGACTCTTAATTTAATTGTCTATGCAAGAGAAAGCCCTTTTAACATCCGATTATAGAATCCGAAAACTCATTGGCACCTTGGGGTTTCTATTACCTATTATTTTGCCCGTCATAAAAGGTGAGTTTTTGGCATCCATAAGTCATTATTATTACGACAGGCTTACCTCGCAAATACTTATCATCATTCTTGCAACCTTTGGCTTGTTTTTAATTTCATACCGAGGTTATGTCATTGATAAAACCACGGAAAAAATTAGTGATGACGTATTGACCAATATTGGTGGTTTTGCAGCTTTGATTGTTGTTTTTGTTCCAACATCATGTTTTAATAGTGCCAGTACGGCAATCAATTTTTTATGCGAGAATTGCGATACCATTCCATTGCCTCTTTTTGGCCATACTTCCGAAACATTCAATACCATTCATTTTATTGCTGCGGGTATTTTTATTCTTTGCATGGGATATATGTCTAAGTATAAATTTACCCGTGATGAAAACGACCCTAACAACCCACTTTACAAATGGTGCGGAAATGCAGTTTTTGTTTCGGTAGGCCTCATCATCTTATTTGTTATTCTTGAAAAGTTCGCCCATGTTACCGTTCCTTTTAAAAACCATTATGTTTATATTTTTGAAACTACGTCCATTTTATCTTTTGGATTGTCGTGGTTGGTAAAGGGTGAAGCCCACAAAGATATTAAGGAGTTAACGGAGAAAATAGTGAAGTAATGACAAGTATCAAAAATATGTAGAAGTACTTATAGATTTTTTAACAGAAAAACGCGAACTTGCTTATCGTCTGATATAAGTCATTAAAACAGACGTATATCATTAAAGTTGGGATTCATACCGACCCACAAGCCCAAACTAAAAAACCAAAAGAACCGTTTCTTTCGAATGTTCGAAAGAAACGAAATTAAATTGAAGAAATTGAATTTGACACTTTTTCTAACTCGGACTTGAAAAAATATCGGTCGTAATATGAAATCGGTTTAACTCCACCTATGACATTCAGATGTTTTGTCACGAAACGGGTTTTGGCCTCGAATTTACTTTTAAATAAATCTTCATTCTCCTGGATAAATTCCAAAATACCCAGAACAGCTTCTTTATGGCGACCAAGTTTATAAGTTCCCAAAGTACGGGTTGGAAAATCTAATTGACGAAACAAAATTTTTGTTAACTCATACTTATTTTCCTTAGAATCGTCAATCGACAAAAAAACTGACCACCATAATCCAGCTAAAGCGTGCCTTAAAAGGCTACTTTGAGCAGAAGAATCTAAAAACCAATGGTCGGATATGTATTTCTTTGGGTTTGACGATTTCCCTTTATATACATCATCCCAACGTTTAACCAAATATGGGTACAAGTCCGCGTGTGCCAGATACAACCATAAACGACTATCTGATGCTTGAATCGGCTCTAATTTTTCAAAGGCTTGATATATTGCAATTGCAGTTTTAAAATCGTCTTTTTCATCCAATTGTCTTACTAAATCTGGAGTTTCTTCTATATTTGGCAACATCAAAACTTGCTTTTTGTCATAGACAAATTCATTCCCTTGATAAAATTCTAATGTATTACCCAAATCAAGGTCATTTTTCAGTTTTTGAACATATTTGTCTTTAAAAATCAGTTGTTTTCCCATATTATTCTTCGTTTTCGGATTCAATAATTACATTCAAACCCTCCAATAAGCGTTTGAATGGATTTCCTAAAAGTCTTTGAGCTATCTCGGGAATATTTTCTTTCTCGGCAATATCCAAAAATTTAAATTGCTTTTCTTCTTTTAAGCGATAATCTATCACTTTTGCCCATAGATAATCCTTATGTTCATCAAGATTGTACAAAGCCGTTAAAAGTGCATTTAACACTATTGAGGAGTGAAAAACCGGAACAAATTTTACATCTTGAGAGATAAAATCACTTCTGTAAATGTTGTACGTTTCTGTTGGAAGCTGTATTTCAATTTTATTTTTCTTTAAATCAAAATTTGTGAATTTCAAATCTTCATTTTCTACAATTTCCATAAAGGAAGAAACCGCTTTGAGCTTCTCGTATTTAATGTCTGCGTTAAACGAAAATTTTCCAAAATAAGCCAAAACATCCCCTTGGTCTAAATCAAAAGTATATCCGTAATAATCTGGATGAGCCTCTTTATTGGAATATTCGAATATATTTTTTTTAGTTACCAAAAGACAGATAAATTCCACTTTACCTTTAACCTCTTTTTTAGGTATTTCAAACTCTATTTTGCCTTTATTGCTTAAAAACAATTTTCGGAAAAGCGTGTTTGTGCAGGTAACTTCAAACAAAAATTCTGCTTTATCCTCAATAATTAGGGCTTTCAGGTCGTTATTATCGTGTTTGCAATTAATTTTTATCTCATAAACATCTTGCATAGAATTTATTTCTGGATTGCCCAAATCTACACTTCCAAAAATCGCGTCTCCCAACCCCAATACTGGATGCGGAAAACTTATATCATTGAATTTCATACGCCTTCATTTTTACGGTGTGTTTTAAATTATCTGCAAAACGTATAGCAATAAGGTTTCTTCCTAAATTTAGATTTACATTTTTCAATTTATTATTAGAAACATTGCCATTATTTGTTGACAAAATTTCAATACTATCGTCTCTGTCATTGTCCGAACCTACAAGCAGTTCCAACTCTGTGTTTTGAATATCACTTTCAGAATTTATAATCAAATGATGAAACACATTTCCATTTTCAACTTGTGAGGCGACTTTAAAACCTACTTTAATCAGGACTTTGCTTTCGGTTTGTTCATCTTTATTCGTTCCTTTTTCAATTTCATCAATAGGTCCAGGTGGTATTGGATGTGGTGGCCCATCTCCTCCACCTCCGCCTCCAGTAGTTATATCCAATTCCCCATCCTCATCTGGAATAACATCTTCTTCTTCCTGAACTTCCTGCTTTTGAGTGATAGTAGGTTTGATTTGTACTGGTTGATTATCGGTTGTTTGCAATCCTGTTTCATCATCGGTAACATCATTACTCATTTCTCCAGAAATATTATTGGTCAAATTACCCTCAAAATCAAATTCTTCTTCTTTTTCTAACAAATCTTCAGGAATAGATAAATATTCTTCTAATCCTTGAAACGCTAACTTTTTTCCAGTCTTAATTTTGGACAATGATTCAAGCGACCTAATAATAAAATCGCTGATTTCATTCTCGGCTTTCCGTGCCATTTTGTGTATTTTTCCTTCATTTTTGGGATGATTTTCCTTTTTCCATTCGTTATGAGCAGGGTTTTACATTAATCGAAGAATTTCATTTCCTCTTTCATTATCGCAAATAAATACAGCTGAATAACCATTTATCTTTCTTCGCGTTTGTTTATAAACTACCATTTTCGGCTTTCTAAAGTAAGAAGTTCGATTTGGCAAACCCTTTTCTAAATAAACGTACAGTTTTACAGTACCAACTGTTTTTAATTCTTCTTCAAATAGATGAAACTGGTCGGTGGATTGTGCATATTTTACAGCCTTTAGGTATGACTTTGGATTCCAACTTTCGATTTCGTTTGCGTTACCGCTTTCAAAACCATCAGAAGAAAAATATTCATCAATAATTTGCTCTAAATTATCTTTAGCTATTGTAACATCATCTACTTGAACGATTAATTTATTGTCGTGAATTGCCAACCAAAAATTATTTAGAACAGATTTAATCATTAGTCTTTTTCGTTTTGGTTCGTCCCATAAACCAATAATGTTTACGTCTGTTCCCGCTTCTGTTCTTTTAAAAAATTCTGGAATATTATCTTCTGACTGAACAGGTTCACCATTATTATTGTCATAATATCCGTATGCAGTCAGCTTATCGTTATCTCTATTTTTGTGAGTTGTCAAAATAGTTGAGCCTTCAAAAAAGAAATCATTAGAATTAGTTTGTGTAGAAACAATAATGGTTTTTATGGGAGAAAGTGTGTAATAAGCTCCTTTACCAAAGCCAAATGACCCTCCTGAACCTTGACTTTTTGCACTTACACCACCAGCTCGCAAAAAAGCATAAAAAGGAGATTTTGTATTATTTTCATCATACCTCATTCCAATCGTATTATAATCTGAAATTTTCAAGCAAGACAGATTTAGCCTTTTTTTTCCATCAACGTTACCATTGAGGTAGTACAACATATCTTTGAACAACCTTTCTGCATTGTCATTATCGTGATAATAAGACTTACATTGTTCTATATTTTTCTCTATATCAAAAAGATTGGGGTAGTCATATCTGTTTAAATCGAAGAACGAAAAGTCAACCTTAACTGGTTTGTTTTCATCATCAACAGCATCTAAAGAATTTTGAATAGCTTCCCTAACAATTGAATAGTAAGGTTGGCCTTTGAATTTCTCGTCAACCGGGTCGTTTGGCCCAACATCTCGACCACCTTCTGCTTTAAAATGCCATTTACATTGTTTTTCCATTGTGATAATTTTAAAAAGAAAATCCTCCTTTATTGTTTTTGTTAAGTTCTTTATCGTACAAAATTCTCGTTTCTTTTAAAGTCCTGTTGATTTCTTTAAACATTAAATCTACATCTTTTTGAGAGTACTCGTAATTATTTTTATTGGCACAATTACCGAGCAAGTTTAGGTAATCTATAACTTTTTGAACCCTGTTAGATGCTACTTTTTCAAATCTATCCCTGCGTTTTGAAGCCATCTTATATTTATTTAAATACAAATATAGGGTACATTTAATTTTAATACAAATAAAATTAACTATATAATTTTTATATAGTATATATTGGCGATATATAAAACACTGTTTAAAGCCAATAAAATTCAGAGAAATTCGTAAATTTGAGTCCAAGTTTCTTTTAAAATATTTAATGCAAAATAGTACGATAAAAGCAGTTGATTTTTTTTGCTCTGGAGGCGGTATGAGCTTCGGAATGCAACAAGCTGGCATAAAAGTTATCGCTGGAATTGATTTTGATGAAAGCTGTAATGAAACCTACGAATCAAATATAAAAGGTGCAAAATTTATTCACGCTGATGTTTTTGAGCTAAAGGAACAAGATTTAGAAAAAAATCTTTCTCTCAAAAAAAATGATGACAAACTTGTCCTTATCGGTTGTAGCCCTTGCCAATTTTGGAGCATCATAAATACTGATAAAACAAAATCTGCCAAATCCAAAAATCTTTTAGTTGAATTTTCTCGTTTTGTAAAGTATTTTAAACCAGGATATGTTGTAGTTGAAAATGTACCTGGAGTTTTGAGAAAGAAAGAAGACAGTGGGTTAAACGAATTTATTGAATGGCTTAAAGCAAACGGATACACAAACCCTCATTTTAAAGTACATAATGTAAACAATTTTGGTGTTCCGCAAAGTAGAAAGCGATTTACCTTAATTGCATCACGTCTAACCGAGGACGAAATTCAACCTATCGAAATAGAAGGAAAAAAGCTTACGGTAAAAGATGTATTGGGAGAAGAAAACGGGTTTCCAAAAGTTAAAGCAGGCCATAAAGACCAAACGACATTTTACCATAGTGTTCCGAGCATTAGCGATATAAATAAAAAACGGTTAAAAAAAGTAGCCAAAAACGGTGGCAACAGATTTGGTTTTGCAAATGACCCTGAATTGCAATTGGATTGTTTTGTAGGTAGAGATAATTCATTTAAAGATACTTTTGGTCGTTTATGGTGGAATAGACCTTCGCCAACCATAACAACAAAATTTTTCAGTATTTCAAACGGTCGGTTTGTACATCCGGAAGAAGATAGAGCACTATCAATAAGAGAAGGTGCTACTTTGCAATCTTTCCCGAAGGATTATATTTTCAAAACAAAAAGTATAGCAAAAACCGCACGAATGATAGGAAATGCTGTTCCACCCAAGTATGCAGAAGCGATTGGTAAGGCAATCATTAATTCCAACGCCTAAAGCCTTACACATTTGCAATTCGCTACAGCCAATGCGCAAGACAAAAATTGCAAAAGAGTATGTCTTTGCCAACGCTGACAAATAGAACGGAATAAAGTACGAAAACATACTGTATAAACGTAATGCTGGCGACAGTGCTAAATTTAAGCGAATTGAATATTAACGAACATATAGGCAAACCGAAAGTGAAACGCCATTAAATCCCGCACTACGCTTATACGTTACCGATAAGCAACCCCCCAATTGTTAAGCAAATATTACAAACCAAAAGATATACTTTTTAAAGCTTAAAAATACGCTCTAACGGAATCCATTTTTCACCATCTTTGGCCCATGGCAGTGCTTGTTGATAATCCCACATCAAGCTTTCCCATTCTTGAACTTTCGGATTTTCGGCGACCATTTTGGCTTTCTTTTCTGCACTAAACGTGTCATCAACCTCCATAATCATAAACATGCGGTTTCCTGTGAGATAAATTTCCATATCTACAATACCAGCACCCTTTATGCTTTTGTTGATTTCTGGCCATGTATTACCTTCAGCGTGGTGCTTTTTATATTCTTCAATGAGTTTGGAATCGTCTTTTAAATCGCAGGCGTAACAGTATCGCTTGGTTTTCATGAATCAGTTAAATTTGTTTTTATAAACGCCAATGCCATAGTACGCAATAACAACAAAACACAAAGCGGGCAATATAAATGAAAAGTTGACTTCGGGCACTCCTAATATAAGTGTATCTGTGTAACCAACACCTCCTAAATCTAAAATCATTCCCTGAAAAGTGGGCATCAAGGCACCACCAACAATAGCCATTACCAAAAACGCAGCTCCGAATTTAGCGTCTTCACCTTGTCCTTCTAAAGCGATACCGTAAATGGTTGGAAACATTATGGACATAAAAAATGAAATCCCTACCAAAGCATATAGCCCTACCATACCTGTTACAAACATTGTAGTAGCCGTACATACCAGTGCACCAATTGAAAAATAGAATAACAATTGACCACTATTTACATATTTTAATAAAGCGGTACCTACCCATCTTCCCGTTAAAAAGATGACCAAAGCGCTAATACCGTAAGTAACTGCTGATTGATTATCGATACCAATAGACTCCGCGTATTGGTACAAATACGTCCAACACATAATTTGAGCACCAACATAAAAGGCCTGTGCGATGACGCCCCAAACAAACTTTGGTGATTTAAATAATCTTGCGATTGAATTTCCAATATGAACCTGAGTCTCTTGTTCTTTATTTTGGGGCATTTTCATTAATGCAATTAGGACAAAAAAGCCAATAACCACCAAACCTAAAATCACATACGGATTACGGATAACTTGTAAATCGGATGTCCGCACAACGGTTTTTGCTGCTTCACTTAAGGTTTCATAAACGGAAGAGCCATCAGCATTTAAATCATCAGATTGTAAAGAGCCTAAGATGAATTTTTGGGCGACAATGAGTCCGCCAAGTGCACCAATAGGATTAAAAGCTTGTGCTAAATTAAGACGCTGGGTTGCTGTACTTTCATCACCCATAGATAGGATATACGGATTTGCCGTAGTCTCTAAAAAGGCTAAACCGAAGGTTAGGATATAAAGTGCCGCCAAGAAAAAACCAAAAGCTTCAAATGCAGCAGCAGGATAAAATAATAATGCACCAACAGCATAGAGCGCTAAACCTAATAAAATTCCCTTTTTATAAGAATAGCGGTTAACAAAAATAGCAGCTGGTAAAGCCATGGTAAAATACCCCCCGTAAAATGCTAACTGTACTAAAGAAGCCTGAAGGTTATCAAGTTCCAAGACTTTTTTAAATGCCGATACCATAGGGTTTGTAATATCGTTGGCAAACCCCCATAGGGCAAATAATGAGGTTATTAATATAAATGGTACTAAAACCGATTTGGCTACGACTGGTATTTTGGTTTTGTTCATGTTTGGTTGTTTAGTTTAGTTGTTGGTTAAATTTTAGATTATTTTTATTCTGTTAAAAGCGACCTATCTAGATGTATATACCCACCATCTACAGCAATAAACTGCCCCGTAGTGTGCGATGCTTTGTCTGAGATGGTAAACAGACATTGGTCTGCTATTTCCGCAGGTGTGGTCATTCTATTTCCCAATGGAATTTTTTCAACTATAGATTTTAGTTTTTCTTCACCATTGTCCAAAGTTTTTATCCAATTATCGTAGGCCGGTGTCCAGCTTTCCGCAATAACTATGGCATTACAACGAATGCCGTCTTTTATTAAATCGACCGCCCACTCGCGTGTTAAGCCGTAAACTCCACCTTTTGCTGCGGCATATCCAGACGTTCCTCCCTGACCTGTAATGGATACTTTAGAACCGATGTTCAAAATATTGCCCTTTACCTTTTTTATCATGGGCAAACAGTATTTGGTCATGGCAAAATAGCTGACCATATTGAGTTTTATAGAATACATAAAGTCCTCCATCGAGCTATCCAATCCGGTGCCATCGTTTACGCCAACGTTATTAATCAACGCATCTACCCTACCGTATTTTTCCTCTATCTTCTTTGCTGCTTTTTCAATTTGCTTGTACTCCGATAAATCAGTTTTAATAAATATGGAATCGATACCTCTCTCTTGAAGCTCTTTTTCGTAACCGTAGCCACGGTCATTTCTACATACGATTACAGGAATAGCACCTTCATTAGCCAAGTGCTGAACGATGGTTTCTCCAATGCTACCTTTTATCCCTGCGGCACCTGTTACCACAACTACTTTATCTTTTAAACCTAAATCCATTTTTGTTGTTCTATTTATAAATTGTAAAATTGAATGGCATTTTTCCCCATTATAGCCTCTTGCTCTGTTTTGGAAAAGCCATCAATAAAATTAGTAACAATAGTTTTTACTTCAAAATAGTTTCCGGCCACCAAACACACGGGCCAATCGGAACCAAACATAATCCGTTCTGTACCGAAAGCATTGAAAACCAAATCTAAATAAGGTTTTAACTGCTCTTCTGTCCAAGATTTATAATCGGCTTCTGTAATCATTCCTGAAACTTTGCAATAGACATTTTCCTGATTGGCTATTTCCTTCATCAAAACTGCCCAACCTTCATAAAACCCATCTTTTATATATGGTTTTGCAATATGGTCTATAACAAATTTTTGATTAGGGAAGCGCTTTACAAACTCTAAAACAGCACTCAGTTGATGTGGAAATACCAAAATATCATAAGCGAAGTTATGTTTCTCCAAAGCTTTTATTCCGTTTAAAAAATTAGCTCTTAAAAGGAAATTATGGTCGGGTTCCCCCTGTACCACATGCCTAAAACCTTTTAATTTTTTTGAAGTACTATATTTTTGAAGTACTTCTTCAATGTTGTTGGCGCATAAATCTACCCAACCTACAACGCCTTTAATAAAATCGTGCTTTGAAGCCAAATCCAATAAAAAATCGGTTTCTTCCAAAGTCTGGTCGGCTTGAACGGCTACACAGCCATCAATCCCATTTTCTTGATAGACCTTTTTTAAATCAGCAGGCAAAAAATCCCTTCGAATAGCTGCCATTTCATCGTCTATCCACTCATGTTTCACGGGTTCGTAGTGCCAAAAATGCTGATGCGAGTCTATTATCATTATTTAGTTTTTAGTTCTTAGTTTCTGGTTCTTGGCTCCTAAAATCAACTGAAGCTTACGGTTGCTTTTATAACACCTGTTTCTGGTTTTAACCAACTATCGAAATGTTGAATCATTTCGGTGAAATCGACCGCATGCGTTATAAACGAATCGGTTGGAAATTGATCAAGCACACTAATAACATGCTCGAAATCTTCAGTTGTGGCATTTCTACTGCACATTAAAGTCATTTCCTTGGCATGCACTGCTGGATGGTTATAGGTTAAATCGCCTTTTGAAAGACCCACCAAAACAAAACGACCTCCATGCGACATGTAACTCGGGCAAGCTTCCAAAGCAAACTTATTACCAGAGGCATCAAAAACCGCTGTACATAAATCACCATTCGTTATTTTTGAAATCTCTTCTATAGTTGCATCTCCGGCTTTAACAACATAATCAACCCCTATTTTATCTTTGGCGTAGGCCAATCGCTGTTCGTTCATATCGATAGCAATTACTTTTGCTCCTGCTATTTGTGCCAGTTTCATAATACCAATACCGATAGGTCCGCAGCCTACAACGGCAATGGTTTCGCCCTTTTGAATATTGGCTCTCCGAATGGCATGCGCACCAATAGCCAATGGTTCTACAATGGCCATTTCGTTGTCCGAAAGGTTATTTGCCGGCAATAAAATGTTATCTGGAACGGTAATTTGCTCTTGCATACCGCCATCGGCATGCACGCCTAAAACTCTGATATTCGTGCAGCAATTCGTTTTTCCATTGGCGCAAGCAATACACTCCCCGCAACTAACGTAAGGCATCACCACGACTTTATCTCCCGCTTTAATATCCTTTTCATTGTCGTCGATTTCAAGAACTTCGGAAGCCAATTCGTGGCCCAAAATTCTTGGATAGGTGAAAAATGCCTGGTTACCACCATAAGCGTGTAAATCAGTACCACAAATACCTACTTTTTTTATTTTTAAAAGGGCCTCTCCCTTTTTTCGTTTTGGAGCTTCTTTTTCTTTTAGAATAAACTCCCCTGGTTTTTCACAAACTATGTATTTCATTAATTGCTTTTAATTTTCTTTATATATTCTCAAAAATAGTTTTAGATTCCCGTCCCGATAGCTATCGGGATTACGGAAATGACAATTTCAACGCAAACCCCGACGCTGACCATCGTGGAATTCTTTTCGATTAATTCCACTTAAAAGCGAAATATTTACATGATTCATCACTAGCATTGCTAATGCCGTGTAACAATTCCGAATTTGCAAAATACAAATCCCCTGCTGAACCTCGATACGTTTTACCATCAATCATCATTTCTGTATTGCCTGATAAAACCAAAATAATTTCGGTTTCAATATGTTCATGCGGGTTATGGCTTGGTCCTTTTCTGTTTAATTCCGTAATGTGCATTTCGAAACGTTCACACATACTCGTCGCCTTATCAAAATAAGCTACACCTCCACCTTTATGACTTGGCTTATAAGTTAAATTTTTAGCGTTGTAAACCATTGACCCTCCATTCTGCAAACCTCTTTTGAAATTGATTGGCTTTTTCGAGCGGTAACTCATTATATAATAAGTGAGATTACTATCGCCTACGTTTTCAATACTGTGCACTTCGTTTGGCAAAAACAAAATTACACTTTCTGGCCCAACGATTTTACTTTTTCCTTCGATGGTCACTTTCATAAAACCCTCCTTAACAATTATAAGTTCTTCTAGATCTTTATTGGCATTAGGTTTGTTAGGTTTAGCACCAGGATATTGCGTCGTGGCATGAATTTCGAGATATTCAAAATGTGGCGAAGTGCCTTCTATGATACTTCTTGTTTCTCTATCCTCACTAAAATTGACTGGAAATTCAGACCAGTGATACGAGCCATCTTTTATCGATTCAGTTTGTGCCTTAACCACCAACGAAAAGGTTAAAACAATGCTTATTAATAGTGCTTTCATCTAAAATGTTTTTATGTCATTATTTTTGTTGTAAAACGTTATTGTTTGGTGCCCATTTATTTTGCCACTCTACATATTTATCTAAAGCGTTTTGTGGTTCATATGTATACCACGCATAACCGTTTCTCCTTTCAACGCTAACCTCTGCCATAGAGTATAAAAACTTACTGTTACGGTCACAAAACAATGGTATACCAGTTTCTAGTTCATAATAGCGTGTCCAAATAGGTGCTGCCGAAGAATCGATTACAACACGTCTATCCCTGCTAACGGTTTTAAATTTGGATTCGAAAGGCTCTATCTCAAAACTTTCAACTCTGGTATTATAAATTTTAGAATCTTCAAACCACTTTACAGCACTTTGAATAGATTGGATTATTTTTTCGCTAGGGTGGTCTATTTCCATTAAAAATAGAACTATCGGAACACTTTCTTTGTTACAAATACTTGGCGGCTCAAAAGCTCTTGCCCATGCGGGCGACAAATCTTTTTCGTCATGCTGTTGGCACCACGCAGTAAGCTTTCCTTTATTTTCAATTTGCATATTTAAAATACAGTCTAAACCTTTATTATATGCTTTTGTAACTTTTTCTTTTAGTTCATTATCAATAAACTGAAAGTTTGGATTGTTATTAATTATTTTTTTGAGCAACACCATTATACCCATGTAGGCTTCATCGTTAAAGGTAATATGTCTGCTATAATTATCTTGTAAAGGAGAATACTGTGGCCATCCACCATTTTCGTATTGTGCCTCTAAAACAAAATCGATTCCCTTTAAGCACGCATTCTTATACTTCTCAAGGTTGGTTAAAGTATAGACTTGAGCCAAATAAAATATATGAGGGAATGTTGTTGAATTATCAAAAGTTGTATACAAAACATCTTTAGAATTTACAACCCTTTTTATTTGTTCTGGTGTTAAAATAGCCCGCATATCATAATTCTTTGGCCATCCGCCATTGTTTCTTTGAAACAAAATTATATTATCGGCAATTTTAGTGTAATCTAACTCGTCATACCTCGGTTGATTTTCTATTGGGTCTACAAGACTGCGCTCATTTTTAATATTATACCAATGCCGAACACCATCAGCAAATGGTCGTGTGCTAATTCTTGATTTTTCACCTTTTTGTATTTGTGCATTTAAGTCATTACTAGAAAAATTAAGCACTGCAAAAAAAAGCACAACAATAGAGCAATTGATTTTTATATTAAACATTGGTTTAATTATTAGGTTAATTGAGCGTATTATATATGAAATTATCAAATTTTACACTACCATCACCAAATGCAAACAATCCCGCACGCAGACTTAAGAACTCACCAAATACATTGTGGTTAAACCCACTCGCCTCGATACTCCGTTCTACACGAATCCAGTTTTTGGCATCTTCACTAAAATAAAAACTGACTTCGTTTTCATCATTTAAAATTCTTAAATATCCGTGGTTTCCTAAGGTATTTTTTTCACTAATTTTTCTTCTTTGACGGTTATAAACAGTAAATCGGTCTTCTTGAACAGAAACATGCATGTTTGCCGTTTCGTTGTAGTATAGACAAAGCCCGATTTCAACATCACCTTCAAAAGTATATTCAACCTGAACGTCATATTTTCTATCGCCGCTGTTCACTAAAATTGGCGAGCTATCGGCAAACGATTTCCCTTCAGCCTTTAGCTCTAAAGTACCATCTTTAAAATCAATCCGTTCTGGGTTGTAATCTTTGTAAAATTGCCATTGCAGGTTTAACGTTTCGTTATCGAAATTATCGCTTAATCCATGGGCACGCTCTGAAGCCTCTAATTTAGGCGCTATAATATCATCGGAAGCTTTCACGCCATCAGGAACTTTAAACCAACCATCTTCTGTCCATTCAATAGGCAACATTAAAGTTTGTCGTCCCAATGTTTGAAAGTGTTTTTCATAACCATGGTACATAATCCACCAATTACCGCTTACATCGTCAACCAATGTGCCGTGCCCCTGGTTCCACCAACGTTCGCTCCTATCTTTGGTGTGGACTATGGGGTTATATGGTGAGTTTTCAAAAGGCCCGTAAGGCGATTTCGCTCTCGCTGAAACCACCATGTGAGCTGTTGCTGGACCTGCCGTACCGCCTTCGGCCGTGGTTAAATAATAGTAACCATCTTTAACAGTAGATTTTGGTGATTCCAAACAAAAACATTCTGTACTCCATTCTTTTGGAAATTCCCAGCCTTCATAGTTTTTAACGGGCTCTTCGGCAGTTGCCAAACCATCTTCGGTAAGTTTTACCACATAACCATGTGAGAGGTATAAATAACGGTTCCCTTCCTCATCAACCAAATGTCCTGGATCTATGTATCCACTTAAATTTAAATCGACTGGTTCACTCCAAGGGCCTTCTGGCGAATCGGCATAAACTACCCAATTCGTTCCTCCTGCCGGAAAGTAGATGTAATATTTGTTATTCACATAAACCAAATCTGGCGCCCAAACCGAACCCACGTTTTTTGTTAAACCATGAGAGATACGTTTCCAATTCACTAAGTCTGTGGAATGCCAAACTATCAATCCGGGGTAATAATTAAATGATGAATGTGTCATGTAATAATCGCTACCAACGCGAACTATTGATGGGTCTGGGTAGTCGCCTCCCAAAATAGGGTTTGAGAACGTCGATTCATCTATTTCAACTTCAACAGGTGATTTATCAGCTTGATTATTTTTGCAACTAGATAAGCATAAAAATAATACCAGTGCGCAACTGATTAGTAGGGTATTAATTAATCTGTTTGTTTTCATAGTTAGTTTAGTTTAAGAAGGCTTTATAGCCATTGAATTTTTAAATCTTTTATTAGTGTAGCCCCGCTTCGAACGGATCCTGTGTGCTGAAAGCTTACACCACCGTATGGGTTGAGAGTGATCTCCGTTTCTAAATTCACCTCATTAACAACTTCATTTTCATCATGTTTTGTAAAATATTCTGAAGTGTTTTCTGCACGTACTCTCAATTTATTGCCGACAACTTTAATACTAATTTTACAATTTGGACGATAGCATGATGCTGAAACCGGTTGGCTAATTGGTGTGGCTTTTCCGTTTTTGTATTTCATCAAAATAAAATCGACGGCATCGCTGTATTTGGTTGTTCTGATTAAACGTAGCGCATAGCCATTCATATTTTCAACATCCATTTTTATCCCGACGTCCATATATTGCATTCTGGCACTGCTAAAACCTTGGCCTGCCGTTTTGGATGGCAACGCAGTAAAACTGATTTTCATATCGCCAAAGTTATTGCCAACAGGCTTATAACGCATTCGTGCACCTTTTGTATTTTGCACGAATCCTTTTGTTCCAGCAGCCCCATTGATGCCCTCACCATAATACCATGGGTCGCGACTGTTATCTGCCTCCCAATTAAATTCTTTAGTATCGGCTGGCGCGAAACTATCGAGTGACCAAAAACCTGGTAAAACTTTTGGCTGGTATGTTGCCGACATATTTTCGAGATTTGGCACTAAGACATTGGGATTACCCTTGAAATCTTTTTCTTCGATTTTTTTGTTGAAAACAACAGACTTTGGTGGACCAGCATAACACCGTAAATGTTTAGGAGACACACTAGCTTTTATATAATAACCGATATCGCCTTCTGAGATTGTATATACTTTCATTGGGTTATCAAACCTTGAAACGGCAACTTCAATCGGGTTGTTCCCTTTGGCATCCTCGCACCGGTACCATGTTATAAGCGATTCGTCTTTAAAATTCATATCCAAAGTATAAGTCACCTGAAGCTCACCTTCTTTTTTACTGATTTGGGGAAGTCTAATAAATGAAGGCGGTACTAAAAATGATGGTGCTATATCTAGTACGCTTGCCGATTCTAAACCCGAAGCCGTTGATGCTGTAACAATGACTTGCTTGGTTTCATTTTTATTATTTGTTGGAATGACCCAACATGTTCCATCTGGATTTGCTCTAAGTTGAGCATAGGGCTGATATTCTTCCGCAATCGTCCATTTTATAGCTGTTCCAGTAACTTGAAAATTACCGAATCGATTTACCGTTGCTTTTAAGAGTAAGCTATCCTTTCCTGTTTCTAGCTTTTTTTGTGTGGGAGATATAATTAATTGTGTGGGAATTTTAGATAAATTTTTGCCGTTTTCTTTTTCAGCTTTTAACACAATTGGTTTTATGCCCATTGGGTCCCAATCGTCATTTCCCCGAAGCAAATTATAGGCATTGTATATCACCTCCCCTTTGTAGTCAAAGCGATAAGCCTTAAGCACAGGTTTGTTGGACATATCTACCGTTGCAAATGGATGTTTTTTTCCAATAAACAACGGTTCTTCATTTAAACTGACTCGGTATTGGTAATGTCGTGCCTCTAAATCGGGAGTATCACGCCATCCGATATAGCTTAAATTTTCGGCTGAAAACCGAGTATCGACAACAGCTATTGGGCCTCTTGCTTTTTCGAAATATTGATTACCTCTAGTAAACGATTGAATATCACAATTTAAAAATACCGACCCTGTTCCATCGGTTCTGTAAAAGGGTTTGGACGAATAAAAATCAAAGGTACTATTTAAATAGACTGCACTTCCGTTAAGGGCATCGTCAGTCATTTCAAAATGGCAACCTTCAAAAAGCGTGCGTTTGCTTCCCCAAAAAGGGCCTAAGTTCAAGCGACTAATAAACCTTGAATTACGTACAAAAACCTTATCGCCGTTAGAAAACACCAACTGAGCTTGTACAATGGCCGATCCTCTTTTCTTTCTATTTAGTTTAGGGTTTAATGGGTAAACCAAATCAATATTACAATAGTTTCCAAAAGTTATGTTTTCAGCTCGAGTACCGTTACCTTTAATATTTAGCATGGTAAAATTACCTTTTGCCCCCATAGTTTGCCCACGGTTAGAAGCGATAATCACATCTTCTGGGTTATCGGAAAGTCCATGAAATTTTAACCACTCACACGATATTTCTAACCCGAAAGGGACTGGATTACCAGTTTTTGGGAGGCGAATTTCAGGGTCGTCTGGGTTATCCACCCAATATACCCAAGGCACGATGTACAACACCATTGGCGAACCTTCATTACCATGTGTTAAATGCTTATTAGCCTCAATTACGGAATTATAAACATACTCATGTTTTGAAGCCTCTTCGTCACTCAGTTGTCCATCAATAAAAAATGCTTTTGGACCAAGCTCTATTTTTTTTCCTTTATAAACAATGTGGTCTCCATTAAACTCTAAATTCTTGTATAACTCCCCCTTATAGGATTGGCTGAAACATAAAGATACCGTTAGAAAAAGTATTGTCGCTAATATTGCATTTTTAGTTAGTTGGTTCTTTAACATGTTTAGCTGATTTATTCTTTTCGAAGCCAGGCCACAATAGGACCTTCTTCTGGTGAATTGATACTTTTTGTTGAATTATCCACAACCATGTTCGTCGGTATTACTTCACCTGTTTTTGGGTTAATCCAATACAAACGGTAAGCTCCATTATCGCTTTTTAAATCCAAATTAATCTTTTCGTTCTCAGTAAAAACAATATATCCCAACCCTTTTTTTCCTAAAACATACGATTTTGAATTATCGGTTTCGGTGGTATAACTTTCCATTTTAATGGCATCTTCAAGAAATTTGCTTTCTTTAATTTGCGGCATTGATGCCAATGATCCTCCTGCCATAAATGTTGCCCAGTTAGAAAAAGGAGCGCCTCGTTGAGAAAACACGATAGCTTTATAAGGAAACTTAGTTTTATATTCTAAAACAGCGTTATAGATTTGGTCAAAAGAGGTTTTACCCGGATTCATAATTCTTGCATATTGCCGCCCTGCCATGCTTACACCGCCCGGAGGTGCGTATAAGGTTCCATCGTCTCTATTTTTCCATTGAATGATATCAACAACATCAACCAATTTAGAGCGTTTTGCATCCGACAAAATAGCATCCTGCACGTCTTTAGTCCCTGGCAACATGACTAAAACATCTGTGTTGTTTTCCTTTTCCCAAGCTGAAATCTCATCCAACCAAAACTGGACAAAATGAACTGGACCTGTATATTCCCATCCTAAATGATGGATTATATTGGTATTGTCTTTAAACTCCTCAAGGCATTTACGAATGTATTGTTTGTGAAGTTTATTTCTAACCACATTAGTTGTATCATAAAACTCTTCTGCCATATAAATTCGTTTGTCACCAGCGTAATGGGGGTTTTCGGCAAACTGTGTATTGTTAATATTGTTTGCTGTTCGCCAGGGGTAATCAGCCCAGTGCGCGCCTTCTTCAATAATGTTATGCTGTAAATAGTGTTCTTGAATGAAAACCAATCCATTTGTATCGGCCAGGTTGGCAAATTGTTTTAACCTAGACCAATACCAAGTATTCCATTTAGTTAAGTCGTATTTACTCAATCTATCAAAAGCTTCTCCCTCACCACTACGACTAAAAGGTTGTTCATAAAATGGAGCCCATACGTCGGCATCGGCACGTCGTGTTCTAGCATGATCATCCCTTCTCCGTTCATACCAAAGGGATGGGTAATTCTGCATGACCGAAACATTTTTTTTGTGCATGTCTGCCACTAGAGTATCTAAATCGTCGGTCAACCCCCGTCCAACTCTCCCAGGAACAAACCGAACCAAATTTGGGCTTGGTCGTTTCAATTGTGACGGTCTAGTAGAACCTCGCCATAAAGATGTCCTATCTCTTCCTCCAGCAACCACTTTATTTCCAATTGTAATCTTTCCTTCTTTTAGCTGTACAGGAATAATTTCATTCTTTTCTTTATTTACATCAGATATATCGTCTTTGCTCCAAACTTTGGCTTCTGATGCATCTGATATAATAGGATATTTTTCAATCATTTTATCAATCCAAACATCCATTATTAAGTCAGGAGATTTAGACCGTTCACTATATTCTTTGGTTAATTCGGTAAACGGTGCCGTCGTACTACTCGAATCATAAATTAATATTTTATCTTCTTCAACGGATTTTTCACCTGTTCGTGCTTCTAATTGGGCATAAAACAAACTTTCAGGTTTAATGAATGTATGTTCTAATTCATGATGTCCTTTTCCGTAGCCTTGCGCCCAACTACCATAAGCCCAGTTTTGTGCTTCTGGTGGTTTTGATAAATAAATTTTTGCTGCCCTGGTTTGCCAACTGAAGGAATTGGCCGTACTCCATCCTCCACCTTGTCCGTCAACATCGCGATAGTCGAAACTTAAATTGCCACCATCAACCGTCATCTTATCAAATAAAATACCATTTGACCACCCACCAATAGCTCCGCTGAAATTATAAGGCATATAGGAATAGCACTGTACAAATGCATTTGGGCCGGGGGTTGTAAATCCTACCGTAAAAGCATGATAAGCATACTCAGCATAACAACGCTGAAAAAGTACTTGCTGACCTTGTGTTTGGAATGAATACCGACGATAGTTTCCGATTTCGCCAACGGGATTAAGCGATTTACAATCTTCAACCGTAATGCATTTTGCTGTATCCCAAATAGCCACAGCAGAACTTACAAAGTTCTTTGCCGTAACACGGCGCACCCAAGAATCATAAACATTTTCCATGGTTATGGCCATCCAACGGTGATTTTCATCCTTTTGGTTAGAGTTATCGAAGGTTGAAACACATTGCAGGTTTTCAATGCCAATATTATTTATTCGCCCATCCCAATTATATTTGGAAACGGTTGAAATTCCATATTTCGGGTCCAAACTATTGGTTAACGGTACATCAAGCGTTATGGAATTTTCACTAATGGCAACGACTTTCCTATCCCAATTAATATCGAAATCACCAGGTTCCCAAACCGTAAGTGGATAATCTACATAAGCACCTATTTTATCGGCACCAATGCTTTCAATCCATTCTTTAGTCGATGGTCGGTTTACAATAACCTTATCTCCGACATTAAAAGGATGTTTATTAGAGAAAGTTAATATGGAAGTGTTTACGGGAAAGTACTTTTCTTCTAATTCAACAGATTTTTTTAAAACTCTGTTGTTGGTACCAGCGATTCGTATTAGTGTCGCCCTATCTGTTCCCGTAGCTAAAAGTTTTGTCCCATTTTCCCCAGAGCCACTACCACGTAAAACCACACCACTTTTTGAGATTTTTAAACTTCCATTAATTTTGTAAACACCCCGTTTTAATAGAACTGTTCCTCGAAATCCGTTTTCATTTAAAGGCAAGTCAGAAACATAATCGATTGCCGATTGTATCAATAAGGTTGCGTCATCTTGTGTCTCTGGAATGACAACTTTAATTGGCACATTTGGAATTACAGACTCTGAAGCTTTATAACCACTATAAGAATAGTCTGGAACACGGTCGCCATTTGGTTCAATTTTATATTCCAGTTTACCATTTTTAGTTATGTGAATTGGCGAATTTTTTGTTGTTTTAAAGTGCACAAACGCTATGGAAGGACATGCCATAACCAGTAACAAAACATAGGGTTTTATATGTTTCGCCCATTCGATTTTCATAAGTTATTGTTCTCTTTTTAAAATATAAAGGCATTCGTTTATGAGAATGCCTTTATACTTATTATTTATTGCACTATTATTTTCTGGGTATGTAGTATTTGTTTTGATTTAGGCTCAATAAGCTTTAAAATAAATACTCCTTTAGTCTTAATTTTTAGTTCATGTACACCATTACCTACAATAATTCCTTTGGAAATTTCTTTTCCTAAGATATCAAATATTTTGTATTCAGATTTATCAAAGTCGCTTTTTAATCTGATTGAAAAAGTACCTTTATTTGGTATTGGCCAAACTTTTAAATCTTCTATTCTTTTTTCATCAATCGATAAAGTTAGGTCAAATCCATTAACAATATTTACGGTTCTGGTCATGCTATCACCTTCTAAATCGGTTACCGTAAAATCAAAAGACCCCAAACCAGTTGCCGATGGCGTGAACTCTAAAATATTTGCATTTAAGTTAGTTGAACCATTAATAACGTTAGAAATTTGATACGTTGGACTGTTTTCAAATCCTCTTGACAATCCTTGTAAATCAATGCTAATGATTTCACCACTCTCGGTACTGAAGTGCGGTAAAGACATCCATTGCAGGTAATAATCCAGATTGGTATAGCCGTCCATATTAGCATCGCTATTAGCATCCGAAAAATCACCTGCCGAAGAGTTTAGATTAGTACCAATAATGCTTTCATACCAGTTAGGTAAGCCATCGTTATCAGAATCCCAATCGTTTGGTCTAGTTATAAATGGGTAGTTTTCATACCCGCCAGAATCGGCTTCACGATCAGGGAATCCTTTTTTTCCAGTTACACTTCCCGTAACAGAATATGTTCCGGCTAGAGTTTCTGTTATCATTCTTTGGTCGTGTTCATCTAAAACCGGCTGAGTACATCCTACATCAGACAATACAATTTTATAAGCTTCATCTGCAGTATGTGTATTGACGTAAGATGGAAAAAATTCTGCATTAACAAAAGTTTCGTACTGCGTATTAGCACCATTAGAGTCTCTTGATCTTCTTCCGTACTCTTGGTTGGTTTCGTCAAAATAACCAGGCATTTTGTTACCATTAAAGAAGGCACGCTGCATCCCCATCCCTACATTCTCATGATCCATAGTAAACGCATAACGTTGCAATTGCATGCCTGGGCCTGGTTTATAATAATTGCCAACAAAGTTAACTTCTTTGGCTCCACCATCGGTAGTTCTGGACCCCCAGTTGTAAACCACATTATTGGTAATATCCAAATAACCTTTATAGAATCCACCGCCATCTAATCCACCTGCTAAACTCCAGTTTCTTCCATAGTTATGTGCCAATAAATTATGATGAAAGCTTCCTACACCACCACCTATGGAGGCGGCATAACCATGTTCTGTTCCTGAAGGATAATTTAAGTGATCAGCAGCATTTAAAGCTTCTGAAACTAAAGAGCGCTGAAAGGTCACATTACCAGCATCACGAGAACTAATAGCTTCGTCAACAGTCCAACTTATTGAACAATGATCTATAATATTATGGTCTCCTTTTAATCCCATGCCACCCATGTCAGCATTCCAGTCATATCCTAATCGCACCCTCATATTTTGTACAACGATATCATGACTTCCTAGACCTAAAGAACTTCCTTTAATTGTAATGCCTTTACCCGGTGCTGTTTGCCCTGCAATGGTTATATAAGGTGTATTACAAACCAATCGAGAATTAAGTTCTATAATCCCAGACACATTAAAAACAATTGTTCTAGGTCCTATATCGTTCTCAACAGCTGCTCTTAAACTTCCTGCTCCACTATCATTAAGGTTGGTAACAACAACAACTTTGCCTCCGCGACCACCGCGAGCAAAACGACCATAGCCCTCTGCTGAAAGGAATGCCAATTGCGCTGGACGAAAACGCCATACATTGCCTTTGGTTACCTCTCCGCCAGATGTTATTTGATCTATACGCCAAAAGTATGTTTCACCTGTGTACAAATCATTCACTTGGTAATCATTGTCTGAAGAGTCCTGATTGCCCATGTATTCTGAAGAAGAAGTATCAGCATCCTCAACAGCCATTTCATCAGTCCCAAAATATATATTCTGTGAAGCCGCATTATCAGCTGGTGTCCATTCCAATAAAACACCTCCTGAAGATAATTCAACATGCTCATTGTTATGGGCTGGAATAGGATCGGTTGCTTGAAAAAAGATGTTTGGTGTATTTAGCTCAAAACCATTAATCAATACATTTTTCACATCTTCAGTCCCAGAAGTTTCAGCTGAAAATAAAATAACTACATCGCTACCAGAAGTCGCATCAAAAGTTAAATAAGCCGAAGCTGAACTAGCAGGAGTTAATGCCCTTACTGTTGGTATAATATTATCCTCAACCAAATTTCCATCTATAGAAATATCTATTGGGCTATATGAAAAGGCATCACTACTTACTTGATTTAAAAAGACAAGCAACGAATGTGTTCCCGTTTCTAATCCACTAATCTGGAGTTCTATCTGACCTCCTTGGTCCGCTGTACCACCGCTTACTTTAGCACCGTCTCCAACCAACTTGGCATTGTTAGGGTCTTGAATTCCCTCTTTCCACCAACTCGTTCCTATTCCATCTCCGTTACTTCCAAATTTAGATACGGTAAAAGTTATTCCGTTTTCGATCATAGTGGTTGTGCTTGTGACAACCCATGGCTTGTAACCAGGGGCACCTACCTCAGATGTTTGTCTTCCTCCTTGGTCAAAATCTATTTTTACTACTGGATTTTGGGCTATTACCCCCAGAAAACATGTAGAAAAAAAGGATAAGAACAGATAAAGAAATGGTTTTGAAAACCAGTTTATTAATAATTTAGGGAAATAATTCATTTTCATTGCAATAATTATTTAATTTATTTTAGTTTAATATAGTTAATCAAGAGTTTCATGTTTCTGATATACGTTCCTGTTGAAATATATTCTTGATTGGTTGTATTTGGATATGGCGACGTATCGGTTTCATCCCCAACACGTGTTGTTGCATATTCGATTGTTGGCTCTGATTTTATTCCATCACCAATATACGGATTACTTATGTAAGCCCTGTTGGTAAGCCATCTACTTTTATCATCAATTTCATTTATTACCTCTTCAACCCTAGATTCGTCAACTCCAAAATTGAAAGCATGTCTATTTAAATCGTAATATTTCTGAGGTGTTTCATCATAATTAAAACTTTTGGGCGTAAACGGTGAATCTTTTACCACCTCTTCTTTTGACAAAGTCAAGACTTTTTTATATTCACTTTTTAGTTCTTCCAAACGAACGTAAGCTTTACCATAATAATGGGCCAGCAAATTTTTATCATTGTCATCTACATAGTAGCGTCCAAATTTCACATTGGAACCTTTTCGATGTACGTATATAGGCTTATGGGTTTCAGCATCTACAAAAGTGGGATGGGTTCTACGTCCTTCTTGTTTTTCTTCAGGAAGCTCATTGTCCTCCAACCATTTTATAGCTTTAGGAATTCCTTCGAGAAAATTTTTATTGCCTGTAAGCTTATAAAACTTAATTAAGAGCAAAGCGTTTTCGCAGGTAGCACTAGGAAGGAAAGCTGCTGGCTCATACGTTCTTGCACTTGCCGCTTTCATTTGCATGTTAACCTGTTGCCCCCAAGCGCCACAACTGTCTTGCGAAATTTTATAGAACTCCATACCTCTGTATATAGGGTCGAGAAAACGTTCCTCACCTAACACTAGATAGCATTGCTTTAAGAAACTAATGTTTTCCCAAATCACGTCATCATTAAATGTGTAAAACGATGTATAATCTGGAAAACCTTGTTTTTCAAAATCGTTTCTTAATGGATAGCGTTGCGGCCAACCCCCATTGGGATATTGACTATTAAGAATAAATTGAATAGCCTTATCTAGCGCTGGTTTATATGTTGGGTCCATTTTTTCTAGATACATACGCAATAAAAATCGCGCTGCATCAGTGGTAACGTCGTCATCGAAGGTTGAATTTCCATAATAATGCTGAAACTCTTCAAGTCGCCAACCGTTTTTTCCAATGGTATTATACCATTTTTTAAGAGACCTGTCTCCAGCAAAATCAATCATATAATTCCATCCTCCTTCATGGCTTTGCCCCCAAATGATTGCCCGAGCAGCTTTCTCCGCTGCACTATAATAATAGTCATCACTCGTTGCTCGGTATGCATCTAAAAACACATGGCCCATACTTATGGTTCCAGGATGCTGAAGCCAAACCATGGTTTTATAAGCTTCCATTTCACCCCACTGCCTTGATAAGTCAGGCATATAATACCAAACATAACCGCCATTATAACTAACTTCTTCCACCATAAACTCTGTTGCTTTGTACATCGTTTCTAAAACCTTCTCTTTTGAGATTTTAGATTGCGCAGCAACTGACCATTCCAAACATAGAATCGAAATAAAGAACAGTAAATGGTGAAAATGTTTCATTAATATTTAGTGGTATTTTATGACTTTAAATCAATAAACTCATTTGGCCTCAATTCTTTCGGTGTTATTTTTACTTTATAAATGCTTCCTTTAAACCAAGAACGCTTGTTTAAACGGACTCCTAAAGACGATTTTCCTGTTTGAATAGACTGAAACTTAAAAGTTTCATGCAACTCTTTTTTTCGATTAACGTAAGTACTTAGGCTGTTTGGAGTAACCACAAATGCAACGTGATACCATTTAGCCAAAGGGTGGATTAAGGTTGAATCTATCAATGCTTTTTTATTTTCTTTTGAAGCCACAAAACCATCAAAATACCACAGCCCATCTATTGCGCGAATTTCTAACAACATCCTATCGCCAGACACTTCGCCTATATGAACAATACGCTGTTCAAAATCACCATCTATGGCCGGCTTGAAAATCATTTCTATAGTAAATTCATTAAAGGACTCTAATGGGTTTAAGTCAAGAAAAAACGCATCATCTTCACCATCAAAATAAACGACTTTACCATAAGGAGAATCTGTTAGTTGTGGATTTCCACTAATCTTAAGCGCTTTTGAATTTTCTCCTAAAAAATCAGGCAGAATCCATTGCACACCTGTTTCACTTTGCTTAGTTTCTTTTAGGTTTTTACATCCTAAAAGCAAACACAAGCAAATAAAAACTCCTACAATTCCAGTGGTTAAATTTTTCACTAACTAAAAATAATGCAATCGATTACACAAAAATATCACAAAAAACACTACGCTCAAATTAAAAGATGTTAAATATGACTGTTTTGAGGTAAAAAGGTTTAATTAATGAATTAAAAATAATTTAAAGGTGATTTTTACCTAACCGCATCATTTTAACTTTAAAAAGGTCATAAATGCTCAGAATTGATTAATAGCTACCATAGCTCGTTATGCAAAACGATAAAATTAAAATAACCAACCCAATAATTAATACTATGTAAGTTTGCTTTTTAACATTTTTCCATTCTTTCATAATCACCCCAACAATGTAACTAAAGAAAATAAGCATCGACATGTGCAATACCCAACTTGCAAACTGGTAATCGCCCATTCTTACGTGACCTAAGCCATAAAAGAAAAACTGCATGCACCATAAAGTTCCTGTTAGTGATGAAAGCAACCAGTTCTTTAAAAGTCTATTATTAGTTTTATCATTTTCATCTTTATTGGGTAGAAATTCCTTTAGTGTTTTTTGTTTATACCCTGCTATAACATACCAAATAAAGTTCACGACAAAACAGCCAAATGTAGATACTACTAGTTTAGCATTTCCTTCAAAATGCCCAGCCCCATTTTCTGCCGCCATGTCTGCAATGGGCTGCCCGTATTCTAGTGACAAATTAAAAACACCAGAAAGCACACCTGCAACAATGGTTAATGCCAGCCCAAGCATCATGTTGAAACCAGTTTTATTGAGCTTTTCTTTAGCTAAGTCTTTCTCCTTTTTAAACCCTGCCCAACCGCAAATAGCAACGCCTAAAATAGATAACAACATTCCCAAAAGAACAATAGTGCCACCAGGTTTGTTGAAAAAATCACCCAAACCACCAAAAACGACTAGTGGCATTATGGTTCCAACAACTGCAGAAATACCAATGGCTAATGTATAAGTTAAAGAATAACCTATATGGTTAATAGCTTTTCCAAAAGACATACCTCCAAAACCATAGATACCTCCTAACAAAAATGCCATCCAAAATGGTTTTGAAGGCGCTTCTGTTATTATGGAAAAAAAATTAGGTACCGTAATCCATGCCAAAAGCAAAGGTACCACCATCCAGGCAAAAAGCGACTGAGTTAACCAATATGTATTCCATGACCAACCTTTTGTTTTAGTACTTGGCAAATAGCAACTTGCCGCTGAAACACCTCCTAAGGCATGAAGAAACGTACCTAGAATTGAATTTGGTGAACTCATTTTATTATTTTTTTATTTAATATTCGTTTAAAAAATTTAACTGGCCTATTTTATGACTTTCTTTTTACAAGGAGCAAATGATCACAAACCAAAACTACTTCTCCTTTTTGGTTTATGATTTCCACATGTTCTGTTACCGTTCCCATTTCAGGCCTTTTAGCATCTCCTTTAGCAGAGATTGTAATTTCTGAATGAATAGTATCACCTATATGTACTGGTTTCACAAAACGCATGCGGTCATAGCCTTTTGAGAAGGCTTCTGGATTAATCTCCGAAGCGGTTAAACCTATTCCAATACTAAAAATCATTGTACCATGAGCGATTCGCTGTCCGAAAGATTGAGTTTTACACCATTCTTCATCCATATGGTGCGGAAAAAAATCACCTGTATGCCCGGCATGTACAACAAAATCAGTTTCAGTTATTGTTCTTCCAAGCGTTATGCGTTTGTCGTCTAATTTATAATCTTCGAAAAATATTGATTTGAAATACATATTTTTTATCTATTTAATTTTTTTATTTATAATTCTGAAAGTGACACTCCTCCTTTTGAATCGCTTATGTAGCATGCTTCAACAACTTTCATGGTATCTAAAACATCCTGAACACTTGTATAAAGTTCTTTATCCGTTCCCTCTTTGAAACGCATCAAGTTAGACATGGTACCGATAAAGGCTTCTGGAAACCATGACCCTTCCAATTCAAGTGTTTTCCATTCTAGTTCTTTACCTTCTTCACTTATAACATATTCAAAGGTATCCGGTAATCCGTCTGGATAATTCATTAAAAGGCCCATTTTGGCTTTGATGGCTCCTTTAGTTCCTTCCCATTTGATATAACTTTCTTGATTTCTTGTACTAAAATCGTGGTCGTGATTGGTATTGATTTTCACGCTAATATTATCACCATAATCCATTATAATAGTTGAACGACAAGAGGATAAATCCTTTAACGGATGCTTCGTAGTGCGTGCCATAACACGTTCTGGATTACCCAAAAACGAACGGATGCAATCGATATAATGCACACTATGAAAAAGGATTTCTAAGCGTGGATGTTTTTTGATTACCGGAAAAAGTTCCCAAGGTGTTTTTACGGTAACCTTAAACTCCATATCATACAAATCACCTATTAAACCTTTATCAATCATATTCCTAGCAGCACTAACAAATGAAGCAAAGCGTAACTGGAAATTAATAGCTGCAACCAAGTTTTTTCGTTCGCAGACTTCAACAATCTCCTTAGCCTGCTTATAATCGTTACCCATTGGTTTTTGTATAAGTACTGCCGCTCCATCGGGTAATAGCTCTAATATTTCTACATATTGGTCTGGTAAAACAGTAATGTCGTAAACCGCATTATCTGGCGCATTCTTCACTGCATCGGCAACATTTTTAAATACATAAGGAATCCCATGGTCTTCAGCCATTTTATTAGCTTTAGAAACGGTTCGGTTTGTTATACCATATACCTTAAACCCCGCCATTTTATAAGCAGGTAAATGCGCATCTTTTACTATGCCACTGGCTCCAACTATAATTATGGGTTGCTCTGTTTCCGGAAGTAGCGGTTTGTACTCAAAAACCTCTTGAATTTGATTTTGCGTAGTTTTTAACAGTAACGGGGTAGGCACATGACTAGTTATAGCCTGCAAAACCATTTTATCAATAAGCTCTGCCACTTTTGGCCAAACCGGTGTTTGCGGTAACGTTAAAGCATTTTCATGCAGCATCCCCAATTTATGGTAATACGGTATGGTTTTATTTATTTCAGAATCATTCCAAGTTGATTTTCTGCACCCAATACCACCTTCATTGGTCAATAATTTATCACTTTCAGGTCTTGTAGCGAATCTCAAGAAATCGTAGGCCAAGGTTTTGTTTTTACTACCAGAACCAATGCTATAAAGCCAATATACATTAAGCGATGCTGAATTACAGTCTTCATTATGTGGCAACTCAGCAATATCTACTTTTCCTTTAACCTTAGAGGCTTCAATTACTTCGCACATAGAGGCAAAACCAAACCAGTTAATGGCCATAGCAGCCTCCCCTTTGGCAAATGTCATACCTGCTTCAATCGACTCAAAATCTTCAGATCCAGGATGGGTGGTTTTTTCATTTTTAACGATGGCTCTATAAAATTCTAAAGCTTTAATGGCCTCAGGAGTATTTATGTTTATATTTTTATTAGAATCTAACAACGATCCTCCACGCGTCCAAAGTTGTAATGAAAAGTCGAAAACCATGTTATGTGCATCTGGGTAATTGGCAAAAACACAACCATAAAGATTTTCGTCGGGTCTGTTGAAAAATTCTGCTATTTGAGTGAATTCCTGCCAAGTTTTAGGGGGGGTTAAGTCATAACCATATTGATTCTTAAAGTTTGTTTTTTCAGAAGCATCTTCAAACAAGTCCTTTCTGTAAATCAGGCATTCTGGACCATCATGAAATGGTAATCCATAAATATTACCATTCATTTCCTGTAAATGAAGCAGTGAATTATGCCATCCTTCGGGGAAATCTTGGGGCGGGTCTTGAGCGATTAAGGGAGAAAGGTTTTCAACAGCATTTGCATTAACAGCATCTAAAATCCAATCGGTATTAATGTGGGCTACATCCCAATCGCCATTTTGCAATCCTTTTTTGGTTATTATTTCTTCATACAATTCGTGAAGCTCCATCGGAATCATTTCTACCTCAATGTTTTGGTTGTTTTCTAAACAGAAGGCATCCCAAAGCTTTTTTAAGGTATTTTCAAAAGGCTCAAACTTTCTAACCGCTATTCTAAATTTTCCCATGACTTATTAGTTTATAAATTCCATTGTAATTTTTTCGTTATGCTCTCCCAATTTCGGTGATGCCTTTTTTGAAGTAAAGATTTTACCATCTATTTTTATTGGGCACCGGGTTGTTTCGTATGAATACCCATCGCCCATGGCTACTTTCTGAACAAAATCTAAAACCTTAAAACCTTCTTCTTGAAAAAGTTCTTGATAATTCAACACCTTAGCACACCAAATATCGGCAGGTTCTAGAATAGCCAACCAAAAATCGGTAGTTTGTGTTTTAAGGTGTTTTGCCAATACTTTTTTTATTTTATCCCGTTGGTCAAATTTATTTTCAGGAAATTTAAGCAATTCATCACACTTTAACAGTTCGGACAAAACAGGAATAGACCCCATGGCCAATGCCAAAAACCCATCCTTGGTTTTGTAAATACCATAGGGTGCCCCTAAATAGGCATGTGCATTGTTACTTTTGGTCCTTTCGGGAAGTTCACCTCCGTCGTTAAAAAACGTGGTTATGGTTTCAAATTGAAAATCGATTGCCGACTCAAGCATACTTACCTGAACCAAAGCACCTGTATCTTTTACTGTTTTTCTGTATAAACCCGCTAAAATACCTTGCGCTAAATGAGCGCCAGCCAACATATCAACAATAGAAAGCCCCATAGGTACCGGACCGTCATTTTGATTTCCAGTGAGCCAAGTTAAAGCAGTTAAAGATTGTAAAAGTAAATCTTGACCAGGTTTATCTACTAAGTCCGCGTGATTTCCGTAACCTGAAATTTCTGCATAAACCACTTTGGGGTTAATCTCTTTTACATCATCATAACTTAACCCAACACGCTCCATTACGCCCGGACGAAAGTTATGCATTACGACATCGGCTTTCTTAATTAGAATCTTTATTTTTTCTAAATCTTCGGTATTTTTAAAATCAGCAGCAAACGATTCTTTATTTCTGTTGATGGTATGAAATATGGACGATTCACCGTTCATTATTAAATCTGAAGTATAAAGTGTTCGGCAAATATCACCTGTTCCTGGTTTTTCAATTTTTATGACGCGCGCACCCAAATCAGCCAAGCGTAAACTCGCGGATGGACCAGAGAGAAACTGGCTAAAATCTATTATTAAATAATCTTCTAACGGCTTCATTTAGTCTTTTAAAAATTGTTCGTTAATTGCTAAATTATCTTCTCCAACCTGCGGAGCGGCTTTATCTTCTAAAATGATTTCTCCATCAATTTGAATAGGACTTCGCGTAGTAAATATGGTTTCACCTTTTGAATTGGTGACCTTTTGCTGTAATTGCAAATCTGCCATAAACGGCTGATGGTTTAAATCATCATAATTTAATACTTTTTCACACCAAAGTCCTTTCTCTCTTAAAACCTTTATCCAATGGTCTGAACTTTTTGTGATAATCTTTTTACTTAATATTTTTCTAATGGCCGCACGAGAACGGAACCATGTTTTTCTTGCAGAATATTTACCTAAATCTACCTCTAAAACCTCACCCATTAACAGTAAATCGCCCATGGCTAAAGCCAAGTAACCATCATTGGTTTCGTAAATGCCGTAGGGAGCACTTAAAAAAGCATGGGCACTTCCACGTACATTGCCTCTATCAGCCAATTTTCCGCCGTTATTCAAAAATATAGTAAGCGCTTCAAACTGAACGTCTAAAATAGACTCTAGTAAACTAACTTCAACCAAAACACCTTTTCTGGTTTTAGCACGTTTTAATAATGCCGCCAAAACACCTTGAACAAAATGGTTGCCACACATTAAATCGGCTACTGCCAAACCAAATGGCACAGGTCCTTGACTACTTTTACCGCTTAGCCAAGTCAATCCAGATAGCGACTGTACCAACAAATCCTGACCGGGTTTTTTCGCCCATGGGCCATCGGTTCCGTAGCCAGTGATAACTCCATAAATTATCTGGGGATTGATACCTAACACATCTTCAAAGGTCAAACCTATTTTTTCCATAACGCCTGGACGAAAGTTATGCGTCATCACATCAGCCTTGGCAATGAGTTTTTTAACTTTCGATAAATCGTCAGGGTCTTTCAGATTGGCTGCATAAGACTCCTTATTTCGGTTTATAGTATGGAATAACATACTGCTATCGTCAACAAATAAATCTTTAATGCTTAATTGTCGGCACGCTTCACCTTTTACTGGACGCTCAATTTTAATAACGCGCGCGCCCAAATCAGCCAATTTCAATCCAGCTGATGGCCCCGCCAAAAACTGTGAAAACTCTAGTACCAATAAGCCTTCTAATGGCTTTTCCATTTATTTAATGCGTTAAAGATTCTTTATAAATTGAATTCATTTTATCAACTGCAGATTCAATACTTATTTTTCCTGAAACTGCTTCATGAATAACAGGACTAGCTTCATCTTGAAAATGCATATAACCATAGTATTGCGGACGCATGGTAGCCTCATCAAGCGTTTGCAATGTGTCTTTAAAAAAGTTTTTACATTGGCTGTTTACTTCGTCGCTCAACCATGATCTTCGGTGCCCCGGTTGTCCTCCAAATTCAAAATACAATCCGGATTGTATTTTCTCCGAAGCGGTAAATTCAGCATATTTCATAGCTGCCTCGGCATGTTCGGTTTTGGCTGATACAGCAATACCAGCTCCACCCAGTGTTGAGCGTAATCTTTGTCCATTGAAGGTCACCAAACCTCCGGCCTTTAAACAGTGGTCGGCATAATTTTTTTTCGAATAGTTGGAGTAACCATAATTGAATGGACTATAAACTATCTCATTAGTGCGCGTCATGTGCTCAGCCATCTTTATTGGATTCATTTCCAGACAATAAGACGGTACTAAGTCTACCAATTCTTTATAGGTTTTAACGGCATCAATCATAACCTCTTGAGGCGCTACTTCAGTTTTACTGTCAAATACATTTCCACCCAAAGCTATGCACATCATGTAGTGATGCATCAAGGTATCAATGGGGATGGATGCGAAACCTACCTTTCCAGTTTTAGCCAGCTCCATCAATTCCTTCCAAGTTTTTGGAACCTTTATGTATTGTTGTTGCACCAAATCCTCACGCCAAGTGGCTATGGGTGTAGCCGCATCTGTTGCCAAAGTCCATTGTTGACCATTTACATTATAACTATCATTCGATTTTCCTACGCTGTTTTCAGCTAATTCTTTTAAGAAATCTGCACTCAAATAATCATCAAAAGGTAAAAGCACTTTGTCTCTTGCGGCGATTGAAACATGCGGATTGTCCATAATCAATAAATCGTAATTTGCTGTTAATTCGCTTAAAGTAGCATCAGCAAATGCCTGAAGTGAACGCTTTTCCCAAACAATCCTAACATCAGGATATAGCTCTTCAAACCGTTGTGCCGTAGCCACTACTGATGTAAAGCCGCGTGTATGGTTCCAAGCTATTCCTTTTAATATTTTCATTAACTATTCTATTTTTATAAATTATAAAACTATTAGTTTAAAAGCCTTTCTGGCCATTTATAACTACCTGGTTTTAAGGTTATGTGTTTGCTTTTATCTAAATTATATGCCATACGAACCACACCTTCGGCCAACGTTTCTTTAGGGGTAAAGGCGTTCCAGTTTAATTTTTTTAGAATATCGTAAGCGGTGGCGCCACCTTCAATAAATAATTCCTTAAAATTAATTTCAGTAAGAAGCTGCTGTAAAACCAAACTCAACCTATTTTTCAGGACCTTTGAGCTATTTTTAAACTGAATATTCTTATCTGAAATTCTAACAATAAGCTTCCTATTCTGACTATAAATTTGGACAATTTCTTCTGTAAATTTAACCAAATCGTTATCGCTAATAGTTTCCATTAATAAATGGTTTGGAAAAGTCACCAGCGGACACCCTTTTTTTTCCAAAGTCATGGCATAAGCCAAACTTTCGGGGTGTGTACTTCCCGAAACCAACACAAAATCTTGATTAAAATGAATTGTCTTGAATTTCTTTTTTGTTGAGGTTAGGTTTAACTTCTTTAAAAACTGTTCGAAAAATGCGGCACTTCCACCAATTAAAACATTCTCATTGTAAAGTTTTAAATTTCCGGCTAATTGGGCTTCGCTTTGAACATCAGGAATATAAATTCCCTCAGAAGAAATATGCTCCGGACAGCCAGTTTGTATTAGTAAAACATCTTTTTCCGAAGTTCTGCTTAAAAGCATTTCTTTTATTGAAGACACATTGGCTGGAAAATCAGGATCGGTTAAAAACCCAGTATTTTCAATTTTTTTATCATTTATAAAATAAACACCATTTTTAATGCAACGCTGCCCCTTGGGATTTGCAGGCTGCAACAAAACCAATTTTTTACCAGAAGCGCTCATCAAAGCCAATAATTCGGTTAAAACATGCCCGCGTAAAACAGAATCACATTTTTTATATACTACTTGATGGGCATTTTTTTTAAAAACTTTACGTGCTAATTGCTGATGCTGTTGATAGGCTTCTTCTTCGGTTAATGAACGAGAATCGGTTGCCACAATAACGACTTGCGATAACTGTTTTGGTATAGCGCCTATTCCAAATGAAACGTCAATGCCATAACCAATACAAACTCCTGCTATTTCTGCCGCCCCAGTTAAATCATCAGCAATCACTGTTATCATTGCGCTTTGTGTTTTGCCATAACAATAGCATAATCAATAGCAACGAGCATCGCATCGGCAGAAGCTATGCCTTGCCCTGCTATTTCAAAAGCTGTTCCGTGATCTACCGATGTTCTTATTATTGGTAAACCTAAAGTGATATTGACCCCTTTTACACTTTTCATGGTTTCCTTTTCGTTATCCCATTTAAAACCTTCCAACTTAAACGGAATATGACCTTGGTCGTGGTACATGGCCACGCAGCCATCAAACTTACCTTGAACTGCTTTTACAAACATGGTATCTGGCGGAAATGGCCCTTGGGCATCAATTCCTAACTTTCTAGCCTCTTCCATCGCTGGAATAATCTCTTCAACTTCTTCATCACCAAACAATTGATTTTCTCCAGCGTGTGGATTTAATCCTGCAACTGCAATACGCGGTTTAGCAATCCCGAACTTTTTACAGGCATCATCAAGAAGTGTAATAACTTCAAAAACACGGTCTTTTTTACATAAATCACACGCTTGACGCAATGACACGTGGGTACTGGTATGAATGACCCTGAAATTTTCATCAGCCAAAAGCATAGCGAATTTTTTGGTGTTCGTATAGTCAGCATATATTTCGGTATGCCCTGAATATTTGTGCCCAGCTTTATGAATAGATTCTTTATTAATTGGCGCCGTAACAGTGGCATCAATTTTATTATTCATAGCCAATTCTATATTTTTAATTACGGCTTCAAAAGCTGCTTTTCCAGCCATAGCTGTAACAACCCCTGGCTTCAAAGCACTATTGTCAACGTTGGTCAAATCGAAAACATCAATAATTCCACATTCAAACTTAGCATCCTCTACATTTTGAATACTGTTGATTTTTAATGAAGATTTTAATGCATTTACTTCGTTTTGCATCGTTTGGGCATCGCCAACAACCATTGGGCTACAACACTTATAAACATCTTTTAAAGCTAATGTTTTTATAATAATCTCAGGACCTATTCCGGCAGGATCCCCCATGGATATTCCAATTTTTGGTTTCATCCTATAATAATTTTTTATAAATATTTATGGCATCTTCTCTTGTGACTTCCCGAGGGTTATTTTTGAGTAAACGCGTTACTTTCATGGCAATATCTGCCAATTCTGGAACTACATCTTCGGTTATGCCGATTTCTGATAATTTCTGAGGAATTCCACACGCTTTTGAAAGCGCTTCAATTTTTTCGATACCTATGGAAGCAATGTGTTCATCTTTTCCATTCCATGTAATTCCTAATGCTCGGGCGACTTCGGCGTGTCTTTTCGGATTTGCCGATAAGTTAAATCGAAGTACTTCGGGCATTAAAATGGCATTTGACAATCCATGAGCCACATGAAACTTGCCACCTAATCCGTAAGAAAGGGCATGCACTGCTGATGTATTTACAGGCCCCAAACAAAGGCCTCCATACATTGAACCCAATAATAAAGCCGAACGGGCCTCTATATCGTTTCCGTTTTCATATGCTTTTTGAATATTATCAGATATCAGTTGAATACCTCTTAAAGCATACGTATCGACCGCTGGATGGGCAAATTTATTGGTATAAGCTTCAACACAATGTGACAAGGCATCAATGCCTGTTTCGGCCGTTAACTTGGGGGGTAGACTAACGGTTAAAACCGGGTCTAGATAACAAGCATCCGGTACCAAAAACGGACTGATAATACCACTTTTGGCTTGGGTTTCTTCATTTAACAAAATAGCGTTAGGTGATACTTCACTACCAGTACCAGAGGTTGTAGGAACGCAAATCAGTTTTATGTCCCTTGCTTTTAAAAATCCGATACCAACAACATCTTCCAGTTTTTGTGTATTGTTAATCAATGCCGCTAATAACTTAGCGCAATCTAAAACGCTGCCCCCTCCTACACCAATTACACAATCTGGATTGAATGCCTGATGATTTTCCAATAGTTGATTGAATTGCGCAAAAGTAGGCTCCCCAACAAACCTGTATTCAACTAGGTTAACTTCCTTGTTATTAATTTGAAGGCTTTTTACTGTGTGCTCAACTGCATTCAAAATTGGTGTGGCCACCAAGAACAAAATCCGTTTTGAACCTTCTAAAATAGCATCAGTTGCAAGCTCATTGATTGTATTTTCACCAAACACGATTTTTTGTGGCTGCAAGAGCGTAATTGAATTCATTTAAAATATTTAATTATTAGTTTTTTCTTTTAATTTAAGGTAACCATAAATAGTCAATTCGTCCTTTACAGGCTCCGATTTGAAAAATAAACTCGCCACATAGCCCACAACCAATACAATTAAATGGCTATAAACACCCAACATGTATTTGTGGTGCGGGAAATTAAGATTGCCAAAATCAAGTATTAAAGAACCATTGATTTCGGTTGTGGTTAAAATGGCATAAGCCGTAAACAATATACAAGCAAAAATACCAATATGCAAACCTTGTCTGTTCGCTTTTCTAGAAAAAAGTCCTAACATAAAAATCCCCACTATACCTGCTGAAAATATGGCGTATAATTTAAAAACTACACCCAAAACACCTTGTCCGTCCCAAGCCGCATAAAGCAAGGCTACGATAGACATGGCAATTCCTGAAAACAATACCAGCAAACGGCCAACCATTAAGCGTTGTTTGTCAGTACAATCTGGATTGAAACGTTGATAAAAATCTTCAACACCAATGGCCGCTAAACAGTTCATATCAGAGTCTAAACTAGATACTGCCGCAGCGATAAGTGCGGCAAGAACCAAACCTACAGCCCCCACAGGCAATTCGGTTCCTATAAAATATGTGAATACTTGATCGGCCTTTAATCCTTCAGGCAAAACAGCTCCACCTGAATGATAAAAAACAAACAAAAGCGAACCAATTAACATAAATAAGGCCCAAACTGGCACACTGGCCAAAACCCCAATGTAAGCTGCCTTTTTAGCATCTTTATCCGTTTTTGCAGTCAAATAACGCTGTACGATGGTTTGGTCTGTTCCGTATTTTTGTAAAGCATAAAATGCCCCATTAATAACCAATACCCAAAATGTAAGTTCAGTAAACGTGAAATCATATGGACCGAAATCTATCTTTTTCATCGCAAAGGCTTCATTTATCATAAAACTAGGACCTCCTTCGGCTCTAAATAATAATACCCCAATACAGAATAGTCCACCTCCAATAAGCAGAAATCCTTGAATTACATCCATCCAAATTACCGCTTCAATACCACCCAATAGTGTAAGAAGCAAAATAACTATGGTTAAACAAATTATGTACGTTGTAACATCAATTCCGGTTAGTGTTGCTAAAGCTAAGCTCACTAAATAAAGTACGGTTCCCATTTTTGAAAAATGCGTTAAAATAAACGCAATAGAACTATACATGCGGGCAAACGGGCTGAAACGACGTTCAAAATATTCGTAGGTACTTAAACGAATTACTTTTCTAAATAAGGGGACAATAACCCAAATGAGCCCAATTAGAACTATAGGTACCATTAATCCCTGAACCAATAATATCCAGTTGGATTTATAAGCTGCAGCAGGGTACGCCAAAAAGGTAACACTACTAATTAAAGTGGCAAATATGGAAATACCAATTGCCCAAGCCGGAATGTTTTTACTTCCCGCAAAATATTGATCGGAA
The DNA here is from genome assembly GCF_045446075.1 of Flavisericum labens. Taxonomy (NCBI): domain Bacteria; kingdom Pseudomonadati; phylum Bacteroidota; class Flavobacteriia; order Flavobacteriales; family Flavobacteriaceae; genus Flavisericum; species Flavisericum labens. Next base: position 512,780 of record NZ_JBJJBQ010000002.1, on the reverse strand, counting down.
CTCTTTTGGCGATGTGCAAAGTAAAACCCGGCACCCAAGGTAAAAGCTACGGAAATAACGACAATAACAATATCAATCCAGTGAATGTTAAGCATAATAATTTAGATTAGTTGGTAAGTGTTTAATCCACCTCGGTTAATGGTGGCATCATGGTTTTATTGCAAAGTCCTTTTTCTTTCATCAATGCCTTTAAAACGGCTAAAGACTCTCCTAAAGTTCTATCTTTTTGGTATTGTTGCGCTACGGCATCGGTTTCTTTTTGCCATTTTTCACATTCAGCCCAATCGGCATTTAAAGCCGCTTTATATAATTTTTTATACATCTCAGGCACATAATTTCCTGTACTCGGCACAATACCATCAGCACCCATTTTTAGGCTTCCGAAACTTTGAGCACCCCATCCGCAGAAAAACGAAAAACTTTCGTTATTTCCGTAACGGTCAATACAAATTTGCATGCGTTCTACATCGCGTTCAGAATCCTTTAAACCCCAAATATTATCGTGGTGAGATAAAGCTTCAACTACTTCTAGAGGGATAGACATTTGGGTGGTAGCCTTAATATTATACATCATAACAGGCCCCGAAATACTATCAGCCAAGGTTGTATAAAACAAGGTCATTTGCTGCGGCGCTAACCCATAATACGATGGCAAAGTAGCGACCACACAATCGGCACCTAAATCTATATATTTTTGTCCACGTAAAATCAAATCGTCCACTTGGTTTCCAACCAATCCAGCATAAATACACTGACCTTCACCTTTTGCTTTAACAGCAGCTTCAACTAATTTAAGGCTCTCCTCTTCATTTATTGAACTCGATTCACCTGTAGTACCTAAAACCAACGGATGTATACTATTTTCAGAAAAACGTTTCACTATCTTTTCAACAGCCAAAACATCTACCGTAAAATCAGCATTCAAAGGAGTAACCATGGGTACTACGACACCCGAAAAACGTTTTTGCATAAATCAGTTTTTAAAATTGCAACATGCAATATGTTTAATTAAAAAATATTACGGTGTTATTTTTGCTCGACGAACGATTTTATAAACGACACAATAACCCAAAAAATAAGAGCACCAAAATAATGCTCTCACTCTATTTATTCTTGACGACGTTGAATCTATTCTTCAAATGACTTTAATGTTTTTGTAATGATATCGACACAATCCAACATTTGTTCTTCATTCATGACTAAAGGTGGTGCAAAACGAATAATATTGCCATGGGTAGGTTTTGCTAAAAGTCCGTTATCGCGTAAGGCCAAACAAATATTCCATGCTTTATCACTGTCTTCATCGTCATCAATAACTATGGCATTAAGCAAACCTTTGCCCCTAACCAAATTAACGATATTGCTCGTTTCAATATACTTGCTCATTTCACCTCTAAAAAGTTCTCCTAAAACCTGAGCATTTTCAGCCAAATTTTCGTCACGAACAACTTCTAATGCAGCCATGGCAACGGCTGCTGCAACTGGGTTCCCTCCAAAGGTACTGCCGTGATTACCAGGTTTAATAACATTCATGATACCATTGTTGGCCAAAACGGCCGATACGGGATAAACACCACCACTAATAGCTTTTCCTAATATCAAAATATCGGGTTTTACTTCTGGAGCCGTGGAGCAATTTTTATGCTCACAAGAGCAATTACCGCAAGAGGCCAATAACCGACCCGTACGTGCGATACCGGTTTGTACTTCGTCTGCAATAAACAAAACGTTGTATTTTTCACAAAGCGCTTTTGCTTTTATGAGGTAATCGTCACTCGGCACATATACGCCTGCTTCACCCTGAATGGGCTCTACCAAAAAACCAGCTACATTAGGATTATTTTTCAGCGTAATCTCTAAGGCTTCTAAATTATCGTATTCAATTTTTATGAAACCTTTAGTATATGGACCAAAATTCTTTCGAGCCACTGAATCGTTTGAAAATGAAATAATAGTAGTAGTTCGGCCATGAAAATTATTTTCACAAACTATAATTTCAGCCTCATTTTCATCAATTCCTTTTACTTCATAAGCCCATTTTCTACAAATTTTCAATGCGGTTTCCACGGCCTCAGCACCCGTGTTCATGGGCAATAACTTATCAAAACCGAAAAATTCGCAGGCGAACTTCTCAAACTTACCCAAGATATCGTTATAAAATGCACGGGAGGTTAATGTGAGCGTTTGGGCTTGTTGCGTCATGGCTCCCACAATCTTTGGGTGACAGTGCCCTTGGTTTACGGCCGAATAAGCCGATAAAAAATCGTAATATTTTTTGCCTTCTACATCCCAAACATATACACCTTCGCCTTTGGCAAGTACAACGGGTAATGGATGGTAATTGTGAGCACCGTATTTGTTTTCTAAATCTATCGCTTGTTGCGAAGTTAATTGGTCTAAAACAGCCATTTTAAAATAATTTTGAATTGATAAAATAACCATTCCTTCTATACCTTTATTCTTTCGGAATCCCAATAATTATCGGGACGAAAAAGCAGCGTGGGAGAGAAATCATCCTTAAGAAGCTGCAAATTAGTAAATATTACGTTCTTGATAAAATGTTTTGACGATTGTCTAATTTTAATGGACTGTTGAATTACTCAAAAAAATCATAATTCGTTAATCGTAAATAGTAAATCCTTTCATTACTTTTGCAGCATGTCTAGAAAAAAAACCAAAAAGATAATTTTTGAAAATATAGAAGTCATTGATGCTGGCGCCAAAGGAAAAACCATTGCCAAGGCCCCAGATGGCAAAGTGATTTTTTTATCTAATGCCGTACCAGGCGATGTGGTAGATATACAAACCTTTAAAAAGCGAAAATCTTATTACGAAGGTAAAGCCACCGTTTTTCATGAGCATTCCGATAAGCGTACAGAACCCGTTTGTGAACATTTTGGTACTTGCGGCGGATGCAAATGGCAAAACATGACCTATGGGCAGCAATTGTATTATAAGCAAAAAGAAGTAACCAATAATTTAACACGTATTGGTCACATTGAGCTCCCAGAGGTCACCCCTATTCTAGGATCTGAGAAACAATATTTCTACAGAAATAAAATGGAATTTTCATTTAGTGACAGCCGTTGGCTGACCCTTGATGAAATTCAATCTGATAAAGATTTAGGTGACAAAAATGCACTGGGTTTTCATATTCCGGGAATGTGGGATAAAATTCTAGATGTGAAGAAATGTCATTTACAAGAAGATCCATCCAACGCCATAAGAAATGCTGTAAAGCGATTTGCCGTTGAAAACGATTTGGAATTTTTCAACACCCGTAACCAAACCGGGTTGCTGCGTACTATGATGATTCGAACATCTACAACGGGTGATGTTATGGTACTCATTCAGTTTTTTAAAAGCGACACAGCTAAACGTGAGCTATTACTTGATTTTATATCTGAAAAATTCCCGCAGATTACCTCATTGCTTTATGTTATAAATAGCAAAGGCAACGACACCATTTACGACCAAGATGTGATTTGCTATAATGGCAACGACCATATTTTTGAAGAAATGGAAGGGCTAAAATTTAAAATTAACGCGAAATCGTTTTACCAAACCAATTCTGAACAAGCTTACGAGCTTTATAAAATTACAAGAGATTTTGCCGGTTTAACCGGAAACGAACTGGTTTACGATTTGTACACGGGAACAGGCACCATTGCCCAATTTGTAGCTAAAAAGGCTAAAAAAGTAGTTGGTGTTGAAGCCGTACCCGATGCTATCGCTGCTGCCAAAGAAAATGCACAATTAAACAACATTAACAACGTTGATTTCTTTGTGGGCGATATGAAACATGTGTTTAACAGCGAATTTATTAATAAGCATGGCCAACCTGACGTTATAATTACCGATCCACCAAGAGATGGCATGCACAAAGATGTGGTTCAACAAATATTGAACATAGCACCTAAACGCGTTGTATACGTGAGTTGCAATAGCGCCACCCAGGCACGCGATTTAGCGTTAATGGACGGTCAGTACAAAGTGGCAAAAACACAAGCTGTTGATATGTTCCCTCAAACGTTTCATGTTGAAAACGTCGTGCTTTTAGAACGCCGATAATCAGTAATAAACAAAATACTATTCCGATAAACTCGGAATCTATTTCTAATAAAATGAAATACTTTAAAATTCTATTCATTCCGGTGCTATTGATAGTTGTAATGTCAATTAGTTGTGAACGTGATGATATTTGCCCAGAAAGCACGCCGACTACACCGCGCTTGGTCATCGATTTTTTAGATGCCAACAACTCCGACAACAAAAAAAATGTTTTCGACATTGTCGTTGCAGGTGTAGGAAACGAAAATATTTTAGATGATTATAATTTTGTCAGTGCCTCAACACTTTTACTCCCGCTGAAAACCACCGAAAACTCTACCCAATTTGTCGTTTTTAAAGAAGCCGACGTTAATGACAATGGCACGCCTGACGACAGTAGTGACGATTTCGTTGATGGCAACCAAGACGTCATAACCATAAATTACAGCCGGGAGCAAGTTTTTGTATCTCGAGCTTGTGGATATAAAACTATTTTTAAAAACGTAACCCTCACCATTGAACCAGACGGCGATAACTGGATGCTTTCCAGACAGCCTTTAACCGATAACCAATCTGTAGAAGATGAAACAACAACGCACTTCAATATTACGCATTAGCAGCCTTTTGGCATTTATACTACTAAATGTTTCTGTTAGCGCCCAAAATGACAGTATTGCAAGCGTTTCAGCGGATACAACTAGGGTAAAACTCAAATATGGCCTTAGGGTTGGTGGTGATATTGGAAAACTCATACGGTCTTCTCTTGATGATAATTATGCTGGTTTTGAAATTCAGGGTGATTATCGCCTAAAAAAAGACCTTTACGTTGCTGGGGAAATTGGTTTTGAGGAAAAAAACAATGCGACAGATTATCTTGACATTACCAGTAAAGGCTCATATATAAAAGCCGGTATTGATTATAACATGTATGAAAACTGGCTGGATATGGACAACATGATTTATGCTGGTTTCAGAATTGGCGCAGCTACCTTCAGTCATGATTTAAACAGCTTTACTGTTTATAACACCAATCAATATTGGGAACAATTAACGATAAATGAAAATGAATCATTTAGTGGTTTAACGGCGCTTTGGGCAGAAATTATTTTAGGAATTAAGGTAGAATTACTTAACAATCTTTATCTGGGCCTTAACGCTCAACTGAAGCTTAAAGCAAACGAAACCGAACCCAATAACTTTCAGAATATTTACATTCCCGGCTTTGGGAAAACTTATGACAGCACGGGTATTGGTGTAGGGTACAGTTATTTTTTATCATACAGAATTCCGCTTTACAAGAAGTATAAAAAAGTTGAAAAACCTAAAATTCAGACCGAACCTGAAACGGAAAATTAATTCTCTTTGAACGCGTGATTATTCGCAATCTTCAATAGTCATTTTAACTAATCGAAGGATTTTTTCAAACTGTTCATCCAATGTCATATTTGAGTTATCAATTTCAATGGCATCTTCAGCCTTTACTAGTGGAGAATCTTCTCTATTGGAATCAATGTAATCGCGTTCCTTAACGTTTTTCAATACATCATCAAATTTTACTTTATCGCCGCGCCCAATAAGTTCATCAAAACGTCGTTTTGCACGAGTTTCGGCCGAAGCCGTCATAAATAATTTAAGTTCGGCATCTGGAAAAACTACGGTACCAATATCCCTTCCATCCATAACAACCCCTCTATCGGCACCCATTTTTTGTTGCTGTTCAACCAATTTTTGGCGCACTTCCGAAATGGCAGCAACTTTACTAACAAAACTGGAAACTTCCAAGCTTCTGATTTGTTTCTCAACATTAACGCCATTCAAATAGACTTCTGCAAACCCCAAATCTCTATTAAATTTAAAACTGATATTAATTTCTGGTAATTGGTAAATTAATGCTTCCTTATTAAAATCTTCGGAATGTATCAGTCCGTTTTGCATGGCATAAAGTGTAACCGCTCGGTACATGGCGCCAGTATCTACATAAACATAGCCCAAATGTTTGGCCAGTTGTTTAGCAACTGTACTTTTTCCTGTTGATGAAAACCCGTCTATGGCTATGGTAATTTTTTGCATGCTTTGTTTTTGAAGGCTAAAAATACTTAAAATGCATAACGTGTAAAACAGATAAGACATGTTTAAAGTAAATTCAACTAATAATACTTTATTTTCAAAATAGTTATTTATTACTTAATAAAAAAGCATACCTAATCACATCAACAAAACCGACTATATCTTCTACTTCTAATTAAAAAAAAGCGAAAATTATTTGTGTAGCTAAATAACTTCACATATATTTGTAGCCAAATAACTTCATAATGAAATTAAGAAGAGACATATTTCAAGCAATTTCCGACCCAACAAGACGAGCGATTTTAGTACTACTTACCTCACAGACAATGACAGCAGGAGCTATTGCTAATAAATTTGATGCAGCAAGGCCTACCATTTCAAAGCACATCCAAATCTTGAACGAATGTGACTTATTAGAAGCAAACCAACAAGGCCGAGAAATTTATTATAAGCTTCAAATCGAGAAAATGAAAGAAATAGATAAATGGCTGGAACAATTCAGAAAAATTTGGGAAAACCGTTTTGAGCAACTTGACAATTTATTATCAACAATTAAGAACAAAGAGAATGAAAAATAACTTATTATTCGATTTTAAAATCAACAAAGAAAACAATACGGTAAATGTAGAACGTGAGTTTGTTGCAAACCTCGATTTAGTTTGGGATGCTTGGACCAAACCAGAACTACTAGACCAATGGTGGGCACCAAAACCCTACAAAGCGGTTACAAAATCAATGGACTTCAAAGAAGGTGGAACTTGGCTGTATTATATGCTTAGCCCAGAAAACCAAAAACATTGGTGCAAGAACGATTATCAAAAAATAGAACCAAGGAAAAGTTTTACGGGCTTAGATGCCTTTTGTGATGAAAATGGCTCGGCCAATGAGGCGATGCCAAGAACTAAATGGGCCAATACCTTTACCAGAATTGAGGACGACCTAACATTGGTTTCTGTTGTGTCAACCTATGAGAAACTTTCCGATTTGGAACAAGTCATTAACATGGGCTTCCAAGAAGGATTTACCACGGGATTAAATCAACTGGATGATTTATTGGCAACATTAAAAAATAAATAAACACAAAATCATTTTTGGATAACCACTTCCATCAAAAAGATGATGGAAGTGGTTATACCCATGGACACACTTGCATTTACCTACCAATGCTATAATATGGGTACAAACCCTTAGGTTGGAGTATTAGCAAATAACTAGGATTCGCTTACTAGCACTTTACTACTGCAAATCAATTTGCAAGCCGAAAAAGTTTGAATTGGCTGCACTCGTGTATTTGGCGTGCGTATAACTAAAACGCATTTTATTCATTTTAATTGAAATACCAGCTGAAAGCCCCGAAAAGTTGCGTTGGTCCTGAATTCTCAAATCTTCACCCCTTCTGAAATTGTATCCAACTCGGATGTTAAAGCCACCTTCTGGAAAAACTTCTGCACCAACAATAGCATGGCGAATCACTTGACCGATAAACCCAATTTTTTCGGTAGTTTGGTTGCCACTTAGATCACTGGTTGTCCTTGCCGGATTAGGCCTAGATATGGGCCATTGCTGTAAGTTTTCTAAAGTAACATGCCAACGGATAGGAACGTTTTCCAATCGTTGAGACATCCCTAAGGCTACTTCAAAAGGCAAAGATTCATTTAAACCGGCATACGTTGTGATTTGAGAACCAAAGTTTCTCACCACTAGCGCTGCATTGAAATCCATATCTTCATTGATGTAAAGCAAACCTAAATCTATCGCTGCTCCAAAAGAACCGTATTGTTCTAGCTTTGAGGTTATCAGTTTTAGATTTCCACCAAAATAAAAATCGGAATAACCAATTTGAGTAGCATAACCTAATGAAAGTGCCGTTTCACTTCCGCTAAATGTCCCAGTAGAATTCCCATCTTCATCATAGCCATCAAAAGAACCATAATTTATATAAGTTATCCCACCATGAAAGGTTTGCGTATGCCTATCAACTGTATAAGCATATGCGGCAGTTCCATAACCAATTCCGCCTAAATAACTGGTGTAGTTTAAGGCCAATTGATTATCCATTTCAACATTTATTGTTGCCGGATTGAACAAGGCTTGGGTAACATCGTAATCTACATTGGTGAGCACTTTTCCTCCTAAAGCAGCTTGACGTGGAGAAGATACCAAGTTTAAAAACTGATAGGTATGCTCTCCACCAACCTGAGCCATAGTCAAAGTTGTAAGGGCAAGAAAACAAAATGGGAGAATCTTTTTCAGCATATTTACGAACACAAAGAAAGTAAATCTATCTTAAAACGGTAGCAAGAGTTATTTATTTTAAATCACAAAAAAACCTCGAAAACTTTTCGAGGTTTCTTATAACTATATTTTATTTATATTTTTTTGGCGTTTTTAACTTTTTGATTAGTGAGCGCCAATTTAATAACATCGCTCATATCTGTTACATAATGGAATGTTAGCCCTTTTAAGTATTCTGGCTTAATTTCCTCAATATCTCGACGATTGTCTTCACAAAGTAAAATCTCTTTTATCCTGGCACGTTTTGCGGCCAAAATCTTTTCTTTAATACCTCCAACTGGAAGCACTTTTCCACGAAGCGTGATTTCACCTGTCATGGCTAAACTTTTCTTTACTTTTCTTTGTGTGAAAAGCGATACCAATGACGTTAACATCGTTACCCCAGCACTTGGACCGTCCTTAGGTGTTGCACCTTCAGGCACGTGAATATGAACGTTATAATTATCGAAAGCAGCCGAGTCGATACCAAACTCATCAGCATTAGATTTGATGTACTCCATAGCTATGGTAGCTGATTCTTTCATCACTTTACCCAAGTTTCCGGTAACACTCATTAAACCTTTTCCTTTTGATAGAATCGATTCTATAAATAAAATATCACCACCAACTCTAGTCCAAGCTAAACCTGTAACCACTCCTGCAACATTGTTGTTTTCGTATTTATCACGCTCTAATTTTGGACCGCCAAGTACTTCAATAATATCTTCATTGGTCACCTTAATATTATAGTCCTCTTCCATGGCTATATTTTTAGCCGCATGACGCACCATTTTAGCAATTTGTTTTTCTAAACCACGAACACCAGATTCTCGCGTATAGCCCTCCACTATTTTTTCCAATTGCGGTTTACCTATTTTTAAATGTTCTGCAGATAAACCATGCTCTTTTAACTGCTTAGGCAATAGGTGGCGTTTGGCTATTTCTACCTTTTCTTCAATGGTATAACCTGTAACGTTTATAATTTCCATTCTGTCGAGCAGCGCAGGCTGAATCGTTGACAAACTGTTTGACGTTGCTATAAACATAACCTTAGAAAGGTCGTAACCCATCTCCAAGAAATTATCGTAGAACTCGCTGTTCTGTTCTGGATCTAATACCTCTAACATAGCAGAGGATGGGTCACCTTGATGTGAAGTAGCAAGTTTATCAATCTCGTCCAGTACAAACACAGGATTTGATGTGCCTGCTTTTTTCAAACTTTGAATAATTCGCCCGGGCATAGCACCTATATAGGTTTTTCTATGACCTCGGATTTCCGCTTCATCACGCAAACCACCCAAAGACATTCGCACATACTCACGGCCCAAAGCCTCAGCAATAGATTTCCCCAATGATGTTTTACCTACTCCAGGAGGACCGTACAAACACAGAATGGGCGATTTCATATCGTTTCTAAGCTTTAAAACAGCAAGATATTCTATAATTCTTCGCTTTACATCTTCCAATCCAAAATGATCTCTATTCAAGATTTTCATGGCCCGTTTTAAGTCGAACTTGTCTTTGCTAAACTCATTCCATGGCAAATCCAGAAACAACTCTAAATAGTTTCGTTGTATGGAATACTCCGCCACTTGAGGGTTCATGCGTTGCATTTTAGCTATTTCCTTTTCAAAATGCTTGGCTACTTTTTCGTCCCATTTTTTGTCTTTAGCCTTAATGCGCATTTCCTCAATCTCACTATCGTGGCTCACACCCCCCAATTCTTCTTGGATAGTTTTCATCTGTTGGTGAAGGAAATACTCGCGCTGCTGTTGGCTCATATCCATTTGAACTTTAGACTGGATGTCGTTTTTAAGTTCTAATTTCTGAAACTCGACATTCATGTATTTTAGAGTCGCCAAAGCACGCTTTTTCAAATCGTTTATCTCTAAAAGCTCCTGTTTTTCGTTTACAGTAAGATTCATGTTTGAGGACACAAAATTTACCAAGAACGAATTGCTTTCAATGTTCTTTATAGCAAAGGAAGCCTCACTAGGTATATTCGGACTTTCCTTAATAATCTCCAAAGCCAAATCCTTAATGGAATCGATAATGGCTGAAAATTCTTTGTTTTTTTGAGCCGGTTTGGCTTCAGGAATATCGCGAATCGTAGCGTTCATGTATGGTTCTTCGGTAATCACTTCGGCTACCTTAAAACGCTTTTTACCCTGAATAATTACCGTTACGTTACCATCAGGCATTTTTAAAACGCGTAAAATTCTAGCGACGGTACCCGTTTCATGAATGTCTTTTGCTGATGGTTTTTCAACATCTTCATCCTTTTGGGCTACTACGCCAATTACTTTCCCGCCTTTATTGGCATCGTTAATCAGTTTTATGGATTGATCTCTGCCAGCCGTAATAGGAATCACCACGCCAGGAAACAATACTGTATTTCGTAACGATAGAATAGGTAAGGTTTCAGGGAGCTCCTCGTTGTTTATGGCTTCTTCATCTTCTGGAGTCATCAACGGAATTAACTCTGCATTTTCGTCAAATTCCTGCAATGACAAACTGTCAAGATTCATGATATTCGATTTCTTCATATATTTTGTTAAGTCAATCTGTCATTAAAAACAGATTGCTGTGTTCTTTAGTTTATTTAAAAATCTGTTAAACCCTTCATTTTATATGGTTTATCAAATTATAATCAAATCATTTTCTTAATAAAGTCAATAGCTATGCCATACTTATTTTTACGGAGTCAATTTCCCTTAAAAGTTACAACTTCCCCATTTTCTTCATAACAAATAAAATTACAATGGGAATAGCCAACAAAACCACCATCAAAAGATTAGCTTCGAAAAGCCATGGCGCCAACCCCAGCGTAATAATATAACCGCCAACAGCTCCACCAAAATGAGCATCATGACCAATATTACCAATACGGTTTTTCATACCGTAAATGGAGTACAATAAATAGCCCATTCCAAAAACATAAGCAGGAATGGGTATGGGTACAAAAAACAAATACAAACTCATATCTGGCCTTAACAAAATAGCAGCGTAGATTACTCCTGAAACTGCGCCACTGGCACCAACAGCACTGTAGTGGTATTCGTTTTTATGGAAATAAAAAGATAACAAATTACCTAACAGTAAACTACCAAAATAAATTACAATAAATTGCATGGTACTCAAAAGGGCTATAACCACATTAGCAAAAAAATAAAGTGTTAGCATATTAAACAGTAGATGTTGCGTATCTACATGTAAAAACCCAGAACTAAAAATACGAAGATGCTCTCCACGCTTAACCGCGCCAACATTAAATTTATACTTTTCGAAAAAAGAATAATCGTTAAATCCTTTATAAGAAATGATAACGTTTGCAGCAATCAGTATGATGGTTATAACTTCTATTTTACCCATGGATAGTAAACGTTTAAATTTGAATTAGCATATATTTGCAAATCTAAAATTAATTCATGCAATTTCTAGTTTATATTCTAGTTTATCCGTTTTTATGGATTATTTCCATCTTACCTTTTAAATTGCTCTATTTGGTTTCGGATGCCCTATACTTACTACTTTACTACATTATTGGCTACAGAAAAAAAGTAGTAACCGATAACCTAAAATTGGTGTTTCCTAATAAATCTGAAAAAGAAATAACCACAATAAAAAAGAAGTTTTATAGACATTTATGCGATATGTTTCTAGAAATGGCAAAAACCATGACTATCTCTAAAAAATCATTAAAAACGCGCTTTGAAATCACCAACCCCGAAGAATTAAAACGATTGGAAAAACTCAACAAAAGTATAATCCTTATTTTTGGCCATTATGCCAGTTGGGAGTGGTCTATCGTTTTACAAAATTATATTAACTATAAAGGATATGCGGTTTACAAAAAACTGGCCAATAAGCATTTTGATAAATTGGTTAGAGACATTCGTTCTAAATTCAACACCACACTTATAAGTACCAAAGAAACAATCAGTACCATTACGGAACAAGAGAGCCACGGTATTAAAACGATCACCGGTTTTTTAAGCGACCAATCGCCACGATTGAGAAACGAAGTGCATTGGAGCACATTTATGGGTATTGAAGTTCCTTGTTTTACTGGTGCAGAACGTTTGGCCAAAAAATTAGATTTTTCTACGGCTTACCTAAAAGTCAATAAAGTAAAACGCGGACATTATGAAGCTGAAATTAAGATACTCGCTGAAGATTCTAATGTATACAAGAATTATGAATTAACCGATATGTTTTTGCAAGAAGTTGAAAAGCAAATTCATAAAGCGCCAGAATACTATTTTTGGACCCACAAACGCTGGAAACATAGAAAGTAGTATATTAATTTTCAATTTATACACTTTGCTTGGAGTGCTTTAGCAACAATTGCTTTAGTATCTCTCCTTCTATAGGTTTTGCTAAAAAGTCGTCAATTCCGGCGAGTTTGGCACTATTTATATCTTCCTCAAAAGCACTGGCTGAAACAGCTATAATTGGAGTTTTCTTAACGGTATATTTATCTGTTTCTTTTATAAATTTTGCGGCTTGGTAACCATCCATATCGGGCATATAAATATCCATGAAAATAATATCGAAATCTAAAATTTTATAGAGTTCTACAGCCTCTAACCCATTTTTTGCAAACGTGCAATCGGCTCCTTGCTCTTCAAGTAAAAATTTAATCACCTTTTGGTTAGTCCTATTATCTTCTGCTACCAGTACATTTAACTTTTCCATCAATACTGGATTGCTTATCTCTTCTTCTATCTTTAGGTTTAATGTCTTTTTAAGCTGTAAGCTGAAGTAAAACGTAGAGCCTTCGTTTTCTTTACTTTCCAATTTCAATTGACCACCCATAAGTTTTACAAGTTTATTGGAAATGGACAATCCAATCCCTCTTCCTCGATAATCCTTTAAAATCGGACTAGCTATAGATTCTTCAGAATTATCCAGTATCTTTTTAGCTTCGTTAGGCCGCATGCCTACTCCCGTATCCTTTATGTAAAAAGCTATAATCTGATCATCTTTAATACCCACCGTTTGGTCAACAATCACAGAAACTTTCCCGGAATTAGTGAACTTTATGGCATTGTTAATTAAATTTATGAGTATTTGCTGAATTCTTGCTGTATCTCCAATAAGCAAAAACTTGTTTTTATCATGAGGTAAAAAGGTATAACTAAATTCTAAGCCTTTTTCCCAAGCTTGATACTCAAAAACCTTAAATAATTTGGTTAAATCAGACCTTAAATCTATAGTTGTCATTTTTAAGGTGACACCTCCAGATTCGACATCAGAGTTGTCCGTTATCATATTTACCAATTGCAATAAATGTTGCGAAGAGTATTGAGCAATCTCCACTTGCGCTCTCTGATCTTCGGTCAAATCGCTTTGTTTCAACATATTTAGCATCCCCAAAACCGTACTCAACGGCGTGCGCGCCTCGTAGCTCATATTAGCTAAATAAACCGATTTATCGCTGGCTATATTATCGGCAATCTCCAGTTCTTCCTTGATTTCCTCAATTCTATATTTTAAATTCGATTTTATAACCTCGCTTTTCAAGTGGCTTTTCAAAAAATACTGCAAACCAAAAACCTGTATAATGGTTATTACAAATAAAAATAGTGCAACACTATTGGCATAAATTTTTTCGTCGATAAAGGCGTATCCAAGTAAAAGAATAGCGGCAATAGATATAAAAATGAAAATGGACAACTTCCTTTTCACTTTTATGGATTTTATAAATTTTGACAGGAAATTCATAGATTGACGCATTAAACAAACTTATTTATAATTATGTGAAATAGCAAGACATTAATACGCAAATACCCTAATCGATTATTTTAAATTTAACTACTTTTATACTAGAATAAGTTAACTATTAATATTTAAAAAATGAGGATTGAATACGATATAAAATTAGGGTTTAAAGATGTTATGATTAGGCCAAAACGCTCAACCTTAAAAAGTCGATCTGAGGTAACTTTGGAAAGAGAATTTAAATTTTTACATAGTCCTATTTTATGGCAAGGTATTCCTATTATGGCTGCAAATATGGATACGGTTGGCACTTTTAACATGGCCAATGCCCTATCAGATAAAAAGTTATTTACTGCCGTACACAAACATTACTCCACAGATGATTGGGGCGTATTTTTAGCCAGTTTACCTGAAAATGCAGAAAACTACATCGCCGTTAGTACTGGAATTAGCAAACAAGATTCCAATAAGCTAGCCCAAATTTTTAAAATCCATCCGCGTTTAAAATTTATCTGTATTGATGTGGCCAATGGTTATTCTGAGCATTTTGCCCATTTTGTAAAACAAACCAGAGAACAATACCCCGAAAAAGTAATTATTGCCGGTAATGTGGTTACGGGCGAAATGGTTGAAGAGCTATTGCTGTCGGGTGCCGATATTGTTAAAGTTGGTATTGGTCCGGGTTCGGTTTGTACCACACGTGTAAAAACGGGAGTAGGTTACCCCCAGCTTTCGGCCATTATAGAATGTGCAGATGCGGCCCATGGCTTGGGCGGACAGATTATCAGTGATGGAGGTTGTGCCTCGCCAGGCGATATTGCCAAGGCTTTCGGTGCTGGAGCAGATTTTGTAATGTTGGGTGGCATGTTGGCAGGCCACGATGAAAGTGGTGGTGAAATGATTGAAAAAAACGGAAAACCATTCCGTAAATTCTATGGCATGAGTTCTTCTACAGCCATGAATAAACATATTGGTGGTGTGGCTAATTACCGTGCCAGCGAAGGCAAAACAGTAGAAGTACCATACAAAGGATTGGTTGAAAACACTTTACAGGATATTTTGGGTGGTTTGCGCAGTACTTGCACTTATGTTGGAGCATCAAGATTAAAGGAACTCACCAAGCGCACCACATTTATTAGGGTGAATGAGCAAGAAAACAGAGTTTACGATTCATAAAAAAGAAGGTTTTTAACTTTTTAAGCACTATTTTGTTTATTAAGAATTTAAAAAAAATTAACCTTAAAATTATTAATATCACTGTTTTAAAATGCAATAGTGAAAATCTAAATAATATTTAAACGAAATTCCGAAGAGTACAAATTATGCTAAAATTTAGTGTATTTTTATAAAAGTATATCTGCAATAAATCAATCTTTTCATGGCTTTAAAAATTGTTATTTCCCATAAAACTTTATATAAATACGACCGTTTAGTTTCATTATCTCCACATATTTTCAGACTTCGCCCCGCTCCACACAGCAGAACACCCATTGAAGCCTATTCCATAAAAATAAAACCAGAAAATCATTTTTTTAACTGGCAACAAGACCCTTTTGGAAATTATTTAGCTCGATTGACCTTTCCTGAAAAAACCAAAGAGCTTTCTGTTGATGTTGAAATTATAGCTGACTTAAAAACCATAAATCCGTTTGACTTTTTTGTTGAAAAATATGCTGAAGAATACCCGTTTCAGTATCTGGATACAACAAAAAAAGAATTACTGCCCTATTTAGAGATTACCGACAACGGCCCACTTTTACAGGAATTTCTTAAAACTGTTGATTTATCACCAAGAAAAACCATTTATTTTTTAATTGACATCAACCGAAAAATATATGAGTTTTTAAATTATAATATTCGAATGGACCCCGGTGTGCAAACATGCGAACAAACACTTGGGCAAAAAAACGGATCATGTAGAGATTACGCATGGTTATTTGTGCAGATTCTGCGTCATTTAGGATATGGTGCCCGTTTTGTATCGGGTTATTTGGTACAGTTAAAATCTGATGAAAAATCGTTGGACGGCCCTTCTGGACCTGAAGAAGATTTTACCGATTTACACGCCTGGGCGGAGGTTTACATTCCTGGTGCTGGTTGGATTGGTTTTGATGCCACTTCTGGTCTATTGGCTGGTGAAGGGCATATCCCCTTAGCATGTACACCGTCTTTTGAGAGTGCGGCTCCTGTATCTGGAATGACCGATGTTTGTGAAACAGAATTCTTTTTTGAAAATTCTGTAAAACGAATTTTTGAATCACCCAGGGTAACAAAGCCTTACACAGAAGAGCAATGGAATGCCATTTACAATTTAGGATATAAAGTTGAAGAAGAACTAGAAAAGGGTGATGTACGTTTAACCATGGGAGGCGAGCCGACATTTGTCTCTATTGATGATATGGAATCGCCCGAATGGAATACCGATGCCGATGGAGAACACAAACGTGAATTGGCTAGAGACCTATCAGCACGGTTATTTGACGAATTTGGAAAAGGTGGCGTTTTGCATCAAGCGCAGGGTAAATGGTATCCCGGAGAGCCACTTCCCCGCTGGTCTATTGAGATTTGCTGGCGAAAAGACGGTAAACCTATTTGGAATAACAAAAACCTGCTTTCGTTGTTTTCAGAGAACAAAAAATTACCGAAAGATGCCGATAAGAAATTCTTAAAAACACTTACCAAATACCTAGGTGTTTCCGATAAAAACATTAAACCGACATACGAAGATAGTTTTTATTTCCTTTGGCAAGAAGGTCAAGTCCCAATAGATATAGACCCCACAAAAGAAGATGGTAATTTATTGGTAAAAGATAAACTGAAAGAAATTTTAAAAGGAGGGACTTCAAAACCTATTGGCTATGTACTGCCATTAAATAATTCTGAAGGAATATGGCATACAAGTGACTGGAAATTCCGTAGAAAGCACATTTTTCTTATTCCTGGAAATTCACCTATCGGACTAAGATTACCGTTAGATTCACTAATAAAAAAACCAAAACAAGAAGAATTTCCAAAATTTGAACCCGACCAATTTTCAAAACAGGATGCCTTTCCCATTTATTCAAACACTGTGGAAAAACGATTTGAAAAAACTAAAAGCGAAGGTGTTAAAGAAAGTAAGAACGAATATTTTGTTCGTACAGCCCTTTGTTCGGAGGTAAGAGACAATAAACTTCATTTGTTTTTACCGCCATTAGATGCCGCTGAGTTTTATCTAGACCTCATTGCCGCCATTGAAGCGACATCTAAAGAGCTTGATATCCCAGTTGTTTTTGAAGGTTATGACCCGCCTCACGATAATCGTTTGGAATCCATGAAAATAACGCCAGATCCTGGTGTTATTGAAATAAATGTACAACCGGCAAAAAACTGGAAAGAACTCACGCACAATACCCTTACCTTATATGAACATGCCAAACAATCACGATTAGGTACTGAGAAGTTTATGCTTGACGGTAAGCATACGGGTACTGGTGGAGGTAATCACGTAACATTAGGAGGTGTTTCGCCAGCTGATAGCCCATTGTTGCGGAAACCTAGCTTATTGCGAAGTCTGCTCACTTTTTGGCAACACCATCCTGGGCTTTCCTATTTATTTTCGGGTGCCTTTATCGGGGCTACAAGTCAAGCTCCCCGTATTGACGAAGCCCGAATGGAAAATCTATACGAGCTGGAAATTGCCTTCAGCAAAATCCCAAAAGGTGGCGATGTGCCTTTTTGGTTAACCGATAGGTTATTCCGTCATCTATTGACCGATTTAACAGGAAACACCCACCGTGCAGAATTCTGTATTGATAAACTATATTCACCTGATTCATCTACCGGACGTTTGGGTATTTTAGAGCTCCGTGCCTTCGATATGCCACCGCATCCACAAATGAGTTTGATGCAAAATTTACTGGTTAGAACATTAGTAGCTTGGTTTTGGAAAACACCCTATGAGCATGATTTAATTCGCTGGGGAACCGAACTGCACGATAAGTTTTTAATAGAACATTTTGTTCGTGAAGACATTAAAAGTATTGTTAAGCAACTCAATAAAGCGGGTTACGATTTCAAAGAAGATTGGTTTAATCCATTTTTCGAGTTCAGGTTTCCGCTCTACGGTATGACCACAATTAACGATGTTCATTTTGAATTGCGGGCTGCCATCGAACCATGGAACGTTTTAGGCGAAGAGATGTCTGGTGGTGGAACAGCAAGATATGTTGATTCTTCATTGGAGCGCGTACAAATTAAAGTATCAAACTTTACAACTAAAAGATATGTTGTAACTTGCAACGGTGTAAAAGTGCCTTTAACAAGCACTGGTGTAAAAGGTGAATATGTTGCCGGCATACGTTATAAAGCTTGGAATCCTTATTCGGCATTGCACCCCACAATTGGCGTAGATGCCCCGTTGGTTTTTGATATTGTTGACACTTGGAATAAGCACTCCCTAGGCGGTTGTACTTATTTTGTAGGCCATCCCGGAGGACGTGCCTACGAAACCTATCCTATAAATAGCCTTGAAGCCGAATCTAGACGTATTAATCGTTTTTGGGATATTGGACACACGCAAGGCGATATTATTGATGATAAAGGTGGTAAAATTAGCAAAGAAGAATACAAAACTATCAAAAAACAATACAGCTCTAAAAAATTTAAGTACAAAGAATTATCGGTAAATGCAGAAT
Organism: Flavisericum labens; assembly: GCF_045446075.1. Classification (NCBI taxonomy): domain Bacteria; kingdom Pseudomonadati; phylum Bacteroidota; class Flavobacteriia; order Flavobacteriales; family Flavobacteriaceae; genus Flavisericum; species Flavisericum labens. The sequence goes on along the minus strand of NZ_JBJJBQ010000002.1, from coordinate 493,989 downwards.
TTCCTGTAACGCTAGATTTAAGAAAAAAGTAACACCGAATGCCCATAGATTCAAATACCTTATTTCAAAATTATTTTTCCGATTTCAGGAATTATGATGAAGTATTAAAATCTAATATGACCGTTAACTCAAATTGGGAAAAATTACTCCATAATTTAACCCAAATGGACACCAAAAACCTATTGACCAAACAAAACGAAGTCAATTGGTTGATGGAAGAAAACGGTGTAACCTACAATGTTTACAATGACCCCAATGGTATACGCAGGTCGTGGCGTTTAAACATCGTTCCTTTTTTAATTCATGAGAACGAATGGAAAACTATTGAAAGTGGTATTGCACAACGCGCAGAACTATTTAACCTGATTTTAGAAGATGTTTACGGCAAACGCGAGCTGATAAAAAACGGCATTATTCCGCAAGAAATTATTTTTGCCCATCGCGGGTTTTTAAGGCAATGTGACCAAATTCAATATAAAACATCCAAAAATCTGCTCATTTATTCATCAGATTTGGCAAGAGGTCCTGATGGTCGTATGTGGGTGGTAAGTGATAGAACGCAGGCACCTTCCGGAATGGGTTATGCCCTAGAAAACAGATATGCACTTAGCAAAGTTTTACCAAATATTTTCCAAAATATAAACATTAAACAACCTTCGGCTTTCTTTTATGAGCTCAACCAAATGCTTATTAAAGCGGCACCACAAAATAGAGAAAACCCCAATATTGTTGTATTAACACCGGGACCACATAACGAAACGTATTTTGAACACTCTTACATGGCGTCCTTCTTGGGATATCCTTTGGTTTCAGGAAACGATTTAGTAGTTAGAAATGGTAAATTATGGATGAAAACCTTAAAAGAACTCAAACAGGTTGATGTTGTATTGCGCCGTGTTGATGATGTGTTTATGGACCCTTTAGAACTTAGGGAAGATTCCTATTTGGGCGTAGCTGGTTTATTGGATGTGGTTAGAGAGCAGCAAGTCGCCATTGTTAACCCTATTGGAAGTGGTATTCTTGAAAATTCTGGTCTAATACCCTTTATGAATGCTATTTGTAACTATTTTTTAGATGAAGATTTAATCTTACCGCAAATTGCATCTTGGTGGTGTGGACAAGAAAAAGAGCGCGATTATGTTTTAAACCATTTAAGAGATTTGGTTGTAAAACGCATTGACCGCTCCAACAGGGAAAATATTTTCTTCTGTGAGTTTTTAGATGACACCGCACTGGAAAATTTAAAGAAAGAAATTTTATTGGCACCCTATACATTTGTGGCCCAAGAGAAAATATCGTTTTCGACAGCGCCCGATTTTAAAAATGGCTCTTTAGAACCCCGAAAAGTAATTTGCCGGACATTTGCCATTGCTAAAGATGACATTTACAATGTAATGCCAGGTGGTTTAGTGCGTGTGGCTGCCGAGCGAGAAACCTTATTTGTTTCTAACCAACGTGGTGGCATCAGTAAGGACTTTTGGGTGGTTTCAGATAACGAACAAACCAACATTCAAAATTATTCTTGGGACAGTACCTGTAAAATTTCAATTTCAGATATTAATGATTTACCAAGTAATACGGCCGAAAACCTTTATTGGTCGGGTCGCTACTTAGGTCGTGCCTTAGTTACTACGCGTTATTTGCGCATGGTTCTTAACAAGATGAACCAAGACCAATATAATACTCGTAATTCTAATTCAGAAAGCTTAAACCTGCTTTACAAATCAATTACCAACATTACTTCTACTTTTCCTGGTTTTGTTGGCAAAGGTGCTTCAAAAGCTTTAAGCAATCCGTTAAAAGAGATTGTTTCCTTAATGACCGATGAAAAGCGATTAGGTAGTTTAGCCCAAATCATGTCCAGTTTCAGCAATTCTTATTATACCTTGAGAAGCTTGTGGTCTAAAGATATGTGGCGTGTTTTTGATGGTATTAATAGACAATGGGCAAAATTTTTAGAAACCGAAGACAAATCTATTAACGAACTCTCAAAAATACTAGACCGCATTGTTACCCGATTAATCGCGTTTATGGGACTTATTGAAGAAAGCATATTGGTTAACCAAGGTTTATTGCTCTATTTTATTGGGCTACAGACCGAACAAGCCATGATGAGTATCGCCAAATGCAGGTCGTTACTTATTTTTGACCACGACGAACATTTGCAATACGAAATTTTAGAATCACTATTAACCAGCCATGAAAGTTTAAATATCTATCGATACAGTTACCGTTCGTATTTGAGCATAGGCAACGTCATCCAGCTCATTTTACTGGACAAAGAATACTCCAAATCATTATCCTATCAAATTGGAAGGTTAAAAAAAGACATGTCAAGATTACCAGAATCAAAGGGAACGCATACATTTATCAAATGCCAAGAAAACATTAATGAAGCTTTTTGTTTAATTCAAAACGCTAATCTCGATTTACTTTTGCAAACCGACAACACAGGAAAACATCGAAAAAACCTAGATGACATGCTATCAAAAATAAGTAATCTGCTGCATGATGCCTCAATGGCTATTTCTGATACGTATTTCAATCATTCCTATCAGCAAAAACAGATGTTTACCCAAAATTTTCCGCTTGAATAAATGACTTTTCAAATTTCACATACCACAAGTTATGAATACGAGCACGGGGTTACCTTTTGCCACAATATTGCTACTGTAAAACCACAGGATATCCTAGGTCAAAAAGTTTTAGATCACCAATTGGAAATAAGCCCAGAACCTACAGAATTTTCAGAAAGAATAGATTTTTTTGGTAACACCATTACGCGTTTTGCAATTCAGCAACATCATACCAAATTAAAAGTAACGGCTAAAAGTAAAGTTCTGAGAGATTTCACTCTAAGCCCTAATATAAATGATTCTATTGACGGACAAAAAATCACTTTAAGAGAGGCTCAAGAGGCCTTGAAAGGGTTCAAACCAGAATTTACAGATATAAAGCAGTTTATACTAGAGTCTGTTCTGATTGCAAAAATTTCACCAGAAATTCAGGCTTATGCTGAAATATCCTTTCAGCCAGAGCGTTCTGTCTTTGAAGCTGCCCACGAGCTCATGCAGCGTATTTTCAACGATTTTGAATTCAACACCAAAGTAACCAATGTCGCTACGCCCATACATGAAGTCATAAAACAAAAAAAAGGGGTTTGCCAAGATTTTGCGCACATCGCCATTGCCTGTGTTCGTGCGGTAGGCCTACCTGCTCGTTATGTAAGCGGCTATATTGAAACACTGCCGCCGCCCGGTAAAGAAAAACTGGTAGGAACGGACGCATCGCATGCCTGGTTTTCGGTTTATATACCACATTTCGGTTGGGTAGATTTTGACCCAACCAATAATCAAATCCCCAAGAACCAACATATTATAGTGGCCTACGGACGTGATTATTACGATGTACCACCTCTAAAAGGTGTTATTTACAGCACTGGTAAAAACAAAATGAAAGTGGCCGTAGATATTAGGCCTGCTGTTTAAAACTTATGGATAACACACTTATTTTTTTGGCTCAGCCGATAAGCCCTCCTCAGTTCTTTTTACCAACTGAATGGTACCATCTTCATTAAAATAAAGGTATTCGGCACAAATTTGGCGTTGTCTTTTTCTGTTATCACATACATCACCCGTATCCATCCAGCGGTGATAAAATAAAATCCATTGCCCATTGTACTCAACAATAGAGTGATGGTTATTGCTTTCGTGCTCCTGCTTCATAATAATACCCTTATATTCCCAAGGTCCTTTTGGTGAATCAGACATATAGTATGTCAGTACTCGATTTCCTTCAGGCATGGTAAAATAATAATTATCTTCTCTTTTAAAAACCCAAGGACCTTCCATAGAAGGTTCGTAACCTCCCATATCCATTTTTTGAAAATCGCCTTTCACAGCATTCATATCATCAGTAAGCTGCACCACGTTATAATCTGCACCCTTACCATGCACATATAAATAAGGTGTTCCGTCGTCAATAAACAAACAAGGGTCGTTGGAATATGGCTCCGTCCATAGTGGCGCACCAATATGGTCTACAAAAGGTCCCGTTGGAGATTCGCTTACAGCAATCCCCACTCCCATCCATTTGGTACTGTTTTCTGGATTTATGCGGTCTTTATGGCCAGTACCTGCAGGGAAACAAAAGTAATATTTGCCATCTTTGTATGCACAATCAGGTGCCCAAGCATAATTATCGGCCCAAGACAAATCGTCAACCGATAAACACGCTCCATGGTCTTTCCAATTTATTAAATCATCTGATGAAAACACATGCCAGTCTTTCATCCAAAAATCTTCTTGGCATTCTTCATCATGTGAAGCGTAGATATACAACCTGCCATCTTTCCAAACATGGGCAGATGGGTCAGCAGTTCTAATATTACTTCCAAAATTTAAGGGGTTTTGTGAAAATGCTAAAGTACTTACTAGTGCAAAAATTAAAGCTGACTTTTTCTTCATGTGAGTTGTATTATTTGAATCAATTTTGGAAAATGAATTTTAAAAAATGATTAAGGTATATAGTTTTAATGTTGGGCATTTATGTTTAAACGCTTCATACGAATATCGATTTAGTGAAAATGCCGACTGCATTTTTAATTTCTTTTTCTAAAAATGAGTGATTTTTTCGCCATTTTCTTTAGGAGTTTTATATATTTTAAAAATCCTATTTTTCATAATATACGGTAACGGCCTGTGTACGGTGTCTTATCTATCCCAAATGCTAGCTTTAAGCTATTGTTATAAAACAGTCATTTGTTAAGCTCACATCTATTCTACTAAAATACGATCTGGTTGTCCTTTTTCATGAACTCTAAAAACAACTCCTTTTACATCTTCATTTAATGATGAAAAACTATGAACATGTCTAAGTGGTACTTTCGCCGTTTCACCAGCCTTAATGATTATTTTTGATTTGTCCTTTAAGGTTAATTCTCCAGATCCTTGTATTAAATAAACAAATTCTTCACCAGGATGATAATGAGTTGGGAGCGTTGTGTTTTTAGGAAGCTCTATGTAACTCATAATGACTTCAATTCCTTCTTCCAGTTCCAAAGAATCGCGGAGTAAGTTTTCAATTTTCAGTGATTGAATAACATCTTCCTTTGCATCGATATTTTGATTTTTCTTTTCATTTGAGCAGCCGGTAAAAATAAAAACTGCCAAAAAAATCAAGGTACGTACTGTCTTTAGTTTCATAATATTGATTATTTGGTTTTTATTATAATTTTAAATGTTGCCTAACGAACTGGTGAATCATTTCGTTACGTGGTTAAGTATTAAAGTTAGCAAATAAATCACAGATAGAAAGTCCGAGAAGACTTTCGTAAGTAGGCTCGAACTAGCAATTAATTTTATACGGCTTAAGTTTGACTTTTAATTAAATTTGATATAAATCAGAAAGAACAAAAGAGAGGATTAAGGTTAGTATATACGGTGAAGCTTTAGACTTCGGCAACATTGATAATCCCCTCTCTTTTCTACTTTAATTTCGTTCAGTTCTGTGAGACCAAGATCTCGTTTTTAAGTTGTTGAAAGCAAAGTAGAGTGTCCTTTCATAAAACAGTTCTTATGAATAAAAGTACAGAATTTTTTGGAATAGACATCTTAAGTTTGACTTTTAATTAAATTTGATATAAATCAGAAAGAACAAAAGAGAGGATTAAGGTTAGTATATACGGTGAAGCTTTAGACTTCGGCAACATTGATAATCCCCTCTCTTTTCTACTTTAATTTCGTTCAGTTCTGTGAGACCAAGATCTCGTTTTTAAGTTGTTGAAAGCAAAGTAGAGTGTCCTTTCATAAAACAGTTCTTATGAATAAAAGTACAGAATTTTTTGGAATAGACATCAGCAAAGATGTCTTTGATGTTTTTAGTTTGGAGACAGGATATAATCAGTTTACAAACAATGAAAAGGGATTTAAGCAATTCATTAAAAAACTATCAAAGGGAAGTTTGGTGGTCATGGAAGCCACGGGCTATTACCATTATTGTTTGGCACAATATTTATATGAAAAGGGCTATGCTGTTTCGGTAGTAAACCCATTATCGGTAAAGCGCTTTATCCAGATGAAACTGTCGAAGGTAAAAACAGATAAAAGTGATGCGAAATCTATCTGTGAATATGCACGTAACAATGAAGTACCGCTTTACACGGCAAAGGACAAAAGTCAAGCCGAATGTTTGCAGTTACTTCGCTTGATGGATACTTATGTAAAGCACCGTACGGCCATGAAAAACAAACTGGATGGCGAAAAGGTTTTGGGCATTCCCTCAAAAGCAGTGTATCGCTCATTGAGCAGAACCATAAAGCACTTAAACAAGGAGCTGGCACTACTGGAAGCCCGATTGATAGACTTGGTAAAAGAAGAGCAACAGGAACAATTACGGCTTTTAAAAACCATTCCAGGCATTGGAGAAAAAGCAGCTATTTTATTGGTTGTATTCACAGATGGTTTTTCAAAGTTTGAAAACTCGAAACAATTGTGCTGCTATGCAGGTATTACACCTACCATCAGGCAATCTGGCAGTAGCGTAAGAGGACGAAGTCGGATAAGCAAAATAGGGAACAAGAAATTAAGGAACCAATTGTTCCTGAGCAGTTTTACCGCTTGCCAATACAATAAGGCTTGCAGAGAGTTGTTTGAACGGATTGTGGCACAAGGAAAAAGTAAAAAGCTGGCTTTGTTGGCGGTTTGCAACAAACTGTTGAAACAGGCATTTGCAATTGCGAAATCGGGATTGCCATACAATGAAAACTTTGTTTCAAAAATGGCTTAAAAAGATTTGTTTTTTAGCTCAGTTCTTTGTTAGCCATCTGGCATTTCTTTCACGTTGTATTGAATGTCCTTAATCTTTAATTTTAGCCAAGTCCATTTGCCACTTTCCAATTTCCAACTTGCTTCGCATTCGATTGGTATTTTTATTCCATTCCGTTCTTCTGTTTGTGTTGCTATTACAGTCCATTCGGTTGGTTCTACTGCATTTGAATCTTGAAAACGCATTGCATTAAATTTTTTAAAGTTTCCTTTTTCGTCAAAGTAGAATTCTCCCGTACCTTTTGCTCCGTTATATTCCATAGTTGCTTTGGCGGAATATTCGTCCAAAGACTCCCATTTTATATATGGACTTAAAGACGCTGAAGGAAACCAAACTATTTCTGCTAAATATCTTTGTAAGGTTGCTTGGTCAACTTTATCGTTGTTTTTGGCATCTGCTACAGAAATGAGCGATAACAACTTTATTGTCATTTCTCCATTTCCGTTCTCAAATTTATCTCGACCAACTACGCTAAAAATTGAATTCATTTTAGTATTAATGTTCCAATTAAATGCTGGCGGATTTATTGTAAAATACTGTTCGGCTTTTCCATTGTTCCAGTTTTCTTGGTCGGGACTTAATTTAAGTTGTAATTCTTGAGTCAAATGCACATTAGAAATCGACATTTTACCAATTGTTTCGTTGTTAGTTAGCCACTTTTGTACAATTGAGGGTAATTCCGAAATAGTCTCTTTGGTAATTACTTTTTCACTAACAGTCTGTGAGTTTTCAAACAGTTTTTTCCTTTCTTCTGCAATCTTATTTTTAAAACTAAAGTTTGAATAAGCTATTATTACAGATATGAGAATTATTAGGTTTGCTATTGTACCAAATTTTGCATCAGACCAATAGTTGAAAATTAAAATCTGTGAAACAATTACAGCTAAAAACCCACTTAACCACCAATAATTGGACTGAAATATTAATAAAACGATTGCAAATGCAAAAAGAATAAATGTCAATAGCCAGACTAATCCAAAAGTTTTAGAAATCGGCTGTGTAATAGCATTAAATTCAGATATGCCAAATGCTTTCAGAAATCCGAATAAGTGGATAATTCCGTGTATTCCAATTAATATGATTAAAGCTATTCGCATTGTTTTTTTGCTTGTGGCTAACGTATTATATCATAACTTTTATTCCCTATATCCCGTAAATATGTCAGAATATAACAAGTTTTTGGTTACTGATATCCCCTAAAGATAATAATATCTTTGTAATAAAAAACTCTAGTGTTTACTTTGTTTTTCTTCTAAATTTGTTTCCCTGTAGACCCAAATTTGGAAGGAATAAGCTCATAAGTATATTCAGGGTTTATATGTACTTCATTTCGATGCGACACATATAAAATATCGGTACGGCTTTCGGCTGCAATTTTGTTGATGAGTTGTGAAAAGAGTTGAGTATCGGAGTCGTCCAACCCATTGGTGGGTTCGTCTAAAATAAGCAAAGGTGGGTGTTTCACCATGGCACGCGCAATAAGCACCAAGCGCTTGTGCCCGGCCGATAGGGATAGGAAATCCTTATCCTTTTTATCCAACAAGCCCAACAATTCCAACCATTCGTGAGAAATAAAAATTTGCCTTTCGGTGGGGTACTTATACAGGCCAATAGAATCGAAAAAACCAGAAAGAATCATTTTCTCAATAGAATCCAATCGCCTAAAACCGCGTAGCATTTCAGAGGTATAATGGCCAATATTGTTTTTAATGTCCCAAATGGTTTCACCACTCCCCTTTTGCTTTCCGAACAACACGATATCTTGATTGTAAGCTTTTGGGTTGTCGCCCGAAATAAGTGTTAACAAGGTGCTTTTTCCTGATCCATTCGGACCAATTAATTGCCAAAATTCGCCAGCTTTAATTTCCCAACAAATATCTTTTAAAATGGGCCTGTCACCATAAGCCACATTCACCTTATTAAATTTTACCAACGGATTAAAAATTTTGACCGATATGTGTTCAGGGGCTGGTAAATCCTTTACGAAATGGTTTATGTTTTCTACATTAAAACCTTTTTTTGCCTTTTTGTAGGTACCATTTTCAGAAACATAAATGGTTTTTATAAAAGGAAGAATGTCACGCTTTCTGTTCGTAATTTGAACTACACGTTTTGTTGAACTTAACTGATAGAGTGTTTCGTTGATTTCAGTCTGTGTAGCTGTGTCTAAACTATCAAACACGTTATCTATTATAATATAATCGGGATCCTGCTGGATGATGTGTCTTAAGAGCGCCTTTTTGCGCTCACCTTGCGAGGAATGCAGTAGGCTGTTTTTGGAGTCGGTCAACACATTAAAATGGTCGTGCCTAATCTCTTCTTCTATAAGCTTATTAAGGGTGATTTCGGAAAACAATGCGCCCTTTAAACCGAAAAGCTCAGTAATCTCCTTTCCAGATATGAGCTTTTCAATAAGTTGTTTCTTATTGTCTTGATTAGAAATGTAATAGGTGACGTGCAATAGCGACATACCAAATACGGACGCTTTTTATGAAAATTTATAATTCATTAGTATGGAAAGGCACCAAACCATCAATAGGACGTCGAACAAAATTTCCTGTTTTAAAGCCCATTTCTTCCGCCACTTCCTTAATCTCCTTTTGAGCAAAATAGGCAATAGATCCAGCAAAATGTACAGGTACAGTTTTAAGTTCTTCTTTGTATTGCATAATCATGTTGTTGGCAAACAACCGGATACCTTTTTTAATGAGATCGATAATGTATTCCGAATCTTTATTCAAAAACATAAACTCTGCAAAATTAGCTAAATAAGCATTAGGGTTAGGTTGTTTGTACAGGTTGTATTTTATGTAATCGGAATCCATATTGTACTTACTACCAAAGGCCAGTTCAATGTTTTCTGGCATGTGGTTAAAATAGAAATCCCTAATTAACTGTTTTCCGTAATAATTACCCGAAGCATCGTCCATAAGCGTATAGCCTAAAGAGTTAACGCGTTGATGAAGTCCTTTTCCATCGTAGTAACTACAATTGGAACCTGTACCCAAAATACAAACCACCGCAGCTTCTTCGGGCGTGCTAATGGTGGCATATACAGCTGCAAGAGTGTCTTCGTTTACTTCAACATGGGCGTTTTCAAATATCTCTTCAAGAACGCCCTTTAAGGCTGTTCTTGGGTTTTCGGTACCACAGCCGGCTCCATAAAAAAACACATGGGTAACGGCTTTACTGTGCTCTTTTAACTCTTTACTTTTTTTGATGGTTTTAACCAACTTTTTTTCCGACAAAATGGCCGGGTTAAGACCTTTTGTTCGGATTTTTTCCATCAACTTATTTCCATTTTTATCTACCGCTAACCAATCTGATTTGGTAGAACCACTATCAACAATTAAAACCATAAAGTTTAAAGCTAAAAAAACTCCACAAATCCTTGTAATTTACGCAGACGCTGTGGAGCTGTTATTATATATAATATTATCTAAAATTATATTTTACTAATATGTTGAGCTAGGTCAACTAATTTAGTTGAATATCCAAATTCGTTATCGTACCAAGATACTAATTTAAGGAAATTATCATTCAAAGCAATACTTGCTCCAGCATCAAAAACACTTGTTAATGATTCTGAAACGAAGTCTTGAGATACTACAGACTCTTCAGTATAACCTAAAACACCTTTTAAAGGCCCTTCAGAAGCTGCTTTTAAAGCTGCTTTTACCTCATCCCATGATGCAGCTTTTTCAGTTCTTACCGTTAAATCTACTACAGAAACATCTGGAGTTGGTACTCTAAATGCCATACCAGTTAATTTTCCGTTTAGTTCTGGAATTACTTTACCTACTGCTTTTGCAGCACCAGTTGAAGATGGGATAATGTTAGCTAAAGCACTTCTACCGCCTCTCCAGTCTTTTCTTGAAGGTCCATCTACCGTCATTTGAGTTGCCGTTGTAGCGTGAACTGTAGTCATTAATCCTTCAACAATTCCAAAGTTATCGTTAATTACTTTCGCTAAAGGTGCTAAACAGTTTGTAGTACAAGATGCGTTAGATACAATCGTGTCGGCTGCAGTAATCTTGTCGTGGTTCACACCCATTACAAACATTGGAGCATCTGCAGATGGTGCAGAAATAGCTACTTTTTTCGCACCAGCTGTAATGTGAGCTTGAGCCTTATCTAATGTTGTGAAAATACCTGTACAATCTAAAACCACTTCTGCTCCTACGGCATCCCATTTTAAATCTTCTGGGTTACGCTCTGCAGTAATCCTAATTTCGTTTCCGTTTACTACTAAGTTTCCATTAGAACTGATATCAACTGTTCCGTTGAATCTACCATGCACTGAATCGTACTTTAATAAGTAAGCTAAATGATCTACATCCAATAAATCATTAATTCCAACTATTTCAATATCAGGTCTTGAAGCAGCTACTCTAAAAGCTATTCTACCTATTCTCCCAAATCCGTTAATTCCAATTTTTAATTTTGACATAATCGTGTTTATAAATGTTAAGTGCTCATAATATCTGAGACACGCAATAATTCTAAGTTTATTTTTGTTTTTCCTTTTATGGCTTTTTCCAGAGGTGTTAGCTCCATTTTACTATTTATAAGGCCTACCATGTAATTCGTTTCGCCGTTTAACAGCGACTCAACAGCCTTAACCCCCATTCTACTAGCTAAAACGCGGTCAAAACAAGATGGTGAACCTCCACGTTGCATGTGTCCTAAAACGGAAACTCGTACATCGTAACCTTCCATGTTTTCATCTACGTAATCTTTAAGCTGAAAAATATTTTTACCTATTTTATCACCTTCTGCTACAATGACGATACTTGATGATTTTCCAGTCTTTCTACTTCTATTTAAAGATTCTACCAATCGGTCTAACCCCAAATCTTCTTCAGGTATCAAAATTTCTTCGGCTCCACCGGCAATACCAGCATTTAATGCTATGTGGCCTACATCACGCCCCATAACCTCAACAAAGAACAATCGGTTATGCGAACTTGCCGTATCTCTAATTTTGTCAATGGCGTCTACAACGGTATTTAAAGCGGTATCGAAACCTAAAGTGTGTGTAGTTCCAAAAATATCGTTGTCGATGGTACCCGGAATACCCATTACCGGGAAATTAAATTCTTGGTTAAACACAAGTGCTCCAGTAAATGAACCATCACCACCGATTACCACCAAACCATCGATTTCGGAATCAACTAAATTTTGAAACGCTTTTTGGCGCCCTTCTTTGGTTCTAAATTCTTTTGAACGTGCAGATTTTAGTATGGTTCCTCCTTTATTTATAATTCCTTTTACGCTTCTGGCATCTAAGTATTCAAAGTCGCCCTCAATCAAGCCTTCATAACCTCTATAGACTCCAAAGCACTTTACACCATGATAAGCACATGACCTAACTACAGAACGAATTGCTGCATTCATTCCTGGAGAATCTCCACCTGAAGTTAATACAGCTACATTTTTTATTGTTCTAGGCATTCGTATATTTTAATTTTTTGAAGCGTAAAATTAATAAACAAATACCATATATCTAAAGCATTTTTAGCAATTTATAGCTTTTTTAAAACTATAACGTTTTAGTATGGCCATAAATAGGAAAACAATAAAAAAATGCTACTATTCAGAGGGTGGTTTAACAGATATGTAATCTGGAAACGCGGCCGTATTTTCGTTATCGGGCTGTTCTTCTAAAATATCATCCTCCTTGTTTTCGTTTTTTACGAATAGTTTCTGAATAAGTTCCTTGAACGTATCAAAATCAACATTATAAGATAAACCAACACCCTGCGTGTACCCAATGGCATCACCAAAGTTACGAATACTATTTTCTCTATTAAACACTTTTGCCGTTAAGGTTCCTTGTTCATTTAAAAGAAAATCAATTTCAACATCGCCTGCAACCACAGTTTCGGTGGCACCACCTACAGGCACACCCACTTTACCATTTATAAGTACACGATCGCTAATTTGGGTTTGTAAAGTGACTCCAAAGCGGTCGTCAGTCTGGTAATCCGGTCTATTTTGGCCCGCTTCATAATTTAAACCAATGTTTATTTTACTATCGCCACTAGTGAAAATACCATTAATTATTCCATTTAAGCGCTCAGCAATAGTTCCGGAAAAATTAAGTTCGTTCAACCCTCTTGAGAATGACCCCGTCGATATTAAATACAAGGCTTGGTTTTGACGGTCATTTGGTGATTCCAATCGGTATTGAAGTTCTGATTTGACCGTTGAGTTTACATTTGGAAATTCAAAACTAAACTCGGGATCGGGTTGCTCTAAATTCCCTGTTAATGCTATATTGAGCTCTACCGGGATGCTTCTGTTTATAGGATTATCTAGCAATGGCGATGGGTTAGCTTGTGTTTTGTAAATTGCAGACATGTTTAAAATGGCATCTAGAGGGTCGCCTTCCCATGCTATGGTTCCGCCGGGCTGAACTATAAATTCTTTTTGAATGATGCCACCATAAGCAAAATTGTATACCCCTTCAAATACGGCAAAATCGCCCCACATGTTAAACTTTCCGTTGGTGTTTATTTCAACCAAAAGGCCACCCGCACCTCTACCTTTTAAAGCATGGCCAGTTTCTCGATCTATAATAATTTCAACTTCGGCATCTTCGGTAACATCCAAATCGAAATCCAATTCCAATCCTTTAATTTCCTTAAAGACAATTTCTGTTCCCTTTTCTCTAGCTTCCTTTTCTTCTTTTGTAATGAAATTAATAAAGGAATTATCACCAAACGACTCTGCATCACTTAATGGAATTTTAAATACCGTGCCGCGCTTGGTTTCGCCAACAACACTTATTACCAGTTGCTCTGTTGGCCCGGTTAAAGTCGCCTGGCCTCCAATAAAACCTGTACCATAATATAAGGCATCTTCGGTTTCTTTAGTATCAAGCACCAATAAACGTGGGGTAACCACCTCTAGGCCCAAACGCCATTTTGAAAAATTAACATGACTTATTGAACCATTTAACATTCCTTTTGAGTTGTGGTTGGTATCTGTTAACCTGATATTGTTGAAAACAAAAGTTTGGTCTTTTAAGGTCACTGAAGCATTATTATTAAAATCGTAATCGACATTTAGGTACGGGATTCCCATTCCTCCATTGTTGAGTTTTAAATCACCATTGATATCTGGTCGCTTTAAGTCACCCTCTACCTTTACATCTCCGGAAACAACGCCCCTAATATTAGTTAAAACACCTTCCAGAAGAGGATTCAACGGAAATAAATTAAACTTATTAAAATCGAGCGCTACATTAATGGAAGACTGATTGCCCAAAACGTTGATATCGCCTTTTGCAGTAAATGACTTTGAAGTGTCATCTTTTATAGTTGCATCAACCACATACTTGGTTAAGGTTTCATTTCCGGTTACTGTAGCGTCAAACGAGCCCAACAAGAAATTATTGACTTTAAAATCGTCTATCACAATGGTTGAATTGGGTAAATAACTTCCATTTTTCTGAAGGATATCCAATTTACCATTTACATTGCCCGCCAACGATAAACTATCAATATCTGGAGTGATTTTAGCTAAATCAACATTAGTAAAATCTAATTTTATATCCTTTTGGGTAGAATCTTTTAGGAAACCAGATAGCTTAATTTCTTCATTTTTATGATTGATTTTAAACTTATCAATATCTAGCTTGGTTAGATTTTTATCGAAGGCTATTTTATGGAATTGGTCTTGCTCTTCATTTATAAACCACTTGTTATTTTTAATGGTGACATCCGATTTTTTAAACCCTACTACTGATTCATTCTCCTCGTTAATGGTATGGTAAAAACTCAAATTGTAGCTGTCTCTACTTCTTTTGCCTCCGTTAAACTCCGAGCGCATAAACAAAGTGTCGTTTACCGTAACGTTAATTAAATTAAAATTGGAAACTTGATAGTATTTAGCATCTAAACTATCAATTTCAACATAGGTATTAAAAAGAGGGTTACTATTGTCTACTTGAAGTTCTAGGCCGTCGGCATAATAATCTAAAAGTTTTATTTTTGGCGATTTAAAAGTGAGCCTAAATTTTTCTTCTTCGCTTTCTACCCTTCCACGGATGTATGTGTTTTTACCGAGTTCAATATCCGGAAAGACAACTTCAACTATTTTATTGTAAATTTTAAAGTTGAAGTCGATGCTTTGATCGATTTTTACCTCATACGGGATATAGTTGGTATAAATATAACCTATTGAATTTTCAAAAAGCTTTCTTAAATCTTTAAGAAAAAAACGGCCGCGCATACTGCCTTCAATAATATCTGGCGAACTAAACTCCACGTAACGAATATCGTCATCAAACCTTGAAGACACATCAAACTTATCGAAATGATAAGTGTCGTGCTCATTTTTATAAACCGTATTGGTAAACGCTATTTTACCATAAGCATCATCAAAGCTGCTACTGTTCATATTCATCTTCACTCGACTGGTGAAGGTGGAAATACTGTCTTGTTTTACAAAATTAAGCGTATTCAAATCGGCATAATCTACTACGGCCTCAAAATCGTACTTTTTTACCATTTCTGAAAAATCGACCAACCCGTTAAAGTTCATTCGCAGATTTTTATCGCTAACAATCAAGTTTCCATCAAAAATCTTATTTCTAACATTACCGGCAACTTTAATGTTTTTGTAATTGTAATTATTATAAATCAGTTCGAAAATATCTCCTTTTACACCTGTGTTTATGGTTTCTGCGATAAAGCCTTTTCCATTTACATCAAAATTTAAAGAGCCCTTACCCACTTTCGGGTCGTTTAAAAAAGTACCAAAATCAAATGCATCAAAAATGATTTTTCCTTCGTAATCGGCATTATCTATATCGTTTATTTTGGTAATCTTTAGATTTGAATTCACCAAACCGAGTTCAGTATCAATTTTAATATCGGCCAAAACGGTTGATGCGGTGATTTGCGAATTACCAACTATAGTAAATTTGCCCAATCTATCAAAAGAGGTTGGTATAGCATCGCCCAAAACGTTAGGCAACAACGACTTTAAATCGTTATATGTTGATGATAAATTCCTAAAATTAGCGTTCATATAGAAATTACCAGGCTCCTTATTTAACAGGTTTTTAAAGTTTATATCGCCATATACCTGGGAGCGAGTACTAGTAGTCAGCCTTAAATTATCAGCTTGCAAGTCATTTAATGTTCCGGAAAGGTTTACTCCAAATCTAGCCGACTGGTTTTTTCCGAACTCATTATAAAAGGTATTGAGTTCGTCCAATGAAACTGTCGAATCTTCAAAGCTTGCCAAAACCTGCACCTTATCTACAAAATACTGTAAATCTTCTCTTTTGTACAAAAACTTCAGCTCACCTCTTAAGGTAGAACGTGGCGTTTTAATCTCAAGGTTTTCAAAAACCATATCAGATGGTGTATAACTGAAATTAGTCATTAAATTGTTGACCACTACACCACGACTATCTTCAAACACCAATGTGTTTATTCTGGCGCTAACATCACTGCCGTTGATTAAAAAATTGGTAGCATTGATGTTCAGATTATTAAAATGAAGCCTTTCAACGGTTTCGCGATTTTCATCGGACAACAAAAACGTACTGTTATAAATCGATACATCGCTAGATGATAATAAGAAGCTGCTTTTTTCTTTTCTAGGGTTATTACTTTCAAACTTCCGTACAAAGACATCCAAATTAGTCTCTGTAGTATCCTTATAGGTCTTTATATTAAACAATAGATTTTCAATGTCAATATCACCAAAAACCAAACTGCCTTTGGCTAAATTAGTAAAACTTAAAATGGAAGTATTGAGCTCTTTAATACTTATAAGGGTGTCTTGCTGGTAGTCTTCAATATAAATATCTTTCAACTCTACATCACCGTTAAATTGTAAGCTTACCCGGTCTATATTAATATTCGTTTTAAAATCTTCATTTAAACGTTTTGTTGCATATTTTCCCAATTGGGTTTGAACGTATGGAATAGAAAGGACGAGCACCAAAATGATGAACAACAATAGTAGGATACCCACTAATTTTGACAGTATTTTCAGGAATTTTTTGATACGCTTTACCTTATATCTTTATCTAGAATCATTTACTTTTGCAACAACAAGTAAAAATAATGCTTTATGTCTTTTATTTGTTTTCAAAATTAACAATTATTGTGCCTAATTTTTATTAATGTCCTCACAAAATATTTATATCCTAGGAATTGAGTCTTCATGCGATGATACTGCCGCCTCTGTTATGCATAACGGAAGAATTTTAAGCAATGTGGTTGCCAGCCAAAAAATACACGAAGAATATGGTGGTGTAGTGCCCGAACTAGCGTCGCGAGCCCACCAGCAGAATATTGTTCCTGTGGTGTACCAAGCATTAAAAAAAGCAAATATCTCCAAAGAACAACTTAGCGCCATTGCATTTACCCGTGGCCCCGGGTTAATGGGAAGTCTGTTAGTGGGCACCTCGTTTGCAAAATCGTTGGCCTACGGACTTAACATTCCGCTTATTGATGTAAACCACATGCAAGGCCATATTTTGGCACATTTTATTGAAGAGGAAGGCTACGAAAAACCACCATTGCCCTTTTTGGCCATGACCATTTCCGGTGGCCATACTCAAATTGTTGAAGTGAATGATTATTTTGATATGACCGTTATTGGTGAAACCATTGACGATGCCGTTGGTGAAGCTTTCGATAAAAGTGGAAAGATTTTAGGCTTGGGCTACCCTGCCGGCCCCGAAATAGACAAACGTGCCAAATTAGGAAACCCAAAAGCGTTTAAATTCACTAAACCAAAAGTTGACGGACTGAATTTTAGTTTTTCCGGACTAAAAACGGCGATTCTGTACTTTGTGCAAAAGGAAACCAAAGCCAACCCTAATTTTGTTGACGAAAACTTAAATGATATTTGTGCTTCCATCCAGTATACCATTATTGGTATTTTGATTGACAAGCTGAAACTAGCATCAAAACAAACGGGTATTAAGCATATTGCCATTGGCGGCGGCGTTTCGGCAAATTCTGGAATCCGACAAGCACTAAAAGATGGCCAGAAAAAATTTGGCTGGACCACCTACGTTCCTAAATTTGAATTTACTACCGATAATGCTGCCATGATTGCCATTGTAGGCCATTTAAAGTATTTGGAAAATGATTTTGCAGAGCAGGACATCGTTGCCAAAGCCCGTTTAAAAATTTAAAATGAATTTTATTTTCTGTTATAAAATGGTTTCACTTTCATGCTGAATGGTCACGCTGAGCGGCGTCGAAGTGCGGTTTCTGCATCCCATTAAAAATAAAAACCTAAGTTATAAACAATACATTCTTAAAAACTTATTTTACAAGCATTGTCAGGTTATATCATTCGGTTTAAATTTGAAATCGAATTATAAACCTACATTATGAAAAAGATGCTACTTATACCATTTTCATTGTTAATTACGTTGATTTCAGCGGCACAAACTTCAACAGAAGAAGATTTAGCAAGTATTGAAACCCCAGAACAAATTGAACATTTTCTCGAAGCCAAAGATTCTAAAAAGAACAAATTGGTTACTTTTAATGAAGAGAAACACAAGACCAAACTCACTAAATCGTTATTCAAGCTAGGCTTAGGAGGTACAAAAACCAATGAAAACGAATTCGATAAAACCTATTACAAAGTCGTTGATAAAACCTCAAAAACATACTACCGAGCCGCTTACATTTTTTTAGATGGCAATAAATATGATGCCGTTAACATAAAGGCTTTAAGAGAACGAATCATTAAAAAATACCGAAACGGAGCCTCTTTTGATTTTTTAGCCAGACAATACTCTATGGATAGCAATGCCAAAAAAGGAGGTGATTTGGGTTGGTTTACCAATGGAGATATGCACGCCGATTTTGAAAAAGAAATAATCAATGGAGACCACCAAATAAATGATATTTTCACTATTGATATTCCGTCAAAAAAGTGGTATTATGTGGTTTTAAAAACGCATGAGCCAAAAGCCATTTCAGAAATTGAAGTTTTAAAAATTGTTGAACCCAAAGATTGATGCAGCTATTTTATAGTCCAAATATTGACGAAAACACCGAAGACTTCACTTTCAACAAAGAAGAAAGCAAGCACATTGTAAGAGTGTTAAGAAAATCTGTTGGCGATACATTAAACATTACCAACGGCAAAGGTTGGCTATTTACAGCGGAAGTCTCTATACCAAACATCAATAAATGTAGGGCTAAAATAGTTTCAAATGAATTTCAGCCGAAAAACAGTTACCACCTTCATTTAGTGGTAGCACCAACAAAAATGAACGACCGCTACGAATGGTTTTTGGAGAAAGCTACCGAAATTGGCGTTGATAGCATTACCCCCATTATCTGCGACCACAGCGAACGTAAAGTTATTAAACCTGAACGTTTTGAGCGTATTTTGCAATCGGCCATGAAACAATCCCTTAATTGTCACTTGCCCAAATTAAATGAAGCTATTGCATTTCAAGATTTTATAAGCCAACATTTTACAGGTGATTTGTTTATTGCACATTGTGAAGAAACCGACAGGAAATCTCTAAAAAGTCAGTTAAACCAAAAAACAGATATTACGATTTTAATAGGCCCAGAAGGCGATTTTTCTACTAATGAAATCAACCTAGCCATTGAAAACGGATTTAAACCCGTAACTTTGGGAAAAACCCGATTACGTACTGAAACCGCGGCTATTGTAACGTGTCATTCAGTAGCATTTGTAAATGAAGCCCATAATGGGCATTAATTTATTTAAAATATGAAACAGATTTTTTGTCTTGTATCTTTTCTCTTTTGTCTTGTATCTTTTTCACAAGAGCTAGCAATTTTAAAATACAAAGGCGGAGGCGACTGGTACGGCAACCCTACGGCATTAACCAACTTGATTGAATTTTGTAACCAAAACATAAATACCAAAATTACCCCCAAGCCCGAAACCGTTGAAGCAGGCAGCACCGACATTTTACAATACCCTTTTTTACATATGACGGGACATGGTAATGTGTTTTTCAGCGAAACCGATGCCGAAAACCTGCGCAACTATTTAATTTCTGGTGGTTTTCTGCATATTGATGATAATTACGGCATGCAACCTTACATTGTCAAAGAACTGAAAAAAGTATTCCCCGATAAGGACTTGATGGAACTACCTATTAATCACCCAATTTTTAGTACAGCTTTTGATTTTCCGAACGGATTGCCAAAAATACATGAGCACGATGGCAAACGTCCACAGGCTTTTGGTATGTTTTATAAATCGAGGTTGGTTTTGTTATTTACTTACGAAAGCGATTTGGGCGACGGTTGGGAAGACCCCGAAGTGCATAACGACCCAGCCGATGTTAGAGAAAAAGCGCTAAAAATGGGTGCCAATATTGTTAAATATGCTTTTGAAAATTAAAGAGTATTTTTAGGATATGAGACTTTATAAATTACATCATAAATTTTTTGCTATTACATTAGCATTTTTCTTTGTTTTTCAAACGATGTCTCAAATTAATAGCCACTCCTACTCAACAGGTTTTTCTAATATTCACACTTATTGTCCAAAAGGATTGATGTGTTGCTTTGGTATACCAACTCACTTCAGTTATAATTGTGGTCAAGCTTTTCACATAGAATAATTGTTTTTTAGTCACACCTAAACGAATAAACAAACCCAACAAATAAACGTCATTGCAACTCACCCACTACAACACCCATTTTAACCAACGCAAATTTCCAATAACATTAGTTTGCGATAACGTTACCAACGCCCCAAACATTGGTAGTTTGTTTAGAGTATCCGATGCTTTTGGTGTTGAAAAACTGGTGCTTTGTGGTGAAGTTTCTTTAGGTAGAAAAATGGCCAAAACATCAAGAGCCACAGAAAAAGTAGTTGATTTTGAAATTCAAAAATCGGCTTCAAAAGTGGTTGAATGCTTAAAACTAAAAGGCTACCAAATCGTTTCATTGGAAATTACAGAAACTAGCATTCCGATTCATTCTGCAAATTTTTCAGTTAAAAAACCTATTGCTCTTGTTGTTGGCGACGAGAATTATGGTGTTTCAGAGCCTATTTTAAAACTTTCAGATGCCATAGTGCATATTGAAATGTTCGGACAGAACAGTAGTATGAATGTGGTGCAGGCCACCAATATTGCTCTTTACGAAATGACCAAACAATTATTTTAGATTGATTATTGAAAAGCAAGTTACCAAGTAAAAATAAATTATGCTATTTCTCTCTTTCAATCGAAATGACTAGATTTACTAAACAAAACATCATCAATTGAACTCAAGGACCATTTCCAACGGTATTTTACGAGCTATCGCCATTATATTGGGAGTAGCTTTAGTTTTTTTCTTTCTTTATCAGATACGTTCTGTTATTAGCTATGTTGCTATTGCGGTGGTCATATCTTTAATAGGCAGACCTATAGTATTGTTTTTAGAACGAAAATTAAAGTTTAAAAACACCATCGCCGTAGTTGTTACCATGGTATTTTTGTTAGGGCTTTTTGTTGGATTGGTGGGCTTATTTATTCCTTTAGTCCTGAAACAAGGTCACAACCTTTCGCTTTTAAATATTGAAGAACTACAAAGTAATATTGAAAACCTATACACAGAAATTATAAATTATTTCGATCTGCGGCAAATTGATGTGGAGGAATCTTTAAAGGAATCTGACTTACTTTCAAAAATCGATTTTGCACTTATTCCCAATTTTTTAAACTCAGTAATTAGTGGTTTGGGCAATTTTAGTATCGGTCTGTTTTCGGTATTATTTATCTCCTTTTTCTTTTTGAAGGATAGCCGACTTTTTGAAAGTGGGGTGCTAACATTCATTCCAGATAGCAAAGAAACCAGTTGGAAGGACTCATCAAATAAAATTAAAGATTTGCTCTCGAGATATTTTGTTGGGCTTATTTTACAAATTTTAATTTTGTTTGTCATCTACACCATCGGACTTTTAATTATTGGTGTTGAAAATGCTATAGTCATTGCCTTTTTATGTGCTTTGATAAATTTAATTCCCTATGTTGGCCCATTGATTGCTGCTTTTTTAATGATTATTCTAACCATGACTAGCAACCTTGGCCAAAGTTTCAGTGATGTTATTTTACCTAAATCACTATGGGTTTTTGTTGTTTTTGCCATTGGACAACTAATCGATAATTTTGGCAGTCAACCTTTTATATTCTCTAAAAGTGTAAAATCGCATCCTTTGGAAATATTTTTGGTTATTTTAATTACCGGAATTCTTTTTGGTGTTATTGGACTCATTATTGCCATCCCGGCTTACACCGCCATAAAAGTGATTTTAAAAACCTTTCTATCTGAAAATAAGATTGTTAAAAAACTGACCAAAGACTTATAGTTTTACTTGAATAAATCTATTTTAAATATTGAAATACAGAATTTTATAGACAAAAACATAAATTCTGACATCACCTCAATTTTGTTGAAAGGCGCAGCGTTTCCTTCAGTGAAAACTAAAGAAGTTATTGAACAAATTGAAGCCAAAAAACGATGTAAAAAAAAATTACCAATCTGGTTTAAAACTGAAAATATTTACTACCCTAACAAGTTGAATATTGAACAAACCTCTTCTGAAATTACGGCAAAATACAAATCAGAAATAATAGATGGTAAAACCATAGTCGACCTTACTGGTGGATTTGGAGTTGATTGTTTTTACTTTTCAAAACGATTTAAACGGGTTGAACATTGCGAAATAAACAAAGGGCTTTCAAAAATTGTTGCGTACAACTACAAACAATTAGAAGTTAAAAACATTACAGCCATAAACACTGATGGTATTGAATACCTAAAAACTGCTCAAACTAAATATGCCTGGATTTATGTCGATCCTTCCCGTAGACACGACACCAAAGGCAAAGTGTTCTTTTTAAAAGACTGTTTGCCAAACGTACCCGAACATATCGATATGCTCTTTAAGCATTCAAAAAACATTATGATAAAAACATCGCCTTTACTGGATATTTCGGTTGGTATTGGTGAATTAAAACACGTTAAAGCCATTCACGTAGTTGCTGTAAATAATGAGGTAAAAGAACTATTATGGATTCTGGAAAACGATTTTAGCGGTAGTATTTCAATGCAAACAGTTAACCTTAAAAAAAATAGCCAAGAGCATTTTTCCTTTGTTTATGATGACGAAAAAGATGCAAACTCAGCATATAGTTTACCTCTCTCGTATTTGTACGAACCCAACAGCGCCATTCTTAAATCGGGGGGATTTCATACCGTAAGCCTACAACTCAAGGTTTTTAAACTTCACTCACATTCGCATTTATACACCAGCAAAACTTTGGTTGATTTTCCCGGACGACGGTTTAAAATTAAAGGCATCATTCCATACAATAAAAAGGAAATCAAAAAACTAAGCATTACAAAAGCCAATATTACTACCAGGAATTTTCCAGTAACCGTTGAACAAATCAGAAAAAAATTGAAAATAAAAGATGGCGGAGATTTATATTTGTTTTTCACTACAGATATGAACGAGCAAAAAGTGATTGTAGTTGCGACCAAAATATAAAAGAATGACTGTTGAACAATTAATTGGGGAATACGATATTGTTGGTAAAAACCAAGATATGGATGGAAGTCTTTATAACGGGTCGCTGAAACTCACTTTGAATGACTATAACAGAATTGAAGCGAAATGGATTATTGGTGATAACCAAAAGCAATTCGGAACTGGCTTTTTTAAAGACAATATATTAGTCATCAATTTCAGCTACAAAGAAGAGCGTAATATTTTTAAAGGTGTAGTGGTCTATAAATGTTTAACTAAAGATATTCTGGAGGGGTTTTGGTCTGAAAAACATGGCGACCCCAATTTTTTAGGAGAAGAAAACTGTTTTAGAAAAGGCACCAGAAAAGAAACCGTTAATTAACTTCTTGGTTTATCAAGCTGCCTGTCATACATAACGATACTACCAGCAACCGAAACATTCAAGCTTAATTCTGATTTAAATTTCACTAAAAAGTGTGATTTTTCAATGGCTTGTTTTGAAAGTCCGTGGTCTTCGGCTCCCAATAAATAAACACATCGCCTAGGGTGATGAAAACGTTCTAAATCCTGAGCCTTTTCGGTAAGCTCTACCCCTACTATTCTGGCTCCCTTTGGTAAATTACCAAGAAACTCTTCAAAGGTTTCATAATGAAAATAAGGCATAGATTTTACTGCGTTATGGGTGTCGCAAGATTGTTTGGCATACCTATTACCAATGGTAAAAATAAAACTGGCTCCTAAGTTTTGAGCGGTTCGCCAAAGCACACCCAAATTTTCTGGGGTTTTACCATTTTGAATGCCGATGCCAAAAAATTCATTTGTAAAATTATCATTCATACGGAAGCAAAAATAGGAAAGATTTGAAAAATCGTCCATTTAAAATAAAGGTCTAAAAATTTCCAATTTTGTCAATCTGAACTTAGTTCAGATTACAATATGTCTTGAAATCATTTTTCTAAGATTCTGAATTAAATTCAGAATGACAGGTTTCTATAGATTTTAGACAGCCTCTACTATGCCGTCATGGGCACTTCAATAATTATAATTTGCGAAACTCTATTGGCTTTAATTTCTATTTTTGAGACTTCGTAAACACCAATCGCATCACGAGAATTTAAGACCTTATCGGCCACTTCTATTTCGCCATCAACAACAAAAATGTAAAGTCCGTTACCCTCCTTTTTAGTCTCTAGATTAATACTTGTTTCACCATCTAATTCACTTCTGTAGATATAGGCCTGCTGACTTATGGGTAAAGCATCTCCTTCCAATTTATCTTTGGGTGCCACCACAGTTTGCAAACTATTTTTTTGATTAAACGTATCAAATTTTCGTTGCTCGTAATTTGGTGTTACACCTGTTTCTTCTGGGATAATCCATATTTGAAGAAAGTTTACCTCGTCTGTTTGACTATCATTAAATTCAGAATGGGTTAAACCCGTTCCGGCGCTCATTACCTGAACTTCACCAACCTCAATAGCTCGTTTATTGTCAATACTGTCTTTGTGGGACAGTGCACCTTTTAAAGGAATGGAAATGATTTCCATATTTTGGTGCGGATGTGTGCCAAATCCCATTTCCGGCTGAACTACATCGTCATTTAAAACTCTCAGCATTCCAAAATTCATTCGCTCTGGGTTTTGATACCCAGCAAAACTAAAGGTGTGGTAAGATTTTAACCAACCGTGATTAGCAAAACCTCTTGTTTTTGATTTATGAACTACTTTTTTCATTTTCATTTGTTTTTATATTCAACTAATTCGCTGAAAGAAATCCCATTTTCCCTGTTTGGAAATCGCGCATAGCCTCCAAAATTTCGGTTTGTGTATTCATAACGTAGGGGCCGTATGTTGCCACCTCTTCATTAAACGGCTCACCAGACACAAGTAATAATTTTGAATCGGCATTGGCCTGTAATGAAACCCCTTCTCCATCTCGATTAAACTCGATAAGTTGGTTCTCATCAAGCTTTAAAGTAACCGAATCATTAACGACTGCGTCACCGCCCACTAAATACAGCAAGGCATTGTGCGTGTTTGGAATTTCAATAGTTGTTTCCCCTCCTGTTTTAGCATCAATAACAAAAGCATTAACGGATGTTTGGGTTTTAATTCGGCCATAAACACCATTTAACTCACCAGCAATAATTCTGGTTGTTACTTTTTCATCTTCGGAAGTTACTACCCTAAAATCTTCATGCTTCACATGTTGGTATGCGGCAGGAATCATCTTTTTTTCTGCTGGCAAATTCAGCCACAGTTGAATACCTTCAATATGCCCACTTTTTTTAACGAAAGCTTTTGTGGGTGCTTCGGCGTGAATAATTCCTCGACCAGCGGTGGTCCATTGTACATCGCCTGGTTTCACGACGCTTTCATTTCCAAGCGAATCGCGGTGAAATTGTTCACCTTGAAACAAAAATGTCACCGGTTCGAAACCCCGGTGTGGATGCGGCCCCAAATCAAACGGATTATGTTCTTCCGAAATGTGATATGGTCCGTAATGATGTAATAGGATGAATGGATCTATCATATCAATTTTTCGGGTTGGCAAAGGCTGCCGCAACCTAATAGGGCCCATATTTACAAAAGGGCTTTGTTCTGTTGTTTTTATTGTGTTTAGTTTCATTGTAAAACTGCTTTTTTTATTTTCCATGGAAAATATTTGATTAAAAAAATTGCGCTAACGCATTTTGTCGAGTAAATCGCTTAATTGTTCCGCCTCTTCTTCAGTTAAACGACTTAAAAGTTTACTGTTGAAATTGTTCGGGATTTTTTCAAGTAAATCCCTACCTTCCTTGGTAATATCTATTTTAACGACACGCCTGTCGTGCTCTGAAGGTAAACGTTGAATTAAATTCTTAGCACAAAGCTTATCCATGAGGCGTGTGGCGTTGGGTGCCCGTTCAATCATTCGGTCTTTTATCGTTTGAACATTCAACGGTTCATCTGCTCCGCGTAATATTCTTAAAATATTGTATTGCTGGGGTGAAATGCCATAATTTTTAAAAAATTCATTTTGATATCCCGTAATCCAATTGGCCGTATAAACAATGTTTATTAAAGCCTTAACACGGTTGTTTTCAAACTTAGAATTAATATCTTTTGTAAGGTCTCCCATATACAAATAATTAAATTTAATTTAAACGATTTTTCATCATTAAACCTCCGTCGCACTAGCTTTTACCAAAACATTTTCGAACACATCAACGGCTTCTTTCAATTCGGCATTCAATGAGCTTTCAACAACTTTTCCGCCAGAAAAATTATCTTTAAAAAATGGTAACGAAAACACCTTTATGATATTAGCGTTATGAAATGGAAACCTATTTTGAGCTATGCCTAAAACCGAAGCCCCTCCTCTACCTCCCGGCGAAGTCGCCATAAGCAACATAGGCTTTCCAAAAAACGTTTTGCTTTCTATTCTTGACATCCAATCGAATAAATTTTTAAAAGCCGTGGAATAAGCACCATTATGTTCTGCCAAGGATAGCATAATACCGTCAGATTCTTTTATTAGGTTTAAAAACTTATGTGCATTCGGGGGAATGCCATCGTCATTCTCGAGGTCTACCCCAAAAAGAGGTAAATCAAAATCATTTAGATCTAGTATAACAACTTCTGTTTGTATCAATAAACTTGAGGCATAGGTTACCAATTGTTTATTAATTGAATTTTTACTGTTACTTCCAGCAAAGGCAATTATCTTTTTCATATTGTTATTAATTTGATTCAAATGTACAAAATATTAATTTATATTCCAAGGAATATATCTCCATGTAATATTATTTATGATTTCGTTAACATTAATCCCATAAATTTTGAAACTTTTGTACATTAGCACCAAACTAGTACTACATGGACATCAACTTTAACAAGAACGAAGACCACAACAAACTTTTGCTTTCAGTACTCAAAAAAAAGCTTGCAAAGGTGATCCTTGGCGGCGGAAAGAATAGAATTGAAAAACTGCACAGTAAAGGTAAAATGACGGCAAGAGAAAGGATTGACTTTTTGTTGGACGACAAAAAACAATCCATCGAAATTGGTGCATTTGCTGGTGAAGACATGTACCAAGAGCATGGTGGGTGCCCTTCTGGTGGGGTTGTAGTCAAAATAGGCTACATAAAAGGCAAACAATGTGTTGTAGTGGCCAATGACGCTACGGTAAAAGCCGGTGCTTGGTTTCCTATAACCGGCAAAAAGAATTTGCGCGCTCAGGAAATAGCCATTGAAAATAAGCTGCCTATAATCTATTTGGTAGATTCAGCTGGCGTGTACTTACCAATGCAAGACGAGATTTTTCCGGATAAAGAACATTTTGGGCGCATATTTAGAAACAATGCCGTGATGAGCAGTATGGGCATTACCCAAATTGCTGCCGTAATGGGAAGTTGTGTTGCAGGAGGCGCCTACTTGCCTATCATGAGCGATGAAGCCCTTATTGTTGACAAAACAGGTAGTATTTTCTTGGCGGGAAGTTACTTAGTAAAAGCAGCCGTTGGTGAAACCATAGACAATGAAACCCTAGGCGGTGCAA
This sequence comes from Flavisericum labens, assembly GCF_045446075.1. Lineage (NCBI taxonomy): Bacteria > Pseudomonadati > Bacteroidota > Flavobacteriia > Flavobacteriales > Flavobacteriaceae > Flavisericum > Flavisericum labens. Next base: position 466,119 of record NZ_JBJJBQ010000002.1, on the reverse strand, counting down.
CGACCCACTGCGAGATTTCCGGGGTTACGGATTATAAAGCCAAAGACGATAAAGACGCTTTGAATACCATAAAAAACATCATGGATAAAATTGGTGATTTTGACAAAGCTGGGTTTAACCGAACCGAAACTAAAAAACCGATTGAAAACCCACAAGATATTTACGGGATTATCCCGAAATCGAGAGCCGACCAATATGACATGTATGAAGTTATAAAACGATTGGTGGACCATTCGGAATTTGATGAATATAAAACCGGCTACGGGCAAACCATTATCACCTGTTATGCCCGAATTGACGGTTGGGCGGTGGGCATTGTGGCCAACCAACGTAAATTGGTAAAAACCAAAAAGGGCGAAATGCAATTTGGTGGTGTTATTTATAACGATAGTGCGGACAAAGCTACGCGATTTATTGCCAATTGCAACCAAAAGAAAATCCCGTTAGTCTTTTTACAAGACGTTACTGGCTTTATGGTGGGCAGTAAAAGTGAACATAGTGGGATTATAAAAGACGGAGCAAAAATGGTGAATGCTGTTAGCAATTCGGTGGTGCCTAAATTCACAATAATTATTGGGAACAGTTATGGTGCCGGTAATTACGCCATGTGCGGTAAAGCATACGACCCTAGATTAATCGTCTCATGGCCTAGTGCCGAATTGGCTGTGATGAGCGGAAACTCGGCTGCCAAAGTATTACTTCAAATTGAAACGGCATCATTAAAAAATAAAGGTGAAAAAATCACTAAAGAGAAAGAAGAAGAACTTTACAATAAAATTAAAGCTAGATACGACAACCAAGTTTCCCCATATTACGCGGCAGCGCGCCTTTGGACCGATGCAGTTATTGACCCCCTAGATACCAGAACATGGGTAAGCATGGGCATTGAAGCTGCCAACCACGCCCCTATCGAAAAGCCTTTTAATATGGGTGTGCTACAAGTTTAATTTCCAAGTTTGAGCAAAATTTTGTAACTTAATGATTGAAAATCAATAACTTTCAATCATGGACACAATAAAAACCCTAAATAAGTGGGCTAACAAGCACACTTATTTACCCATTGACTTTTTACGTATTGCATTAGGAGCCTTTTTATTCTTTAAAGGCATTGATTTCATGTCTAACAGTGCCATGCTCGTGGAACTTTTTAAACCTATGCAAAGTATGGCTGGCGGTATGATTATGGTACACTACGTTGCTCCCGCCCATTTTATTGGAGGACTACTCATAGCATTTGGATTGTTAACCCGTTGGGCCATCATTGCGCAACTACCTATTTTAATAGGTGCTGTAGCCATTAATTTTGTAGGCGATATGAATACTAGTAATTTGGTATTGGCACTCGTAACGCTTTTAGCTTGTGCTTTTTTCTTAGTTTATGGTTCAGGTAAACATTCATTGGATTATTATTTTAAAATGCAGAAATAAACTAAAAGGAGCGACTTCTAAAGTCGCTCTTTTTTTATCTTTTACAGATTTTGACACGATTGAGCCAACCTTATGAATTCAGCCCTGTAACCGTCTTCATCTTGGCCCCTACCTTCTCTAGCCAAGGATAAAACCTTCTCTAAATTTGAATTATTATAATATTTAGAATGCCTCAGCTGCATTCCAAATAGTGCCACGGCAGATGCAAATTTAAAATCTTCCGAGGCTTCTGAAATTTCATCTTTTTGAACGTGAACCATTTCTATACTTTTATCTTCATCTGGATTTTTATATCTAAATTTTACGGTAAACAACTCATCTGAATAATTTGTTGAAATTGATGTTTTTGTATATTTTAAATCAGCCACTTCTTTTAAATAGTCAATCTTAACACCTCCTGGAATGATTTCATACAAAGCCGTAACGGTATGCCCGCTTCCCAACTCTCCAGCATCTTTGGTGTCGTCAATGAAGTCTTCGTCTTCTAGCATTCTATTTTCATAGCCAATGGGCCTATAACCCTGAACTTTATTTGGGTTGAATTCAATTTGAATTTTCACATCTTTGGCTATGGTAAATAATGTGCCGCCAAACTCTTTCCCAAATACTTTTTGAGCTTCTTGCATATTGTCAATATAGGCATGGTTTCCATTACCTTTATCTGCCAATGTTTCTAACTTGGAATCTTTATAATTTCCATATCCAAACCCTAAAACAGAAAGAAAAACTCCTGATTTACGTTTTTTTTCTATTAATTTTTCCATAGCACCATCACTTGATGCACCTACATTAAAATCACCATCGGTAGCCAGAATAACCCTATTGTTTCCGTTCTTCTTATAATTTTCTTGAGCAAGTTGGTAAGCTAATTTTATACCGGCACCTCCTGCCGTTGACCCACCTGAATTTAATCTATCTAATGCATTCATAATTTTCTCTTTGTTCTTGCCCGATGTAGGTTTCAAAACCACACCCGCAGCACCAGCGTAAACCACAATTGAAACTTTATCCTTTTCGCGAAGTTGATTTACTAAAAGCTTAAATGCATTCTTTAAAATGGGTAGTTTATTTTGCGAACCCATAGAACCAGACACATCAATTAAAAACGTTAGGTTTGAAGGTGGTAGTTCTTCATTCAAAAAAGTTTTTCCTTGAAGACCTATTTTAACTAATTTAGTTTTGCTGTGCCACGGTGTTTTGGCTACTTCAGTGTGGATTGAAAATGGATGCTCTCCCGATGGTTGCGGATAGCTATAATCAAAATAATTAACCATTTCTTCAATTTTTACGGCATCGGGTTCAATTATCATCCCGTTATTTATCATCCTCCGTATGTTGCTATATGAGGCCTTATCAACATCTATTGAAAACGTGGAAAGCGGCGACAATGCGGTTCGTTTAAAATCGTTTTCCTCAATAACGGCATAACTTTCATTATTGTTTATTCTAAAATTACCTTGATGCGTTGTGATTACAATGCAACCATTCTTTGCTATTTTACCAAACTTCTTTTTTGCTAAAGCATTATCGTAATGCTTTTCACTTTCTATCTCAGACTTTTTGAAGTTTTCAATTATATGGTTGTTTTCCTTTTTTACGGGAACACCGTCAACTATATATAACGTTTTGTTTTCTTTTTTACCGGCATTGTTTTTAGTGTAAATCAAAATAACACCGTTCGAAGCTCTATTTCCATAAATTGATATAGCGTTTGAATCTTTTAAAACATCAATAGCTTTTACTGAAGCAGGATTTAACTTTTCTAGTTTTTTATATGATGAAATAATGCCATCAATCACCACCAAAGGTTGTTTTGCATCTGAAATTGAACCTACTCCCCTAACGCGTATTTGAACACTCGTTTTAGGTTTCCCTGAATTTTCTGAAACTACAACCCCTGCTAATTTACCTTGCAAGGCTGATGGAACTGAAGTGGATTGAATTTGACTAGCTAATTTATTATGATATGCCTTTTGCTTTCGGCGTTTTATTTGGGAAGCTGAAACGGTAGAAACAGAACCAGTAACATAACTTCTTCTCTGCGTTCCATAACCAACCACCACGACCTCATCCAAATAAGACATATCTGCTTGCATAGAAACCGAAACTGTATTCAAATTACCTATATACTTTTCTACCGTTTTATAACCAACGTAAGAAAAAACTAAAGTATCGGAATTCTTTGCCTGGATTTTGTACAACCCATCAAAATCTGTAGAAGTTCCGTTATAAGTTCCTTTGACTAAAACCGAAACCCCTGGTAGAGGCGTACTGTTTTCATCTAAGACTGTTCCAACAATTAATCGTTCTTGGCCTTGGATATGCATTGAAGCTATCAATACAAAAATGAATTTCATTAGTTTTTTCATAATAGTTGATTTTTAAATTTAGCATAAATCTAAGCCCAACCACTATTTCAAAAAACCCATAATGAGAAAACTGCCTATTCGAATGAGTGAACCAATAAAAAGCCAAACATTATGTTCGGCTTTTTTAATATTATTATTTTTTATGAATTCTATTTTATCTCTGTCGAAAACGGAAAAAACAATTGTATACCCTTTTTATCAGACATTGATTTTATTTCTTTAAGCATCTTATAATTTTCCTCACCCAACTCTTCTTTTAAAATGGTTTCTTTGGTTTTTATCAATCCAAATTTCTCCAGCATTTCATCCAAGTTTTTTCTGAATATAGGCAGTTCCTTTATTTGATATTCTTCAATTTCGGCAGCTTCAGCAGCATATTTTAGTGCCAAATCCAGTCCGCCCAACTCATCAACCAAACCGATTTCTAGTGCATCAGTACCTGTCCATACACGTCCTTGGGCTACAACTTCAACCTGATCTAACGTCATTTCTCTTCCCTTTGACACACGGTTTTTGAAAAGCTGATAAACATCTAAAATACCCTCTTTAATAAATTTACGTTGTGTTGAGCTAAGTGGCTCAAAAAAACTATAGGTTACGGCATTTGCATTGGTGGTTACTTGTTCTGCATTAATACCTATATTTTCGGCTAAACCTTTTCCGTTAGGCAACATTCCAAACACCCCTATACTTCCAGTAATAGTAGTGGGTTCGGCAATAATTTTATCTGCATTACAAGCAATATAATACCCACCGGACGCCGCCAAGTCGCCCATAGAAACTATAACAGGTTTAACTTGTTTAGTTAGCTCAATTTCACGCCAAATAAGTTCGCTGGCCAATGCGCTTCCTCCCGGCGAATTAATACGTAGCACCACCGCTTTAACATTATCATCTTCCCTCGCTTCAACCAACGATTTATTCATGGTGCCTTGTCCTACAAAATTTTCATTACCTTCACCATAAATAATATCGCCCTCTGCGTAGATTACGGCAATTTTATTCTTATTGTAATTATTTTCTTTATGAGCCGCATATTGAGCGTAATCTTCAACGGTTACGGTTTGCAACTCTTTATCAATTGCAATTCCAACGGCATTTTTAAGGCCATTCATATATTCGTCGTAATAGCCAATTTTATCAATAAGTTTTGCTTCTTTGGCCATTTTAGGAGTTCTTGCCAATAAGCTGTCGGCAACTGTATTTAATCTTTCAACTGAAACATTTCGACTAGCTGAAATATCACTTTTCATTTCGTTCCAAAGTGAATTTAAATACGCCGAAATTTGTTCACGATTATTGTCGCTTATTTTGTTATCTAAATAAGGCTCAACGGCACTTTTGTATTTTCCCAAACGAACCACTTCCATTTTAAGTCCCGATTTTTCTTGAAAATCCTTAAAATACAAACGTTCGGAATACAAGCCCTTAAACTCCAATAATCCAACGGGATTTAAATAAATGGTATCAGCCACCGAACTTAAGTAGTAATCTTTTTGGGTGTAAATATCACCATAGGCGGTGATAAACTTTCCAGATTTCTTGAATTTTAACAGCGCCCCACGCAAAGCTTTGGTTTGAGAAATACCGGCATTAATAAAATTATTGTCTATTGAAATGCCTTTAATTTTATCATGAGTGGCGGCATAATTAATGGCATCAATAATGTTGAAAAGTCCATTTTTATCATTTTGGTTTAAAAACGAATATTCTTCAAATTCGATTTTACCTGCATAATCTTTAATTGGAAAATCCAAGCGCAGTTCGAGTACCGAATTAGGCTTTACAATAATAGTTTCATTTGGGTCTGCACCAAAAAGGGCTCCCAAAATAATCAATCCGAAAAAACAGATTATTAAAAATACGCCTATCCCAACAACGGTAGATAGCACACGTTTTAAAAATTTCATAGCTTATATTTTTTAGTAAGTAGCCAAAAATATTTAATTGTTACAATGAAATATCTTTATTTAAAACAATAGATATGCCTTTCTTTGGAATCCTGATTTCACGAGAACGATACCCCTACCAGAATCAAAAGATGAAATACCCTTACATCTGTCTTTTAAAGATTTAAAAGCTGTAAAGTGTTTTTACGATGAATCTTACCGGAAGACGTTTCTTTAAACCTAGTTACAGTGTAGACTTCTTTGGGCTTTTCATATTTATCTAAAACATCAAAGACTGAACGGTCTAAATTATCTTCTTTTCTTTCTAAAATTAAAACCAGTCTTTCTCCCAAAGTATCATCAGGTTGTGACGCTATAAAAAATTCGCCTTCAATTTTGCTTTGCAGTTTTTTTTCAATTTGTTCTGGAAAAAGTTTTATGCCTCCGGAATTGATAACATTATCGAACCTACCCAACCATTCAAAACATATATCGGAATGAATTTTCACAATATCGTTTGTAACAATTTTATCTTCAGCCAAATGTGGTGCATTAATAACTAAACAATTTCTATCATCCGTTGATACCGTTATATCGGGTAAAGTATGAAAGTATGAAGTTTCAATTGATTCCCCTTCTTCGAAATTATTAAGTTTTTTAACCGCTATATGCGAAACTGTTTCTGTCATACCATAGGTTTCATATACCTGCGGCTTTTTGTCTTTAACCAATTCTATAATTGGTTTTGAAACCATTCCTCCACCAACAATTACGGTCTTTATACTTTTTAAATACTTGGCAAAGTTTTTTAACTGCATTGGTGTGAAGGCACAAAAATCATAATCCTTCTCATAATCTATTAACGGTAAGGCTGCTGGTTCTGTCATATCCAGTTCCAAGCCCAACATAATCGCCCTTACAATCATCATTTTTCCAGCAATGAAGTTGGATGGCAAACAGTTTAAAACTTTATTCCCAGGCTGAAGGTCAAAAAAATCGCCAGTGGCGATGGCAGAATTCACCATAGCCTGTTTTTTTATTTTTACATTTTTAGGCCTTCCAGTAGACCCTGAGGTTTTAACAGTTACGTAGTCATGCTGGTCAAGCCAATCCAATAAAAAATTTCCGAGGTCTTGCTGATATGGATGTCCCTCTTTTACATAACTGTAAGCAACTTCCATTAATTGGTCATATTTGTAACTTAATCCATCTAGCTTAAACTTTAAGTGTACGTTCTTGTAATTTGGTATCATATTTTTATTCTAAAATTTTATAATCTTCTTTTAAAGGCTCTTCAACTTGCCCTGTTAGCTTTTCAGCCCAATTATTCCATTTGTATTTCTTGGAAAGTATAAACAATAAAATGGGAAACACCACAAACACAGGCACAAATATTTCTGTCAAGGCCATTTCGGAAGGATCGGACAAATCTTTTAAAATAGAATGTGTTTGAAATGCCGTCCAATCGGCCGTAACCAAAAGTGCCGTAAATAAGTTGTTTGCCGCATGGAAACCTAAAGCCAACTCCAGTCCTTCATCCATTAAGGTTATAATACCCAAAAAGAGTCCGGTTCCTATATAATATACCATTATAATGTAACCCAGTTTTTCTACTTCGGGATTAACAATGTGCATGAGCCCGAAACCTATCGAGGTGATTAGAAGGGGTACCCACTTATACTTAAAAACGACGCCCAGCCCCTGCATTAAGTAACCTCTAAAAAAATACTCCTCGAAACTGGTTTGCAACGGAATTAATAAAATGGCAATAACCGCCAAAATTAAAAACGGTTGAAGCTGAAAATTTAATTGATAATCCTCAGGACTTAAAAAGTAATCCAACAAAACAAAACTACTGGATACCAAGCCCCATAAAATAAAAATAAACCAAAACCGTTTCCAGTCTATTTTATTTCTTGTTGTGGTTAAATGCTTTATTGAAAGTTGATGTAATAATTTGGTCGATAAGAACACACCTAATAGACCAAAAGCAAATGAAATTAGCATCAAAAAAAGAAAAAGGTTACTACCCAGCAACTCTATCATTTGTGGAATATCGGTAGGTATTTGAGATGGGGCTCCGGCAAAAACTTTTAATGCGATAGCACCTCCTAAAGGAATCATACCAATAAACTGCCATGCCATAAATATAATGCCCACTCCCAAAACATAACGCCACCAATCATATAAACCTTTAAACGCCTGAGCTATGTACATACATCTTTAATTTAATCGTTCAAATTTTTTAATTTCCAAACTTGATTTTTATCATAGTGCAATTTACCATTTTTCACCCGTAAAGGACTACTAATATTGTTAGTAAATAAACTACCAGTTCCTAAACCTTGTGGCATCATGTTTTCTTTACAATAAGTATATTGTGCAATGGCGTTTAACCCAATGTTGCTTTCTAAAGCACTTGTAATCCACCAACCTATATTTAGTTTTTCGGCTAGCGCAATCCATTCGTCACTCCCTTTAAAGCCACCAACTAATGTGGGTTTTAAAATAATATATTGTGGCTTAATGGTTTGCAGCAATTTTTGCTTTTTTGTAAAAGGAAAAACGGCAATCAATTCTTCGTCGAGCGCAATGGGCAATGGCGTAACCTCGCATAATGCGGCCATCTGCTCTATTTGACCTTGTTTTATGGGTTGCTCTATAGAATGTAAATCGTAATCTGAAAGAATTTTTAATTTCTCTAAAGCATTTTTGGCTGAAAACGCACCGTTGGCATCAACTCTTAACTCGATATCATTTGAAGTAAACTCCTTTCGTATGGACTTTATCAAATCAACTTCTGTCTGAAAATCGATAGCGCCAATTTTCATTTTTATACAGTTAAAACCAGCTTTTATTTTTTCCTTAATTTGTTGTTTTATAAATGATTCACTTCCCATCCAAATTAATCCATTAATTGGAATTGAATCTTCAGAATCACTAAATTTAGACGGAAACAACTCAAACATATCTTGTCTTTCCAAAGATTTGAACGCTATTTCAAGACCAAATTGAATACTGGGGTATTCGGTTAATTCTGTTAACAAATTATCTTTACCAGAATTGATGTTTTGGCAAGCCCACTTTAATTTTTCCTCGTAATTGGGCACATCGTCTGCCGATAAGCCTTTAAAAAGTCCACACTCACCTATACCACATTTGTTTTCAGAGTTTATAGTAAGAAAATAGGTGTCTTTTGTTTTTAGAATCCCACGAGATGTTCCGCTGGGCATTTTAAAATTTAGAGTATATGGTTTAAAAGAGGCTTTTATCATTTACAATTCAATGTGTTCTCCTATTTCAAGAAGCATCAAATCTTTGTTCTTCTCAAAAAACTTTCGTTTAGCATCTTCATGATCAATTTCTATGTAACCGAAAGTGTCATAATGATAACCCAAAACTTTATCGCACTCTACAAAATCACTTGCAAAAATAGCATCATCAACTCCCATTGTAAAATTATCTCCAATAGGTAAAATAGCCAGGTCCAACTTGGTTTGTAAAGGAATTAACTTCATGTCGTATGTTAGTGCCGTATCTCCGGCGATATAGATGTTTTTATGTTCACCCTCTAGCACAAATCCGCCAGGTTGGCCCCCATAACTTCCATCTGGAAATGAAGACGTATGAATGGCGTTAACGTATTTTACCGTTCCAAATTCAAAATCCCATTGACCACCATGATTCATGGGATGCCCTTCAATCCCCAACTTTTCAAAATAACTTATAATTTCAAAGTTGGAAATCACCACCGCCTTGGTTCGTTTGGCAATGGCCTCGACATCTGCAATATGGTCTTGATGCGCGTGGGTTACCAAAATATAATCCGCTTTTAAGCTATCAACATCTATACTCGAAGCCTTTTCATTTGGTGATATAAATGGATCAACTAAAATATTAACATCGTCTACCTCAATTCCTAAAGAAGCATGACCGTAAAATGTGATTTTCATCTGTTTAAATTTTATTGTTTTTTATCTGTCAGATGTCATTCGCCATTAAATATTTCGGTTGGCACGAAGATTTACTATGGCTCATTTCATAGGGTTATTTTTAGTCCTTGAATTTACAAAAAATCTATAACAAAAAGGCCAAACCCATTAATATTGCCAGTAAAACTGTAGTTAGCGCCAGTTTTTTTAATTCTGGGTCTAAATCTTTATGAACTTTATTACGATTTACTCGCTTTAGATGTAATAACAATGGAATATATGCTATCATAAACATTAAACTGAATGCTGAAGTATAGTATAAAACGGCGAATAACCCCGAAATGATTATTGACGATATAATTAGCGTGTTATGGTAGATTTTCACGTTTTTTTCACCCAATTTAACAGCCATGGTTATTTTGTTCGAATCTTTATCTGAAACCCTGTCTCTCATGTTATTCAGGTTTAAAACCCCTGTGCTTAAAAGCCCAATCGTTATAGCTGGCAAATAAACAACATGATCTACCTGTTTAGCGTAAAGCACATAACAACCTATAACACTTACCAACCCAAAAAAAACAAATACGAAAACATCGCCCAATGCCTTGTATCCATATGCATTATTACCCATAGTGTATCGCAAAGCCGCCCCAACAGAAGCTAACCCCAACAAAAAGAAAAAGAAAGTTAACCAAAAATGACTTACGCCAAGCGCCCAAAAAACAAGAAAAAATGCCAAACCAATAGAAATCAACACGTTGATTTTTATGGCATTAAACAACTCTTCGGGTGTGATTTTCCCAGATTGAACAGCACGTTCAGGACCAATTCTGTTATTGTTATCAGTACCTTTTATTCCATCGCCATAGTCATTGGCCAAGTTGGAAAGAATTTGAAAACTTAAGGTTGTTAAAATAGCCAACCAAAAGATACCCCAATCAAAAACGCCATTATAATAAGCAAAGCAAGAAGCCAAGATTATACCAGAAATTGACAAGGGAAGCGTTCTTAAACGAATTGCAGATAGCCAAATTAAAAATTTCTGCATTATGGAATCCATTTTTTATCGAAGTTAGGCTTTCTCTTTTCTAGAAAAGCATTTCGCCCCTCTTTGGCTTCATCAGTCATATAAGCCAATCGCGTGGCTTCTCCAGCAAAAACTTGTTGCCCAACCATGCCATCATCAGTTAAATTCATGGCAAATTTCAACATTTTTATTGATGTGGGCGACTTAGCCAAAATTTCTTGTGCCCATTCGTAAGCCGTAGCTTCCAAATCCTCATGAGGTACAACGGCATTTACCATACCCATTTCGAAAGCTTCTTGGGCAGAATAATTTCTTCCTAAGAAAAATATTTCGCGAGCTTTTTTCTGCCCTACCATTTTCGCAAGATATGCAGACCCATATCCTCCGTCAAAACTAGTTACATCAGCATCTGTTTGCTTGAAAATAGCATGCTCCTTACTGGCCAAAGTTAAATCGCATATCACATGTAAACTATGGCCTCCTCCAACAGCCCAACCAGGCACAACCGCTATAACAGCTTTCGGCATAAAGCGTATCAACCTTTGAACTTCTAAAATATTTAAACGATGATAGCCATCTTCACCAACATAGCCTTGATGACCTCGTGCTTTTTGATCACCACCACTACAAAATGAGTAAACGCCATCTTTGGTGGAAGGGCCTTCTGCCGACAACAAAACCACTCCTATATTTGTGTCTTCATTCGCATCATAAAAGGCATCATACAATTCACTTGTAGTTTTTGGTCTAAAAGCATTGCGAACATTCGGCCTATTGAAAGCTATCCTAGCCACACCATCACTCTTTTTATACGTGATGTCTTCATAATCTTTTACTTTAACCCATTTCGGTTCTTTCATTGTCACATTTATTTGCCCCAAAAATAAATTTTATTTCAAGAAATTGTAGTTATAAATAAAAGAATAACTCAAAAATCATTATTCACAAGGTCTTTCTACGATAATTTTCAGGACGAATTTTCAATCAACTAATGTCTTTTTCACTAAAAACAATCCTTGATTTATGTGTTTTTTGATTACTCCTAAATACTAATAGATTTGCAAATATTAAAAACAATTGTTTCATTGAAAACACTGTTAAGATTTTACCAATTCATCAATATTACATAACAAAAATTACACATCCCAAAAAAATTAAATATAAGTACATCCGCGTATTGTTACGTAGTACTTTTGTTATTAAATTTGCCTATATATAATATTTAGATTACATGTTTTTAACACTAAAAATCTGTTCAGCGTAAAAAACATACGTTTTATCTAAAACCGTAGCCCAAATGTCTATGTTGCTAACAATTACTCTAATTATTGTTTTTTTAATTTTCATCAACTTTCTATTACTAAAGTTAAGTTGTAATAAAACAAATAAAGTAAAAGCAAAAGAGCCCGTTATTTTCAGATTAGAAAACAAACCTGTTGTCTTGGTACCAACAGGAAGCTGAATAGCTTTTTCTCTTGGTTATCATTAAAATGGGAATAATTATCTAATTCCCTTTGCATTATTTTACCTTGTTGTCCTCGTCGGCGAATCAATTTCTATTATTTTAGACTACCAATTAATGGATTGTTTTTTGAAAGACTCAAGACATTGGTTGGCCTTACTGAAATGCTTATTCCCAAACCAATACCCCCTGTTAGCACTCAAAGGTGAAGGATGACCGGAATACAATATTTTATGTTTTTTGGCGTCAATTAACTTTGCTTTTTGCTTGGCAAAACCTCCCCAAAGTAAAAATACCACATTTTCTTTTTCTGTACTGACCAACTTAATAATAGCATCGGTAAACGTTTCCCAACCTTTTTTTTGATGACTCCCTGCTTGATGCGCTCTTACCGTTAAAGTGGCATTAAGTAATAACACACCTTGTTTAGCCCATCGTTCTAAATTGCCACTTTCGGGATATGGATTGCCTAAATCGGATTCAATTTCTTTAAAGATATTTTTTAAAGATGGTGGATGGGGAATACCTTCTTTTACAGAAAAGCATAAACCATTGGCCTGACCAGGACCATGGTAAGGATCTTGTCCTATTATAACCACTTTCACTTCTTCAAAATGACAATGGTGAAAAGCATTGAATATTTGATTTCCAGGAGGAAAACATGTGCTCTGTTTATATTCAGACTTTACGAATTCAACCAAATTTTCAAAGTATGGTTTGTTGAATTCTTCTTTTACATAAGGTTTCCAACTTTGATGAATATCAACATCCATAAATATAGAATTAGTTTAAAATACGAACCAAAAGTTCTTTTAGCAAATCGCCTTGAGGTACAGCATTAGCCCCTACACCTTTTCCCTTTACATCGAACTCCCTGAGTGTTGACACTACGGTGCTCACCTTGCGCATTGGGTAATTTCTAGCGGCGTTAATATATTCATTTACAAAATAAGGGTTAATTTTTAATGCCGATGCCACACTACGTGGCGATTTATCATTTAACCCATGGAAGTGAAGCAACTGTGAAAAAAAGTTAAACAACAGTGATACCGTTACAACCATTGGGTTGTCTTTTGGGTTTTCACCAAAGTACTTAACAATTTTAAAGGCCTTGGTTGCATTTCGTTCACCAATAGCCTTTCGTAACTCAAAATTGTTATAGTCCTTACTAATACCTATGTTTTTCTCGATATGCTCTGGTGTAATTTGAGTTCCCTTTGGTAAAATGATTTGAAGTTTTTTCAACTCATTATTAATTTTACTTAAGTCAGTCCCTAAAAACTCCACCAGCATTTGCGCCGCTTTTGGAGAGATATCATATTTTTTTGGCGACAAAACACGTCTTATCCAATCGGCTACCTGGTTTTCGTAGAGCTTCTTGCTTTCGTAAACCACGCCTGTTTTTTTAAGAGTTTTGTAAAGTGCTTTACGTTTGTCTATTTTTTTGTATTTATAATTAACCACCAAAACCGTTGTAGGCTGAGGGTTTTCGGCATATTTGGCCAGCTTTTCAATGGTGCGCGATAAATCTTGAGCTTCCTTTACAATAACCACTTGGTGCTCTGCCATCATGGGGTAGCGTTTGGCATGGCTTACAATATCATCAATGGCAACATCTCGACCATATAAAATCACTTGATTAAAACCGCGCTCTTCTTCACTTAAAACGGTATCTTCAATAAAATCGGAAATCCTATCAATATAATAAGGTTCTTCTCCCATTAAAAAATAAATAGGTTTAAGATTTCCTTTTTTAACGTCTGCAACCAACTGTTTTACTTCGTCCAAGTTTTAAAAAAAATTTAAAATCATCCCAGAAAAATAAAACTCAAAACTTGATTTATTGAATTTGGGATGCTTTAATTGGTAATTAAGGTTTTGTGATTTAACTTTGAAAAATAAACGCAACAACTTTTGCAAGCACTTAATTTTCCGAAGTATTCATTTCGTTTCAAAAATAAAGAAAATAAAGTTTCTATTTTTGATTGCATCCGTAAAAAATTCGTGGTTTTACAGCCCGAAGAATGGGTTCGGCAAAATTGCATTCATTACTTAATAATTGAAAAAGGATTTCCAAAATCACTAATCAATGTTGAAAAAGAACTCATGGTTAATGGTTTAAAAAAACGATACGATATCGTGGTGTTTAACTCCAACGGAAGTATTCACTTAATTGTAGAGTGCAAAGCGCCCTCAATTAACATAGACCAAAGGGCATTTGACCAAATCGCTCGTTATAATCGCGAACTGAATGGCACCTATTTAATGGTTACCAACGGATTAAATCATTATTATTGCCAAATGGATTTTGAACAGGAACGCTATCAATTTTTAAAAAATATACCCGATTATAGTTCATGAAGATTGCCGTAGTCATATTAAATTGGAACGGGAAAGCCTTACTAGAGCAGTTCTTGCCTTCGGTTATTGAAAACTCAAATGATGCAACCATCTATCTAGCCGATAATGCATCTTTTGATGATTCGGTAGATTTTGTTGAAAATAAATTTCCTGCTGTAAAAATTATTAAAAATAGCAAAAACGGTGGTTACGCCAAAGGATATAATGATGCTTTAAAACAAGTTGATGCCGATGTTTATTGCCTATTAAATAGCGATGTTGAAGTCACTGAAAATTGGCTCTCGCCAATTATTGATGCTTTTAACGAAAACCCTAAAACAGCCATTATTCAACCTAAATTACTTGATTTTAATAAGAAGAATTATTTTGAGTATGCTGGTGCCGCAGGTGGCTTTATTGACAAATATGGGTATCCGTATTGCCGAGGGCGAATTTTCGACACCATTGAAAAAGACACAGGGCAATACAACGATACGTCTGAAATATTTTGGGCGTCCGGAGCTTGCTTATTCATAAGAAGCCAAGTCTTCCGTGAATTAAAAGGTTTTGATGAGCATTTTTTCGCTCATATGGAGGAAATCGATTTGTGTTGGCGTGCCAAAAACTTCGGTTATTCAATTAAATATGTTGGCGATTCATCCATTTATCATGTTGGCGGGGCCACACTCAGCAACTCCAACCCTAAAAAAACATTTCTGAATTTTAGAAATAGCCTTTTTACATTGACAAAAAATGCAAGGTCACCTGTTTTTGAAAAAATATTGGTACGACTCATGTTAGATGCCGTAGCAGGTATTAAATTTCTATTCGAATTTAAACCAACCCACCTTTTGGCTATTGTAAAAGCACACTTCAGTTTTTACTATCATTTACGGTATTTGTTAAAGGAACGAAAAAAATCGAAAATCAAGATAAATTATTACCAAAAAACATCTATTGTGTTTGCTTATTTCGTAAAAAGAAATAGTTATTACAAAACTTTATAAATAGTTAGCAAAAGTTTTGTTAAAATGCTTAAAACGGTAGATTTTTATATATTTTTGTGGGAACGTTTAACACGAAATATTAATCCTTTACAAATTATGAAAAAAGTTTTATTGCTTAGTTTATCTTCTATGATATTCTTAAGTTCATGTGTATCTAAAAAACTATATACCGACCTTCAGGCGAAACAAAAAGAAACGCAAGATTTATTAAATTCTGCAACGGTTAAGCTAAACTCTTGTTTGGAAGACAGAGCTTCAGCCACAGCTAGAGCTACAGCTTTAGAAGAGCAAGTTGAAGATTTAAGAAACTATAACGAAAACCTGCAAGTATTATCTGCAAAAGGTGCTTCTAACATAGAAAAAACGTTAGAAAGCATGAAAGAGAAAGATTTAAAAATCACACGCTTGCAAGACGCCATTACGAAAAAAGACAGTGTAACATTAGCACTTGTAACCAGTTTAAAACGCGAAGTTGGAATTAACGACCCTGACATTGAAGTAAATGTTGAAAAAGGTGTTGTATTCATTTCTATTGCCGATAAGCTTTTATTCAAAAGTGGTAGCTACAATGTAACTTCAAGAGCTAAAGAAGTGCTTGCTAAAGTAGCCAAAGTGGTGAATAGCAAACCTGATTTTGAATGTATGGTAGAAAGTCATACTGATAACGTACCTTACAGAAAAGAGCCTTTATTAGATAACTGGGACTTAAGTGTAAAACGTGCTACTTCTGTAGTAAGAGTTTTGGAGGACCTAGACGTAAACCCTAAACAATTGATTGCTGCTGGGCGTGCAGAATATGTGCCATTGGTAGAAAATAACACAGCTGAAAACAGAGCAAAAAACAGACGTACGCGTATTGTGGTTATGCCAAAAATTGATCAGTTCTATGACATGATTGAAAAAGAAATGAAAAATTTAGAAGCAGGTAACTAATCTATTTTTTTAAATAATTTTAGAAAAGCTCAATCTTTAAGATTGGGCTTTTTTTTATGGATTAAAATAGCAAACCTGACAAAAGTTAGGATTTATAATTTTGATAACCTGTAATTTTGTCTCGAAATAAAACTTACATTTTTTATCAAAAAAAACATGAAAACCACCGCTATTTTACTGTTTAGTTATTTCTTACTCACTGTTCTATCATGTAAACAAGAGAAAAACTCAGCCCAACATTATCAACAGGAAAACGAACAAGCCAATCATTGGAGCTATTCTGGAGAAACATCGCCAGAACATTGGATTGAGATTGAAAAAAATTCGGATTGTGGTGGCGAATATCAATCACCTATCAATATTATTCATAAAGATGTCGATTCCGTTGCTTCAAAAAACGATTTAGAAATACAATACACTCCAACTACGCTCATCAGCAAGGTTGAGAATAATGGGCATTCTATCCAGTTTGATTTTGAAGCTGGTGATTCCATCAGCTATAAAAACAAAACTTATTTCCTCAAGCAAATACATTTTCATGAACCCTCAGAGCATAAAATAAATGGTGTAACCTACCCCATTGAAATGCATTTGGTACATGTTAACAAAGCGGGAGAAATAACAGTGATAGGGCTTTTGGGTGAAGAAGGCGATGAAAGCCAACTATTCGAGTTTTTTGAAAGCTTTTTACCACTAGAAATTGGAGCAAGGAAAGACATTCATCAAAAGATTGATTTATCGGAACTGTTCTTAAAAGACAAACATTTTTATTCCTATTATGGCTCTCTTACCACACCACCATGTTCGGAACATGTTAACTGGGTAGTTTTTAAAGAACCTATTGTGCTATCGGTTGAAGAAGTGCTGAAACTGAAAAATAACATGCCCATAAATAACTACCGTAATGAGCAGCCTTTAAATGGCAGAGTGGTTCGTTTGAATTATTAATTGAAATTAAGTTTTACTTTAAGTAAGCCAAAACATTCGCCTCTATGCGTTGTTGAATATCACTAACATCAGCCTTCACAAAAGTTTCGCCCGTAATATTTTCGTAAAGTTCAATATAACGTTCACTTACGCTTTCAATGTATTCATCACTCATAAACGGTACCGTTTGCCCTTCCAGACCTTGAAAATTATTACTTATGAGCCATTGGCGAACAAACTCTTTTGAAAGTTGTTTTTGCGGCTCGCCATTTTGTTGACGTTCTTCATAGCCTTCGGCATAAAAATAGCGTGAGGAATCTGGTGTATGTATTTCGTCAATCAACACAATTTTTCCGTCTTTGGTTTTCCCAAATTCATATTTGGTATCGACTAAAATCAACCCTCGTGAAGCAGCTATTTCAGTTCCTCTTTGGAATAGTTTACGAGTATAATCTTCTAAAACTAAGTAATCTTCTTCTGAAACGATGCCGCGTTTTAAAATGTCTTCTCTGGAAATATCTTCATCATGGTCGCCCATTTCGGCTTTGGTTGCCGGTGTAATTATGGGGTCTGGGAAGGCATCATTTTCTTTCATACCCTCAGGCATAGAAACACCACAAAGCATGCGTTTACCTAACTTATACTCACGTGCCGCATGACCAGACATGTAACCTCGAATAACCATTTCAACCTTAAATGGCTCACAAAGATGTCCTACAGCAACATTAGGGTCTGGTGTGGCCGTTAACCAATTGGGCACTAAATCTTGGGTTGCATCCATCATTTTAGTAGCAATCTGGTTAAGTATTTGTCCTTTATACGGAATACCTTTGGGCATCACCACGTCAAATGCAGAAAGCCTATCGGTGGCTATCATAACCAATTGCTCATCGTTAATATTATAAACTTCCCTTACTTTTCCTTTATAAACATTTTTTTGTCCAGGAAAATTAAAATTGGTGTCTATTATTGTATTACTCATTATGCTTTGCTTTTGGCTTTTCGCTGTTGGCTTTTAGCCCTTTTTAATTGTATATTTTATATTGACCTAGTAAGCCCTAGCCCAGATTGAGGCATTGTTGAAGCCCTTTTTGTGTTGTTGCACATATGCAACACAAAAAAGCGACTGCCGAAAGCTGGAAATAGCTTCTAAAAATTTATTCTCTATTTTCAATGCTTTTATAAGCTTCAATAACCTTTTTAACCAGTTTATGCCGAATCACATCTTTATCATCTAAAAATATCATCCCAACACCTTCAACATTCTTTAAAATTAACAATGCTTCTTTGAGCCCTGAAATGGTTCTGCGCGGTAAATCAATCTGCCCAGGGTCGCCTGTTAATAAAAACTTGGCATGTTTCCCCATTCGGGTTAAAAACATTTTCATTTGTGCGTGGGTGGTATTTTGGCCTTCATCTAAAATTACAAAAGCATTATCCAATGTTCGTCCACGCATAAAGGCTAACGGCGCAATTTGTATGGTGCCATTTTCAATATAATGTGCTAATTTTTCTGGAGCAATCATATCACGCAACGCATCGTATAGTGGTTGCATATATGGATCTAATTTTTCTTTTAAATCACCTGGAAGGAATCCTAAATTTTCGCCTGCCTCAACTGCTGGACGCGTTAAGATAATTCGCTTTACTTCTTTATTTTTAAGAGCTTGAACGGCCAATGCCACACCGGTATAGGTTTTACCAGTACCCGCTGGACCAATGGCAAAAACCATGTCGTTTTCTCTAACCAATTCTACCAATTTGCGTTGGTTGGCCGTTTGAGCCTTTATCAATCTTCCCCCTACGCCATGAACGATTACTTCACCACTTTGCTTAGAAGTTGTATAGTCGTCGCTACTTTGGCTGGTTAGTACACGCTCAATAGAGTTTTCGTCTAATTTGTTGTATTTGCTGTAATGCTTAAAAAGCATCGTCATTCGGCGGTCAAACTCTTCCAATAGTTCTTCATCTCCAAAGGCTTTTATCTTGTTGCCACGTGCTACTATTTTTAGCTTAGGAAAGTACTTTTTAATAAGTTCAATATTGGCATTTTGCGCTCCAAAAAATTCTTTTGGAGTAATTTCTTCAAGTTCAAGAATGATTTCGTTCAAAGGCTTATAATTATTTTTTTAAAAATTCCGTTTGATTAAATGGGAATTTATATCTAATCAGACAAAATGATTTCTTAGTTTTGTAATTGGCTATTAAAACTCAAAAATACATAAATTTGGGTAAGCTTTTACTAAAAACATATCAACAATTTTGCCCATGGCAATCATTACATTAACAACCGATTTTGGAGAAAAAGACCACTTTACTGGGGCTACCAAAGGTGCTATTTACAGCGAGCTGTCTGATGTAAAAATTGTTGATATCTCGCATCGTGTATCGCCTTTTAACATTCCCGAGGCCGCTTACATTATCCAAAACGCATATAATAGCTTCCCAAAGGGTACTATTCATATTATTGGTATTGATTCAGAATTAAATCCTGAAAACAAACACATAGCCATTAAGCTTGATGACCATTATTTTATATGTGCCAACAATGGGATTATGAGCATGATTTGTTCTGAAATTGCCCCGCAAAAAATTGTTGAAATAAACATACACGACAGAATACAGAGTAGTTTTCCGGTGTTGGATGTATTTGTAAAAGTGGCTTGTCATATTGCTCGTGGCGGAACATTGGATGTTATTGGTAAAAACATTACTGAAATAAAGCCTATCAAAAACATAAAACCTTATGTAAATGACGATAAAACGCAGATTGTCGGTAGTGTTATTTACATTGATAATTACGGAAATGTAATCACTAATATAAAACGAAGCTTTTTTGAAACTATACAAAAAGGAAGGAAGTTTGAAATCTCGGCACGCAACTATACCTTTAAAAAAGTATATGAAAAATATAGCGATATCGTAAATTTCGAAATTGCAGAACACAAAAGGCAAGATGAAGGGCGTAAATTGGTTGTCTTTAATTCTGGAGGTTTTTTAGAAATTGCCGTTTACAAAAGCAATAATAACACTGTAGGCAGTGCATCAACGCTTTTAGGATTAAGGTTAATGGATGCGGTAAGCATAAACTTCATTGCTTCTTCAGTAATCCCAAAGGGTATTGAAATATCAAAAGGAGTACCAAATACCACCAATTATTAATTAAAAAAATAATTTATGCTAGTTAGGATAGTAAAAATGGGGTTTTATAAACAGAACATTGAGGTTTTCCTTGATAATTTTCATAATACAAAACATGAAATTCGTGGTTTTGAAGGCTGCTCATACCTAGAGCTGTACAGAGATGAGGCCAACCCTAGTGTCTTTTTTACTTACAGTTATTGGGAGTCTGAAGAAGCCTTGGAAAAGTACCGAAAATCGGAATTGTTTAAAAGGGTTTGGGGCAAGGTAAAGCCTCTTTTCAGTATTCGTCCAGAAGCATGGAGTGTCGAAAAAATTGAAACCCTAAATTAATGTTTTGCAAAGTACTTGGACGCTTTGTGAAACAAAATGATAACTTTGTGGTAAAAGCAAAATACTAGTAATGTTCGCCATACTTAAAAAGGAAATAAATTCATTTTTCGCCTCCCCCATTGGATATTTAGTTATAGGTATCTTTTTAATTTTAAACGGGATATTCCTGTGGTTGTTTAAAGGGGATTTTAACATCCTTAATTATGGGTTTGCAGATTTATCGTCTTTCTTTCTTTTATCGCCTTGGATTTTGCTGTTTCTTATTCCAGCGGTGACCATGCGCTGTTTTTCCGATGAAAAAAAACAGGGTACTTTAGAGCTTTTGCTTACCAAACCTATATCGCCTTTCCATATTGTTTTAGGAAAATATTTTGGTGCTTTTATTTTAATTGTAATTGCCCTAGTTCCCACACTACTTTATGTTTATACGATTTACCAATTGGGTAACCCTGTTGAAAATCTTGATATGGCCAGCACATGGGGTTCTTACTTTGGTTTGTTGTTTTTTGTGGCGGCGTACACGGCCATTGGGGTATTTGCTTCTACCCTGTCAGACAACCAAATTGTAGCGTTTATTATTGCCGTTTTTATCTGTTTTATTTTTTATATCGGTTTTGAGGGCATGGCCGATTTTGTTTCAAGTGATTTTATTGAGAAATTGGGTATGAATGCCCATTACAAAAGCATGAGCCGTGGTGTTTTAGACACTCGTGATATAGTATATTTTTTGAGCATCACACTTTTCTTTTTAATATTAACCAAGTTAAAATTAGATAACGAGCGCAAATGATCGTAACTTTTACTTTTGTTATTTTATTGGCTATTGTTTTTGTTTTAGTTTGGTTGTTTGTAAACACCATAGACAAACGTAAATGGCTCACGTTTTTGGTTAGTTTAGTTTTAGCTCCATTGGTTTATTTTTATGTTTTTTATCCATTATTGAATATTTTTAGCAGTTACCACCACCAGAAACATTTTGACGGGGAAGCTTGGAAAGAAATACCTGCACTGCGTTACGAAATGAGTAATGAGATTTTGAACGACAGTATTTTTATAGGAAAAACTAAAGCTGAAGTGACGCAATTATTAGGAAAAAGTGAATGGTACGGATGGGATGAATCACAAAAAGCCAACTCGCCCGAAAACTGGAATTACAACCTAGGCATTAAACCAGGAGCGTTTAATAACATGCAAGAGTGTCTCGAACTGAAATTCGATAAAAACAAAGTGGAAACCGTTAGATTATATCAATTAGAAAGAACCTTTGAATAAACTTATAAAACATATTATTTTACTGATTGTGGCATTGATTGCCATTAACTTTTTAAGTAGTAAGATTTACCAACGGTTTGATTTTACTGCGGATAAACGTTATACCTTAAGCGAATCGGCTATTGGTATTGTAAAAGATATTGAATCGCCCATAGTAGTTGATGTTTTTCTGGAAGGTGATGATTTTCCTTCTGAATTTAGACGACTTCAAAAGGAAACCCAACAATTACTTGAGGAATTTCAGTCTGAAAATGACAATGTTCAATTTAATTTCATCAATCCTCTTTTAGATGAATCCACAAGAGACCGAAACATCCAACAGCTTACACAGCGTGGTTTAACACCCATGCAGCTTAATGTTCAAGAAAGTGGCAAGTCCTCTCAAGCAGTTATTTTCCCATGGGCGTTGGCTAGTTATAATGGGCAAACGGTTACTATCCCTCTGGTTAAAAATAAAATTGGAGCCTCTCAACAGGAACTGGTGACTAATTCCATTCAGCATTTGGAATATGCTTTTGCCGACGGGTTTAGCAAGCTTACCAAGCCTAAACGTAAAAAAATTGCCATTTTAAAAGGCAACCAGCAGCTTGAAGATAAGCACATTGCCGATTTTGTAAAAAAACTGGGCGAATACTACTTTATTGCACCTTTCACCTTAGACAGTGTAGCTAATAATCCGCAAAAAACACTAAATGACATTGAATCGTATGATTTAATTATTTCAGCAAAACCTACTAAAGCATTCACTGAAAAAGAAAAATTGGTGTTAGATCAATATACCATGAATGGTGGCAAGAGCCTTTGGCTAATTGATGCCATTATTATGGAAAAAGATAGTCTTTACAACGCCTCTGGGAAAAACTATGCGGTAACCCGAGATTTAAACCTTACCGATTTTTTCTTTAAATACGGGTTGCGCATCAATCCCGTTATGGTCAGTTCGTTATACTCGGCCCCCATTACATTGGCTATGGGTAGTGGTAGTGACTCCCAGTTTCAACACCTAAAATGGCCTTACTCACCTTTGGCGGGCACCAGTAGTAATCATCCTATTGTCAACAATTTGAATTTGGTTAAATTCGATTTTGCCAATCAAATTGACACATTAAAAAACAATATAAAAAAGACTATTCTTTTAGAATCTGCCCCAGTAACAAAATTAGAAGGCGCGCCACGTGAGGTAAGTTTAGATATTGTTACCAAAGTGCAAAATCCGCAATTATTCAACCAAGGCAACCAAACTTTATCCGTTTTGCTTGAAGGCGAGTTTAATTCGGTCTACAGTAATCGCATAAAACCCTTCAATCTTTCAGAAGAAAAAAATAAAAGCACCTCCACAAAAATGATTGTTATTGCCGATGGCGATCTGATAAAAAACGATGTGGTTAGAAATGTTCCCCAAGAATTGGGCTTCGACAGATGGACGGGACATACCTATGGCAACAAAGAATTTTTACTGAATGCCGTAAATTACCTTTTAGACGACAACGGACTTATAAACATTCGCTCAAAAGAAATTGCTGTAGCATTTTTAAACCAACAAAAAATAGCCGACCAAAAAACAAAGTGGCAGCTTATAAACATTGTACTTCCGATAATTTTATTAAGTGTTTTCGGTTTTGTGTTCAACTACCTACGAAAGAAAAAATACGGCGCCTAAATGTTAATAAGTTTGTTTCGAAATAAACATGGTTTCGAATATATTTGTAAGTAGTATAATTTCAATTTTAACTAAGCCTGTTAGGTGAAATAGAATGGGTTTTAATGTCGTTTCATTAAAATAATCTCGACTAAAATTTGTTTCCCCTAACCATTGAAAAACATAAAAACTTCAGATGAAATTTATAGTATCAAGTACTTATTTATTAAAGCAATTACAAATTTTAGGGGGCGTAATAAACAGTTCTAATACCTTACCGATTTTAGACAATTTTCTTTTTGAATTAAATGGAAATCAACTTACCGTTTCGGCAAGTGATTTAGAAACCACCATGTCTTCTAGCCTTGATGTTGAAAGCGATAGCGAAGGAAGCGTTGCGATACCTGCTCGCTTGCTACTCGATACTTTAAAAACATTTCCTGAACAACCTTTAACCTTTGTTATTGAAGATAACAATACTGTTGAAATTAGTTCTAACCATGGTAAATATGCCTTGGCTTACGCCGATGGAAACGAATTCCCTAAAGCTGTAGCGCTTGAAGACCCAAGTAAAACTATAGTTACCGGTGATGTTTTGGCAACAGCCATTAGCAAAACCATTTTTGCTGCGGGTAATGACGATTTGCGCCCGGTAATGAGCGGCGTCTTTTTTCAATTTTCAACTGAAGGTTTAACCTTTGTAGCAACCGATGCGCATAAATTGGTAAAATATACCAGACAAGATATAGCGGCAAATCAGGTGGCCGAATTCATTATGCCTAAAAAACCATTAAATTTATTAAAAGGTATTTTAGCTGCTAGCGAAGATGATGTAACAATTGAGTATAACGATTCTAACGCGAAATTTACCTTTGAAAATTCAGAATTAATCTGCCGATTGATTGATGGAAAATACCCCAACTACGAAGCGGTAATTCCAAAGGAGAATCCAAATAAATTGGTTATTGATAGAAATCAATTTTTAAACTCTGTAAGACGTGTTAGTATTTTCTCTAACAAAACCACACACCAAATACGATTAAAAATTGCAGGTGCCGAATTGAACATTTCTGCTGAAGATATTGATTACAGCAATAAAGCGGAAGAGCGTTTAACTTGTGATTATCAAGGTGACGACATGCAAATTGGATTTAACTCACGCTTTTTAACGGAAATGTTAAATAATTTAAATGCTGACGAGGTGCAATTAGAAATGAGTATGCCAAACAGAGCAGGCATTTTAACACCCGTTGACGGCCTAGATGAAGGCGAGCAAGTTACCATGCTAGTTATGCCTGTAATGCTCAATAATTAAGTTTACCCTTAAAACCACTAAACTAAGCTAAATAAATCGTTGCTTCGGCAACAAACTAAAAACGCCCACCAATTTGGTGGGCGTTTTGTTTTATCTCATTCTAACAAAACTAACTAATAAAATTAAGAGATAAAGGATATGTTGGGTTTTCTCCGTGGCTCGCTTTTATGGCATTTATTATTGGAAATACAAATGACAGTATTCCTAAA
The DNA here is from genome assembly GCF_045446075.1 of Flavisericum labens. Classification (NCBI taxonomy): domain Bacteria; kingdom Pseudomonadati; phylum Bacteroidota; class Flavobacteriia; order Flavobacteriales; family Flavobacteriaceae; genus Flavisericum; species Flavisericum labens. The sequence continues at coordinate 440,896 of NZ_JBJJBQ010000002.1, read as the reverse complement.
GCAATAAGGTCAAAAATACCCACCAATACAAATATTAAAGGAATACATATTATACTATAAACTAGCATGCTCAACTGGAAATTGACAATATGTTTTCCCTGTTCATCCATGTTATAAACATTTTCCTTTTGCGTTGACCATATTATTAAAGGGACAATTAGCCCTCCAAATCCGGTTAAAAAAGTGAGCAACTGGGTTAAATGCGTAATTACTAAAAGTTGATTATCCTGTCTCATGGCGGTTATATTTTGATTGACACATATATGACGTATGGCAGCTAAAAATGTTACAACTAAATATAAACTCAATAAATACCATAATTATTCAACCTTATTTAACAAGGCAATAAAACGTGGTTCATTGTGTAGTGACTTAAACTTTATATCTTGTTTCAATCCCCAAAAAAACAATCCTTGACCTCCAAATTCATAATCTATTTCTAGATATTTTAAAGCGTTATTTTTATCACCAAGCCCCATATAGATAGTGGCAATCATATAAGCCGGCACATAAACCGTTTTATTTTTATTTAATTGATATTCTAAAATTTCTTTGGCCTTATCATCCTCTCCTATCATACCATAACAATACCCTAGCATCCAATTAGTGTGCGATGCCACGCTTCTAGACGTAAAAAGTTCAATTGCTTCTTTATATTTACCTAATGCAGAGAGATTTGATGCTTTCATCCATATTAGCATATTATCATCAGGATATTTCTTTAAAAATTTACTTGTAAGATTTATAGCTTTTTGAAACTCATTTAAGTAGTAATAAGCCTGTCCCATATCTCCAACATATTTTGTTGATAAAGGATCTAACTTTAAAACTTGATTGAAATTTTCTTCCATTAATTTCAAATTATTTTCAAATGTATATATCCATCCTAACTTATTATAGGCACCTACATAACTGGGGTTTAGTTCTATTGCCTTTTTTAAATATCTTAATGCGCTCTCCTTTTCATATTTATAATAACATATAGCCCCCAGGGCTCCAAAAGTACCACCATCATTAGAATTAATTGCCAAAGCTGTTAAAGCAGGAACGCTAGCCTTTTCTAACATCTTTTTAGGAGACTCTCTTCCCCAAAAAATATACTCGAGATAAGTTTCTGCCAAACCCACATGGGCCCTACAAAACTCAGAATCATACTCAATAGCTTTTTTAAATAAATTTTCAGCCTTTTTTAACTCTTCTACTTTACCCCCTCCCCTATGAAAATACATTTGTGCTTCTTTAAATGCTTTATAGGCTTCAGCATTTTTAGTTGGTTCATTATCTATTCTAAGCACTTCGCTCTCACTTAAAGTAATTTGTAATGCCTTAGCTATATCCCTAGATACATTACTCTGAATTTTAAAAATCTCCACTAACGCATTATCATAATTATCAGCCCATAAATTTTTATTGTTTGCCGCATCAACAAGGTTGGCATTTATTCGAACTTTGTTATTATTAACGCGCACACTTCCTTCTAACACATAATTAACATCTAATTCTTTGGCTATTTGTTTTAATTTCTTTTTGGTATTCTTATAATGCATTGCAGAAGCCCTAGAAATAACTTGTAAATTCTGAATTTTGGAAAGATGTGTTATAATATCTTCGGTGATTCCATCTGTAAAAATATTAGATTCATCATCGTTATTCATGTTCGCAAAGGGCAATACTGCTAACGTGGGTTCTTTACCCAGACTACTTACATTAGACGTTTGGAACATATATAAAACAAGCCCTAAAATTATTATTACCAATACCCCAAGCACATAAAGACTCCTTTTTTTATAGTACTCAAACTCCTTTAGGTCCAAAGGTTTTGTTTTGCCTTTTAATTGTGATTTTTCAGGAACTATTAGATTACCATTAGTTATGGCATAAATTGGAATAACCCTATTTACATTCTTAAATTCTACCGCATCAATAAATTGTGTTTTTAATCCGTTCTTGTTTCTTAGCTGATCATTAACTCTATCGGATACCAAAATACTACCTACAACACCAAGAGACTCTATTCTTGAAGCTACATTAACCGCATCACCAATAATATCTTCGTTAGATTGAATAATATCCCCCACATGTATACCAATGCGTACTGGTATTTTTGGTTCATCTGAAAATGCCTTTTGTAATTCAATAGCGCATTCAACGGCTTCAACTGCACTCTTGAAAACACTTAGCGTACCATCACCAAAATATTGAACAATTTTTCCATTATATGCTTCTGTAGTTATTTCAAAAGCAGTTCTATGCCGTGTTCTAATTGAAACAGCTTCTTCCTCATCTTTCTGCATTAAAGAAGTATACCCTTCAATATCAGTAAACATGATTGCAGCTAATTGCCTACTTCTTGACATTTTGGTTTTTATGTTAGGTATACTAATTTAATCAATTATTGTTAAACATTGAATTGCAAACTAATAGTCCTTCCAAATTATTACAAATAATTAATATCTTTAACATTAATTACCAAACCAAAACGATTCAAAAAAGTGGCAGAAAACCTTAATTATTTTTTATCTAAAATCCCTTTTTTTTCCGAGGTTTCTAAAAGCTCATTGCAGCATTTGGGCAAAAACTTGATTGAAGAAACTTATGTTAAAAATGAAGTGATTTTCAAGAAGAATACCATTGGGAATTCCATGTATGCCGTATTTAAAGGTTCGGTGAAAGTACATGATAAAGATCACATTTATGATAAGCTAACCAAAGGCGATTGCTTTGGTGAATACGCATTAATTGATAATGAAACACGCTCAGCTTCAGTTACTGCTTTAGAAAGCACTAAAGTTTTAAAAATTGAACGTGAGCAATTCTTAGAATTAATTAAATCAGATATAGGCTTTACCAAGGGTATTTTGTCGGTTATGATAAAACGCCATCGAGAATTAGATACCATTCAAGAAAGTTTGGCATCTTCAAAACTGGAAATCGAAGCAGCCAACAGCAAATTAAGCGGTCTAATTAATGGAGCAATGGATGCCATTATCATGTTTGGCAATGATTTTAGGATTGTGCTGACCAACCCTTCGGCCAACAAACTGTTGGAAAACGATGATGTACTGCAACGAAATATTTTATTTTTCTTTGATGACGACAGTGCAAATTTAATTGAAGGAATTGTCAATGATGAAAACAATGCTAAATCAATTAACAAATACTTACCAAAAATCATTAAGGTTATAGGATCCAATGATACTGAAACTTTGAACGAGGGCACATTAAGTAAATATGGTGAAGGCAACAAAACCTTTTACACACTCATTTTAAGGAACATTGAAGACCGCCTAAAAGCTGAAAATAAAATTAATTTACTTACTAAACAGACCGAATATTTAGCCGAAGAAATAAAAGAACTAACCAGTAGCTATGGAATAATTGCTGAAGATAAAAGCATGAAAAACGCCTTAAACCTCATTAAGCAAGTAGCCAAAACAGACGCTACGGTATTAATTCATGGTGAAACCGGAACAGGTAAAGAGTTATTTGCAAGAGCTATTCATAAAGAAAGTAATAGAAATGATAAACCTTTAATTAAGATTAACTGTGGCGCCATTCCAGTTAATCTTATTGAAAGTGAATTGTTTGGCCATAAAAAAGGCGCATTTACAGGGGCAACTGCTGATAGAAAAGGACGTTTTTTACTTGCTGATAAAGGCACTATTTTATTAGATGAAATTGGTGAAATGCCATTAGAACTGCAACCCAAATTATTAAGGGTAATTCAAGAAGGTGAATTTGACCCTGTTGGAAGTTCTGAAACCATTAAGGTAGATGTTAGAATTATTGCGGCTTCACATAGAAACCTTTTTGAATTTTCAAAAGAAGGCAAGTTTAGAGAAGATTTGTATTATCGCCTAAACGTATTCCCTATTGAAGTTCCTGCACTAAGAGATAGAGGTGATGATATTTGTTTAATAGCTGAGGAAATGATACAGCAATTTTCAAAAAAATTAAATAAAACATTTGTCAAATTAACTGATAATGACAAAGCTTTATTAAGTAGTTATGAATGGCCTGGAAATGTTAGAGAACTTCAAAACTTAATTGAACGCGCCGTTATTATATCTCAAAATGGAACAATCAATTGGCAAGCTATTATTCCAAATAGTTCTAATTCAATTGACTTTCAAAAAGATACTCCTCTAGATAAGATTCTAACATCAAAAGATTTAATTGCTTTAGAAAAAGAGAATATTTTGAAGGCGTTAAGACAAACCAAATGGAAAATTTCTGGTACAAATGGTGCTGCGGTTTTATTGAAACTCCCTCCTACTACGCTTGCATCAAAAATTAAAGCTTTAGGAATTGAACGTCCAATTTAAAAATATTTAAAAATGGTTATTGACGTTTACAAACACTTTCTAAAACATCCTCGATACAACAAGCTAGTTGGCAATGATTTTTTATTGGTTGAATATAAATGCCCTCTAGAAGTTGAAAATTTTAAGTTATGGACAGACACACCCTTTATCACCTATGTTATTAGTGGACGTAAAGACTGGACGTCATTAGATAAAACATATACCATTGAAAAAGGAGAAGCTCTATTTATAAATAAGGGTGTTTACAATACCAAGCAATATTTTGAAGTAGATTATTGCGTCATGCTATTTTTTATAACAGTTGATTTTATCAGACGATTTGTTAATAATCATAAAGACCTATTACATTCTAAAGAATCAGAAATTTTAAATAGCCCAATTTTCAAGATAGATGTTGGCGATACTTTAAACTCTTTATTCTTATCGGTTTTTAATTATATGAATCAGGGTGATAACATTCCTAAGGAATTAGTAGAGATGAAATTTAATGAGCTCCTGTTTAACATAACTTTAAACCCTGCCAATAAAAATTTGGTTAAATTTTTCAAATCCTTACTTAGCACCGAAAGAACATCACTTAATGATATCATGATGAAAAACTTTCATTGCGATTTAAAACTTGAAGAATTTGCCCGTTTATATGGTAAAAGCCTTTCTTCCTTTAAAAGAGATTTTAAAAATCATTATAAAGAAACTCCAAGAAAATGGCTCAATAAAAAACGCCTGGAATATGCCAAAACCTTACTTGAAAATCCTGAGTTAAATATCAACGATGTTTGTTTTGAAAGTGGTTTTAAAAACACTTCACATTTTAATAGTAGTTTTAAAAGTATGTTTAACCTTCCACCAAACCAGTATAGAAAACTACACCAAAACCCATAAATCTTTTGATTTTTTAGCACTTTTTAGCTTTTGAACTTTTTAGAAATAAAATTGAACTTTAGAGAAAATTTGAAACTATAGAGGTGATATACTTTTGTCTCATAATAATTAAACACATGTATTATGAGAACATTAATTTTATCAATAGTATGCGTTTTTACCTTAAATGGAATTACAGCACAAGAAAACGACCTAGCACTTTTAGATTATAATTCAATTGAAACTAAAAGTATTGAACAGCATGTAAATTATACAACTTCTGCTACACCAAACTTTACTTACTTAAGAGCATTGCCATCCAATCAATCTTCTAATATAGTTGAAGAATGGAGAGAACGATTAGCTAATTATAATCTAAAAAACACTTCTGTTTTTGATGATTCTGAAAAGGCAACATATCGTGTGGCTTTTAAAAACAAGCAAGTTCATATTGTTGCAGATTATGATAGTAATCGTAAAATATTATCTACTAAGGAAACTTATAAGAACATAAATATTCCTTTAATATTGAGAGTAAAAATAGCCAAAGCGTATCCTGGTTGGTCATTTTCAAAAAGTACCTTCCATTTAAACTACAGTTACAAAGAGGGTATTTATTATCAATATTACCGTATCCAAATTAGTAATGGTAAAGAAAAAAAAATCCTGAAGGTTAACAAAGATTTTTATACGATATAAACTTAAGCCCTAGTAGCCAAAACTAACGAAATCTCATTAAAAATATAACGAAATATCGTAAATAAATGAAATATAGTAGCTCAAAATCAATACACGAAACCATTTAATAACCACATAATCAGTCATTTAAAAACAATGGCACGCCATTAGCTTAATATCAACCAAACAATAATGTTTAACAATTTAAATTTAAAAAAAATGATTACAACAGCAAATGTAAAGAACGGAGTAAATGTAGACCAATTAGTCGAAACAATCGGTCACATTCAAGAACAACCAGAATTAGCAAAATTCGAGTTCAGAGCAAAAAACAATTGGATTGATGGTGGACATTGTGTGTCCAGCATAAAAGGATTCTACGGTGCAGGCCAAGAAGATAGCTCTCGTGAAGAAACGTTCACTATGGAATGTAGCCACCCTCATGTTTTACTAGGAAAAGATGAAGCTGCAACACCACCAGAAGTGGTATTGCACGCATTAAGTTCTTGTTTAACTGGAGCCATGGTTTATCATGCAGCTGCAAACGGTATTGACATTGAAGGCGCAGAATCTACAATTAAAGGTAATGCCGATTTACACGGTTTTCTAGGATTAGATCCTGAAGTAAGAACCGGTTTTAATGGTATCACCATGCAATTGAAAGTTAAATCGGATGCCACTGCCGATCAGTTAGAAAATCTAGCTAAATTTTCACCAGTATTCGATATGATTACAAACCCAACCCCTGTTAAAATAGAAATTATAAAAGGGTAACAAACAATTAAAAAAATGGCTACTTAATTTTTTAGTAGCCATTTTTTTCTTTTCCTTTTCAACACCATAAAAATGAAATCCGCTATCCATAACATATTAAATGCCAATCAGGCCGTAGCTCAAATAGCTTATAAAACCAACGAGGTGTTTCCTATTTATCCTATTACACCAGCCTCAGAAATGAGTGAACTGGTAGAACAATGGAGTGCCGAAAACAAACCGAACGGATTTGGATACACCCCTTCTGTTTTTCAAATGCAAAGCGAATCTGGAGTAGCCGGGGCCATGCATGGTGCCCTGCAAACTGGAACACTGTCATCAACATTTACGGCGTCACAAGGTTTATTGCTTATGCTACCGAATATGTATAAAATAGCCGCAGAACTTATCCCAAACGTTATTCATGTAGCAACACGAAGTATAGCCACACATGCCCTTTCTGTTTTTGGAGACCACAGCGATATTATGGCTGTGCGCCAATCTGGTTATGCCATGTTAGCAAGTGCCTCTGTGCAGGAATCCCATGATTTTGCTTTAATTTCTCAAGCCGCTTCTTTAGAGTCCAAAATACCATTTGTTCACTTTTTTGACGGATTTAGAACTTCGCATGAAATCAATAAAATTCACGTAATTGACGATGCTACTATTCTTTCACTAATTGACCAAAATGAAATCCAAAAGCACAAAAAACGTGCTTTAAATCCCAACAGCCCTGTTTTAAGAGGAACATCCCAAGGAGCAGATGTATTTTTCCAAAGCCGGGAAGCGATTAATTCATTCTATAAATTATGTCCAGATATTGTACAAAATAAAATGGATTTGTTTGGCCGTCTTACCTACAGAAAGTATAAGCTTTTTGATTATGTTGGTCATCCCATGGCAGAACAGGTTATAATTTCAATGGCCTCATCTACCGAAACTATCGAAGCCACAATCAATCAACTAAACTTAGAAGGTGAGAAATATGGTTTAATAAAAGTGAGGCTGTTTCGACCTTTTAGCACAAAACATCTTATTGCAGCATTACCAAAATCAGTAAAAGGAATTTCTGTTTTAGATAGAACAAAAGAACCGGGAAGCACTGGGGAACCCTTATATTTAGATGTACTTCAATCTATTTTGGACGCTCTTCAAAATAGAAAAATTTCGCATTTTCCTAAAGTTGTTGGAGGCCGTTATGGCCTATCTTCAAAAGAATTCACGCCATCCATGGTGCAAGCCGTTTTCAACAACCTAAAACAAGAGCAACCGAAAAACAACTTTACAATTGGCATTAACGACGACGTAACAAATTTAAGTTTGGACTATTCTGAAACTATCCCCATAATAATTAATCAATACCAAGCCATATTTTATCAAGAAAAAAACAAACCGGCTACAGAAAGTTTTACAAATACTTTAAAACGAATAGGAACAAAAGAAAACGTCTTTGTTCAAGGTTATATTGAATGCGATTATAAGAAATCCAACAGCTATAATGTGGCGCATTTACGCATCGATTCCAAACAAATAAAAGCACCATATTTAATAGAACAAGCCGATTTTATAGGTTGCCAACATGCCCACTTCGCTCAAAACACTGATGTAATTAAAAAACTTAAATCGAGAGGCATACTCTTGGTTAATACTTCTCAAACATCAAAAGCATTTTGGCAATCACTATCGGTTAATACACAAAATTTAATTACAAAGAAAAACATACAGCTTTTGATTGTAAACATAGATGAAATAAAAACAATTAGCGTTCATAACAACATAGATATTTCAGAGTTCCATGCGTGTTTTTTAGCTATAAAAAAAGACATGTTTTTTGATGATATCCAAATTAATTTTAACGAATTTATTTATAAAGTTGACACAACAATTATTAACAAAGAAGAATTAATTCATGTCGGCTTTAATGATATTTACAGCTCATCACTTTTGGAGCACCTTTTAAACAACAAAGGCAATGATGTGCCGGTTAGCCTACTACCAAAAGATGGTACTTATCCAACTGACACCTCAAAATATGCTTCTATTAAAAATAACAATTACACCCCTAATTGGAATACCAATTTATGTACTCAATGTGGTGCGTGCAGTATGGCCTGTCCACAGGCGGCACTAAGAATTAAAGTTTTTGAAGACAGATACTTAGAAGCTTCACCAGAAAACTTTAAGTATATAGTTTCTGAAGATTTTGATTTGATGAATTACACCATCCAAACCAATCCTGAGCAATGTAATGGCTGCAACAACTGCATAGATGCCTGTCCTGCTAAGGCATTAATAATGGTTGGTAAAACCGAAACATTAACTTTGGAAAAAGAAAACTGGCATTTCTTTGAATCACTTCCGGAATTTAAAAGGACCAATATTAACGTCAACAAAGTGAGCCAGCAACAATTACAAGAACCTTTATTTAAATATTCAAGTGGTGTTGAAGGTTGTGGTGAAGCACCCTATTTAAAACTGTTATCACAATTATTTGGAAACAGATTACTCATGGCCAATGCAACTGGCGCAAGTTCTATTTTTGGAGGTGCTTTACCTACAACGCCTTGGTCCAAAAACGCAAAAGGACAAGGTCCTGCATGGTCAAACTCATTGTTTGAAGACAATGCTGAATTTGGTTTGGGATTTAGATTATCACTTGACCATCAAAAAAACCAAGCCAAACAACTTCTTAAAAAACTTATTCCAAATACAGAGGCTGACTTAGCAAATGATATTCTTGAGGCATCGCAACAAAATGAAACTGAAATTGCCCAGCAGCAATCGCGGGTTACAAAACTTAAGGAACAATTATTTAATCTTCACAACCCCGAAGCAAAGCAGCTTTTGGAGATTGCCGACAGTTTAGTCAAAAAAAGTATTTGGATTGTTGGTGGTGATGGTTGGGCATACGATATAGGTTATGGAGGATTGGACCATGCAATTGCTACTGGAAAAAACATTAATATTTTGGTATTAGACAATGAAGTTTACGACAATACAGGCGCACAAGCATCAAAGGCGACGCCGTTTGGTGCAGCAGCAAAATTTTCATATAACGGCATACAAAAACAGAAGAAAGATTTAGGGCTTCTTGCCATGACTTATGAAGATGTTTATGTGGCATCGGTAGCCATTGGAGCCGACCAAGAGCAAACTTTAAAAGCTTTTAATGAAGCTGAAAATTTTGATGGCCCTTCCATAATTATTGCTTATTGTCACAGTGAATCACACGGAATTGACATGAAAAACCCATCACAATACCATAAAGCGGCTGTCAATTCGGGACAATGGTTACTGTATAGAAATAACCCAAAACGTGCTGAAAAACGATTGAACACCTTGCAATTAGATTCTGATGTTCCTTCAATTAAAATTCAGGACTATCTAAAATTAGAAGGTCGTTTTTCAAAATTATTTGAAAAAGACAATGAACAGTTAAGCTCCTTAATTAGGCAAATGCAAAACACAGTAGACAACAGATTTAACAAATATCTGGCCATGGCATCGATAGGTGTTATAAACAGAGCCAAATTAATTCAAGACAATAAAATAAAAAAACAGCTTAAAATAAGTAAGTGATTATTTAGTATTTATAATATTCACCTTATCCCAATCTTCAGACGTTCCTGAAATGGTATATTCTGCAGATTTGGTTACAAAATAGTTCGCCACATAATCTTGTGGGTTTTTGGTTAAAACCTTATCAAAAGCGGCAGATGCCTTTGGAAATTCTTTATTGAAAAAATATTTCAATCCTTTTTCAAAAGTTTTGATTGTTTTTAGTTTTTGCTCCACACTTGTCCTATCATCTCCATCAAAACATTCATAAATGCCTACAGGTTTGCTCTTGCCCTTCACCCTTACTTTTCCTAAATACCTAAAGTTATAATTGTTTTTGTTATCGATGGTATCTAAACTGTCTTCACTAATAATAATATTCGCGCCGTAATACTTGGTGACGCCTTCCATCCGCGAGGCAGTATTCACAGTGTCAGCTATTATTGCGGTATCATTTCTTTTACTATCGCCAATAATTCCCATAACCAGATCCCCTGTATGAAGGCCAATACCAATTGAAATTGGTTTAAAACCTTCTGAAACACGTCTTTTATTATACACTAAAATAGTTTTTTGCATCGCTATTGAAGCCTGTAGTGCATGGCACGCCTTTTCAGGAAATAAAGCCATAATACCATCTCCCAAATATTGATTGACAAATCCGCCATTGTTTTGAATTAAGGGTCCCATTCGGCCTACATAAGCATTCACAAACTTAAAATTTTGCTTCGGCGTCATGGACTCAGAAAGACTGGTGTAATCTCTAACGTCAGCAAACATTACCGTTACTTTCTTTTCAGTAAAATCGCCTAAAACCACATCTGTTATTGCCTCTCTCCCAACTGATTTTAAAAATTCTGATGGCACAAATCGGCTTGTAGCTTTGTGGATTCCATTTAAGTTTAAATGCATTTTAATCCTGCTAAGCAACTCGTTTTTCGAAAATGGTTTGGTTAAATAATCATTGGCTCCTAAATTAAAGCCCGTAACCAAATCGCTTACCCTATTTTTTGCGGTTAGCATTACTATCGGCAACTCACTTGGTGATTTTGTTTTTCTGATAATTTCGCAAACCTCATATCCCGACATGGTTGGCATCATAATATCCAACAGAACCAAATCAAAATCATCATTTTCAATAAGCTCTAAAGCTTCCTTACCATTATTGGCTTCTACAACTTGATAATTCGCAAGGGTTAAATGGTTTTCCAGCACTCGCCTATTTATTGGCTCATCATCGACAATCAATATTTTTATATGCTTTCTATCATTATTTTCTATTGATGAAATAATTTCCTGGTTTTCAGAACTCATTATTTGAACTTGCTCTTCAATTTCCTCAGTCCCTTTTATCCCAATATCCTCACGAGTTTTATCGCTAACGGACAAGGTAAAAGTAAATTTTGACCCTTCCCCAACTTTGGAATGGACTTCAATATTCCCTCCATGAAGTTCTACCAATTGCTTAGTAACCGAAAGCCCCAAACCAGTGCCGCCGTGAGCCCGAATATTTGAGCCATCTAACTGCTCAAAAGATTTAAAAATATCGTCAAATTTATTTTCTGGAATGCCAATTCCCGTATCCGTAATAGAAATAGCCACCTTACCATTTAACTCCTCGGTTTTAATTTCAACTTTTCCTTCCTCTGTAAACTTTATGGCGTTCCCTATTAAATTATAAAGTATTTGTTGCAATCTATTTTCATCAGCCTCTACTAAAACTACATTCTTAGGAATAGCATTGATAAGTTTTATGGATTTTCCATTAACCAATGTCTCTGATACCTTAATCACCAATTTTGAAACCGAATATAAATCAACAGGTTGTAAAGACAGTTTTAGGTCTTTATTTTTAAGTTTTGAAAAATCTAAAATATCGTTAACTAAATTTGACAAGCGTTTACCACTGTTGGCTATCATATCTAAATTTTCTATTGCCCTTGCAGACAACTTACCTGCAGCTCCATCCTTTAGAGATTCCGAAAGTCCAATAATGCCATTAAGCGGCGTGCGCAATTCGTGTGATGTATTTGCCAAAAACTGATCTTTTAATGTATCTATTTTTTCCAATTCCAAAACCCTTTGCTTTTCGTACTCGGTCTTTCTTTGGGCTTCTTCAATTTGTCTTTTTTTCTCTATAGCCTCTATTTTAACACGGTGCTTGAACGTATACCTATTGTACAATAAAAACGACAGTACAATCACTGAAATAGCCAGTGCTATAAGTATATTTCTCAAAGTACCTTGACGCCTTAGCTTTAAATCCTTGATTTCCGCATCTTTTTCCAACGCTAAAATATCGGCCTGTTTCCTTTCTGAATTAAACCTTTCTTGTAATTCCTGAAGCTGTTTCGACTTGGTTTCGTTAAAAACACTATCCTTAACAGCAATAAACTTTTTGTGAAATTCTAGTGCTTGTTTGTGTTGTAACGTTTCCTCATAAAGTTTAGAAAGCCATTTATAAGCATTTTGCAATTCTGCATTAGAGCCCACATCTTCAGCAAAGAACAAAGCGCGTTCTAAATTTTCTTTGGCCCTTATATAGTCTTTAAGCATTAAATAATCTAATCCTACTTGTGTATGAGCGGCCGACAGTTCTCTTTTTTGCTGAAGTTTTTCCCGTATACCTAGAGCCTTTAAATGAACTTGCAAGGCGTCATTATAATTTTCTCGCAGAAAATATACCTCGCCAATAGACTCATAATCGTAAGCCGTACCCCATAGACTATTAACTTGCTTGTCTAGCTCCAGGGCCTTATTTAAATACTTAAGCGCATCATCGTATTTTTTCTGGATTGCATAAGTGGTTCCTATATTGTAATAGCAATTAGCCATATCGGCTTTCGCATCAAGTTTTATAAAGATGTTTAGTGCCTTATTATAATTCACCATAGCCTCATCAAGCCTATCTGATTTTTTCAATATTTCACCAAGACTGTTGAGTATATTAGCAGTACTATACTCGTCATTGTTGGCCTCATAAATCTTAAGTATCTTGTAATAAATTTTTAAGCTTTCGGTATACCTACCTTTATTATCGAATATTACAGCCTTTTGGTATAGTCCATTAGCCAAATCGATTTGGTCGTCTGTCTTATTTGAAAACTCAATATACTCATCAAAATATGCCAAGGCCTCTGTATAGTTTCCCTTCTGCCGTTCTAAAACGCCGTACTGGTATTTAGCCACTGCTATACCCCACTCCAACCGTATCTCTTTGCTTAAATAATAAACACTATCAATATATTTTTCAGCCATTTGTATATTGGACCGGTTGTTCAAATATTCCCAGGAAATATCCTTAAGAACCTGAACTTTTAAGGAGTCGTGCCCTGCCTTTTTTAGTTCAATTTGCAAACTATCAAGCCTAGAGGTTTGGCTAAATATGTTATGAAGACAAAGAAAAAATACTATGGCAATGAAATTGAACTTCATATAAAATTAAGGATTGGTCGATAATTTCATAAAGTTACTAGTTAATATTTAACAATAAAAATTGTTGAACATTATCTGTTTGTCCATAATTCTAAAATTTTTAATCTCAAAAACAGTTTCAGCTATTTTTATGCATAACCAAAAAAGGGACATCTATTTTAAATGCAAAAGTTTCAACAGTGTGCCTTGTAAACAATCGTTCTAAAAAAGAATGCTTTTTACTCATCATAGCGAGCAACTCAACACCATCGTCTTCTATGTAATTATGAACTGCACCAAAAACATCTGCACCTTCAAATTTTATAAATTTGTGCTTGGCCTCTGGAAAATGGGTTTTAAAGAATTCCATGTTTAGGTTTTGTTCAATTACTTTATTTTGGACATCTGAAACATGAAGTACTTTTAGTTTTAAAGAATCACCATGAAGTAAATCAGCTAGGGCCTTTAAATCGCTATTATCAGTAAAGGTTATATTTTTAGTCATAAAGGCTACAGAGCCCAATCCATTGAATTTATAGTCGTTTGGAACTGCCAATACAGGTGCTACACAACGCTGCATAACACGCACTGTGTTGCTGCCAAAAATAACTTTATCTAAACCTGACGCGCCCTTTGTACCCATAATAATCAAGTCGATGTTACGGGTTTCACAAACTTGATTAATAGAATCTATAAAATTATCGTAATCTATTATCGGATGAAATTCATGCCTTTCGTTATCAAATTCTTTCTTTACCCCAACAATGATATTCTGAATAGACTTTTTTGCCGCATCGATTAAGGTTTTATAGATAGTAGCTGATGAATTGACCACCATCATATCATCTGAAATAAAAGAAGATGCCTTTTGAACATTCAAAACATAAAACTGGCAACTTTCCTTTTTCAGCAAATCCAAGGCATAATGAATAGCATTAATGGAGTTTCTGGAAAAATCCGTGGGTAGCAAAACTCTTTTCATATGATTTGAATTTTATTTTCTTGTATTCCAAAAAATTATTTCTAATCAGGAAGCTTAAATTAAAATACAAAAAACTGATTTATACTCAAATATATTGGAGTACTTGAAATAAAACTATGATAAAAATCAGTTGACAAAACCCATCCAAAAACTTACAAAAATCAGCATAATAATTTCAAGCATCCTATTTTTAGGCATAATAAATGATAGTGTAACGTTATGTTTGGGATATTAACCGATTTAACTCAGGTTACATGGAAACTAGCCCTATAAATACATCAAAAGCTACTCTTATACACTTAAAATGTACGGCCATAACCTACAACCAGGTAGATAGTTTTAAAAAAAAAATTAGAGATTTATGCGAGAGTTACGTAAATCAGATAGCAATAACCCCGTGTTTATCCGGTTGCTTATGACTCTATAGCTAATGGACGACGATAACAAAATACCAGTATATGGTAAGAATAAAATACCTGTAAGGAACTGGCGAACTTAAAAATAAATCGGCCACTGGTCTAAAAAACTAAACTCTTTATAAAATGAAAAAGCTATTTACCATTTTTGCTATAATATCCTCGTTTTTGGCCATTTTACTGGCCGTTTTACCTGTTTCAAATTTAGCCATTTTTCCGTCTATCGCAGCCCTTGTTTTTGGAACAGGAGCGTTCTATCTTTCTAAAAGAACGGGGCAGGTAAAAAAAATCATCCAGTTTACCTTTCTATTAACTATATTGGCTTTAACCATTGCTATTTACAAAGCGATTTTCACTGAAATTAAAATTGGCAATACAGAAGGCTTGGAAGCCAAGGAAACCAAACTAGAAGAAACAATTAAAGAGCTAGATGATATTCAATTAGATAAAATTGAAATTAACAAAAGTGGATTGGAAGATATTCTAGCAGAATAGTAAGGTATTTCTCCTTTTTTTATATCTTTGCCGTAGATTTTTATATGAATCTCGCACAATAAAAAGTTTTCCAGCCCCAGAGAATGTTTTGATTGTAAGTTGCATGGGATTAAACCTATTTGAACACAAATGAAAACTTTTACTATTCTCTCTCTCTTAACCTTGGTTGGCACATGTGCCTCTCCAAAGTACACCACAAAAATCGAAAACCTAAAAAACAGCATAAAGCTTGAGGACAGCGTTTTAGTTACAAAATATGCAAACACCATCACTGCAGATGAGTTAAAATCACATCTATACCAGTTTTGCTCTACTGAATTTGAGGGTAGAAAAGTTGGTGAACCTGGGCAGAAAAAGGCGGCTGTTTTTTTAAAACACTATTATGAAAACGAAAACATTTCATCACCCATGGGAAAAGGTCAATACTTTCAGACCGTTCCTTCAAGCTTTTTTGAATACAAATACAATAGCTCTGAAAATGTTTTGGCATTTATTGAAGGTAATGAAAAGCCTGAGGAGGTCATAATAATTTCGGCTCATTTAGACCATCTTGGCACATCCAAAAACGGGAAAATTTTTCATGGCGCTGATGATGACGGCTCTGGCAACGTAGCTCTTATGGAAATGGCACAAGCATTTAAACTGGCTAAACAACAAGGTGATGGTCCAAAAAGAAGTATTTTGTTTCTTCATTTAACTGCGGAAGAAATTGGACAACGTGGTTCTGAATTTTATATAAAAAATCCTGTTTTCCCTTTAAGCGAAACAATTGCAAACCTTAACATAGACATGATAGGAAGGGTTGATAACGAGCAAAAAGGTAATGAAAACTACATTTACCTTATTGGATCCGACAGATTAAGCAAAGAGTTGCACTTTCTTTCAGAAAAGGTAAACAGCACATATTTCGATATCGATATCGATTACAGGTATAATGTCAAAGACGAGGTAAATAACTACTATTCACGTTCAGACCATTACAACTTTGCTCTTGAGGGCATTCCTGTTATTTTTTATTTTAACGGCGAGCACGATGACTATCACAAAGAAACTGATACTCCAGATAAAATAAACTTTAAGCTTTTAGAAAAAAGAACGAAACTCATTTTTGCTACGGCATGGCAAATCGCTAACCAAAAACGTCGATTGACAACAGACGACAATAACGAATTGTTAAAATAGCCTAAAAGCTATACCAATCTAAATACATTTTTTGTATTATAGGAATACGCATTTAAAACTTACTGCTTTGAAAATATTAGCTCTATTTATTTCTACGGTCATAACCATTTCATCTTGTAGTTCTCAAGATAAAAATGGACAAAACAAAACCGCAAGTCCAGAAACATATGCCAAAACCATTACTGCATCAGAGCTTAAAGATATGCTATATGTTTATGCCTCTGATGATTTTGAAGGTCGAAAAACGGGTGAACCTGGCCAAAAAAAGGCTATAGAATTCATAAAAAGCCATTACCTTGATGCTGGTATCTCCTCTCCCATTTCAGAAGGTGACTATTACCAGGAAATTCCAGCGTCCTATTTTCCAAGTGGCATCAAAGATTCCGAAAATGTTTTAGCTTACATAAAAGGTAGTGAAAAGTCAGACGAAGTCATTGTTATTTCGGCACACCTCGATCATATTGGAATTACAGGGAACGGAGACATAAACAACGGTGCCGATGACGACGGCTCTGGCACTGTTGCCATAATAGAAATGGCTAAAGCTTTTAAGGTGGCGCAAAGCGATGGGCATGGCCCTAAACGAAGCATTTTATTTTTACACGTTACAGGTGAAGAATTGGGACTTTACGGATCACGTTATTATACCGAAGAGAATCCAATAGTACCATTAGAAAACACCGTTGCTAATTTAAATATAGACATGATAGGACGCGTAGATTCCAAACACGAAGGAGGGAAAAACTATTTATACTTAATAGGCTCAGACAAATTAAGCAAAGAATTGCATGACCTTTCTGAAGAAGTCAACAAAACCTATTTCAATCTGGAGTTTGACTACACTTATAACGAAGATGATGACCCAAATCGTTTTTATTACCGATCAGACCACTATAATTTTGCAAAACACAACATTCCGGTTATTTTTTACTTTAACGGAACACATGCCGATTACCACAAACCTACAGACACGCCAGACAAGATTAATTATGAATTTTTAGAAACCCGAGCTCGGTTAATCTTTCATACGGCATGGGAACTTGCCAATAGAGCTGAGCGGGTAAGGCTGGATTAATTATAAATCATTTAAATACGATGATTGCCTTATTATAAAACAAAAAAACCTTTCAATTTCTTGAAAGGCTTTTGCTTTTTGGGTGGAAGACCGGATTCGAACCGGCGACCCTTGGTACCACAAACCAATGCTCTAACCAACTGAGCTACAACCACCGTGTAACTGCATTTTGTAATGCGTGTGCAAATGTAAATGTTTTCAATGGTATCTACAAAATCTTTTTTAATATTTTGAGTCAAAATAAAAAATAAAAACCGAGCTTAAATCCAACTATTTCAAATCGAATAAACTATCAACAGTAACATTTCGCTCTACAGTAAAACCTTCTGCATGTTCCACTCCTACTAGCCGACCCAAATCCCTCGCTCTATAAATCACACTATCTGTGAAATTTTTACTTGATATGGGTGTTTGGGGCTCTTTACTACTTTCGTTAAAAAACTGTGTTTTATATGCTAAAACCGATTCCATTTTTTTATCGATATACCCCGATATATCAACAGCTATATCTGGTTCTAGGTTTTTCCATTGTATAAAATGATATACCTGTTTTGGTCTCCATGGTTCTTGCGATTTCCCATTAAGAGTAGTTTCAATTTTAATCAATCCACTTAAAAAACAAGCATCACTAGCCAGTTTACTAGCCTTACCGTGGTCAATATGTCTATCATCAACGGCATTACACAATACAATTTCAGGCTGATACTTTCTAATTATTCTAATTATTTCTAATTGGTGGGTTTTATCATTTACAAAAAATCCATCGGCAAACCTGAGGTTTTCCCTTACCGAAACCCCCAATATTTCAGCAGAATTTGTGGCTTCTTCATCTCTTATTTCAGCAGAGCCCCGTGTACCCAGTTCTCCTCTTGTTAAGTCGAGAATCCCCACATTCTTACCACTGGCCACTTCCTTTGCAATGGTACCACCACAGCCCAATTCAACATCATCCGGATGGGCACCTATGGCCAAAATATCTAATTTCATAGTCATTTTATTTCTATTTTATCCCCAACTTGTAATTGGTTACTTCAAAATATTCAGTAAAAAAATCAATAATTATTAAACACCCAACAACGAAAACGTATTCGATAACACATTCTTCATTTTTTGTATGCTAAATATAACAATAATTAAAAAATGCCTTGTATAGCGCAATTATGATATATATCATAATTAAAAAGCCGTTACCAAAGTAATTTTACACTATTATTACTGAACACAAATTAAGTTTCAAATCTAAAAAAGAAAATCAAGATATGATTTATTTAATGCTCTTCATTTTAGTTGTTACCATTGGTCTTTTCGTTTGGGGAAAATTTACACCAGATATTGTAGCACTAATATCCATGCTAAGTTTGTTTTTAACCGGTATTTTAACTGCCCAAGAAACCTTAAGCGGGTTTAGCAACCCTACCGTTATTATGATTGCAGCACTATTTATTATTGGCGAGGGTATTGCCCAAACGGGTTGGACAGCCATGGCTGGTAAAAAGTTTGTAGAATGGGCCGGAAAAAGTGTTCCGAAACTTCTCGCTATTGTCACATTAGGAGCAGGTGTCTTATCTGGATTTGTAAGTAACACAGGAACCGTAGCTACATTGATGCCACTTACTATTTCATCGGCTTGGAGCATTGGCACATTACCATCAAAAATGCTCATGCCTGTTGCTTTTGGTTCTAATACAGGTGGTTTGCTTACTTTAACCGGAACACCACCAAACATTATTGCAAGTAATGCACTGATTGATGCAGGTTTTGAAGGATTTTCATTTTTTGAGTTTGGATTGATAGGGCTTCCATTACTTATTGTTGCCATTCTGTATTTTAGATTTGTTGGCTTTAAGCTACTTCCTAAAAACAAAACCAACAACAAGCCCGTTAATATTGAATCTACTTTACACAATTGGATTGAATCCTACAAAGTAGATAGTGGTTATTACCGACTCCGTGTACGTTCAATTTCACCATTGCTCAATACAAAAATAGAAACTTGGCTATTTGAAAAAAATTATAATGTTTCCATAATCCGTATAAAAAGACGACACCCAAATATTTTAAAAAAGGTACCTCAATTTATTGAGTTTCCAGACCCTAGCACTGAGTTTTTATATCACGATATCATTACTGTGAAAGGTGATACAGAAGCCATTAATAAATTGATGATAAATTTTAGATTAGGTCTTTTACCTCTAGATCCGATTGCCGATGAGTTAAAAAACAATTTAATAAACCAAGAGGTAGGTATGACCGAAATTATTGTTAACCCAAATTCTATGTTAGTAGGAAGAAAATATAAATTGGGCGATTATTTTAAAAGATTCGGCATTCAGCTTTTGGCAGCCTCACGTAACAGAGAGCCCTTGTTAGAAAAGGAAATTACTGTAAAAGCTGGTGACGCCTTTTTAATACGCGGAACTTGGGAAAATATAGATGACCTAAAAAAGCAACACGAAAACTTAGTCATTATTGGCAGTCCGGAAGGCATGGCTAAAAACGTGGAAAAACTAAACTTTAGGTCTTATATAGCATTGGGTGCCCTTATTTTAATGATTGTATTTATGGTCTTTAAAATTGTACCTGGATCTATTGCCGCTTTAATTTCTGCTGGTATTGTATTATTAACAGGTTGTGTACCTATATCTAAGGCTTACAAAGGTATAAGCTGGACTAGTGTGGTTATGATTGCCGCTATGATTCCCATGGGCATAGCACTTCAAAAGACTGGTACCGCACAAATTATTGCCAATGCTTTGGTTGACTATTTAGGAGCCATACATCCCATAGCTCTTTTAGGTGGTGTATTTTTACTAACCACTACATTTAGCCAGGTAATTAACAACTCTGCCACAGCCGTATTAATGGCTCCCATTGCTATTTTGGCCGCAAGTTCGCTTAACCTATCACCTGAACCTTTTATGATTGTAGTTGCCATTAGTGCTTCTACTGCATTTTTAACGCCTATTGGAACCACTACCAACGCTATGGTAATGACCGCCGGCGCTTATAAATTTATGGATTACCTGAAAGTTGGTGCCCCGCTCCTACTTCTATTTTTTACAATAACCTTATTACTTGTTCCAACAATCTGGCCATTTTAAGAATATGTAATTAAGAACCTTAAAACATAACATCATGGAAACAGCAGCAATTAACAGTCCTGATTTGAAAAAATATGGACTAAAAAATGTGAAGGTAAACTGGAATCTATCTCCAGAGGAACTCCAAAAAATTACGGTGAAAAAAGGCATGGGGAAAGAAACCGCTAATGGCACATTGGCCGTGAACACCGGAAAATTCACTGGGCGTTCTCCGCAAGATAGGTTCTTAGTAAAAGATGATTACACCGCAGAAAAAGTATGGTGGGGCAAAACCAATAAACCTGTTTCTCCTGAAAATTTTAACAAATTAAAACAAGAAATAACAAAATATCTTTCAGGAAAGGAAGTTTATGCGAGAGATGGATATGCATGTGCGGAACCTGAGTTTAGAACCAATATAAGAACCATAACAGAACTTCCTTGGTCTAACATGTTTGTTTACAACATGTTTTTAAGACCCAGCGAAAAGGAATTGGAAAACTTTAAAGAAGACTGGCTCATTCTTTGTGCCCCAGGCTATGTCTGTCAAGAGCCCAAAGCATACGGCATTCGCCAAGGCAATTTTTCTATTATAAACTTCACCCAAAAGATAGCATTGATTGGAGGCTCTGCTTATACCGGTGAAATGAAAAAAGGTATTTTCTCAGCCTTAAATATGATTCTTCCGATTGAAAAAAACGTCCTACCCATGCACTGTTCGGCTAACGTAGGCAAATATGGCGATACGGCTATCTTCTTTGGATTATCAGGTACGGGTAAAACAACACTTTCGGCAGATCCTGAAAGAAAATTAATTGGTGATGATGAGCATGGATGGACGGCCGACAACACCATTTTCAATTTCGAGGGCGGCTGCTATGCTAAAGTTATAGACCTTTCTGAAGAAAAAGAACCCGATATTTTTAAAGCGGTAAAACCTGGTGCCTTGCTTGAAAACGTAGTCTTTAAAGACAATGACGAACCTGATTACAAAAACAGTAGTATAACACAAAATACACGTGTAAGCTACCCCATTCATCACATTAAAAATATTCAGGAAACTTTGTATGCCAACAATCCTAAGAATATTTTCTTCCTAACCTGTGATGCTTTTGGTGTATTGCCTCCAGTTTCAAAACTTACACCAGGCCAGGCAGCATATCACTTTATATCTGGATACACCGCAAAAGTGGCTGGAACAGAAGCCGGAATAACAGAACCTGTCCCATCGTTCTCGGCTTGCTTTGGCGAACCCTTTATGCCTTTGCATCCAACAGTTTATGGTGAAATGCTGAGCGAAAAAATGCAAGAGGCAGGCGTAAACGTTTGGCTTATCAACACGGGATGGAGCGGTGGCCCTTACGGCGTGGGCTCACGTATAAAACTAAAGTATACCAGAGCTATGATTACCGCAATTCTAAATGGAGAACTTGATAATGTTGATTACGAACAGAATTTTATTTTCGGATTGTTTATGCCTAAATATTGTCCAGGTGTACCATCTGAAATACTTGACCCTATGAATACGTGGCTACAGAAAGGCGCTTATATTGGAAAAGCGATTCAATTAGCCCATTCATTCCATTTAAACTTTGAAAAGTTTGCTCAACAAGCATCTGAACAAATTATTGAAGGTGGCCCATTAATTGATGAACATCATCATTTACATGAACACTTTTAATTTGTTGGTTGTTATACACTCCAAAGGGGGCTTTTAGTCCCCTTTTGTTTTGTATTAAACCTGTCATGTTTAATATTCAAAACCGGAATTATAAAAAAGTACTTTTAACTAACACTATCTTAAAGAGCATTTTTTTTAAACCTACCCTTATTTCAATATATTCGCAAAAAAAAAAGATTAAAATGCTAAAAGCCGTTATTTTCGATATGGACGGGGTTATTATAGATAGTGAGCCCATGCACAATAAAGCCTACCATGATATGTTTGATGAAATTGGGATTGACGTTTCACCAGAGCTTTATCAATCATTTACCGGACAATCCACCATCAACATATGCAAGCGTTTACGTGACCATTTTAAATTAGAACAATCTCCCGAAAGTTTAGTGGCTTTGAAACGCAAACATTACAAACAGTTTTTTGAAACCGATTCTGAACTTGGACTTATTGATGGTGTATTGGATTTAATAAAAGATTATTACAGTAACGGATTAACTCTAGTTTTAGGATCTTCTGCTTCCATGGGGGGCATTAAACAAATTTTTGAACGTTTTGATTTAAACCAATATTTTAAGGCCAAGTTTAGTGGTGGCGATCTAAAACAATCTAAGCCAGATCCCGAAATTTTCATAAAATCAGCTGAATCCACCGGTTTTAAAAGAGAGGAATGCATGGTTATTGAAGATTCAACCAACGGCGTTGAAGCGGCAATAGCTGCAGGCATATTTTGTGTGGGCTACGATAGCTTTCACTCGAAAAATCAAGATTACAGTAAGGCTGATATGGTCATCAATAATTTCGACGAAATTGCTTTTTCAAAAATTAGCCACCTTTTTAAATAATTAAAGAGGTCTAAATAAGTCGTTTTTACGAAAATTATAAAGCAATCTTCTAAAATCCAAGTTTTTTGGTTATGAGATGGCTTCAAGATAATAGTTTCCTGCAATGACCTATGTTCATCACTTTTTTAGACCTCTTTTTAAAAAACTATTTTAATTTTTTAGGCCTCCTCTTCTTTATTGCCGCCAAAAATCTTTTTACGAAAACCACTAAACAAGGCCACAGCGCCAATGGCTATAAACTTCCAAAATTTTAATATTACAGCAAAGAAACCAACTTTTGCCAAGACTTTACCGGCAATTAAACCGCCAATACCATAAGCTGCCACTTCATCAATATCTGGGTTAAAATCTGAATATCGGTTTCCTGGCGTAAATTCTACACTGTGTAAAATTTGGTCTCTATCGGCATTAAACGTATCGAGTATATTAATATCTCCAATCGCGTTTAGGTTTAAATAACCTTTTCTGCCCAATACCCTAATGTTGTAATTAAGTGTATTAACCTCATAATCTTCAAACTTTAATTCTTTTGCCCAATGCAACTTTTTAGTGTCTTGATTGTAGTATGGTGGTGAAGCCCAACCTACCAACTCCATAGTAGGATAACCTTGTGCGGTACGTTCTGGGTTTGCAGCTATTATGTCTTCCTGCATTTCTTCGAGCAAATCGTCGTAATCAAGGTCTTCGGCTTCATCATCATCAATATAGCCTTCTTCTGCATATTCAATTTCTACGGCATATGTAAACGCCTCGTGCATGGGTGTCATGTTTTCGGGGAACAGTAGTCCAAGAGGCTCGCTTGGCGGATTTCCCCATAAATCGGTTAAAACACGTTTACTTTGTTCTCCATTCAAAAACTTAAAACCCTCTGGGACATTTAATATAGCTAAACCGCCATTTAGTATGACTTCGCCGCGCTGGTAGGTGAATGAATGGTTAATACTATCTAACACCATAGAATAAATTTCTTGTTGGATAGCTAAGGAATCTACCTCGTCTTGGGCATTAATCTGAATCGTGAAAAACAGCAAAAATGCCAGTGTAAGTTTGTTCATAATCGGGGTTCTTTAGTTATTGTTTAGCCTATAAAGGTAATTTTTATTTTTATTCACCCGAATTTTCTTTCGTTTTTTCGATAATCTGCTTCAATCGTTCTCTTCTAAAGGCCAGTTCATTTTTCTTCTTATTTTTCTTTTGCGCCATTAGCTTGGCATGCTTTGCTTTATTTTTGGTGTTCTTTTCCCTTCCTTTTTTCGCCATATATACTTGCTTATTATTTTGTTTTTAAAAGTTTATTCTGTTCCTCCATTAGGGTATTCAGATTGGTTAGTAATTCAATATCCTTAGGTGTCGCTACAGTTTTATCCTTAGTATCTTGTGCGCGGTTTTTCAGGCGGTTCATAAACTTTACAACAATAAATACGGTAAACCCGATAATTAAAAAATCGAGAACGACCTCGCCCAGTGCACCATAGCCAATAGCTACCTCATCTGTTAAAATGGCGCCTTCAGCATCAGTTGCTGCATCTCTTAAAATTATACGTCTTTCTTCAAAATTAACACCATTGGTGAGTAGAGACAATGGTGGCAAAAATACCTGTTTCACCAATACATCTATCACTTTATTAAACGACGCGCCAATTATAATACCTATGGCCATATCTATCATATTGCCTTTTACAGCAAACTCTTTAAATTCCTTTATTAACTTCATATGTCTTGTTTTTAATTTGATTACAAATATAAATGGAACTTGGTTTTAGTTCTTGATGTACATAAATGAAAATTTAATGCCTTTCAAATAAAATTGAAAAAATTATCACCCCAAAAAGCAATATTACTAATTATAATCTTTTAAGCTAATATTTAATATTATTAGTTTATAAGCTAATATTTTGGCAATTTGAATATTATTTTATAGATTTGAACAATCCACTCACAAAAAGCATGACCAGTATTATAACAGGCGACATCATCAATTCCCAGAAAGCACAGCCCAAACTGTGGCTAGAGGCTCTAAAGTCTGTCTTAAACAAGTATGGAAAACCGCCCTCTGCTTGGGAAATATACAGAGGCGACAGCTTTCAATTAGAAGTTAACCCAAAACATGCTTTGGAAGCCTGTGTTTTTATTAAAGCTAGTATTAAACAATTTGACGGACTGGATGTTAGGCTAGCCATTGGAATAGGTGATAAAACCTATGACTCCCAAAAAATAACCGAGGCCAACGGTAGTGCTTTTGTTCATTCTGGTGAATGTTTTGAAAACCTTAAAAAAACAAGATTAGCCTTAAAATCACCATTTGAACCCTTCGATACCTCAATAAACCTCATGCTGGAGCTAGCTCTATTAACCTGGGATAATTGGACGAGCAATTCGGCAATGTTGGTTAAAACAGCTTTAGAAAACCCCAATTTAAACCAAAGCCAAATTGCAAAACTTTTAGGAAAGACCCAAGGCAACATAAGCCAAGGACTAAAACGTGCTGGTTTTGACGAAACTTTAAAACTCTTGCACTATTTTAGAACCCAAATACAAACCTTATGCTAACTTTAGCCTTAAAATTAATTCTGGCCCATTTAGTGGGCGATTTTTTACTGCAACCACAAAAATGGGTATTCCATAAGGAAGAACACAAGCACAAATCGAAATTTTTATACTGGCACGTTTTCATTCATGTTTGTGCATTGGTATTGATTTTACAATTCAATTTTAAATATTGGCTGGGGATTATAATTATTGGAGTATCGCATTACCTTATCGATGTCATCAAATTGCACCTAAAACCGCATTTCAACAATCGATGGCTCTTTGCTTTAGACCAATTGGCGCACCTACTCGTTATTGCTTTAGTGGTTAAGCTTTATCAGCCTTACAACATTGATTTCGAACTACTTTTTAACACAAAAACCTTGTTGGCCTTAATCTGTATTTTGGGCGTTACCAAAGTATCATCTATCATTATGAAAACCTTGATATCCAAATGGGACCTTACCGAATACACCGAAGAAGCCTCACTTAAAGACGCCGGGGCTTATATTGGTATTTTAGAGCGCCTATTCGTTTTTATTTTTATTATCACCAACCATTGGGAAGGCGTAGGCCTTTTAATCGCAGCCAAATCAGTATTTCGTTTTGGTGATTTATCGAAGGCCAAAGACCGAAAACTAACCGAGTACATTTTAATAGGTACACTTCTTAGTTTTGGGCTTGCCATTGCATTTGGGCTGGGGTATAATTACGTTTTGAGTGCTTTTGAAGGTTAATAGTGTACAGAATTTTCAATTTTTGAAAATCATTACTATTCTTATTTACTTTTTATAAAACTTAGCATACCCGCGATAAGCAAAAAAAGCTAAAATTGCCACCAAAACACAGGTTATGCTGATAAACTTAACGCTAACAATTTGGTCGCCACTGGCGTAACTATGAAGGCCAGCCAGATAAAAGTTTACACCAAAATAGGTCATGATGATACTGGCAAAAGCAATAATAGACATCAGGTTAAAAAACCAACGACTTCGCAATCCTGGTACTAAGCGCGCATGGATTACAAAAGCGTAAACCATAATACTAATAAGGGCCCAAGTTTCTTTAGGGTCCCAACCCCAATAGCGGCCCCAACTTTCGTTGGCCCACATGCCGCCCAAAAAGTTTCCAATCGTTAACATTACCAAACCTACTGTTAAAGCCATTTCGTTGATAATAGTAAGTTCCTTGATGTTTAAATCCATTTTGGCTCTATTGGATTTGGTTGTAAAAATCATGAGCAACAACGATACCACCCCTAATATCATACCCAATGTAAATGGCCCGTAACTAGCCACAATAACAGCCACGTGAATCATCAACCAGTAGCTGTTTAAAACAGGTTGTAAGTTAGCTATAGCGGGATCCATCCAGTTCCAATGGGCAATCATTAAAATCATAGACGTTACAAAAGCGGTAGAAGCCAAGGTTAAATCACTTTTTCTTCCAAAAGCCAAACCAAAAAACATCGTTGCCCAAGCTACATAAATCATCGATTCGTAGGCATCACTCCATGGTGCATGACCAGAGATATACCATCTCACAATTAAACCTGTCGTGTGCAGAGCAAACAACCCGACGATTATCCATTTAAAAACATTAACAGCCAAATTTAACGGCTTACTCGTTTCGTTAAAAATCTGAACAATCAACAAAACGAACATTAAAAAGCCAGCATACAAATACCAACTAAATAGCTTTTTAAATATATCATATTTGTTATAAATGATTTCGGTTTTGATTTTATCGTCGCTGAGCATCACTTCGCTTCCGTAGCGGTACTGTGTTTTTTTGAAGGCTTCTAAAAGTTTTTCAGCTTCCGAAAAATTACCCGTTTGCTTCGCTTGGTTTAAAGTGAACAAATAAGTCCTGAAACCATTTTTCACAAAGTTACCGTAAAGCGAATCGCTTATCTTCGAAGAATCTTTTCTGTAATCGTAAGCCGAAATCCATTTGTTGTTGTCATCATTAGGGATTGGGAATATTTTTAAGGACATTCCTTCGATAGCGTTGTACAATAAACTAACCCGTTGATCGGTCTCTTTAAATTCCTTTTGAAATCCGTTGGGCACTTGCGCTTTGTAGGCTTCATCTAAAAAAGGCGCTAATTTATATTCACCTTTATCGGTAAAAAAATCGGCCAGTGCGACATACTTTTCAGATTTAGGAATATTGATAAGTGACCGAATGGAATCACCTTTTTTCGGTTTCAAGTAAATAATAGGTACGTTGTACCAAAGCATTGGACTTTCTTGAATAGAAAGAAACACCTGGTTGGCATTAATATCTTCGTAAACATCGTGTTTGCTTAATTTACGAAGCATTTCAGATGCATAGGTATTTACAGGCATCATACGCCCGCTTAAATCCTGAATCACCAAATGCCCAAATTTATCGGCATGCTCTTTAGGTGTTATATTCGCCTTTAAAATGGAATCGATTTGTGCTTTGGTTGTTTTGGTATGGTTGTGGCCATCGTTTGCCGAGTGCTCCTGAGCAAAACCATTAAGACCAAAACACAACACTATTACACCTAGTAGTTTTGCTTTTTTAGACTTTACATTTTCGAGATGCCTTTTCAAATCGCCAAAACGCGAATGCTTGCTAAAGAGAATAGCCATCAAACCAAAATACAACATAAAATAACCTATATAGGTAATGAGTGAACCCCAATAGTCGTGGTTTACCGAAAGGATGGTTCCCTTCTCATCGGGATCAAAACTAGATTGGAAAAACCTATAACCACCGTGGTCTAAAATATTATTCATATAGATTTTATAATCGAAATCTTCACTTCTATCGTCAATTACAGTTACCTTACTCGAGTATGCCGAATAACCCCGTTCTGTACCGGGATAGCGCTCGGCTTCAAAATCATTTAATTTGATTGAAAAAGGCAATTCCAGTACTTTAGACCCATATCTAAAAGCAAAGTCTAAGCCACCTACTTCCGTTTGTTTAAACCTACTATTGGAACCTTTTCCCCCTATAACGCCCACTTGTTTAGATTCACCATTAGTGGTTACTTTTAGTAAAACGCCATCCTCATTGCTCTTTAGAATTTTTGAAGCTTCAACCACATCAAATCGGCCTTTAACCACAGGCTTCGGAAACACCATTTGCATGTTACCAATAACGTAGCGCGAACGGAGATGTAATGGCTGCAAGCTGTCTTTCTGCAATTTACCTTGCGCTCTTGTTGCCATGGTCATGTATTCGCCTTCAAAAGGAGATTCAATAGTAAGCGAATCGCCCTGATAAGTAATATTTATAGCACCACTCGTTGGTTTATTTAGGGCAAAAAGCACATTATGGATGCTACTTACCTGCCCAACTTTTAAAAAGTGGTTGTGTGGCCCAGATTGACTGGCTTCCACAATTTTTAAATATTCCTCGCCGTTTTCGTCAGGAACAATGTCTTCTTCGGCACCAACAATAAATTTTTCTAATTCAATGGTAACGGGCTGTTCGTTGTATTTGGTTTCAATTTTAAAATCGTTTTCCATTCTACCTGAAAAATCGACCTCACGCTCAATAGGCAAGCGCTGTGGCACGCCATCAATCTTATAATCACCGTCAATATAAGTCGTGATATATGTTTTTTGTGATAGAAATGTGTTTTCGGTAGCGCCTTCACGGATGGCCATCATGCCTTCAAAACTTGCATACCGCGTAATAAATGCTCCCAAAAGAATAAATATAAAAGAGATATGTAAAATAAAAGTAGCCCATCTTTCCTTTTTATAAAGTCTGAACCTAAAAATGTTTCCAACAAAATTAATGACAAAAAACACCATAATAGCCTCGAACCACCAGGCATTGTAAATCAGATTTCTGGTATATGGAGTTGGCGAAGTTCCCTGCCCGGCGTCCAAAATCGTTCCAGTAGCCATAGCAGCAGCAAAAGCAATAAATAATACGGCGGTTAGCCTAGTTGAAAAGAAAATATTGGCCAGTTTTTTTTGTATCATAAACGCCTCTTTTTAAGCTCGTGCAAATTTAGGGATTTAAGTTTATTCTAGGATGTTAAAGTGTTATAAAAAGTTGGGAGACCGCAGCTAGAAGTTTGGAGACGGAAGATTGGAGAAATGAAGTCGTTCAGGTTTTTGAAGCTGATAATGGATTATCTAGTGAAGATGTAAAATCTCAGAGTTCGTCGTTTATGAAATAAACTCTTGAAAGCTCATATTCTGATGACTGAATACCTTCGACTGATGACTGAGAACTGCCCCCACTACCCCTTTCTTGCTTGAAAAATACTCATGTATAAAAACGTACCCATTTTTCGTGCCCGACGTTTAGCGTTTTCGGCTATATCGCCTCTAAAGAGTTCATCGATGGTTTGCAACCAAAGGTTCAGCCAAATTCCAAAATGCATTTCTGTGATGCTATGATTCTGTTCGTTATCTACTTTTATATGGGCTTCCAAAGGATTTCCTGCGTACTTTTTTTCTAATTTTCTGGACATAAACAAACTGCTTTCCCAAAAGGTGGTTAAAAGTTCCAAGTGCTCATCCCATTTTTTTATGGTTTTATTAAAAATTGGCCCCAGCACCTCGTCTTCTCTAACTTTTCCGTAAAAAGTAGCGACTAACAAAAACACATCTTTTCTGGTTTCTATATCTTTTTTGTCCATAATCAACAAAGATATATC
Source organism: Flavisericum labens (assembly GCF_045446075.1). Lineage (NCBI taxonomy): Bacteria > Pseudomonadati > Bacteroidota > Flavobacteriia > Flavobacteriales > Flavobacteriaceae > Flavisericum > Flavisericum labens. The sequence goes on along the minus strand of NZ_JBJJBQ010000002.1, from coordinate 410,371 downwards.
ATAGGTTTTTAAATCGGGCATTATTAACTATTTTAGCGCTATGATTTCAGTAGTATTACTCGGGGCCGGCAATGTGGCTTCACACTTATTTAAAGGTTTCAGTGAGTCCAAACATACATCTGTTATTCAATGGTTTAACAGGAGTTTAGATTCCATAAAACAACACAAAAACCTTGTTGACGTTACCGACAACCTTAACGAATTAAAAGATGCCGATGTTTACATTTTGGCCGTTAGTGACGATGCCATTGCTAAACTGTCAACCAAATTGCCATTTGAAGATAGATTAGTGATACATACTTCGGGCTGTGTTAATATTCATGATTTGGACAAGAAGCATAAACGAGGTGTATTTTACCCCTTACAAAGCTTTAGCAAAAATGCCAAAATGGATTTTGCCCATGTGCCCATTTGTATTGAAACCATCAACAAAAATAGTTATCCGCTTTTAAAAGAATTGGCAACAAGTTTGGGCAGCCCAACAAAACGGGTAAACAGTAACCAACGTCGTGTGCTACATTTAGCTGCGGTGTTTGTTAACAATTTCACCAACCATCTTTACAGGATTGGGCATGAAATTACCGAAAGTGAAGGCGCAGAATTCGATTTACTAAAACCGCTTATTCTAGAAACCGCCAAAAAAGTACAGGACATGTCGCCTTATATGGCACAAACAGGACCAGCTAAACGTGGTGACAAAAAAACCATTAAAAACCATCTAAAACTATTGAAAAATGAGTATCATCAAGATATTTACAAACTTCTAACTGCATCGATACAACATACCCATGGAAGAAAAAAGCTATAAAGAATACCTAGAACATATCACTACTTTTATTTTTGACGTTGATGGCGTTTTAACAGACGGCTCGGTAACCATTACCACAAACGGCGAAATGCTGCGCACCATGAATACTAAAGATGGTTATGCCATAAAAACCGCTCTAAACCAAGGTTTTAATATTTGTATTATCTCTGGCGGAACCAACGAAGGCGTTCGCATTCGTTTAAACCATTTGGATGTAAAAGATGTGTTCTTGGGCTCGGATAATAAAATTGAACAGCTCAACCAATATTTTATTGATAAACAAATTAAGTCGGAAAACGTACTTTATATGGGTGATGACATCCCAGATTTTCCAGTGATGAAACTGGTTGGGCTACCCTGCTGCCCACAGGACGCCGTTCCAGAAATAAAAGGTATTTCAAAATACATTTCACATAAAAAAGGTGGCAAAGGTGCCGTTCGCGATGTGATTGAACAGGTTTTAAAAGTACAAGGAAAATGGAGTGGCAACTACGGTGCTAAATATGATTAATAAAAGTAATATGCTAAAAAAAACAATATTAGCCTTTATCTTAACAGCCTTTCATTTAGCAACTTTTTCACAAGAAATTTCAAAAAAATCTATGCTAGGAGTTTGGGAAGTAACAGAGGTTCAATTGGATTCCAATGTTTTCAACTCTTCCAATATCAATAACTTCAAAAAAAATGAGTCTTTTTTTAAAAAAGTGAAATTCTTATTTAGCAAAAATGGTTTAGTTAAAATTGAATCTCAAGAAAAGGCCTACGCACCATTTAATCAAAATGTAATAAACACTACTTTTTATTTTAATGCTAACAATAATATTATTTCTATTGGAAGTTGGAAAAAATCATCGAATATTCTTTACATACAAGCCAAAAAAGAAAATGACTACTACTTTTTTAATTTTAATGGAGGCCTGATTAAAGTAAAAAAAACAGAAGGCAATTGTAAACTTAGAATAAATAAAGGTGTCCTAAAAACGAAAACGGCATTTTTAAAACATAAACCATTAATTCTTTCAAACATTAATGCCAATAGAATAATTACTGAAAACATAACCCAACCAGTCCAAACTTTTAATTGTTCGCATATCATCGATAAAAATCTTTTAAAACAATGTGTTTCGCATACAATCACTTGGCTATTCAACAGAAAATTCAACACAGATATTGTTTCTGAAATTGGCTTATCGGGACGATTTGAAAACTCAATAAGTTTCATTATTGATAAGGAAGGAAACGTGGTCAACATTGAAGCCGAATCAGTCAATTCACAATTAAGCAATGAAATAAAAAGAACCGTAAACCTTCTTCCTAAATTTATTCCAGCAAAAAAAAATGGCAAACCGATAAATACCAAATATAGCTTCCCATTTATATTTCAAATACACGACTAGTGACTTTCTTAAACCTTATCCGTTGGAAAAACCTCTTGATGATTGCCATAGTGCAATTACTTGTTAAATATGCTCTTTTAGAACCTTTTGGCGCTCAAACCAGCCTAAACGGCTTAGGTATTTTTCTTTTAATTCTATCTACCATAAGCATTGCTACCGCTGGTAACATCATAAACGATATTTACGATATCGAAACCGACAAAATCAATAAACCGCATCTTGTAAACGTTGGAAAAACCATATCAAAAAACACAGCTTATAATGCTTTTATTGCGTTAAACGTAACTGGAGTGGCTATTGGTTTTTACCTGTCACAACATATAGGCAAACCCTCATTTTTTTCTGTGTTCATAATAATCTCCATATTACTTTATATCTACGCTACCTATTTAAAACAAACCCTTATAGTTGGTAACCTGGTCATTTCTGCTTTAGTAGCGATGAGTTTAATTATTGTAGGAGTCTTTGAATTATTACCTGCATTAACACCTTCAAACCAACCAACACAAATTCTTTTTTTTAAAATTATTTTGGATTATGCGCTCTTCGCTTTCGCCATTAATCTGCTACGCGAAATAGCCAAAGACATTGAAGATATTGATGGTGATTATGACTCTGGCATGAGCACGCTCCCTATAGTTCTAGGAAGAACACGCACCAAAAATATTTTAGCTGTTTTAAATTTTTTGCCTTTAGTAGGGATTATCTACTATTTAAACTCAAACTTTTACAAACAACCGATTGCTGTTGGCTATTTTCTACTTTTTGTGTTGGCACCGCTTATTTATATCACCATTAAAACCATTGGTGCAAAAACAAAAAAAGATTTCGGTCATTTAAGCACTATGTATAAAATAGTGATGTGCTTCGGAATGCTTTCATTACTTTTATACAAATATGTGATACTTAATTGATGTTAGACGAAAAATTAAAAAATCATCATATTATTTTGGCTTCGGGATCCCCCAGAAGGCAAGAATTTTTTAAAAATTTAGGTTTGGATTTCGAAATTCGGCTAAAACCTGTAAAAGAAGAATACCCACCACGACTAACGCATTTTGAAATCAGTAATTACTTAGCGCAGCTTAAAGCCCTTCCGTTTAAAGACGAATTGCGCCCAAATGATATTTTAATAACCAGTGACACCATTGTTTGGCACAATAACAAAGCATTGGGAAAGCCCCGTGATGAAAATGAAGCCTTTACCGTGTTAAAGTCCCTAAGTGGTAAAACGCACGACGTGGTGACATCGGTTTGTTTCACTACCCAAACTTTTGAAAAAACGCTTCACGATATTACCAAAGTGACATTTAAAACACTTACCCACGAAGAAATACGCTACTATATAAAAACCTACAAACCATTCGATAAAGCTGGCGGTTATGGTATACAAGAATGGATTGGGCAAATAGGCGTCACAAAAATTGAGGGCTCCTATTTTAGTGTTATGGGTTTACCTGTACATCTTGTTTATAAAACGTTAAATACCATTGCAGACCTGCCTTAACTTTGTAATTTTAAGAAAAATAAATTATGAATAGACGCATTTTAAAAGCCATAAAACTATTCGGGGCCGCACTGGTTACATTAATGATGCTTTCATGTAAAAAGGAAAAGGGCACAAAAGATATCGCTCATAATTGGGAAACCAAACTTATTGTACATAAGGATTTCAACAAAAAGCAACTACCCGAAGCATTTAAAAAGTATTGGTACGCTGGCGAAGCCGAGATTTCTTCATACAAGCTAGAGCAAGCACGCTATGGCGAAATAAGGAAAGGCAAAGCCGTGTTAGTTTATGTTACCGAAGATTTCTTGCCAAACATTCAAGTGAAAGCCGGAAACCAAAACAACAAAAACATCCCTGTTTTAAAACTCAACGCTACTAAAAAATTTAATACAGGCATTTACCCCTACTCCATTATGCAGAGCACGTTTTATCCGGTTTCAAATAGCCAACATGCCCTTAAAGTTTCCAGTTCCATTCAGGAATGGTGTGGTCATGTTTATGCTCAGCTAAATAACCGCCAGCAATTCGAAGTCGTTTCTCATTCCTATTTTCAAGGTGAAGCCGACCAATCTTTCAAATTGGAAAAAACCATTTTAGAAAACGAATTATGGATCCAGTTGCGCATAAACCCAAAATCGTTACCGACTGGAAATTTAGAAATAATTCCGTCTCCGGAATTTACAAGACTAAAACATGTGCCCATAAAAGCTTATCGAGCTGAAGCTACCTTAACAAAAAACAGGTATTCCGTTGACTACCCTGAGTTAAACCGAAAACTCACCATCACTTTTAATCCCGATTTCCCATATGATATTATAAGTTGGGAAGAAACCTTTAAAAGTGGTTTTGGCGCTAATGCCCAAGTTTTAACCACAAAAGCAACCAAACTAAACACCATTAAATCAGCATACTGGCAAAAAAACAGTAATAGTGATGAAGTTTTAAGACAAACGCTTCAGTTAGATTAAAATAGTTTTCATTTTGATGAAATTCGTCAATTCGAGTGGATTTCACCATAGAATGAGTGAAATTTGTATCGAGAAAAAGAATTTTTGTCTAACAAAGGTTCTCGATACGATTTTTTAAGCTCCGCTTAGGTATCGTCAATCAAAATGTATTTTGATTTCGATAATCTCGAAATCACTCGAACTGACGCCTAAGCTAATTTTATTTTCAAAATGCACAACAGGTTAAAATAGTTTTTATTTTGAGCGTATATTTGTTTTAATTCTAACCTTACTCATTTATGTTTTTAGATTTTTTAAAAGATTATCAAAACGAATTGATAATCAGTGGAATCATACTTTTTTCATTGTTCATTATCAGGTTCATTATACATTTTACCATTACAAAAGTTGCGCGCAAAAATGGTATAAACGATGCTAGAATCCGCCTTATTAGAAGGTACATCACGGTAACCATGCTGCTCATTGCCATACTTATTGAATCTTTCATTTTTGGAACAGAATTCAAAGAAATTGCCGTAGTTTTTTCATCTATTTTTGCTGTTATCGGTATTGGGCTTTTCGCCATATGGTCCATTTTAAGTAATATCACCTCAGGTATTATTATGTTTTTTAATTTTCCGTATAAAGTGGGTGACAAAATTGAAATACACGATAAGGACTTCCCTATTATGGCTATAATAGAAGATATCAGAGCTTTTCAACTACTCTTGAGGTTGGATAATGGCGATTTGGTCACCTATCCCAACAACCTCATGCTTCAAAAGGCTGTTACGCTTATTCAAAAAGATGCTATTGATGGCCCTTCTGATGATGACGGTGCCGAAGCTGTTTAATTAATCGCTATATTTAAGCTATTATTGTTTCTATGGCTAAGGCAAGAAGACATACATCCAAAAAAAAGATTGGTCAAATACCGGGCAGTGTCATCTATACGGGTGAAAAAGCGTCGCAAAAACTTTTTATTGAATCGTATGATTACAACCTAGACCATTACATAGAAAAAGAACTTTTAAACGTTGAAGAATGTTTTAGCTTTGAAGAAGGCACCATAACCTGGATAAACATAAACGGACTAAACCACGTAAAGGCCATAGAAAAAATTGGCGAACACTACGAGCTGCACCCCTTGGTTCTTGAAGATATTGTAAACATTTCACAACGCCCAAAAATTGATGAGTACAATGACTATCTGTTTGTTGTGCTTAGAATGCTATATTACGATGCCAACGAAAATATAGTTTCAGAACAGGTTAGTTTTATCTTGGGATCAGATTATGTGCTCACTTTTCAAGAATCTGAAGGTGATGTGTTTGATAGTGTGAGGGAGCGCATTAGGCATGCAAAAGGCCGCGTGCGCAGTATGGGTGCCGATTATTTACTTTACGTTTTAATTGATGCCATTGTTGACCATTATTTTAGTGTCATTGAAATTTTAGGAGATAAAATTGAAGATTTTGAGACCTCTATTTTTTCTGGTAATGTGGATGACGACATTAGCCAGAAAATTCAAAACCTAAAACGTGAAATTTTAAGGGTACGCCGAGCTATTTTTCCGTTGCGTGAAGTTTTAAACCGAATTGAAAAGAACGACAGCAACCTAATCAACAAAAACACAATCACTTACTACAGAGATGTTTACGACCATTTAATTCAAGTGTCGGAAAACATAGATATTTATCGCGAAATGATTTGGAGTTTAATGGATATGTACATGACCACCATTAGCAATAAAATGAACGAAGTGATGAAAGTACTAACCATCATGGCTTCTATATTTATCCCCTTAACCTTTATAGCGGGCATTTACGGAATGAATTTCGAATACATCCCCGAGCTGCAATACAGGTATAGCTACTTTATCCTTTGGGGAGTTATGATAATTCTTTTTATAGGAATGCTTATTTACTTTAAGCGGAAGAAGTGGTTATAATAATGTAAATGTTTACTTATATTTATTAAAATTAAATATAATGCAGATAAACGCAATTGTGTTTATCCAACCGTTGTGCTTCATTATTACAAACCAATAACTAATGATAAAATTCTTTAGAAAAATCAGACAAAGATTATTGACTGATAACAAATTCAGCAAATATCTATTATATGCCATTGGAGAAATTATCCTAGTCGTTATTGGGATTTTGATTGCCTTACAAATTGGAAATTTAAACGAACAAAGAAAAAAATATGAACAGGGAATTATTCAAGAAAAAGCATTGAAGATTGATTTACAAAATGATTTAGAAATACTGAAATTGGATTTGGAATATATAACGAAAGAAATAAAAATCAACAATGCCTATGCTGAAAGGCTGTCCAATTTAACTTCTAATATAGATACACTTGTAAAAATTGTTCGTTACGAATACTATGGAGGTCTTAATACCTTGAAAGAATTAAATAAAACTACATTTAATTCTTTAGAGTCAACAGGTGAAATTGCTTTATTCGAGAAAGATTTAGCGAAGAATGTACAGGAATATTATACAGAAAGAAACACAATGATAGCAACTTCAAATAATAATATGCGAATTTATTACAACTTACTTGAACCTTTTATGTCTAAGTATCCTGGCTATTGGTTTATTATACAAGGGCATCTTCAAGATTCATATTGGAAAAACGCAAATAAAAAAACAATCTATAGTGAGTTTAATGGACTTTTGACTGTCAGATTGTTTAATATGGAAGTGAGAAAAAATATTGTAGAGAGATTAATTGATAAAACAGAAATATTAATTGACAAACTTGATTAACGTGTTGTAATATAAAAAAAGAGTTAAAGACAAAAATAACGAAAGCACAACACCGTATAAAAAAAATTGCTAGTTTTAGCTAAACCAAAGTTAGTTGCTCGTTTGCTAGCTTCTGATTTTCCTTCGGAAAATCCTCGCACACAAACACGCAACTTTCCTTATACAACAACGTTGGCACTTATTTAAAAAATGAATAGAAAAAATTTATTTGTGTTTTTAATACTGACCTTTTTATGGTCTTGGACACTTTGGATTATTGGATTAAACCATCTATCAGACGGTATTAATCAAGAGTCAATTGATAAATTTTTAGTTTTCTTTTTTGTTGGTTTATATGGACCAACAATATCCGGAATAATTACAACTCTATTCTTTGATGGACTCAAAGGGCTATTGGAATTAATCAAAAAGCTTTTTATATGGAAAGTCCCTTTTAAATATTATGTATACATAATTCTTGTACCTCTAATATTTGTAATTATTGGTATTGCACTTTACAGCCAATTTATAGGGGAAATTGGAGGTTTTGATAAAATGGCATATTTATCGATACCAACAATATTATTAACGGGATTGTATGCTGGACCTTTGGGAGAAGAACTAGGGTGGAGAGGTTTTTTATTGCCCGAATTTCAAAAAAAATATTCAAACCTGAAAAGTGCAATCATTATTGGAGTTATATGGTTTGTTTGGCATATTCCACTATGGTGGGCACCATTCGGAACATTGGTTAGTGGAGAACCAATATCTATAATTCCTGTAATTGCATATTTCACTATACTAATCTGCCTATCCATAATAATTACTTGGTTAGTAATTAATTCTAGGGGAAGTGTTCTTATAGCAATTTTATTTCACTTGTCAATTAATGCAGGAATCGCATTGCTATTTTACCCTGAATTAAATATGGATTTCAAAAAAATACATTTATTATCAAGCATCGGAATTATGATATTTACTGGATTTTTAATAGTAAAGAATAAATTAAAAACAAGTGCCAACAATGGTAGCCGTTGCACAAGCCCATAATTTTACAAAATCATGATACAAAACAACCATTTTAAGGGCGTTTGTTTTATACCATCATGATTAAAAGCTAAATCTAAGTCGGTCATACGGGCTTAATATTAGCCCTATTACTGCTAGAACACGAGATAAAAGCGCAGGCAGGCTTGCCGCTCCGCTTTTACTGTGTTTTTCTACAAATTTCAGGTACTTTTTAAGGTTGTACGCAATAGCAGATAGCTGCATGCACTTATTGGCCTGCTTAATGCCAATGGTATTGACTTTCCTTAAGCCCATAAACTGGGTCAAGGTGCCAAATACAGGTTCTACCGTACTTTGACGCTTGGCTTTCATATAGCGCCCCTGTGGACTGTTGACCCTAGCGATGTTACGTTCGTACTCGGCGCGGTAATAGGTAACGGTAAACTTCTTTTCCTGGGCGCTCTTGCCCAAACACTGGCTACGGACCGGGCAATCGATGCACACTTTCTTTGATGCGCGATATTCTTTCTTTTTGGTGTGGTTCTTGGTTTCGTAAAACACCTTTTTAAACGGTACCACCTTACCTTGTGAACAGACATAATGATCTTTGGCTTCGTTATAAGCAAAGCCATCGGGGCAGCCTTTATACGTGCCATGGGGCGGTATAAAGCTTTTCAGGTTTCTACCTTCCAGAAAAGCGTAATTCTCACCGCTACTATACCCGGTATCGGCCACACAGTTGTCCCAGACCAAACCCGAACGGCGTAAGCGGCGCTGCACGCGGACCACTATATCTTGTAACTGTTGGTTGTCTTTACCATCGGCATGATAGGCCTTGATATCACTGATCACATGGTGGGCGGTATCTACGGTAAGCTGGCTTTGGTAATTGAGCTTTCTGGCCTTGCCCGGTTTTACACTAATACGCGCATCGGGGTCGGTAGGACTGTAATGCGTTTTGTTACTGGTATAGCGACTGCCTTTGTTACCTGCTCCCGGACGCCCGTCTTGGTCCTTGGCCCATTTGGCATTTCTGCTTTTTATAGCCTGTAACTTCATTACTAAACTGATGAAACAAGCCATCAATTCCAGTCACATCAAAAACATCTTTACTAATGTCAATTCCAAAATAATTCGTATTTTCATTCATATTTAATATCTTATGAAGGAACGTATCTACCGTGTTTTCTAAAACTTAAAAACGAGATCCTTAGTCTCTTAGAACTGTACGAAATAAGAGTAGAAAAGAGAGAGGATTTTTAAGAAAAACGAGATCAAGTCTCACTATACAAAATAACCTTAATTCTCTCTTTTTGTTCTTTCTGGTTATATACTTAAATTTATAACTTTTATATTATTATTTAACTTAAGTTATACATAAACGTTGTAGCACATTATGACCCGTCCTGAATAAAGGCTACATAATTTTAAACATTATATACAAAAAAGACAAAGTAAGATGACTAAAAATATAAAGGTAGCAGCTGCACAACTTTCATCCGTTTTTTTAGATAAAGAAAAAACGGTTGATAAGGCCTGTAAAGCAATTTTAGAAGCTGGTGAAAACGGCGCCAACTTAATCGTTTTCCCAGAGGCCTTTATTTCTGGTTATCCAGATTGGGTATGGCTAATTCCAAATAGTAAAGGAGCTGATTTAAATGAGCTTTACTTAAAACTTGTTGAAAATGCTGTTTCTGTGCCTGATGGTTCTACACAAAAACTTTGTGAAGCGGCCAAAACAGCTAGCATTAATGTTGTTATTGGTATGCATGAACGTAATGTTGAAACCAGTAGCGCCAGTTTATTTAATAGCTTACTTTTTATAGACGACAAAGGCATAATTCTAGGTAAACATAGAAAGTTAATACCAACAGGCGGAGAACGTCTAATATGGTCTCAAGGAGATGGTAGTACCTTATGCTCTTATGACACTTCAGCAGGAATAATAGCTGGGTTAATCTGTTGGGAGAATTTTATGCCATTGGCAAGAAATGCTATCTATGAATTTGGAACTCAAATATTAGTTTCTCCTACCTGGGATAAAAGCCCCAACTGGATTCAATCTATGCAGCATATTGCAAGAGAAGGCGGATTGTTTGTTATAAGCACTTGTATGGCTTTAAAAATGGATGATATTCCTGATGAGTATGAATTTAAAAAACTTTACCCAGAAGGAAGGGAATGGATTAATGTAGGTAATAGTTCTATAATTGCACCAAACGGGAAAGTTATCGCTGGACCACTAGAAGCAAAAGAAGGCATATTATATGCAGATATTAACCTCCAAGACATTATAAAAGCAAAACGAATGTTTGATGTCGTCGGACATTATTCAAGACCTGATGTTTTTAATTTCGATGTAAATCTAACAAATAAAAAAAAGCCATAACACAGCATGCATAGTTCATTGCGCCTAAACTCCTAATGGAATTCATTGCAATTTGCTGTCTTTAGCCTAAGACGGAAAAACATAGCGGATTTTCACAAAACGAAACCATAGCCCAACCGTTGGTATTCAATTAAGAAAACATGCCTGGTTGCAATTTCATAATGGATTTACATAGACTAGGTCTAGTTCAAAAAATTGCGCATACCCCACCTTAACCGACGGTTATTCTATACCTTTATGTTAATTTAAAAAGACAACATGGAAACATTAAAGAAATTTTTAGAATTGGAGCTTATTAATTTGGGAGAATCTAATATACGGGTTTATACATTAGTGACTATCTTAATAATTTTCTTGATTACCAAATTGATTTTATGGCTAATTAAGAAAGCACTTTTTAGTAAACGCAAGTCTAAAAAACTTGACAAAGGGAGTGCCTATGCCTTATTTCAAATCATAAGATATATTATATGGATAATTGCTGTTGGGCTTATTTTAGAAACTATTGGTGTTAAAGTAACTGTATTAATAGCTGGTTCTGCTGCTTTGCTTGTTGGAATAGGATTAGGGTTGCAGCAAACATTTAATGATGTTATATCAGGAATAATTTTACTTTCAGAACAATCCATAAAAATAGATGATGTTTTAGAAATAGATGGTGATGTTGTAAGAATTCAAAGTATTGGATTAAGAACATCCAAAGGATTAAACACAAATGATATTTCTATTATCATTCCGAATTCATTAATTACAACCAATAAAGTAATAAATTGGAGCCACCAGACAAAGAAAACCCGGTTTAGAATTGATGTTGGTGTTACTTATGGCAGTGATGTAGATTTAGTTATAAAAATTTTGGAAGAAAGTGCATTTGAACATCCAGATATATCTGACCGGGAATTAACTGAAGCTCGATTAGTGGGTTTTGGAAATTCATCATTAGATTTTCAAGTTTTATTCTTTAGTAAGAACATATTTAGAATAAATAAAGTAAAAAGCGATATCCGCAGAATTATTAGTCAAAAATTTGCTGAAAACAAGATAGCTATACCTTTTCCGCAATTGGATTTACACTTAAAGTCAAATGATGCTGAAATATTAAAGAAGAGCTAAGTTAAAAACATGGTGTATTTTAGTCTAAACCAAAGCTTGTTGCTCTTTTTTTACTTAATCATTAATACTGGATAAGCACTGCTATTTTTGCCAGAATTGAATCCTGAATTCAAAAAATTAAATTAAAAATAAGTTTCAAAAACCATGCTTAATTTGTTGCACCCGCAAACTCTCAAAATTTCTGTGGATTTTTTATTCGGTTTTTAATTGTTAAATTAGGCACTTATACAAGGTAACTAGCCCTATAGAGACCTTGACCAATCAAAATATAAATGACAAGAATAAGGGAAATAATATATAAGCATATATCGGCCAAAAAAGTGCTACTGCTTTTTATACTAACAAATATTGTTTATGCGATAATGTTGACAATTACCATTCCCAAAACAATGACATTTTCAAATAATCTGAAATTATTAGACATGATGCCTTTGGGATACACTTCAGAATATATTGAAACGCTTTTGGAGACATTAGGTGAAAATGGAAGACAGGTGTATTTAAAAACGCAACTTCCTGTCGATATGATCTACCCACTTCTGTTTGGAGTAAGTTATAGTTTATTGATTGGGTACTTTTTAAAAAAACTGGACAAACTTAACTCCGTCTTTTTCATTCTCTGCTTCCTTCCCGTTATTGCAGGGATAGCCGATTATTCTGAGAATTTTGGAATTATCACCATGTTGATCAATTATCCTGATTTATCCCCTACTACAATTAAAGTTACAAATATTTTTTCGGTAGTAAAAAGCATGTCAACAACTGTCTTTTTTGTTACATTAATCATAATCTTAATATTTTTTGGAATTAAAACGATAAAAGAAAGAAAAACAAGTCACTAACAATATATAAGAAATAAAATGCCGTTGTACGCTATTAAATAACCAACTATTCCAGAAAAATCAGCCAAAGCCTATTACTGAAAATAAGTTTAGTAAATATCCTTTGAGCAATTGGAGTTGAGATGTGCGTGTACGGTATAACAAGTAAATAATGAAAACCACCTAAAACTAGATAATATGAATGTTTTTGTAAAATTAATTATTGGATGTTTCATTTTAACAATTGTGCAGAATGATTTAAATGCGCAGCAACTGGCAAAAATTAAAATTGACCCGGACAGAACTATTGGGGAAATAAGTCCTCTGCTCTATGGCAATTTTGTGGAACATCTGGGCAGGTGCGTCTATGGAGGTATTTATGATCCTGGATCACCTTTGGCAGATGCCGATGGGTTTCGCAAAGATGTATTGGATGCGGCCAAGGATTTAAATGTTACCATTACACGTTATCCCGGTGGAAATTTCGTATCCAACTACCATTGGGAAGATGGTGTGGGCCCAACAAGGGTTCCCAGAATGGAATTGGCATGGTCCCGCTTGGAAACCAACCAATTTGGAACGAACGAGTTCATGGATTTCGCCAAGAAATTAGGCACCGAACCTTATTTTGCCGTCAACATGGGAACAGGCACCATAGAGGAAGCTCAGCGATGGGTCGAATATACCAACGTAAAAGGTGAATCGCATTATGCCAAATTAAGAGAAGTACATGGATATCCAGAACCACATGACATAAAATATTGGAGTCTGGGCAATGAAATGGACGGGTTTTGGCAAATGGGACACTTAAATGCAGAAGATTATAGCAAAAAAGCCAGAGAAGCAGCAAAATTGATGAAGTTGACAGACCCAAGCATCAAATTGATTGCAGCAGGATCATCCAATTACCGCCCCTTTGCAGACCCTAATAAATGGAACGCCACCATATTGAAAGAACTTAAGGATGTGGTAGACTATCTTGCTATTCATATGTATGTGGGAAATCCTGATGACAATTACTATAATTTTTTATCCACTCCCCTGGTCATGGAACAAAGAACCAAGCTCATTAAAGGGTTGATAGATGTTGAAATGCAAAAAGCCGACAGAGGTGAACGAGACCCTATTTTTATTGCCTGGGATGAATACAACGTATGGTATAGGGCAAGAAGAGGGCCTTCGTCAAGAGGTGAAAGGGCTTTGGAAGAGCATTACAATCTTGAAGATGCACTTGTAATTGCAGGTTTTCTTAACGGATTCATTAGAAACGCAGATGTGGTAAAAATGGCCAACATGGCGCAATTGGTTAATGTTATTGGCCCCATGTTTACTAATGAGAAAGACATGTTCAGGCAGACCATTTATTTCCCACTTCAATTATTTTCCCAAAACATGCACGGCACATCGTTAGATGTTTATGTAGATTGTGGCACCTATGATACCGAAGAATTCAATATTGGTCTAGGTGAACAAACAACGAAACAGACTGATGTTCCTTATCTAGATGTTTCCTCGGCCATTAATGGTGACGAAATCATTATTTCCGTAATGAATCGGCATCTAACAGAAAATATTTCCACAGATATCATCTTACAAGAAGGATCGTTCAAAGGTGATTTTGAAATCATGGAAGTTAATGGGCCAGACACAAAATCACAGAATACTTTCGGAAAAGAAATTGTAAAGACACAGCAGAAAGACAATGTAAAACCCAAGGGCAATAAACTTACATATTCATTTCCTCCGCATTCATACACCATGATAAAGGGTAAGTTCAAAAAATAGGTTTAGATTAAATGTAATATTCTCACGAATTGAAGGATGCGGTTAAAAGTTGTTAGATTTTTAACCGCACTTTTTAAACCATTTCATCTCCCTGCCAACCTGACATTTTAAGAAAATATTAAAGTAATACCTGTTCACATGGTACATTTTTTGATGTTTTTGAAACGAATATTTGTTTAATTTAAAAGGTACTCAATTATGAAAACACTTAAAATTATTCCGATTTTTCTTCTGCTTATTTTCAATTGTACTGGTCAGGAAAAGCAAAAACAAAATAATAAAACCGATATAAAACCTGATGAAAACATTACAGTAAATAAAGAGTATGATGACCAAGGGAATTTAATAAAATACGATTCCATTTACTCATACAGCTATTCATCAAACGGAAAATTAAGCGACAGTTTAAAACTGCAGTTTCAAAAGCACTTCAACAATCATTCGTTTTTTAACGATTCCTTTTTTGATGATTTTTTTGGTAAAGATTCCATCACTGGAGGATTTCATCCTGATGACTTTTTTCAGAAAGGTTTTATGAACCAAGATGAGCAAATTAAAAGCATGATGAAACGTATGGATTCCATTCAACATTTGTTTTTCAATCAACGCTCAAGACCAATCATTCCAGCCGAACCCCAAGAAACTAAGCCTAAAACAGAAGAAATCAATTTGAAACAAATCTAACGGTTAAAACAAAAAATCAGCTAAACTTAGCAAAGTCTAACCAACGATACATTATATTTTTTAAATAAAGTCGTTCTGATATTTTCATAAGCGTTAAATAAAAATTAAAACCAGCTGTAGTGCTGGTTTCTTTTTTATATTTGGTTTTTTGCTAACACCAATATTATGCGCAGAGCCTTACAATATCTATTTATTCTTGCATTTACCTGTACAATTGCCCAAGCTCAAAAACCCAAAACACCCTCGTCGTCAGAAATTTATAAAGCCATTGAAAAACTTAATTTTTTAGGTTCGGCATTGTATGTGGCAGCACACCCCGACGATGAAAATACAAGGCTGATTTCATATTTATCTAACGAGTTAAATGCCAGAACCGCCTACCTTTCCATAACCAGAGGTGATGGCGGTCAAAACCTTATTGGACCTGAAATTAGAGACTTATTGGGCGTGATAAGAACTCAAGAACTTTTGGCCGCGCGGCATATAGATGGTGGGGAACAAATTTTTACCAGAGCCAACGATTTTGGCTACTCCAAACACCCCGATGAAACTTTAGAAATTTGGAATAAAGAAGAGGTGCTTAACGATGTTGTATTGGCTATTAGAAAATTTAAACCCGATGTTATCATCAATCGTTTTGACCACAGAACTCCAGGTACAACACACGGGCATCATACCAGTTCGGCTATGTTGAGCATGGAAGCTTTTGAACTCGCTAACGATAACACCGCATATCCAGAACAACTAAAACAGGCTAGCCTGTGGCAACCAAAAAGATTGTTTTATAATACAAGTTGGTGGCGTTATGGCAGTAGAGAAAACTTTGAGAAGTTAGATAAAAGTAAGATGTTAGTCTTTAATATTGGAACCTATTATCCTTTAAAAGGTCTATCCAATAACGAAGTTGCGGCTTTGGCACGCAGCAAACATTTAAGCCAAGGATTTGGAACATTGACGCAACGCGGTACCCAAAATGAATATATTGAGTTTTTAAAGGGCGAACCCCTTGCAAACAATGAAGATATTTTTGCAGGTATTGACACCTCTTGGAATCGTGTAAAAGGCGGAAAAGCCATTGGTGAAATTTTAATCGGGGTTGAAAATAACTTCAATTTCAATAATCCTTCAGAACATATCCCACAATTGATTGAAGCCTACAATTTACTTCAAAATATTGAAAACGACCATTGGAAAACCCAAAAAACAAAAGAACTCAAATCCATTATTGAAATGTGTGCCGGTTTATATCTGGAAGCTTCCGCAGATAATAATACAGCGGCTCCAAAAGAAATAGTCAACTTAAGCATAGAAGCAATAAATAGAAGCTCACTTCCCATAACATTGGTAAGCTACAGCAATCAAAACGATTTAAATATTTCGAAAAACATTCCTTTAAAAAACAATATAAAATATGATTTTAAAGAATCCATAAAGCTTAAACCAGACGCCAAACCATCTACACCTTATTGGCTTAACAAAAAAGGATCCTTGGGCATGTACAACGTTGAAGACAAATCTTTAATTGGGTTACCCGAAACACCCAGAACTTTAAAAGTCAATTTTAATTTACTCATTGAAAACACCCCAATAACTTTCACCAAAAACATTGTTCAGCGCTATTCAAAACCAGACAAAGGCGAATTGTACCATCCGTTTGAAATCATCCCTGAGGCTTCGGCAAAAATCACAGAAAAAGTCATCATCATAAATAATGGCAATCAACGGGATATTACTGTTGTTGTAAAAGCAGGCCGAGATAATTTAGAAGGCTCGGTGGAAGTTTGCCATCCAAACGATTGGAACGTTTATCCAAAAACCCAAAAAGTTACTATTGCCCATAAAGGCGAAGAACAAACGCTCATATTCACGGTAATTCCACCAAAAAACCAAAGTGAAGGCTATATAGGACCTATTGTACACGTTGGGGATAAAGAGTACACCAAAGAACTGGTTGAAATTGAGTACGACCACATTCCAACCCAAACCGTATTATTACCAAGTGAAAGTAAAATTGTTCGATTGGATATCGCAAAACATGGCAAAAACATTGCCTATATTCAGGGTGCAGGCGACGTCGTGCCTGAAAGTTTGGAGCAAATAGGATACAACGTACGTGTTTTGGAACCCGAAGACATAAATCCAGAAAACCTTAGCACTTTTGATGCCGTGGTTATTGGAATACGCGCCTACAACACTGTTGATGAGCTTAAATTCAAGCAGCAGATCCTTTTTGATTTTGTCGCTCAAGGCGGAAATATGATTGTGCAATACAATACCAGTCATCGATTAATTACAGAAAATTTGGCGCCTTACGACTTAAAACTTTCTAGAGATCGTGTAACCGATGAACATGCCGAAGTCCGTTTGCTAAAACCCGAACATCCTGTTTTAAACTATCCCAATAAAATAACCCAAAAAGATTTTGAAGGGTGGACACAAGAGCGCGGTTTATACTTCCCCAATTCTTGGGCTAGCGAGTTTACCCCTGTCCTATCAATTAACGATAAAGGCGAAGATGCGAAGGATGGTAGTTTATTGGTCGCTAAACATGGTAAAGGCTACTATATTTACACGGGCCTAAGCTTTTTTAGGGAGTTCCCTGCTGGGGTTTCTGGTGCCTACAGGCTTTTCGCCAATATGCTCTCCATTGGAAAAGAAGACCTAAAACAACAAGCCCAATTAAATGATTAGATTATGGAAAAAAATAAGACACCCAAGCAAATTTGGTCAAAATGGTACTCTATTGTATTAATTGCTAATGCTATTTATTTTTTTGTGTTCTATCTTATCACCAAATCATTTTAAAGTATGCAAGTTTTAAGTTGGATTGACTGGACGGTTTTAGCCATAACACTTGCAGGCATTGTAGCTTATGGGACCTGGCAAACGCGTGGAAGCAAAAACGTAACGGATTATTTACGGGGCGGAAACACCTCAAAATGGTGGACCATAGGTTTATCGGTCATGGCCACCCAAGCCAGTGCCATAACTTTTTTGTCAACACCGGGCCAAGCATTTAACGACGGTATGGGGTTTGTACAATTCTATTTCGGTCTTCCCATAGCGATGATTGTAATTTGTATGGTTTTTATTCCATTATACCATCGACTGAAAGTTTACACAGCATACGAATTTTTAGAAAATCGTTTTGACTTAAAAACTAGAACGCTCGCAGCAATTTTATTTTTAATTCAACGCGGGTTAGCTGCGGGTATTACCATTTTTGCGCCTGCTATTATTCTTTCAGTCGTTTTGGGCTGGGACTTACTAACCTTAAATATTGCCATTGGCCTGCTCGTTATCATTTATACAGTTTCTGGTGGTACGCGCGCTGTAAACGTAACTCAAAAGCACCAAATGTTGGTGATTTTTATTGGGATGCTTGTAGCTTTCTTTTTGATTGTTGACAAACTCCCGGAAGACATCACCTTCACAAAAGCCCTTGATATTGCAGGGGCTAGTGGAAAGATGGAAGTATTAGATTTTTCATTCAGCTTAAACAACCGCTACACCTTTTGGAGCGGTATAATTGGTGGTACGTTTTTAATGCTCTCGTATTTTGGCACCGACCAAAGTCAGGTTCAGCGCTACCTATCGGGAAAATCAGTTAAGGAAATGCAGTTGGGCTTAATATTCAACGGATTACTTAAAATCCCTATGCAATTTTTCATTTTACTGGTTGGTGTCATGGTATTTGTCTTTTATCAGTTTCACGAAGCACCAGTAAACTTCAACCCTACTGCTACCGAACTCGTTTTAAATTCTGAATATGCAAACGAATTCAAAGCGCTTCAACAGGAGCAAAAAGCTGTTTTTAACGATAAGCAGACCATTATAAAATCGTTTATTGAATCGGATAATCCCAGCGCTTCAAAATATATTGCCATTGCCAATGAAGCGCATGACGACATTAGAGCTGAAGCCCGAAACCTTATTGATAAAGCTTCCGAAAAGCAAGACTTAAAGGTAGAGAGCAACGATAAAGATTATGTATTCATCCATTTTATTTTAAACAATTTACCGCGTGGTTTAATTGGGTTACTATTGGCCGTTATTTTGAGTGCAGCCATGTCTAGCACAGCCAGCGAACTTAATGCTTTAGGCTCTACCACTACTATTGATTTATACAAACGAAACACCAGCGAAAAAACCGAGGAGCACATGGTGAAGGCCTCAAAATGGTTCACTTTTGCATGGGGCATTATGGCCATTGCCGTGGCATGTGTCGCCAATCTGGCGGAAAATTTAATTCAGTTGGTAAACATTATCGGTTCGATATTTTACGGCAATGTACTGGGTATTTTCCTATTGGCATTTTTCTTTAAATTTGTAAAAGGCCACGCCGTTTTTATCGGCGCTTTAATTACCCAAGCTCTGGTTATTGCCCTTTACTTTTTAAATGAATTCAGCATAATCAACCTTCCATTTTTATGGCTTAATTTTGTAGGTTGTATCATAGTTATTACATTGGCTTGCTTACTCCAATTAATTCAAAGAAAATGACAAAACAAGAAGACATAAAAAAAATAAAGTGGGGTATTATTGGTTTGGGAAGAATTGCCAACAGTTTTGCAACCGACCTCGCCACGATAAGTGATGCCGAATTGTATGCTGTAGCATCACGTTCGCAGGAAAAGGCTGATGAATTTGCTAAAAAGCACAAAGCTACAAAAGCTTACGACAGTTATGAAACCTTAGCCAACGACACCAATATTGATGCGGTTTATGTGGCCACGCCACATAGCTTGCATAAAGAAAATGCATTAATGTGCTTAGAAAATGGCATAGCTGTTTTAGGCGAAAAGCCTTTTGCCATGAATGCCGAAGATGTTAATGAGATGATAGTCAAAGCGAAAGAAAAAAATGTGCTTTTAATGGAAGCGCTATGGACCTACTTTCTACCCCATTACCAATACGTTTTAAAAGAACTGAAAAACAAGACTTATGGTAATATTTTAAAACTTGAATCGGACTTTGGTTTTAAACGTCCATACGATACTAGCACCCGTCTTTTCGATAAAAAATTAGGTGGCGGTAGTCTGCTAGATATTGGTATTTACCCCATTTTTGCAGCACTATCTACTTTGGGCACCCCTAAAAAGATTGAAGCCAGTGCAACTTTTTTTGAAAATGGTGCGGACTCTTCTTGCGATATGGTTTTTGAATATAACAACAATATAAATGCTTATTTAAAAAGCTCGCTAATTGAAGAATTGCCAACCCAAGCCGTTTTTTATTGTGAGGATGCCATTGTAAAAATAAACACGCAGTTTCACGCACCGTCAACAGTTTCGATAATTAAAGACGGAAATGAAGAGGTTATAGATTTTAAATACAATACTATTGGCTATAGTTTTGAAGCTATTCATTTCAATCAACTTTTAAGAGAGGCCAAAACTGAAAGTGATGTTATGACTTTTGATTTTAGCAGAAAACTCATTAAAACTTTAGATCAGGTTCGTTCTATCATCCAATTAAAATATTAAAAGTTATGTTTTTGTTACATTAAGTAAATTTTATTTGTCTATATGTAAAGTTTGTTTTACTTTTTGAACGTCAATCATTAGTTAATTTTAAAACGAACAATTATGAAAACAAACTATTTATTACCAAATAATTATAAAAAACTTGGATGGTTGTTATTTATTGGAGGTATAATTTCTGGATTAATAACATATTTTATTGGACTTAAGACTGAACCTCTAAAAATAAAAGTACTTTCCATTTTTAATAATTTTGCTTTTGGGCCAAAAGAAATGCAGTATTTCAAATTTATAGAAACTGGGTTTATGTTTGAGTTAATTCTCCTATCTATTATTTTTGGAGGACTGATAGTTGGATTATCAAAGGAAAAAGTTGAAGATGAGTTTATTTATAAACTCAGAAAAGATTCATTAGTTTGGGCCATAGTCTTCAATTATGCCGTACTTACTTTTTTAATTTTTTTTATTTATAATTATACATTTGTACATGTCTTGGTATTAAATATGTTTACACCTCTTTTATTTTTTATTATTCGCTTCAACTTCCTAAAATTAAAATTGAGAAGTCATGAAGAATAACATCAAAGTGCAACGTGCCATTCATGACATGACACAAGCCGATTTAGCTGAAAAAATTGGGGTTAGCAGGCAAACCATAAATGCTATGGAAAAAAATAAATATGTGCCTTCTACAGTACTTTCTTTAAAAATAGCAAAACTTTTTAAAATATCTGTAGAAGATATTTTTATTTTAGAAGATTCGGATTAAGAAGTTCAAAAAACAGCAATTACATTAGAGTTAACAACTTAAGCTCAAACCTTTTGTGAAGTGTTTTTGTAATCATTATGTTGCGCTTAATTTAGGAAACAGAGAAGCCAACTTATATGGCATAAAAAAAGCACAACATTTAAAAAGTTGTGCTTTTAGTTTGGTTGGATATTTTTAAATAAATTCACCATCTGCAGTTATCTTTATTTTCTTTTTTGAATTGTTTTGTAGTATGGTTATTTTGTATATTTTTTTTACTCGCTTGGTATCATACCAAACCAAATAATCAGAACTTACCAATTTACATTTAGAAAATTCCCTCAAAACATTGTCCCTTACTACACTAGGAAGCTTAACTTGTTTAAATCTTTCTTTGGTTTTTAAAATTTCACCGTTTTTACCATACAGTACTTCAATATACCCTTTATCTGTTTTAAATTTTACTTTAAAAGGCTCTGATTTGCCCTTATATTCTGGAACTGAAGTAACATCAAATTTAGATACACGCTCCTCTAATACGCTTACATGTATAGCCATAGAGTTATCAACCACTTCATTTTTATAATTACTGTTTATTGCCTTAGTTGAAGGTTCCGTGGTTTCAGAAGTCATTTCTTCTGTGTTTAAAGCTAGTAGATCTGTGCCTACATTTTGTGAATTTCCGAGATTTGCAGTAAAAAAAACTACCAATAATAATACAATTGCTTTCATGATTATATGTGTTTAAAGATTAATAAGTAATGTTTACACAAATATGAAACAATAGAGTACACAAGGCTTAACAGCTATGTTGTTAATTATTTAAAGTTTTATTTAAAGGCTATAACACATAATTTGAAGCATTTAAATTATGTTGAATGGTGTCGCATTATAGCTAGTCCTTAAAGTATGGACTTTGTTTGTAATTGCCTAAATTCATTTTTTCTAAAAGTGACAGGAATTCTGGGTTATCGTGCATATCGGTAAAAAAATGGTCGTGTTTTATTCTATTCATTTCACCGTTTTTTCTTTTGAAGCCAATATTCAACCATTGCATAGCTTTATCATGCTCACCTAGAAAAGCAAATTTTTGAGCTATATAATAGGCATTATGTTGCACCCGCTCTTCATCGGCATGGTTAATGTCCAAATCGTTTATCCATCTAAAAACCCCATTAATTCCATTTTCTTTGTAGGCCTGTAACATAGGGGCAACATTTTTATTATAATTATGACTTAGGCTCCAATTATCAACAAGTTCATTAACGGCCAAATCATGCTCTCCTTTATTAACGTAAGCTAAAAAAGCAATCCACGGCGCCCATCCATCAATTGGACTTAACTCTTTAGCCCTTTCTGCTTCCTTTAAAGCCGCATCGTAATCTTCGATGAATAAATAATATTCTGCACTCGATATATTGATATAATATGAAACTGGCGCAGCCAATAAAGCTTTATTTAAATATTCTCTACTCTTTTCAAAATCTCCCTTAACGGACATCAAATACCTGGCATAAATGGTCATCACATAAGGATTTTTGGAATCCAAACTTAATGCTTTTAGAAATTCCTTTTCGGCTTCCTCCCAATTCCATTTTTATTCCATGAATATCAATCCGAGTGCACGGTGGGTTTCGGCCAAATCGTCGTCAAGCTCAATAGCTTTTAAAGCATAGCCCTTAGCCGTTAAATAATCTTCCTCTGAAGGTGATGGCCAACCTCGGTAAAGACTTAAAATGGATAAACCAGAATATGGAAGCGCAAATTTTGGATCTAACTCAATACTTTCATTAAAATATTTTTCTGCAAGCATAAACCCTTCATCTGAGAATTGATACAAAAAGTAATCTCCCTTTTTATACAAGTTGTAGGCCTCTAAATTTACGGTTGGAATCTTTTCTATTTCTTGAATTTCTGAAGGAGACAAAACAAGATTTAATTCCTTAGCAATTGATCTGGAGATTTCACTTTCCAGATAAAAAATATCCTCAAATTCCCTATCAAAATCTTTTGACCATAAATGTGTGTCATTTTTTGCATTTATAAGGTGGACAATAATTTTAATTCTATCGTCATACTTTTGAACGCTGCCATCAATAATATAATTTACGCCCAAAGCCTCGCCTATTTCCAAACCTGATAAATCTGTGCTTCCATACCTATCGGAAGATTGCCTAGACTTTACCAAAACACTTTCAATTTTAGACAAATGGTTTATAATGTCGTCCCGCATACCATCAGCAAAATACTGATTGCTTTCATCATTACTCAAATTCTTAAAAGGAAGCACGGCAATTGACTTTTCACCAACATTACTTTCTTTATTGTTTACCAGTTCAGTTTCTTGAACTGTGGGATTATTGAACGTAATGAATAAAAACACCAAAAGTGCAATCCCTCCAAATACGGCAACTAATATCCCTAACTGAGATGAAAGTTTTTTTCTTTTTACTTTTTTTCGTGTTCGTTTTGAAGTAACTCTAATTGGAATATTTGAATCAGCATCTTCAGTTTTTGAACTTCTATACTTAACCTCACCAGGCGGATAACCAAAATACTCACTAAAACGGGTGTTAAAATAAGTAGGACTACTAAATCCAACGCGATATGCTATTTCGGAAGCCGTTGCAACATTATCTTGCAGCATCACCATAGCTTTTTGAAGTCTATATTCACGAATAAATTGACTTGTTGATTTTCCTGTTAGCGCATTTAACTTTCTATGCAAATGCGATCGGCTTGCACCAAGTTCTTCGGCCAATTCATTAACTCCAAATTGTTCATTTTCAAGGTTGGTTTCTATTAAATTTTCAACCTTTTTTATTAACTCTTCATTTAAAGATAATTCGTTTGGCATTTGGTTTTTTAGTTATTTTAAAGAAGTGTATCTATATTAGATAGTACTAATATACAGAATTAAAACATAAATAATTTTTGTTTCTAATTGTTTAAAATCAAAAAGCACAGGTTTTTAAAAACCTGTGCTTCTTTGTATCTAAAAATCTAGAATATCTAATCCTACATCGCCCCCCACTCTTTTAAAGAATCTTTGTTCATTTTTACATAATCGGCATTACCAGCTTCCTCAGCTCCGGCCAAAGACTTTTTAGCCGTTGCAATTGCTGCCTTTTTATCACCTAATTTGGCATAAATTAAAGACTGTTGTCTAAGTTGCCAAAAGCCTGGTTTTTCAATCATACCCATGGCTTTTTCCATGTATTCTTTGGCCTGTTCTAAATTTTTACCTTCCTGAGAATAGTAAACCGCAGCCGAATAATAATCACTAGCCGCAGGCCCACTCAAAGCCTTATCAATAGAAGCCTGAACAATGTCGCTTGTTGGTAAGGTAAACGGAACACCTACATAGGTGTTTTCCCAAATAAAATCTAAGGTGCCTCCATTATTCGTAATGCTATTTACGTCAAGAGTAAAGGTTTCAACAATAAATGGTACCGAATGGGTTTTTACGGTTGTTTTAGCAGCCACCTTACTGTCATCCCAATTACTGGGTGTACCCCAATTTTCGGTATCGCTATAAAAATAA
Source organism: Flavisericum labens (assembly GCF_045446075.1). Lineage (NCBI taxonomy): Bacteria > Pseudomonadati > Bacteroidota > Flavobacteriia > Flavobacteriales > Flavobacteriaceae > Flavisericum > Flavisericum labens. Next base: position 385,378 of record NZ_JBJJBQ010000002.1, on the reverse strand, counting down.
ACCTCCCAAGACTCTTTGCCAGGCTTCGTAAAAATAGCATAACTACCCGCTTTTAAAGTTTGTCCGTCAACGGTTGCATCTGTGCTAAATGTAATAATGGAATTTTTGTTGGCTCCGGTTCTCCACAGTTTATCAAAAGGCACTAAATCACCAAAAACAGCTCTACCCTTCACGCTTGGTCTAGAGTATTCTATGGTTACATCGGTAAGTCCAACTTTCTGTTCCAATTTACTTGCAGGGCTCGGTGCAGGCGTTTGTACCTGTGCATTGGTAGCGTAAACAGTTGTAAACGCCAATAAAATCAAAAGTAATTTTTTCATGTTTTATAATATTTATTATCCTGGTTAATGGTTAACCATAAATTTACATATCGAAATCCTGTTTAGTGTTAACAAAATCTTAAAAAAAGCAATAAGCCTGAGAGCTTAAACCGAGTGTTCCATAAAGGCGCTCGCTATAATTAGAATTTCTTTATATAAAGTGTATTATAAAAACATTAACGAATGCTATTGAGAGCCGCAACAAGGGTACCTCTGCTATCCTTAGCTCGAGCCATGAAATCGATCAAAAAACACTACATTAAAGCAGTTCAAATTAAACTAATAAAATTTTGTTTAACTTTTTAACTAAATAGTTAAACATTTTTGTATCTTTGTTGTAAACAGAATGATATGGCAAAGAAAAAAAATATTACCACCGATACTATCATTAGCCTTTATATGGATTTTATTTTAGAAAATGGTGAAAAACCAAAATCGGTTTATGCCTTCACTAAAACAAATAATTTTGATGAAGCTAAATTCTATCAACATTTTGCATCATTTGATGCCGTTGAAAAGGCAGTTTTTGAGGCATTTTTCACCAACTCGATAAAAGCCTTAAACAAGAGCGAAGATTATCAGATTTTTGATGCCAGAAACAAATTACTTAGCTTCTATTACACCTTCTTTGAAACTTTAACGGCCAACAGAAGTTACGTTTTACATATGTTAAACAGTTACAAAACCAATTTAAAAGGTTTAAGGGTACTGTCAGGACTTAAACATCATTTTATTGAATATGTGCACAGCTTAGGCATTCAAATGCTTGATTTAAAGGAAGAGCGATTAGAAAAAATTCAGCAAAGAGCTCTGAAGGAATCCGCTTGGTTGCAACTCATTCTTACCATAAAGTTTTGGCTGGACGACAATTCTCCCGCGTTTGAAAAAACCGATATTTTCATTGAGAAATCGGTAAATACCAGTTTTGATGTTTTAAATGTAGCCCCGTTACAAAGTGTTATGGATTTGGGCAAATTCATATTTAAAGAAAAAATAAGCATGAACTAATTTGCCCATGAAAACCATAGACCACATTCCAACCACAAAAATATCACGGGCTACAAAACTTGTTTCAACGGGTGCCAAAGTAGGCGTTAACTATCTGAAGTATTACGGCGACAAACTAGTAAATACACCAGAAGAAGCCAAGGAACGTCTAAACAAAAACAATGCATCTGACATTTACGATAGTCTAAAGCAACTTAAAGGTAGCGCTTTGAAAGTAGCTCAAATGCTTAGCATGGAAAAAAGCATTCTGCCAAGGGCATATGTCGAGAAATTTTCGTTGGCACAATTCTCGGTTCCGCCACTATCGCCACCCTTAGTTATAAAAACATTTAAAAAATATTTTGGAAAAACACCAAATGATCTATTCGATACTTTTAATGCAACCTCTGTGAATGCTGCCAGCATTGGTCAAGTGCATATCGCAGAAAAAAATGGGAAAAAACTTGCTGTGAAAATCCAATATCCAGGGGTTGCAGAAAGTATCGCTTCAGATTTGGCTATGGTGAAACCCGTTGCCATGAGTATGTTCAATATAAAAGGAAAAGATTCCGATAAATATTTTAAAGAGGTTGAAAACAAATTGGTCGAAGAAACCAATTATATTTTAGAACTTCAACAAAGTGAAGAAATTGCCAAGGCTTGCCAACATATTGAAAACTTAAGATTTCCAGAATATTATAAAACGCTGTCTTCTGAACGTATCATAACCATGGATTACATGGTAGGCGAACACCTTTCTGAATTCACTGCTTACAATACAGATATGCAGAAGGCCAATAGACTGGGGCAAGCGTTATGGGATTTTTACATGTTCCAAATTCACAATCTAAAAAAAGTGCATGCCGACCCGCATCCGGGGAACTTTTTAATTTCTGAAAATGGTGAACTTATTGCCTTAGATTTCGGGTGTATGAAAAGCATTCCTAATGAATTTTATGTGCCGTATTTCGAGTTGGCAAAAAAAGAAAACATCAAGAATCAAGATTATTTTGTTTCAAAACTTTATGAGCTTGAAATCCTAAAGTTAGATGACACCAAGGAAGAAATTGAATTCTTCACAGCCATGTTTCATGATATGTTGAGCCTGTTTACACAGCCTTTCCATCAAGACACTTTTGATTTTTCGAATGCAGAATTCTTCGGAAAAATTGCCGAGTTGGGCGAACGTTATTCAAAAAGTACCGAATTAAGAAAAATGAACGGCAACCGAGGTTCCAAACATTTTATATATATCAACAGAACATTTTTCGGACTATATAATTTAATGTTCGACCTAAAAGCCGAAAACATAAAAATCGATAATTATTTAAAACTCTCATGATCTATTTTAACGAATCTGACATAGAAAGTTTAGACCATATTTATAAAATCAACTTAATAAATAGTTGCTCTGGTTATAAATCGGCTAACCTTATTGGAACCAAATCGGAAACTGGTGTTGACAACGTTGCTGTTTTCAGTTCGGTAACCCACATGGGTTCAAGCCCAGCCTTATTTGGATTCTTTTTAAGGCCAACTACAGTTTTAAGAAATACCTATGAAAACATAAAATCTACCGGATGTTACACTATAAATCATATTCATAAAAGTATCACAAAAGAAGCACACCATACCTCGGCAAAATATGACGCATCGATTTCAGAATTTGATATAACCAGTTTAAAACCAGAAAACAAAAATAACTTTATAGCGCCATTTGTTCAAGGTGCACCCATTCAACTAGCTATGGAATATGTAGAAGAATATCCTATAAAAGCCAATAATACCATTTTATTGGTTGGTAAAATAAAGGGCTTGTACATAGATGATGGCTTAGTGGAAGACGACGGGTTTGTAAACCTTTCTGAAGCTCATGTTGCTGCCATAAATGGACTGGATGGTTATGCAATTCCAGAAAAGAGAACACGGTACGGCTACCAGCGGCCAAAAGAAACTGTTCTATCAAATAGATAACTCAATTAAGAAAACAACTTATGACTATTCTTGTTACCGGAGCGACGGGATATATTGGAAAACGCCTTATACATTTTTTATTAAATGAAGGCCATACCGTTGTTTGCGTTGTTAGAGATAGGCTAAGAGCCGATAAAAGTTACACAGAAGAAGATAATGTTTATGTTTTTGAAGGGGACTTCTTAAAGCCAGAAACATTGAAAGATATCCCAAAAGACATTGACGTAGCTTACTACTTGATACATTCGATGTCCAACTCATCAAAAGATTTTGAATCGCTTGAGGAGCAGTGTGCAAATAACTTCAAGACTTGCATTGAAACTACCAATACCAAACAAGTTGTTTATTTGAGTGGCATCACCAACGAGGAAAAGCTTTCGAAACATTTACAGTCCAGAAAAAATGTGGAAGACCTACTAGCTTCAAAAAAATATGCGCTTACCATTTTTAAAGCTGGTATTATAGTAGGTTCTGGAAGTTCTTCTTTTGAAATCATTAGGGACTTGGTTGAAAAATTACCGTTTATGATTGCCCCTAAGTGGTTAAACACAAAAACACAGCCCATTGCCGTTAGAGATGTGTTAACCTTTTTATCAAAAGCTGCAGGCAACGAAGAACTGTTCAATAAAACCTATGATATTTTTGGTCCAGAAATCATTACCTACAAGGATATGCTACTTCAATTTGCAGAAGTTAGAGACTTAAAACGGTACATCCTAACCGTACCGGTCATGACTCCAAAATTATCATCGTACTGGTTGTATTTCGTTACTTCCACGTCTTACAAATTGGCCGCCACTTTGGTGGATAGTATGGGCGTTCAAATTATAGGAAAACCAAGTAATATCAACAAAAACTTAAAAGTAGACCCAATCCCGTACAAAAAGGCTGTGAAGTTAGCTTTTGAAAAAATTGAGCAAAATAGTATTATCTCGAGTTGGAAAGATTCTATGGTAAGCAGTGGCAGACTGCGAAACAATTTACATAAATACATAAACGTACCTAAATTTGGCTGCTTCAGAGATTACAAAGAACGCCAAATAAACGATACTCAAAAAACCATAGATAAAATTTGGAGTATTGGCGGAAAAACAGGATGGTATTACGGAAATATTTTATGGCGTATAAGAGGTTATATTGATAAGGTTTTTGGAGGCATAGGTTTAAGACGAGGCCGTACAAGTCCAACCGATTTAGATGCCGGAGATGCATTAGATTTTTGGCGTGTTATTTTTGCAGATAAGAACAAACAAAAACTTCTACTCTATGCTGAAATGCGCCTACCTGGTGAAGCTTGGCTGGAATTTAAGATTGAAGATAATTTACTAAAACAAACGGCTACCTTTAGACCTCGCGGACTTTGGGGCAGATTGTACTGGTACAGTGTACTGCCTTTTCATGGGTTTATATTCTCTGGAATGATAAGCAAATTAGTTAAAATTGAGCCATAAAATCTATGATACTAAATTCAACATATTACGAAAAAGAACATAAACAAATCATTTCAGATTTGGTTGGCCGATCGTTTACCTTATTGGAGATTTTCAAAATGCGCGGTATTGGTTCTAAAAGAATGATTATAGATGAGGCCAGCCCCAATCTACAACCTTACTTAAATACAGTATCAGATATTAATTATGGTAATATGGAAATTAGAAAGAATGGTGTGCTAATTTATATCAACAAGGGCTTACAAAATTTTACTTGGGTTATTCCGTATTATCAATTAGCCCTTTATAAAACTAATGGCATCAGTATTCATGCACAGGGCAAGTTTATTCATTTTAAAAACAACAAAACCTTTAAAGAGAATAGATCCTTTTTTAAAAAATTGATGGATGAAAAGCTAAAATATGACGAACAACACAACTTCCAGCCTTCATGACTCTAACCGATTATGAAATAGATAGAATAATCGAAATGGCTTGGGAAGACAGAACCACCTTTGAAGCTATCACATTTCAATTTGGTTTAAAAGAGCAGGAAGTCATCGAACTGATGCGGACGGAGCTCAAACCAAGCAGTTTCAAATTGTGGCGCAAGCGTGTTCAAGGCAGAAAAGCAAAACATGAAAAATTAAGAAATTTTGAAAAAGGGCGCTTTAAATGCTCCAGACAAAAGCAGATAACCCATAATAAAATTTCTAAAAGATAAGCCATGGATTTTAAAGGTAAATAGGTTAAAAAAAGGACAATTATGAATATAGAAACAAAAAATGGTAAAACCAGAGTTAACGGCCATCGACTTAACGGGGTGTCTTATGATGATATTGGAGATGACCACTTATACACGGGACTTGAAACACCGTTAAAGAAAGACGCTTTTAAACTATCTGACGAAGAAAAAAAAGAACGTATTGCTATTTTGTTTGAAGAAATAATGGACGTGATGGGCCTCGACCTCACAGATGATTCCCTGCAGGGCACCCCAAAGCGTGTAGCTAAAATGTACATCGACGAAATATTTTCTGGACTCAACCCAAAAAACAAACCTAAAGTGGCGTTGTTCGATAACAAGTACCAATATAACCAGATGCTGGTTGAAAAAAACATAACCTTTTACTCCAATTGTGAGCATCACTTTGTTCCCATAATTGGTAAGGCTCATGTAGCTTACATATCATCAGGAAAAGTAATTGGCTTATCAAAACTTAATAGAATGGTTCAATATTTTGCCAAACGTCCACAAGTTCAAGAACGACTAACTAATCAAATAGCACAAGAATTAAAAGATATTTTAAAAACGGAAGACGTCGCCGTAATCATAGATGCCAAACATTTGTGCGTGTCGTCCAGAGGCATCAAAGACAATACCTCATTAACTGTAACATCATTCTATGGTGGAAAATTTAACACCCCATTCAAAATTGCAGAATTACAAAATCATTTAAAAAGTAGCTAATATGGATTTAATAAACAAAGCTTTAGAATTCGAAAAAAGAAAAATGAAATCCTTATCAACAAGTGATAGAGTGAAAATTTCAAGAGAAGCCAAAAGTCTTATTTTAGATTTAAATAAAATCTACAAAGAGAAGAAAGATGAAAAAATTATGGACTTAATGAAACGATTAACCGCCATAAAAAGGAAAGTTGAAAAACGATTGAAAGGCGCTCCCTTAACAGCTTAATATTTATAACTCAACAAAATAAGTCACCAATAAAACAATCATATTAAATTTTTTATAAAAAACATTGACAAAAATCATAAATATCATAGATTTTACTATATTGTGAAATTGATGAAATATACCATATTTCATGTAATATCAATTTATAGAATAAAGATTAAAAACTATGGAGATTATTGACCGAGCTTTAGAATTCGAGCAACGTAAGCACACATTTAAAACCACAAGTGAGCGTATCGAATCGTCTAGAGAAGTAAAAGACCTAATACTAAGTTTAAATAAAGTTTACAAAAAAGACAAAGATCCAGAAATAATGGATCTTATGAAACGCTTAACAGCTATAAAACAAAAAATAGAAAAACGGCTAAAGGGCAGGCCATAAAATAATCAAAAGCCCTGAAACCATATGAAAACAATAATTTTAATAGGTGGTAGTAAGGGCATTGGAAATGCCATTCTTAACAAACTTATAGACTCTTGCAAAATAGTAAACATTAGTAGGAGTTCGCCAAAACAAGACCATCCCAATTTAACACATCATTCCTGCGATATTTTAAAGGGCGACTTACCAAAAATTAAAAGTGCTGACGCCTTAATATATTGTCCAGGTAGCATAAATTTAAAACCAATATCGAGGTTAAGTACGGAAGATTTTCAAAATGATTTTGAAATAAATGTACTGGGTGCCGTAAAATCCATACAAGAGTACATACCTGCCTTGAAAGGTGGCAATACCCCTTCAATCTTACTTTTTAGTACTGTTGCGGCAAAATTAGGCATGCCTTTTCATGCTAGTATCGCAACTGCTAAATCGGGTGTGGAAGGTTTAGTAAAATCTCTTGGGGCCGAACTAGCGCCTACCATTCGCATCAATGCCATTGCGCCTACAGTTACCAATACCGATTTGGCTTCAAAACTATTGCGCAACGAAAAAATGATTGATAACATCACCGAAAGACACCCTCTAAAAAAGTTTTTAGAGCCTGAAGAAGTTGCTGAGATGGCTTCATTTTTAATTTCGGATAAAACCACATCCATCTCGGGTCAAATCTTTAACATGGATTGTGGAATTGTGAGTTTCAAAATATAAAACACTAAAAAATAAATAGCTATGTTCAGTTTTTTCAAGAAAAAGTCAAAAAGAGAGAAATTAGAAGAAAAGTTTAAAAAATTAATGCAAGAATGGCACGACCTCTCCTCTATTAATAGAGCTGCTAGCGATAAAAAATATGCTCAAGCGCAAGAAATTGCCAAAATTTTGAATGATATGAAACATGAAGCTGCTTAAATACATCTTATTTTTTTTAGTTATAAATTTCGGTGCATTGGCTATCGGCACATGGCTGATGGACAATGGCCCGCAAACCGAGTGGTATCTTAATATAAACAAAGCGCCTTGGACGCCCCCGGGTTGGGCATTTGGTACTGCTTGGACGACCATAATGATTTGCTTCTCCATATACATGGCATTTTTATACAAACTCATACCTGGAAGTACAACACTAATAGCCCTATTTTCAGTTCAATTTGTTTTAAACGTTCTTTGGAATTATATTTTTTTCAATCAACACTTAATTGCAGCAGGTTTAATTTGTATTGTTCTATTAACCCTAATCGTATTGAGGTTCATTTTTGATTATAAAGATATCTTAGGCATAAAAACACTACTTATACTCCCCTATTTTGTTTGGCTGTGCGTGGCCACATCACTAAACACCTACATATTTATTTACAATTAAAAGCATGAAAATATACAGGTTACACGAAAAGCAAAATTTACCAATTTCAGTCGGCGAAGCTTGGGACTTTTTATCAGACCCCAAAAACCTTAAAACCATTACGCCAGATTATATGGGGTTCAATATACTTTCTGGTGCCGATAGGCCTATGTTCGCTGGTCAAATTATCCAATATATTGTAACACCTGTTCTCGGCATTAAAACCAAATGGGTCACTGAAATAACGCACAGCATCCACCAAAAATACTTTGTAGACGAACAGCGATTTGGTCCTTACAACCTATGGCATCACAAACATTTTATAAGAGAAATTAATGGCGGTGTTGAAATGGAAGACATTATAGACTATAAACTCCCTTTTGGCCTTATTGGGCAAATGGCTCATCCTATTCTAGTAAAGCCTAAGTTAGAAGAAATTTTTAATTACCGTAAGCAAAAATTAGAAGAGCTATTTGGCCTATACAAGAATGACCAATAGATGAAAAAGAATGAACAAAGAATGAATCAGCCTTTAAATATATTTTGGTTTCGTCGTGATTTAAGATTAGATGATAATGTTGGTTTCTATGAAGCCTTAAATGGCGAACACCCTGTTTTACCCATTTTCATATTCGACAAAAACATCCTTGACAAGCTTCCAGAAGATGATGCGCGCGTCACCTTTATTTTCAACACCTTGCAAAGCATGCGCAACACTCTTCAGAACGAAAGAAATAGCAGTATTGCCATATTTTACGGTACACCAGAAAAGGTTTTTAAAAATCTAATTGCCGATTACGATATCAATGCTGTATTCACCAACCATGACTACGAACCTTATGCCAAAGAACGCGACTCGCAAATAAAATTGCTTTTAGAAGAACAAAACATCACCTTCAAAACCTATAAAGACCAAGTTATCTTTGAAAAGGACGATATTTTAAAAAATGACGGTACGCCCTATGTTGTTTATACGCCCTACATGAAAACGTGGAAAGAAAAGTTTAAAAGCCATAATCTTAAAATCTATTATACCAATAGGCATTTGGACAATTTAGTGGAGCATAGCAGGCTCCCAAATGTCTCATTGTTGGATATGGGTTTTAAAACAGCCTCACAAAAAATTGAAGGTTATACGGTAACACCAACCCTTATTCAAGAATACGAGGACAAACGAAATTTTCCTGCCAAAGACGCCACCTCAAAGTTGGGTCCGCACTTACGATTTGGTACCGTGAGCGTTCGTAAAATGATTAAAAAAGCCATTGCCGAGAAAAACGAAATCTTTTGGCAAGAACTGATTTGGCGTGAATTCTTTATGCACATATTATGGCATTTTCCTCATACGGTCACAGAAAGCTTTAAACCCAAGTACGACCGTATCATGTGGCGAAATAACGACGATGAATTTAAAATTTGGTGTCAAGGTAAAACGGGTTACCCACTGGTAGATGCGGGTATGCGCCAACTTAACGAAACCGGCTTTATGCACAACCGGGTGCGTATGCTGGTGGGTAGTTTTTTATGTAAACATTTACTGATTGATTGGCGATGGGGCGAGGCTTATTTTGCCGAAAAACTTCACGATTACGAAATGGCCAGCAATGTAGGCAACTGGCAGTGGGTGGCCGGGTGTGGAGTGGATGCCGCACCATATTTCAGAATTTTTAACCCAACCACACAAATAGAAAAGTTTGACAAAAAACTAGAATATATTAAAACATGGGTGCCAGATTATCAAGAACTCACTTACCCAAATAAAATGGTTGACCATAAATTTGCCAGAGAACGTTGCTTAAAGGTTTACAAAGAGGCTTTAAACTAGTATTTGATTTTTATTGAACAAAGTAGTTACTCGGTTTAAATTTGAATTAAACAATTATAAAAACCATATCTTTAAACCATCAAGAATATAAAACCCAAGTGCTTATTGTGCCTTTAGACTAGGCTTTCAGCACCAACCTGAAACGTGCTTTCCCTTCCTCTAAATGTGACAATGCTTTGTTTACATCTTCCATTTTAAACTCTTCAACCGTTGGATAAATATCGTGTCTTACACAAAACTCTAACATTTTCCGCGTAAGCGCTATACTTCCAATTGGGCTTCCACCGACCGATTTTTCACCAACTATTAAACTAAATGCAGGAATGGCCATTGGTTCTAAAACGGCACCCACTGTATGTAGTTTTCCTTTTGGAGCAAGTGCGGTTAAAAATGAACCCCAGTCTAAAGTAACGTTGGTCGTATTTAAAATAAAATTCAGGGAACCGGCTATACCCTCGAGTTCCTCCGGTTTTGTTGAGTCTATAACCTGATGAGCTCCCATATTAAGAATCATATCTTTTTTGTTGGGATTTGAACTAAATGCGTAAACCTCGCAGCCCCATGCTTTTAAAAACTTAATAGCCATATGGCCCAATCCACCAATGCCAATAACCCCTACTTTATCGGTAGGCTGAACACCAGAAAGCACAATAGGATTGAAAACGGTAATACCGCCGCAAAACAACGGTCCTGCTTTCTTAATATCTAAGCCTTCAGGAAGAGGAATAACCCAAGACCAATGCCCTCTTACGGCATTTGCAAAACCACCATGCCTTCCAACAATAGTCGCTTCGGCATTACCACATAAATGCTGGTCTCCATCCAAACATGAGTTGCAATGCATACAAGAGGCAGAGTTCCATCCCATACCCACTTTATCTCCAGCTTTTAGTCCCTGTACATCGCTTCCAACGGCTAATACCTCACCCACAATTTCGTGGCCGGGCACAAGAGGAAATTCAGACATGCCCCAATCGTTATTAATCATACTTAAATCAGAATGGCACAATCCACAATAATGGACTTTGATGTCCACCTCTTCTTTTCCTATTTCGGGAAGCTCGTATTCAAACTTTTCTAACTTTGCCCCAGCTTCTTTAGCGGCATATGCTTGTATTTTTCTCATGGTTTTTGGTTTCAAAATGGTTTTAGAAAAGATACAAAAAAAAGTCGTGATTTAATAAATTGAGATTAGCTAGTTAATAACATTTTTAAAGTGGTAATTTTATTAAATTTACACTTCTAACTTTAACAAAACTAAATCATGAAAATATTAGCTATTGGCAAAAACTACGTTGCCAACAAAGTTGAAATAAGCGCGAACAAAACCGGCAATCAAATTATATTTTCTAAACCCGAATCGAGCTTGGTAAAAAACAACCATGACGTGGTTTATCCTAGTTTTACCAATCAATTGAATTATGAAGCGGAGTTGGTTATTAAAATAGGAAAAAAAGGCAAAGACATAAAAATTAGTGAAGCCGCATCGTACATTTCAGAAATTGGTATTGGTATCGATTTTACCGCCAAGGATGTCTTTAATGCCAGCAGAGAAAACAAGGGGCCTTGGGATTTAGGAAAAGGGTTTGATGGTGCTGCACCGATTTCAAAGTTTCAAAACATATCTAATTTTCCAAACCTGAATAATATTAACTTCAATTTAGTAATAAACGGAGAAGAAAAACAAATAGGAAACACTAGCCTGATGATTTACGATTTCAGCGACATTATCGCTTTTACTTCTAAATTCATGACATTGGAATCTGGCGACCTTATCTTTACAGGCACTCCCGCATCCGGAACTGGTGAAATCCATAAAGGCGACCATTTACAAGCCTCTATTGAAGGTCAATTACTTTTGGATTTTAAAATAATATAGTTTAAATCTATCAATATAATAATGAGTAATTCTATTGCCTATCGCGTTTACGATTTCCTAAAAAATTACCCGCCTTTCAATCTTTTGCAAAAAGACGATTTACTTAAAATTTCAGAAGATGTTTCAATCATCTATTTGGAAAAAGGCGATACTATTTTTAAAAAAGGCGATAATTTGAAGAACGTTTTTTACATAGTTAGAAATGGGGCCATAACGCTTTATCATACTGCTAACGACAACGTTCAACATATTGTAAACATTAGCGATGGTGGTGATGTTTTTGGATTAAGACCGCTTATTGCGGAAGAAGATTATAAAATTACGTCCAAAGCGAATGAAGAATCTATCGTTTATGCCATCCCAATAGATATTTTTAGAAAAGTAAGCGCTAACAATAGTTACGTTTCGAAATTTTTAATCACGGCGTTTGCCACCAATGCTTTCGACCCATATACAGCAGAAGAAAACAAAAAAATATTTGTTGATTATTTACCCAATACGTCACAAGACATTGTAAACTTTCAAACGGCCAACTATAGTAAAAACCCCATTACTTGTGGCCATGATTCATCTTTAAAAGATGCTGCAATCAAAATGAAGGATCATAAAATCGGTTGTATTATTGTGGTTGACGAAAGCAACAAGCCTGTTGGAATTATTACAAACAGCGACATAAAAAACAAAATTGCCACGGGCACCTTCCCTATTAAAACTTGCGTTACCAAGATTATGAGTACACCTGTGATAACCTGTAGAAAGGACTTGACGGTAGCCGAAGGTCAGTTGAAAATGTTACAGTACAACATTGGTCATTTGTGTATTACCAAAGACGGCACCGAAAACTCGAAACTTATCGGTGTTTTAACCAATCATGATGTTTTGGCTACCTTAGGAAATAACCCCGCCGTTATTTTAAAGGAAATTAAACGGGCCAAGCGCACTAAAAAATTGCGGGCAGCTAGGCTAACGGCCAACAATCTCCTAAAAAGTTATTTAGAGCAAAACATACCCATTGGCCATATCACAAAAATAATCTCGCAAATTAACGATGCTGTAACAGCGCGAGCAATTGAAATTGCACTAAAGAAAATGCCGAGCAAACCACCGGTAAAATTCTCTTGGATTGCTACGGGAAGTCAAGGTAGAAAAGAGCAACTCTTGTTTACAGACCAAGACAACGCCATTATTTTTGAAGACGTTCCTAAAGATAAACACGAAGAAACACAAGCTTATTTTCTAGAATTAGGTAAACTGGTAAGTAAATCGCTTAACAAGATAGGTTTTGAATATTGTGAGGCCGATATGATGGGCAGCAATCCAGACTGGTGCAAAACCATAACTGAGTGGAAAGTACAATTTGACGACTGGATTTTAAACACCGATGATAAAGCCATTTTATTGTCTTCTATATTTTTCGATTTTAGCCATATTTATGGTAAAAAAGCCTTAGTTACCGATTTATCTGATTCTATTTATAAAACCTTAGAACAAACCTCTCTATTCTTTAAGTTTTTGGGAAGAGATGCCTTAAAAAACCCGCCTCCGTTAGGCTTTTTTAAACAATTTGCCGTTGAAAAAGATAATGAGCAAAAAGACCTCTTCAATATTAAAAACAGAGCTATTATGCCGTTGGTTGACGCCGCTCGGTTACTCATATTGCAAAACAGAATTAAAGGGGTTAACAATACAGCCAATCGCTTTGAAAAATTGGCTGACTTAGACCCGAGCAATAAAGAGCTTTACCATTCTTGTGCTTACTCATTCAAGGCGCTATCTAAGTTTAAAACTAAGCAAGGTTTGTTGCATAACAATACGGGCAAATTCATAGAAATTGAAACTTTAACTAAGGAAGAACAACTCAAATTAAGGCGCTGCTTTAAACCGATTCATGATATTCAAGAGGTGTTGAAAGTTAGATTCGACCTAAAAAACTTTGTATAACCTATGAAGTTAAAATGGCCATTTGTAAAAAGACGAAAGGATTTACCTGATTTTTGGCTAGATTATTTAAGTCTATTTAAAAAGAAGAAGAAATCTGAGATTCGAAATACACGTTTCGTTGCTTTTGACACAGAAACCACAGGTTTCGACAAAAAAGAAGACCGCATTTTATCAATTGGGGCTGTAGCGCTTACTGGAAAAACCATTTCTGTTAACGACACATTAGAAGTTTATTTAAAACAAGAAGTTTTTAAACCTGAAACGGTAAAAATCCATGGTATTATACGTTCGGGGTCCGAAGAAAAAATATCAGAACAGGAAGCTATAAAAGTCTTTTTAGATTACATAAAAGATGCCGTTTTAATAGCCCATCATGCCAGTTTTGACAAAGGCATGATTAATAATATGCTCGCTAGACATGGTTTTGGTAAATTAAAAAATAGGTTTATTGATACGGGCGTGCTTTACAAAAAGTCGTTGCACATTATTTACAAGGACAATACAAGACCCTATACTTTAGATTATCTCTGCAAAGAATTGAATGTTCAGCCTATAGATAGGCACACCGCCACTGGCGATGCGCTTATCACGGCTTTAGTATTCTTAAAAATCCTATCCCGTTTAGATAAAAGAAAACACCTAAACTGGGGTTATTTGCTGAACAGATAGAAAATTACTTAACGTTATCCATGATATCCTGAACTACTTCTGGATTCAATAACGTACTTGTATCTCCTAAATTACTGGTATCTCTACTTGCAATTTTTCGCAAAATACGACGCATAATTTTACCCGAACGTGTTTTGGGCAGCCCTTGCGTAAATTGGATTTTATCTAATTTTGCGATAGGCCCAATACGGTCTGAAATCAATTGATTAATCTCTTTACGCAAATTAGAATGGTCTCTAGACTCTCCTGTATCCTTGAGTGTTATGTATCCATATAATGCACTTCCCTTAACCTCGTGCGGAAATCCGACGATAGCAGACTCTGCAACGGCAGGATGCTCGTTAATGGCATCTTCGATAGGAGCTGTTCCTAAATTATGACCAGATACAATTATAACGTCATCTACCCTACCTGTAATTCTATAATAGCCTACCTCATCGCGCATGGCACCATCACCGGTGAAATATTTGTTTTCAAAAGCTGAAAAATACGTGTCTTTATAACGCTTATGGTTGCCCCAAATAGTTCGAGCTATAGATGGCCAAGGAAACTTAATGCACAAACGACCTTCTACTTGATTGCCCTTAAGTTCGTTTCCACTTTCATCCAATAGTGCCGGCTGGATTCCGATGAATGGTAAAGTAGCATAAGTTGGTTTTGTTGGTGTTACAAACGGTATTGGCGTAATCATGATACCTCCTGTTTCGGTTTGCCACCACGAATCTACAATAGGACTTTTATTTTTACCCACCACGTCATTATACCAGTGCCAGGCTTCTTCATTTATAGGCTCTCCAACACTGCCCAATACTTTTAAGGACGATATATCGTATTTCTCAACCAATTCCACACCATGTTTCGCTAATGCTCGAATAGCTGTTGGTGCTGTATAAAACTGGTTTATTTTATGCTTTTCAATAATTTGCCAGAATCGTCCAAAATCAGGATAACTCGGCACGCCTTCAAACATTACCGTTGTGGCTCCGTTAGCTAATGGTCCGTAAACAATGTAGCTGTGCCCGGTAATCCATCCGATATCCGCTGTACACCAAAACACATCATTTTCGCGATACTGAAAAACATTTTTAAAGGTGTAAGCCGTATAAACCATATAACCGGCCGTTGTGTGTACCATGCCTTTAGGCTTTCCTGTGGAACCAGAAGTATACAAAATAAACAATGGGTCTTCGGCATTCATAATTTCGGGATCACAATCGCCATAAGCCTCATCCAATAATGGTTTTAACCAATAGTCTCGGCCTTCTTTCATTTTAACATCTGAATGGATACGTTTCGCTACTAAAACTTTATCTACACTCGGGCATACTTCTAATGCTTCATCAACGATACCTTTTAAATCGATAGTTTTAGCGCCGCGATAAGACCCATCCGATGTGATGACCATTTTACAGTCACTGTCATTTATTCTGGTCGCCACAGCAGTTGCAGAAAAACCAGCAAATACAACAGAGTGTATGGCTCCAATCCTGGCACAGGCCAAAACAGAAATCGCCAATTCTGGAATCATAGGTAAATAAATGCAAACCCTATCGCCTTTTTTTATTCCCTTAGCTTTTAAAACATTGGCTAATTTGTTTACCCGTTTGTGTAATTGGTTATAAGTAATGTGTTCTGCTGGTTCATCCGGACTATTAGGCTCAAATAAAATGGCCGTTTTATCACCACGTGTTGCTAGGTGTCTATCTATACAGTTTTCGGTGATATTTAATTGTGCGCCTTCAAACCATTTAATTTCTGGCTTATTGAAATCCCAGGTTAAAACATTATCCCATTTCTTTCGCCACATAAAATGCTCTTCAGCTACTTCTTCCCAAAAATTTTCTGGCTCTCTTATAGACTTACGGTAAACTTGATAATATTCCTCTAAATGTTTTATGTGATAATTACTCATTTGATATTTTGATTATGCTAATAACTAAAATTAATAAATTAAATAATTTTTCTTTCGATCTAAATTAATTTTTTGGGCGTTACCCCAAAATGGGGGTCGGGCTTTCACTACTCGCTCCTCCTACGTCGGGAGCTCAAACATACCGTTCAATCCCTAACGCGGTCATACTTCTGAAGTTCGTTTAGTAAATTAATGTGTTGCCCCACCAGCGCCACTTGGTATTCTGATGTTTTCAACAATCTCTTGAACATCTTCAGGCGGGTCTGGTGTAAATTTCATAATTACAATAGAAACAACAAAATTTAAAACCATAGCAACCGTTCCGAAGCCCTCTGGCGAAATACCAAACCACCACTCACTTTCGTCTGGTAAGGTCTCATCAAACCAACCCAATCTGAATTTCACCATATACAGAAGCATTGTTGTTACACCAACAACCATTCCTGCAATAGCACCTTCTTTATTCATTTTCTTATAGAAGATACCCAAAATAATTGCTGGAAAAAAGGAAGCTGCAGCTAAACCAAAGGCCAAAGCAACCACCGCCGCAACAAACCCTGGTGGATTTATCCCGAAGTACCCAGCAACAATTACCGCTACCACAGCTGAAAGTCTGGCAGCTATTAATTCACCTTTATCAGAAATGTTAGGATTAATCATTTTTTTAATCAAGTCGTGCGATACAGAAGACGAAATCACCAACAATAGACCAGCAGCAGTTGACAAAGCAGCAGCTAAACAACCAGCAGCAACCAGTGCAATAACCCAATTAGGTAAATTGGCTATTTCTGGGTTGGCCAACACCATAATGTCGCGATCTACATATAGCTCGTTGGCATTACTTGAAGCATTTGAAATCAAACGTTCACCAGACAGACCTATTTCACCTGTAAATTCCGGAGATTTAGAGGAAAGTGCAGGCCCACCGTCTAGCTTTGGTCCTAAATACTGTACCTTTCCATCTTGATTTTTATCTGTCCAAGCGATTAAACCTAAATCTTCCCAAGTGTTAAACCATGTTGGTAGTTGTTTGTACTCTGTTTGATTAACAGTTTCCATTAAATTCAGCTTGGCAAAGGCCGCTACGGCAGGTGCCGTGATGTACAAAAGGGCAATAAACAATAAGGCGTATCCAGCCGATTTCCTTGCATCCTTTACCCTTTTTACGGTAAAAAATCTAACTATTACATGAGGCAAACCAGCTGTACCCACCATTAAAGCTAAGGTTATTGCAAATACGTCAATCATACTCTTAGAGCCATCTGTATAAGCATTAAACCCAAGCTCTTGATTTAGTCCATCAAGTTTATCTAACATGTAGGTTCCAGAACCATCAGCCAAGGTATCGCCCATGCCCAGCATTGGAAAAGGATTATTAGTCATTTGAATGGAAATAAAAATAGCAGGAACCAGAAACGCAAAAATCAGTACGCAATATTGTGCTACTTGCGTATAGGTAATCCCTTTCATTCCTCCCAGTACAGCATAGAATAATACGATAATCATTCCAATCATAACGCCTGTATTGATGTCTACCTCAAGAAAACGTGAAAATACAACACCAACCCCACGCATTTGTCCAGCAATATAGGTAAACGACACTATTAAAGCACAGAAAACAGCAACGCTTCGTGCCGTATTTGAATAATACCTATCACCTATAAAATCGGGTACCGTAAACTTCCCGAATTTTCTTAAATAAGGTGCAAGAAGCAATGCTAGTAATACATAGCCACCTGTCCAACCCATAAGAAAAACAGAACCATCATACCCTAAAAATGAAATAATACCAGCCATAGAGATGAATGAGGCTGCCGACATCCAATCTGCCGCTGTGGCCATACCGTTAGCAATTGGAGAAACACCTCCGCCTGCAACATAAAATTCTTTTGTAGAACCTGCTCTAGACCAAATGGCAATACCAATGTAAAGTGCAAATGTTACTCCAACAAATATATAAGTTAAATTTTGTGCATCCATAATCTATTAGTTATCAAACCCGTATTTTTTATCCAGTTTATTCATTAATCTTACGTAAACAAAAATTAGTATTACAAATACATAAATTGATCCCTGTTGTGCGAACCAAAACCCTAATTTGAAGCCGCCTAATTTTATTTCATTTAAGGCATCTTTTAATAAAATTCCGGCTACAAAAGACACAAGGAACCAAATTGATAAAAGAATAAATAAATACCTGAGGTTTTCTTTCCAATAGGCTTTAGCATTGTTTTTTGCCATTTTAATTTAGTTTAGTTAGTGTTTTTTTCGATATCAATGAATTCTCAATTTTAATTATTCAGCGCCTAAATTTCAACAAATACATCATAAAGTGAACACTAATGACTGTTCTGTTTGAAACTTAAAACATTTTGATAAAAAATAGACTGAAAAACTAAGAACTTCAACAAAAACATCGTGTTAAAATGCTAATATAACATTTAGATTGTTAAAATCAATTAGTATTGCTCATTTATGGCCTTAAGAAAACAATTTTACGACATTCGTTTTAGGTATGATTTTATTTCCACAACAACTTTTGGAGCCAAAATAATTGTTGCGAATATGGTTGGAATTGCCATCAACGCAAAGACACCATCTATTAAATTTAGCATCGCGCTAAATGGCGAAACAGCAGCCACAATGATACTCAGAATATAAATGTAATTGTAGTAATGCTTTTTATTGGCTCCAATAATAAAGGACAAGCATTTTGCCCCATAGTATGAATACGAAAACAACGATGAAACACTAAAAATGAACACGCATACCATAAGCAAATAGCTTCCATAAATTGGCATGACATGACTAAATGCAGACGCCGTTAAACTCACGCCGTTATCTGATGTAGTTTCCCATACTCCGGTCACTAAAATAGCCAAAGCCGTTAAGGTACAAACCACTAAAGTGTCGATTGCTGGCCCCAACATAGCTACCAATCCCTCGCGAACCGGTTCATCGGTTTTGGCTGCACCATGAGCCATGGGTGCCGTTCCAATACCTGCCTCGTTTGAAAATGCCCCGCGCCGAATCCCCAAAAGCACCAAAGCCCCTATCATACCTCCAAAAAACG
This sequence comes from Flavisericum labens, assembly GCF_045446075.1. Classification (NCBI taxonomy): domain Bacteria; kingdom Pseudomonadati; phylum Bacteroidota; class Flavobacteriia; order Flavobacteriales; family Flavobacteriaceae; genus Flavisericum; species Flavisericum labens. Next base: position 365,953 of record NZ_JBJJBQ010000002.1, on the reverse strand, counting down.
GGTCACCGTTGAAATTTTCTGCTGCAAAAGCATCGGTAAAAATCATTAAAAGATATTTAGGAACCTGATTATAATTTGAAATCAGAATAAAAACCACCAAACCAAAATACAGTAACACCATAGACGGTACTAATTTTGAGGCGGTATTGCTTATTCGATTTAATCCACCTAAGATAATTACAGATGTTATCAGCACTAAAACACCTGCCAATATGAGATTTGATTTTAATCCCACTTCAAAACCATTCGGGATTAGAATAATATCATTTACTGCCTGAGTTAACTGATTAACATTTACCACAGGTAGTGCGCCAATCATTCCAAAAACACTAAACATTACGGCTAAGGGTTTCCAAGACTTACCCAGGCCTTCAACAATAAAATACATAGGACCACCCTGTAATTCGCCAACACTATCTTTACCCCGATACATTACCGCCAACGTACAGGTAAAAAATTTGGTAGACATGCCCATAATGGCACTAACCCACATCCAGAACATAGCACCAGGCCCTCCAATTGAAATAGCAACGGCAACACCAGCGATGTTCCCCATGCCTAAGGTTGAAGATAAAGCCGTTGTTAATGCCTTGAAATGTGAAATTTGTCCGGGGTCATCGGGGTCATCATATTTACCGCGGAGTACCTCAATGGCATGACCTAGATATCTAAAAGGTAAAAACTTTGATAGGACCAAAAGATACGCCCCACCTCCAATCAACAAAATGAGCAAAGGTAGCCCCCAAACAAAATCAGAAAAATTTTTAATCAAATCCTCCATAAACGATTTGTATTTTATAAATATATCACTTTAAACATATTCTTTTTTCATTATTTAAAAGTATATTTAACTACTTAAAGACAAATTGTATTGCAGGCCAATCGCTTACATTTTATCGATGCCGTTAGGGCATTTGCTATTTTAATGATGCTGCAGGGACATTTTATTGACACCTTGTTGGCGGTAAATTTTAGAGACCAAAATGATATAGCTTATAACATTTGGTCTTATTTTCGGGGTATAACAGCCCCTACTTTCTTTACTATTTCTGGACTGGTTTTTACCTATTTATTACTGCGTGCTTATGCTAAAGGAAACGACAAACCCAGAATAAAGAAAGGACTGACGAGAGGCTTTGTTTTAATCGCCATTGGATACAGTTTACGCGTTAATATTTTCGGCTGGCTTAGTGGTTACTTTAATTCATATTTTTTGGTCATCGATGTGCTGCAATGCATCGGTTTTTCATTGATATGTCTTGTTGGACTTCACCTGTTGTTAAAAAAACATAGCTATTTGTTTTCGATATTTCTATTTTCAATTGGATGCTGTTGTTTCATCACCGAACCCATCTACAGAAATTTAAAATTTGAAAACATTCCAACGGTTTTTGCCAACTACTTGACCAAATCCAACGGTTCTGTATTTACCATTTTACCTTGGTTTGGTTATTCGGCTTTTGGTGCCTTTATTTCCACCGTGTTTTTTAGGCACGTACATCGCGAACGTTTTAAGACCATAACCATAGCAACTTTTTTTATGGTTGGATACTTTCTCATATACCACTCCTCCTGGATGTTAATGAAACTTTACGGATTAACGGAATTCGAACTGCTAGAACAAAGTGCCAACTACAACTATTTGTTTACGCGATTGGGCAATGTGCTTATTTTATTCGGATTGTTTTATGGTTTTGAACGGTTTTTAAAACAATCGATAATCGCTAAAATCGGTGAAAAAACCTTGTCCATATATGTCATCCATTTTATTTTGCTCTACGGAAGCTTTACTGGTTACGGAATAAAGCGATTTTTAAATAAATCTTTAAATCCCACGGAAGCTATTTTAGGTGCTCTTTTATTTATGATTATGGTATGTTTTATTTCTTTCCATTACGCTAAAACCAACGCATTTCTCTATAATTTGATCAGGAAAATCATCCATAAATTTAAATCTGAAAAAAATGGCGTATGACGAATACTTGGCCGATAGAATTAGGCGACAGTTACAGGAAAAACAAATCATGTTCGCAGAATTAAAAATGATGGGCGGTTTGTGTTTTAAAGTAGATAATAAAATGCTTTGTGGTATCCATATCGATAAAAAACGAGGAGATAGTTTATTGATGGCGCGTATTGGTGAATCGGTTTATCAAAAAGAACTCGAAAAGCCCGAATGTTTACCCATGGATTTTACGGGACGCCCAATGCGGGGCTATATTTTTATTACTGAAGATGGTTTTGATTCTGAAGATGAACTATCTTATTGGATTGATTTGTGTTTAGCTTTTAATCCTCAAGCAAAATCCAGTAAAAAGAAACGCAAAAAACAGTAAACAAAAAATACAAGGATTTTATGTGTGATTCTCAAGGAGAACTATAGTAATTCTCCATTAACGAATACTTAAAACATATCTTTAGTTAAATTAAAATTACTCTTTAGAAGCTAACCAACGTTCAGCGTTTATCTTTTTTATTTAAATTTTGAAACGCCTTCTTTTAACCAATTGTAATACTCATCAACATCGGGCGTATAGGCTACAGGATCAATCAAATTTTCTTCATCGTGCCCCATCAAAACATAAAAGGGCTGTGAATTGGTTTTATATTTTATAGTTTGCAGTTCACTCCATTTTTGTCCGATATATTTCAGCTTTTTTCCCGGCTTCAGTTTGGAATCGACGATTTCATCTTCCTTTAATTCACGCTTGTCATCAACATATAACGATATCAAAACCACATCGTTTTTTAGAATATCTAAAACTTTAGGTTTTACCCAAACCTTCTGTTCCATTTTTCGGCAATTAACACAGGCATGCCCTGTAAAATCGAGCATTATGGGTTTACCAACTTTTTTGGCATAGGCCAAGCCTTTATAATAATCATTAAAAGCCAAAATATTGTGTGGAGGCATTAAATGGGCACCTTCAGGAATGTCGCCATGACCTGCTGAACCATCAGAACCCAATTGGGTATAACCCACACCATAAGGTGACTCGCTATAATGTTGTGGCGGCGGAAATGCACTGATTAAATTCAACGGGGCACCCCAAAGTCCAGGAATCATATAAATGGTAAATGATAAAACTAAAAGCCCCAGGCTTAAACGCCCCACTGAAATATGAGTTAATGGCGAATCGTGGGGTAATTGTATTTTCCCAAAAAGGTAAAACGCTAAAGCACCAAATATAGCAATCCAAATAGCAATAAACACCTCGCGTTCAAGAATATGTAATTGCAGCACTAAATCGGCATTGGAAAGGAATTTAAATGCCAAAGCCAACTCCAAAAAGCCCAAAACCACTTTTACAGTGTTTAGCCATCCACCAGATTTTGGCAATGAATTTAACCATCCCGGGAATGCTGCAAACAAAGCAAACGGTAATGCAATGGCCAATGAAAAGCCTAACATACCTACAATAGGTCCAATTTGACTGCCACCAGATGCAGCTTCTACCAACAAGGTACCAACAATAGGTCCCGTACAAGAAAAGGACACGATAGCCAAGGCCAAGGCCATAAAGAATATACCAATATATCCGCCTCTATCGGCTTGTCGGTCTACTTTATTTGCCCAAGAATTAGGCAACATGATTTCGAAAGCTCCTAAAAAAGAAGCAGCAAAAACCAATAGTAATAAGAAAAAAGCCAAATTGAACCATACATTGGTTGATAGGGCGTTAAGGGCATCGGCACCAAAAACTAAACTTACCAATGTGCCCAACAACACATAAATAATAATGATGGACAACCCATAAATAATAGCATTTCTAATGCCAATGGCTTTATTTTCACTCTGTTTGGTGAAGAAACTTACCGTCATAGGAATCATCGGGAAAACGCAAGGCGTTAACAAAGCTGCAAAACCCGATAAAAAGGCAATGATAAAAATAGACCATAAACCTTTTTTAGATTCTGGTGTTTTAGAAACGGTTGAAGAGGCTTCGGAAACATCAACGATTGCTTCATTTTTGGTAGTTGAAACACCTTGAAAATTAAATTCCAGATCTACTTCGGTTGGTGGTAAGCATCTAGTATCATCGCACACCATAAATTCCACAAAACCAGCAATAGTTTCAATATTTCCCTTAAGCTTTATTTTTTGTTTGAATGTGGCCGTTTCATCAAAATATTTAATTTCCATTTCAAACACGGGGTCGTTCACAGTATGCCCTTTGTCTTCATCGGTATTTCCGACAATTTTAAAATTGCCTTCGCTATCATCATAAATAAATGAGGTTGGAATAGGTCCATCTTCCGGAACATCCTGCGAATATAAATGCCACCCATTTTCAATGGTAGCTTTTGAAACTAAATAGTATTCGGTATCGGATATTTTTTCAACGGAAGTTTCCCATTTAACAGGTTCTAATACTTGAGAAAATGTACTTACCGAAAATACGAGTGCCGTTAAAGCAAAAAGAAAATTCTTCATCATGTATAATTCTGATTTATTTTACGTTGAATACTAAATCCACTTCGGTTGGAGGCAAACATCTAGTGTCATCACAAACCATAAACTCTACAACACCGTTTACATCAAAAGGCGCTTTTCCTTTTAATTTAATGCGCTGTTTAAAATCGGCCTTGGTATCAAAATACTTAATTTCCATTTCGAAAATAGGGTCTTTAACGGTATGTCCTTCCTCTTCAGAAGTATTTCCTTTTTTTAGAAAATTACGGCCACTTTGGAAGCTGAAGCTTGTTGGTATTGGACCATCTTCAGGCACACCTTGTGCGTATAAATGCCAGCCTTCGTCAATGGTTGCAGTGGCTACTAATTCGTATTCTGTAGCTGATATTTTATTAACGGATGTAGACCATTTTACAGGTTCTAATACTTGTGCCTGCCCTACTAGTGTAGACATAAACACAACAAATAAAATTAATTTTTTCATGTTTAATTTTCCTTATTTAGGTTTTTTTGGTTTAAATATGATTTCATAAGATTGTTTGTTATTGATTATTTCTTGAGCAATCTTTTGAATATCCTTTGCTGTCATACCATTTACAATATATTCAAAGTTTATAGAATCATTCATGTTTTCTCCAAATCGATAAAAAGCTTTTAGCATTTGCATATTGAAACTATTATAACCTTCTACTTGTTCTTGCTCTTTAATTAAATTGGTTCTTATCTTTTCTAAATCAATTGCACTTATTGTTTCATCCACTATTTTTTGAAACTCATTTTTTACAGTATCTGCTAATTTATCGGCCATATCTGGATTGCAATCAAAATTAAACGATACAATAGCCTGAGATTTTGGTTGTCTACAAAACTAGCACGTGCACTCGGGCTATAAGCGCCTCCTTCAGCCTCTCTTGCGGTTTTGGTAACACGTAAATGTAAAATACCTCCTAAAACTCTAGCAAAAATAACATTCTCTTTGCTATATGGCATTTATTTTTTATATATGATATTAATTGTTGCCTTAAGATCTTCCATGGCAAGGTAAATATCTTTATCTATTTGGTCTGAAATCCAATCTATAGAATTATCTTTATATGATTCTGAAACCTTCTCACTAGGTATTCTATATATATATTTTACTAAAGGAGGTTTTAATGCCTCTTCTTTAACACCTCCCACAATAAAAATTCGAAATCGGAAACATTAGCAAAACGTCCAATATGTATTGCGCCAAAAGATAAGAGGCTTTATGAATAACGGCTTGACCTTATAAGTTCGTCATATTTATATTCAATCTTTTAGGGTTTTGATGTAAAGTTTTAATGTTGTACCCATAATTTTTTAAACGTTTGTTTAAGGTTAATGATTTTGATTAACCCTTGCTTTTTCCAAATCTATAATGATGTTTTCCTATTCAATTATTCCTGCTGTTTTTTTCTTATGGCTCCCTTAGCACTTCTGCCTACCGCTTTTAATATCTCATTATTCAAATCTATATCGTTTGTATTTTTTTCCCTTTGGGCATCACGCCTGGCCTTATTATCAGCACGCCTCTTCTTTCTATAGTCTGATTTAGTTAATGCCTTTGTTTTTTCTGATGTAACTTCATCCTCCAAAATAATATTAACTTTAACCTGATTTTCCACAGTAAATTCTTTAGTTTTAAATCCAGAAGAACCAATAACCAGTACGGTCCCTTTCTCTGCCTTTAAATTGAAATTTCCGTCAAAATCTGTTTTGATTACATTCGATTTGCCTTTTATCAATATATCTGCCCCTGTTAAAGGTAAGCCGTGTACATCGCTCACATTTCCCTCTATCATGATTTCATTTTTCAGACCCTCTTCGAGATTGACCTGCCCAAATACAATAATTGGAAATGCAATAAATAATATTAGCAGTTTTCTCATTGGTTGATTATTTTATTAAAGATAAGAATTATAATAAAGCGTTGGGATAATCCAAGTAATGTTAGATGATTTAAGCTCCTAAGTTAATTCTGTAATTTTTTTTAAGATGCCGGATTTTGTATATGATGGTGTACGTACCATCTGATTTAACTCTTCTTTTGTCGAGTTTGGTTTTTACAGTTGCCATAATTGGTAGTATTATGGTCAAAGTGTGCGTCGTATTGTGCACGTTTTGTGTCAGAAAGTAACCTCCTAATCTGGTTCTCTGAAAAATTAGAAACCAGTATAAACAAAGAAACCTGCTGAATATCAACAGGTTCTTGTGATTGCGACAGGATTGAATATCCAAAGCGTACCGCTTTGAAAATAGTCCAAACAAAAAAACGCTCAAGCGTGCTTGGCGTTTTTTCTTATTACACTATTTATTCGTGATCGCGACAGGATTCGAACCTGTGACCGTCTGCTTAGAAGGCAGATGCTCTATCCAACTGAGCTACGCGACCTTTAATATTAAGAAAAATATAATTTTATTTTTCCAGTGCGCAAATATAAAATTAACTACATATCTAACCAAAAGAAATAGTATAATTTTAAATAATTAATGTATTGTCTTATTCAAAAAATCATAAACAGTTCAATCTCCACAATTTAAAACCGACAATCCATGGTATTAAATCTATAATTTGTCTATTATTCTATATTTGAAGCTTATTTTTGTTATTATAAAAGCCTAAACAGGATTAAATATGAGCAATACGCTAATTAATATTGTAAAAACAAGTTTCATCTCCAACTTTCAAACAACGCCCATTCTTATTTTTTCGCCAGGAAGAATAAATATTATAGGAGAGCACACCGATTATAACGACGGATTTGTATTTCCTGCAGCCGTAGATAAAGGCATTGCAGCAGCCATTCAAAAAACAGACAGCAATAAATCCATAGCCTATGCCTTGGATTTGAACAGTAAAATTGAATTCGACTTAAACAACTTAAAACCTTCAAAAGAAGGCAGCTGGGAAAACTACGTCTTCGGTGTTGTGGCCGAAATACAAAACCGGAATAAAGTTGTAGGCAACTTCAATATCATGTTTAAGGGAAACATTCCAGGAGGTGCCGGAATGTCGTCTTCTGCCGCTCTAGAAAACAGTGTGGTTTTTGGGTTGAATGAGCTTTTTAATCTTGGTCTTACCAAAGAAGAGATGATACTCATATCGCAAAAAGCCGAGCACAACTATGTGGGAGTAAATTGCGGCATTATGGACCAATACGCCAGTATGTTTGGTATTAAGAACAATGCTCTCCTATTGGATTGCAGAACCATAGAAGCGAAGCCTTACGAAATTGATTTTAAAGACCATCAACTTATGCTTATCAACACCAATGTAAAGCATAGCCTTTCTGACAGTGCTTACAACGACAGACGTTCAGCATGTGAAAATATAGCTGAATTATTGGGCATAAAAGCACTAAGAGATGCAACCGAAAGTGATTTGGAAAAAATAAAAAATCAGGTAACCCCCGAAAATTACCAAAAAGCCTTATATGTTATTCAAGAAAACGAAAGAGCTGTAAAAGCATCAAAGGCCATCGAAGATAATGATTTGGAGACTTTGGGAAAACTTATCTATGCATCGCACGATGGGCTATCCAAGCAATATAAAGTAAGCTGTGACGAATTGGACTTTCTTGTAGGACAAGCCAAAACAAATAATGAAGTGCTGGGCGCTCGAATGATGGGCGGTGGCTTTGGTGGTTGCACCATTAATTTGGTATCCAAAAAGGAAGCCAAAAAATTTGCGGAAACTGCATCAAAAGCCTATAAAGAAAAATTCGATAAAGAATGTTCAGTTTATTTTATTGAACTTGAAGATGGTACTCATATTGTAAACTAACTAAAATAAATATTGAAATGAAAAATACCGATTTACAAGATTATTCTCATAAAAGATTAAATATACTCACTGGCGAATGGGTTTTGGTTTCTCCGCATCGCGCTAAAAGACCATGGCAGGGGCAAAATGAAGCCGTTTCAAATGAAGTTCGCCCTTCTTATGACGAATCTTGTTACTTGTGCGCTGGAAACACTCGTATTAATGGCGAGGTAAATCCAAAATACGATGACGTTTTTGTATTTACCAACGATTTTGCCGCCTTGCAAAGCGATTCTAAAATATTTTCTGTCAACGACGGACTCCTAACTGCCGAAAGTGAAACGGGCATTTGCAAAGTAATCTGTTTTAGTCCAGACCACTCTAAAAGCTTGGCCGATATGGCTCCAAAAGCCATTGAAAAAGTGGTGTTGGCATGGCAAAAAGAATTTAAAGCACTGGCCGATAATCCAAATATCAATTACGTACAGATTTTTGAAAACAAAGGTGCTGTTATGGGCTGTAGCAATCCGCACCCGCACGGGCAAATATGGAGCCAGTCTACCTTGCCAAACGAAGTAGATAAAAAACACACCCAACAGCTCAACTATTTCAATAATAACAATAGTAGTCTTTTAGGAGATTACCTAAAACAAGAACTGGAAAAACAGGAGCGCATTATTTTTGAAAATGATGGTTTTGTGGTTTTGGTGCCATTTTGGGCAGTTTGGCCTTTCGAGACGATGATTATTCCCAAAAAACACCAATCGAATATTTTAAAAATGTCCAGTGAAGAAACCTATCAGTATGCTGAGGCCATATCGGTAATAACGAAGGCTTACGACAAGATTTTCAATACATCATTCCCCTACTCCAGCGGCATCCACCAAGCACCCACAGATGGTAACGACAACAGACATTGGCACTGGCACATGAGCTTTTACCCGCCATTGCTGCGTAGCGCAACGGTTAAAAAATTCATGGTAGGTTACGAAATGTTCGGTTCGCCGCAACGTGATATTACCGCAGAATCAGCTGTAAAAATGATTAGAGCTCTGTTGTAACTTCTCCAATAAAATACTTTACAAAACCTGTTGCTTCCTAACAGGTTTTTTTATTTTTAAACACTTTCATAATAAATCATACCTTCAAAAGTTATATTTTTAACCCACAAAACATGCGCCTTTAATGAAACGTTACTTTTACTTTATACTTACTTTAGGATTTTTATTGCTTTGGAGCTCATGCCGAAAAGATTTTGAATTTGCTCCAAGCACTGGTCAGCTTGAATTTTCAAAAGACACTGTTTATCTCGATACGGTTTTTACCAATATTGGCTCCAGCACGTACAACTTAACGGTTTACAATAGAAGTGACAATGATATTTCAATTCCTTCATTGCGGTTGGCTTTGGGTGAATCTTCAAATTACCGATTGAACGTTGATGGCATGGCCGGAAAAACTTTTGATAATATTGAAATTTTATCGAAAGACAGTTTATATATTTTTGTTGAATCAACCATCGATTTCAACAATTTCAACAATCCAACTGGTGAGTATTTATACACCGACCAAATAGAATTTGATGCAGGAAGCAATCTGCAAAAAGTAGAATTGGTCACTTTAGTTAAAGATGCCATTTTTATTTATCCAGAACGTGATGGCACTACTAAGGTTATTGAAACGCTCACCCTGAATTTAGGTGGAGAACTGTTTGAAACCGATTTGCAGGGACGCGAGCTCCGTGACGACGAACTCACATTTACTAACGAAAAACCTTATGTTATTTATGGTTTTGCCACCGTTCCAACCGGTAAAACCTTAACCGTTGAAGCTGGAGCACGACTTCATTTTCATGATAATTCTGGACTAATTGTTTCCAACGGGGCTTCTATAAACGTGAATGGCGTCTACAGTACCGACCAAGAGTTACTGGAAAACGAAGTGATTTTTGAAGGCGACCGCTTAGAGCCATTATATAGTGACGTACCTGGGCAATGGGGAGCTATTTGGCTATTGGATGGCAGTGTAAACAACACCATCAATTACGCTACTATTAAAAATTCTACCATTGGTATTTTGTGTGATGGCAATCCCAATGGAATCAACAACAAATTGACCATGACCAATTCACAAGTTTATAACTCCAGTAGCTTTGGTGTTTTGGGCCGTAATACATCTATTTTGGGCGAAAACGTAATTATTAATAATTCGGGGCTGTCTTCGTTTGCGGGTACATTGGGCGGCAAGTACAATTTTACACATAGTACCATTGCCAATTATTGGGATACCAGTGCACGGCAATTTCCTGCATTATTGCTAAATAATTTTGTTTTGGATGAAGACAACAATGCAGCCCTAGCCGATTTAACCGAAGCCAACTTTAACAACTGCATTATTTATGGAAACGATAACCCCGAAATTTTGTTAGATGAGTTGGAAGACGACAATGTGGTGTTCAATTTTAAGTTCACCAATTGCCTCATTCGTTTTGATAGTCGAAACACAAACCTTACTGGGCCTAATTATGATTTGGAAGATACCAATCTTTATGAAGGTAATATTTTCAACCAAGACCCCAACTTTTTAAATTCCGATGAAAATCAACTGATTATTGGTGAGGATTCTGCAGCTATAAACCGCGGCTTGGCTTCCTTTGCCTTACAAGTGCCATTCGATATTTTAAATATTGACAGAACCACTTCACCAGATTTAGGCGCTTACCAACATATTACTTTTCCTGAAGAAGAAGAAAACTAAAAACAACTGAATTTGATTCTATAAAAAGTTTGAATTAACTTCGTTTCCTAGTATACAAAAGTTGACCATCCTAAACATGCTTCAAACATAGATGACAAGATTTTGTTATACTCAAGTTAACAATAATTATGCACTGCCATTTCCAATATAGTAAATTAAACTAGAACACTAAACATAAACTAAAACCCAATGGTATTTTCTAAGCACCTGAGAAAAATCAAAATCTTATTTTTCATTATAATATTAACTCCTTTCGGCTTAACGCACGCTCAAGATGTTTTTATTTCCAACACACAAAACCGAACCTATACGAGTTTAAATGGTAAATGGGAATATATTTTGGACCGCTATCAAACGGGAAGATTGGGCTTTATGCCCATTTATAAAAATGCCATATCCAAAGATAAAACAGACCGTGTGGAATATAGTTTTGATTCAGGCCAAACCCTTTGGGTTCCCGGCAACTGGAACTCTCAAAAACCCGAGCTTACCTATTATGAAGGAAATATTTGGTACAAACGCACCTTCAACAAAAATAATATAGACCCCAACAAACGCTATTTCATCAATATTGGTGCCGCCAACTACATCACCACTGTTACGTTTAACGGTGAAATTTTAGGAAAACATGAGGGCGGATTTACGCCATTTTCATTCGAAATCACCGGTTTATTAAAAGCAAAAGATAACTTTTTAATCATTGGCGTTAACAATACCCGAAAGCCAGAAAATATCCCTGCTGAAGTTACCGATTGGTTCAACCACGGTGGCATCATTCGCGATGTTAAATTAATCGAAGTCCCTAAAACTTTTATCGGTAATTATTTTATAGCACTTGATAAATCGACGCTCAACAAAAGAACGAAAAAAATAAACGGTAAAATTGAGCTTGTTGGTGACCATTTTCCTGAAAGTGCCAAAATCAAAATTCCAGAATTAAATGTAAACCAAATCATTAAAATTAATCCGAACGGCATAACCAAATTTTCAGTTGAGGCTAGAAATATTGAATTATGGTCGCCCGAAATCCCTAAATTATATCAAGTGATTTTAGAGACCGGTGCTGACACTCTTGAAGACCAAATTGGTTTTAGAACCATTGAAACAGTTGGAAAACAAATTTTATTAAACGGCAAGCCCATTTTCTTAAGAGGTATTTGTTTACATGACGAAAACCCACTTAGAAAAGACAGAGCCAATACTATTGAAGATGCCAAATTAATGCTGGACTGGGCGGAGCAACTGGGCTGCAACTTTTTAAGGTTAGCCCATTACCCTCATCAAGAAAACATTGTTCGCCTTGCCGATCAAAAAGGTATTTTACTTTGGGAGGAGTTGCCTTTGTATTGGGGTATTCAATGGGGAAATCCAGAAGTACTCAAAAAAGCCAAACAACAGTATTCAGAACTTATCAATCGAGATTATAACCGAGCCTGTTCCATTATTTGGTCCATAGCCAATGAAACGGCTCCAAATGAAAAGCGCACTGCCTTTTTATCTGAATTGGCCGACTACATTAGAGGTATAGATAACACCCGATTAATTTCTGCAGCTATCAAAAAAGACCAAGAAAAAGATGGACATCCAGACAGTGTTTACACCTATAACGACCCCCTTATCGAAAAACTGGATATTATCAGTTTAAATGAATATCTGGGATGGTATGGCGGTTTACCTGAGGAAGCCAAAAAAAAATCGTTTACATCAAGCTATGAAAAACCTATTATTATAAGTGAGTTTGGTAGCGGAGCCCTGCAAGGTTTTCATGCTGATAAATTAACCCGTTGGAGTGAAGAATTCCAAGAATACCACTACAAAGAAAGCATTGCCATGTTCGACAAGATTGACGGCTTAGCTGGTATGACACCGTGGATTCTTGTTGATTTTATGTCACCGTTAAGACAGTTAAGAGGCGTTCAAGATGGCTGGAACCGAAAAGGTGTGATTTCTGAAAAAGGACAAAAGAAAAAAGCTTTTTATGTTTTACAGGATTACTATAAAACTAAGGAATAGCATTTCAGTATAGAATAAATCACCTCAAACAAACCACAAAGAAATAATATCTGTTGATGAAGTGCCTCAAGGTTTTGCTAATGTTATATGCATTTTTTTTGACTGAACATGCAATATGCCAAAACGCAGATAAAATTGGAGAGGTGGAAATTATGTTTTCCATACCATACGTCAATAACTTTTACTCACAACCCGAAGGAGAAACCAATAAATCTGGTATTGGGTTTTGGGGTGTTTCAGGTTCTGTAGGATATCAATATTCCAAAAACAAATTTGCAAGTATTGTGTTTAGTAATCAAATGGAATATGAAGTTCCTGTACCAATGGGAATAGATTATATAGATGGTATTTTAGAAGACCAATATTCCAGTAATATTAGCTTAATTAATAACCATAATTTGAAAAAGTTCATAATTGGTTATGGTTTAAGTTATACATGGTACACATGGCGCATAAGATACTTTGGAGAAGATTATATGCCGCCAAATCAAATTGGTAAATCGGTTTCTAATCAATCATTAGGTTTAAATTTAAATACATACTACAAGATTGGTAGACATTTGAATATTGGTATAGTATATCGCCCTGATTTTTTTATGGTTAACCCATCATCCAAATTAAAATATCAACATTCAATAAGTTTAGACTTCTGTTGGAGGTGGAGAATAAGTAAGAAGAAAAGTTAATTGCAACTAAAATCATCATCAAAATCTTCTATTTATGATAATCAATATTTAAATAAATTACTTTACAATTAAAAACAAAAAATCCCGCTACTTGACGGGATTTTTTATTGTCAACCTGAACTTGTTTCAGGTTCTCTCTATATTATGTGATGCTGAATTATGCGATGCTGAACCAAGTTCAACATGACGACACTCTATACAAACAAAGGCTTACCTTTCATCATAGCGTTTACTTTCACTTTTACTGCTTCTAAAGTGGTATCGTCTTCAAAATTGGTAATCACTTCATCCAACAATTCAACAATAGCTAGCATATCGTCTTCTTTTAATCCACGCGTCGTTACTGCAGCAACACCCAAACGGATACCCGAGGTTACAAATGGCGACTTATCATCAAAAGGCACCATATTCTTATTCACCGTAATATCGGCTTTAACCAAGGCTTGCTCAGCATCTTTCCCAGAAAGGTTCTTGTTACGCAAATCAATCAGCATACAGTGGTTATCGGTTCCACCAGAAATAATGTTGTATCCTTTTTCAACCAAGGCATCTGCCATTTTGCTGGCATTTTTCTTAACCTGCAACTGGTAGTTTAAAAAGTTGTCTGTTAACGCTTCTCCGAAAGCAATAGCTTTGGCCGCAATAATATGCTCTAATGGACCTCCTTGATTTCCAGGGAATACAGCAGAGTCCAATAAAGACGACATTTTACGTAAGTTTCCGTTTTTCAATTTTATTCCGAAAGGGTTTTCAAAATCCTGCCCCATCATAATCATTCCACCTCTTGGACCACGCAATGTTTTATGCGTTGTGGTCGTTACAACGTGACAGTGCGGAAGTGGGTCGTTTAATATACCTTTGGCAATCAAACCAGCAGGATGCGATATATCGGCTAACAAAATAGCTCCAACGCTATCAGCTATTTCTCTAAAACGCTTAAAATCGATATCACGAGAATAAGCAGAAGCACCAGCAATGATTAATTTAGGTTGCTCTTTAGTGGCAATCTCTTGAATTTTATCGTAGTTTAAAACACCTGTTTCTTGCTCAACACCATAAAAAACAGGGTTGTATAATTTACCAGAAAAATTTACTGGCGAACCGTGCGTTAAATGCCCACCGTGCGAAAGGTCGAAGCCTAAAATTTTATCGCCTGGCTTTAAACACGCATGGTAAACCGCCGTATTAGCCTGACTACCAGAGTGTGGCTGTACATTAACGTAAGCCGCACCGAACAATGTTTTTGCTCTATCAATGGCTATTTGTTCTACCTCATCAACCACTTCACAACCGCCATAATAGCGTTTTCCAGGGTAACCCTCTGCATATTTATTAGTTAATACCGATCCGGCAGCTTCCATAACTTGTTCGCTTACAAAATTCTCTGAAGCAATCAGTTCAATACCATGTAATTGGCGCTCTTTTTCGGCTTGTATAAGTTCAAAAATTTGTTCGTCGCGTTGCATATAAAATGATGTTCTAGTTAAATATTCGGCAAAAATAACAAATAGATTACTTAACGCCACCAAAAAATGTGCATTTAGTGTGAAGTTTTTAACCGGGTTATTAACGATTACATGCACATCATATTTTTTGTGTTTTTTTAATTTAAAATAAAAAAATTATGTAGGTTTGATTAGATTACAATAAATAACAAACTCTAATAAAACTTATAAAGTCATGCCATTATCCGCTAACAACCCAGATAGAACTTCGTGGCTACACGTTGACAAAAACTCCGATTTCCCGATTCAAAACATTCCTTTTGGGGTGTTTCTTACGCGCGACGATATTATTACGATTGGTACGCGTATTGGTGATACCGCCATAGATTTGGGGGCACTGCACCAATTGGGGTACTTTGATGGCATTGCACTTACCGACGATATTTTTCTGCAAGACACGCTTAATGATTTTATTGCTGACGGCAGAAAAACATGGCGTGCCGTTAGAAATCGCATTGCAGAAATATTCGATAGCAACAACGAAACCTTAAAAAATAACAAAAGCCATAAGCAAACGGTGCTGTTTCGATTGGATGAAATAGAAATGCAATTACCGGTTCAAATTGGCGATTATACCGATTTTTACTCGAGTATAGAGCACGCCACCAATGTTGGCAGCATGTTTAGAGATTCAGAAAACGCACTGTTGCCCAATTGGCTGCACATTCCCGTGGGGTATCACGGCAGAAGCTCGTCCATCATTCCTTCTGGAATTCCAGTACGCCGCCCACAAGGTCAAGCTTTACCCAATGGCGCTACCGAACCAGTATTTGGCCCAAGTAGGTTGGTAGATTTTGAATTGGAAATGGCCTTTATTACTACCGATGCGAACGATTTGGGTGAATCCATTCCCATTAACGAAGCTGAAGAATATATTTTCGGTTTGGTATTGATGAACGATTGGAGCGCCCGCGACATCCAAAAGTGGGAATACGTGCCACTGGGCCCGTTTTTGGCAAAAAGTTTTGCGACCTCCATTTCACCGTGGATTGTCACTTTAGATGCTTTGGAACCTTTCCGCGTAACCGGACCAAAACCACTTAAGCCGCAATTGGATTATCTAAAATACAAAGGCAAAAAAAGTTACGATATTAATTTAGAAGTATCCATTCAGCCGAACGGTGCGAAAGAAACCGTGGTAAGCAAAAGTAATTTTAAGCACCTGTATTGGAATATGGTACAACAACTGGCACACCATACGGTTAACGGATGCCCAGTAAATTCAGGCGATATGATGGGTAGCGGTACTATTTCTGGTCCGACTGAAGACAGCTACGGCTCTATGTTGGAACTGACCTGGAAAGGCGAAAAACCCATTAAACTAAAAGACGGCAGCGAACGCAAATTCATAAACGATAACGACACGGTTATTATGCGTGGCTATTGCGAAAACGATGGAACCCGTATTGGTTTTGGTGAAGTATCTACTAAATTACTTCCCATTTTTAGCAAAAAGTAATCTTAAATTTACAAAACATAAAATATTTACTCATTTAATCGGATTTATTTGTTTTTAATCGGTTATTTGTTTATTTTGGCATCAAAATTGAAATGGTACCCAAATAAACCTAAACTTATAACCGATGAAAAAACTTTTACTTTTCAGCTTAGTAATACTTACCGTGCTTTCTTGCAGCACCAGCAAACAAATAGAAAAAGCCGTTAGTGTTGGCAATTACGACCAAGCTATTTCTTATGCCTTAGGAAAACTGCGTACCAACAAAGACAAAAAAGGCAAAAACGATTTTATCGTCATGCTACAGGAAGCCTATAGCAAAGCAACGGCACGTGATTTAGATAACATCGCATTCTTAAAAAGAGACAGCAACCCCGAAAACTACATCCGTATTTATGATGCTTATGTAGATTTGGATAACAGGCAGGAGCGTATCAAGCCCATTTTACCGCTTTACGTTGATGGCCAAGAGATGCGTTTTAATTTCTCTAATTATCATAACGATATCATCGCTGCCAAAAACAGTGCTTCAGAACAAATATACATCAACGCTGTAGCCCTTTTAAAATCTAACAACAAATTCGATTTTAGAGCGGCCTACGAGCAATTTCAAGAGATTGAAAACATCAACCCCAATTACAAAGATGTACGCCAACTTATGGAAGTGGCCCACCAAAATGGGACTGACTTTGTTTTGGTTGAAATGATTAACGACACCCAAAAAGTGATTCCACAACGTTTGGAAACAGATTTATTGAACTTCAGCACTTATGGATTAAACAACCTTTGGACGGTGTACCACAACAACCCAACAAAAGAGGTTAATTACGATTATAACATGCGTGTTAACCTGCGTGAAATAAACACCTCGCCAGAGCAAGTAAAGGAACGCCAAATCATCAAGGAGAAGCAAATTGTTGATGGCAAAAAATTGTTGTTGGATGAGCGTGGCAACCAAGTAAAAGATAGCTTGGGTAACGCCATTGAAATTGACAACCTAAAAACCGTACGTTGCGAGTTTTACGAATTTACGCAATTTAAGGCCGTACAGGTTACCGGAAATGTGGAATACTATAACTTAAACACCAAACAACTTACTGATGCTTTCCCGGTGGATAGCGAGTTTGTGTTTGAGCATATTTATGCCGATGCCCGTGGCGACCGCCGTGCTTTGGAAACCACCCTATTGCCCTTTTTACAACGTCGTGCTGTGCCCTTCCCTACCGAAGAGCAAATGATTTATGACTCTGGAGAAGACCTGAAACTCCAACTGAAAAACATTATGAATTCATATTCTTTGAATTAGAAAATAAAAAAAACGCCCGATTTAGATTGGGCGTTTTTGTGTTTTTTTTTGATTCATGCTTATCGAGTTTTGAAAGATTAATTGCGTGTACGAACACCCAACTTACTTAAAGATAGAACGAACAATGGAAAATCATCAGGATTTTCAAAGAAGGTTAAAACCAAGCAATTATTTTTACCCGGTAGTTGGATAATGGTATTTTGTTTTTCAATCCTTATACACCCCTTTGGTTTTATTTAAAAGGGTTTAATCTGGAATACGGTTTATTGTTATATTATTTAAACATTTAATTATCAGCTATTTGAATTAAATTTCATAAATTAAGAGAAATTAAATCTTAAATTATGAGAACACTTTTACATTATCTGATTGCCTCAATTTTAATTTTACCTTTAATTACCTTTAGTCAAGTGCTTGTTGATTCGAGCATTGAAGGCACTGCATCCAATGATAATTATGGCAGGTCTGTTTCTCTCTCTGAGAATGGTTCTACATTGGCCATAGGAGGCGAGGGTTTCAACAATTTTTCTGGAGCTGCCAGAGTCTATGAGAATCAAGGGGGGACCTGGACACAAATAGGGTCTGATATTATTGGGGATGATGAACAACATCAATTAGGAACAAGTTTAAGCCTATCAGCAGATGGTTCTATTTTAGCTGTTGGTGCTCCCGCTGGAAATTCTTATTTGGGTTATGTACGGATCCTTGAAAATCAAGGAGGAACTTGGGTAGAGATTGGTCGTTTTGATGGTACTGATTTCAATGCGATATTGGGTGAAAGTGTAGATATATCCTCTGAAGGTAATTTTTTAGCTGTTGGAGCTTATAATTATAGTTCAGGAAGGGGTTATGTTAAAGTCTATGAAAATCAGGGAGGCACTTGGACAAAAATTGGAGGTGACCTTTATGGAGATAACGCTGGAGACCAATTTGGGTATCAGGTGGATATATCATCTGATGGTTCCATTGTAGCGGTTGCTGCCAGAGGCCATAATGCAGCAACAGGTCAAGTAAAAGTGTTTCAATTTCAAAGTACAGATTGGGCACAGTTGGGCAATGATCTTGTTGGGGAAAACAATGATGACCGATTTAACCGAATAAGCCTTTCGGGGTCCGGTACTGTTATAGCTGTTGGAGCTCCCAATCATAATGGTACAAGTGGCTCGGATTCTGGCCATGTCAGAGTATTTGAGTATCAAGAGGGAAATTGGGTGCAGATAGGCTCAGAAATAGAAGGAGAAGCGCCTAATGATGGATTGGGCACTAGTATAAGCCTATCATCCAATGGGTCTGTTTTGGCTGTTGGTTCCATATCTCACAACTCTAGAACAGGCTATACTAAAGTCTATAAGAATATCTCAGGGGTTTGGACCTCTATTGGTTCTGATATTAACGGGGAATCTGCTGGTGATCTATCGGGTACTAGCCTTAGCCTTTCTTCCGATGGCTCATTTGTCGCTATTGGGGAGGTTGGCAATGACTCAAATGGGTCGTTTACTGGCCAGGCTAGAGTGTTTGATTTGAGCGGAGTTTTATCAACAGAATACAATGTTTTATCGCAGTCAAAAATATATCCTAACCCCGTAAAAAATGAATTTAATATAGATTTAGCTGAAGGAATAGAATTACTTGAGTTAAATATCTATAATAGTTTGGGCCAACATTTAATTTCAACCAATAAAACCTTGGTAAAAACAGCTAATTTGTCTAAAGGGTTATACAGTGTGGAAATCAAAACGAATTCAGGTAGTACCATTAAAAAAGTAATCATTTATTAGAACTCTTTTAATGAAGTTAAGTAATGGTTGTTTTTAAATTTTCTACCTGAGACTACTTGTGGTTGAATAATGGTATATGGTCTAGTGCAGACCCTAAATAAAAAGGAATGACCAGTAGTATATCTGTTTAATTTTCCTACTAAAAATAAAATACGTAGCGCTACTAATATTTAGAAAATTAAACAAGCGTAAATAAAGTCCTTTTTTGAGTTTTTCCACGCAATTCGGTTTTACCGAATGGTTTTCTGTATAGGCCCTCTTAAATTTGATTAGAGTATTTTAAACTTGAGTTGTACTGCACCAGTCACAGACGGGAGATATCAGGAGTTGGATACAGTTTTTTATAAATTAGTAATTGGTTTAAGGAAATTTTTAGTTGCATATTCACCTATTTTATTTCCTAACTTATGTCCTTCTTCTGAATCATATCTGAAATGGATGCCCAGATAAACTCTTGACATAGCTGCTTCCAATCCAGCTTCATTGAAACTCTTGAATGTACGAGTGGGGGGAATCATTTTTATTTTTTCCGAATATGGCCCTGCCCTTTCCACTTCCTCTGTTGTCATTGTAAATTCATAATTGTTACCAGTTCCTAAGGTGTTGGCCAGTACAGTCATTGCAGCACTACTCGCACTCCCGTGTGCCGAAGGGTAAGACGGAAATGCATAAGTATGTTTATGAAGATTATTCCAGTCAGAATCTAATTTGGTATTTGGATTCCCATCGTTATCCGCCCATCTAATAGCAGTATATGGTCTCCAATGATTATAATGAAATTTATTATCAAAAACATTAACGTAGGCATCATAAATTGTCATATTCATCAAGGAAAATACCCTTGTTGCCTCCCATAGATTTAAATTTTCAATTTTAACCAATTGTCTTGTGAGACGATTATGAGATTTTTCAACAAAATCTTTCCACCACATTGCTAGATGAGCTTGGTCTTTTGTTCTAGTTTTACTTTCAAAACTTCCTACTTCTTTTACCTCATTAAACGCGCTTGCATAAAGGTTGCTACTAATGTCAGGTGGTGGCGGAGATCTAAAATAATCCTGCTTTGGTAGTAGGAAGGGTTTAGCTTTCGCCCATCCTGAACCAAAGATAAAACCTTCTGGTGTGCCACTGTGTTCATTGAATTCTGCATAAACGCCTGGTGCCATTGGGTGCCAAACGTATTCGGCTTCTCCATCCCATTTGTCATCTGCACGATAAGTCAAAACAGCTCTGGCAGCCTCTTCTCCTATTTTTTTTCCAGCTTTTTTACCTTTTTTATCAGTAATAGTCTTTAACCAATTATTTAGCTCAAGCTCTAGAATATCCTTTGCATCGGGATACTGACTGACCGTTACTTCATAAGCAGCATAAGATGCTGCCACAATAGGGTTTGATTGTTCGTATTTTCCTTTAAAAGCATAAGATTCATATTTAGGAATTATACTATTAAGTGCGTCGTGCATTGCTGTATGCATCATAGCTGCAGCTCTTACTCCTTTGAGGGTGAGAAGATTATCTTCTGATACAGCCAGTTCCATTATTTTTTCATTCCATGAAACAGCTAAATCTGGATTATAATCATCAACGTTATTTATATTTTCGGAGCAACTTTGAAGAATAAATAAGCTAACTACAACGACAATGAATTTGTTTTTTGAATTACTTATTACACTTTTCATTGTATGAAATTTTCATACATAAATATACGAAAATTGTAAAACTTAAATTGTGCCCAACATAAAGATAGAATGTGGTCTCCATTCATTTTATCGATTGATACTGATACAATCCCGATAACTAGCGGGACAATACAGGAATGAGAAGTCGATTTTTCCTACTAAAAATTAAATTCGTAACGCTATTTATATTTAGAAAATTTGCTAAACTTATGCAATCTCATGGCATTAAGCTTGTATACGGGCAGCGGTGTTGGGTACATCAGTTTAAAAAGAACCTCTTTTTTAGGAATCGTATTTTCGATACGTTTAATGCAACTCCTCAACTATTAAACTATCAATATAAACTTGGGAAGAACGCAAATAATCATTATTGGAATTTGTTTTAAACATGTACGTGTAATGTATAGAATCTCCTTGAAGATCATACTTCCCTTCAGTTGTATAAGTCCCTATCCATGACTCGGGAGGCACAATACGCAAATCTTTTTTTGAAACCATTGATTTTCCCAAGTGCACGATGTTGGAATCCTCCACAAGGAGTTCTTTTCCAAACAGACCTTTTTTACTAAATCTATCCAGAGAGTTTTCATCTGCATCGAATATTACCAAAATATAATCTTCAGGAGTAGAAACACGTACATCGAGATAACTATTACCGTAGTCAAACAACACATCTCCCCCCAGCACTATACCTGTTATAATAGCAAGCTCTGCAATCATCAATTTGAAATACGATACCTTTTTAACAAGTACTCTATCTACAGCATACAAACCAACAATAAACAAAGTAATAGGGACTACAACGAATGTATAGATGATGGCCGGGCTTTCATAAGTAAGGCCGATATATATAGCTTGTATACTAAAACCAATACTAAAAAGCGTAATAATTGTTAACAGTGTAACAGGATAAACTAGAGTTTTAAGTGTTTTTAAAAATGCCATTGCAGTTGGGGTTATGGCTAATTCAAACTTTACTTAAAGATAAGCAATATTGTAGTACGAACGCAGCGAAAAAACAGAACTTTTTACGCTGTTCTATACCGTATTTTTATTTTTGGAAAAATCTATAATTTGGTTTGGGTCAGTTAATACTTTTTCAAGTACTAATAAATATTTCGCTTCTTGGTTAGTTAGCACGTTTCTTTAATTACTTATAACGTAAAGATAAACTATAGTTTCAATTTATTTTATCGATTGACAATGAAGCAATCCCGATAACTATCGGGATTGCATAGGAAAACGAAGTTAGATTTTTCTTATTAAAAATTAAATACATAGGGCTACTCTACATTTAGAAAACTAGCTAGTTATAATTAATTACAAAATCTTGGTTTACGTAAAATTTTATATCAACAAAATACCTTTGCCATATTCATTATCAAATATTTAAATTTTAGAGCCTAATAATTCTTTTACCCTTTCCATAAGTGATATTTACAACAAGGTAAATTTTATAAAATCGGCACACTAAAACATTTATTTTCAATCCACTGGAACCATCTGAAGAAGTCTTGCCGGTTCGTCGGTTAGTATGTAAATTGTCCCATCTGGTCCTGTTCTCACATCTCGAATTCGCCCCATACCTTTCAAAATAATCTCCTGTTTCGATGCTTGCCCCTCATTAATGCGTATCCTACGGAGTTCTTCGGCTTTTAAGCTTCCAGCAAAAAAATCGTTTTCCCAATTGGGAAATATTTCTCCTTGATATTGAGTTAATCCACAAGGAGCAATTGAAGGCGTCCACTGTACCAATGGTTGTTCCATACCTTCTTGTTCTGTTTTAGAAGTGATTGGTTGACCGTTGTAGTTAATGCCATGCGTAATTACTGGCCAGCCATAATTTTTGCCCTTCATGATCAGGTTAAACTCATCACCTCCTCTCGCTCCATGCTCTGTGGCATAAAGTTTATTATCCGAACTTACAACCAAGCCCTGAGGGTTTCTGTGACCATAACTCCATATAGCATCTGGTATATTGTCATCGTTAATAAACGGATTGTCGGTGGGTATTTTACCATCATCATGAAGCCTCATGATTTTTCCGTTCGGTCTTGTTAAGTCCTGTGCTTGACCCATGGCTCCTCTCTCTCCAATTACAAAATATACATAACCATTTTTAAAGGCTATACGCGTGCCAAAGTGAGCCCCAGACCTCATGTAAAATTTAGAATCGGCTTTATAAATCCATTCCTGATCTACCCATTTATGGTTCCTTATTCTTCCCCTCACGATTGCCGTTTGCGACCTTGACTTACCATTGGCATCGCGCCATCCATCCGCAAATGCCAAATAAATCCATCCATTATTTTTATACTCAGGATGAAGAGCTATATCCATCATCCCTCCTTCAGGACCATCAAAAATGACCTCAGGGGTATTTTCGACAGGAATAGTATCAAGCTTATTATTGGCACTAATAAGATGTATAGCCCCCAATCTTTCGGTTACCAACTTTTCTCCATTTGGAAGAAAAGCAATGGACCATGGCGTTTTAAATCCTTCCACTAGTATCTTAATCTTATAGTCGTGATACTGCGTGCGAATGATACCATTGGAACCTTTATAGGGCTTTGTATTGGCTGGATTATTTTTATCCTTGGCTTCCAACTCTCTTATATAAACTACAATAGCCCTTAATTGCCTATCTGTTAGCGTATTATTAAAGGCGGCCATTCCTTTTTCGGGAATACCATATTTTATAGACTTTAATAAAGCATAATCAGTATTTCCATTTTTCCAAATACCATCCTTTAAACTACCCCCAATAGCTCCAGTTACATGACAACTAGAACAAAGATTCCTGTAAATATCTGCTACCTTCATTTTGGAAAAGTCTTGGGAATATATGGACAGACTAAAAAGCACCAAAATAGAAATTAGAAAAAACCGTTGCACATGTAAATGATTGTAGTTGAAATTCATTCTTATAGAAGCTGATTTAATAGGTACAAAACACTAAAATAAGGAATTTAGACAGATATGATTATTAAATCTTTCGTATAGTTTATTCAAAAAACTTCCCGGAAGTAATTTGCTCTAAATTTGAAGTACTTAAATTGTAAAGATAGATCCAAGTTTTCATGGCTATGCCACCCTCTAAATAGGAAGTAACCAATGCTTTTTTGTATAAATTAGGTTTTGGTTGATTGTCGCCAGCACCTTCGTAGTTATCCAAGACTTCAAAAACGGCATTGGCATCATGCAATTTGAATATTTTGCCATGTACTTTTTCGGAAGTATTTTTACTTAAAACCGCCCCTGGATACCACGATACCATGTAGAGTTTTCCGAAGAAGTAACCATTACCCAAACACTCGGAATGCGCCTCTAGAAATCGAGCCATTTCATGGTTAGAATCTTTTAGAAGGGTGCCATAGACAAATAGGCAATCGAGTTCCATTTATATATACTTACTTAAATCAAGATCGTTAATAGCCCCGTGACTATCGTGCGCCACAACGGTTCCATTTTTAATCACCAAAAGCTGTGGCGATTGGTGAACGACCTGAAACAAATTGGAAATAGTGTTGGAAACATCTCGGAAAGCAATCAAATCCAAAAAGTATAATTCCATATGGTTTTCTTTAAAACTGAAGTCGCTTTCAAATTGGTTTTTCACCATTCGGCTGATGCCACATCGCGTGGAATGTTTAAAAATGACTTGCGTTTTGGTACTCGATTTTTGTTTGATATCGTCCAACTGGTTAAGGTCGTTCAATTCAACCCAAGGCAATTTTTCTTCTTCTTTCGGCGCGTCTGAACCACCGAAAATTTTATTTAATATTCCCATAAATTAATTTTCTTTTTCTATTTCCGCATGAGCGGCAATCTCTTTTAATCATTTACTCAGTCGAAACAAATACACAATCTTACATACCGACAAAAAGTCACTATAAATCAGTGATTAGCAGACATTTTGTCTTCTTGATTGAGTTGGTAAGATAATTGACTTATTCAAATTGTAAATGTAAAACAATAAAAATCTTCCTGCGTAAAGGCCGGAATAAAAACATAAAAAAAACAAAGATATGAACTTGAACAATTATACCATAAAGTCGCAGGAAGCCATCCAGCAAGCCCAACAGATTGCCCAGGGCTTTGGTCATCAACAAATTGAAAATGAACACCTTTTTAAAGGTATTTTCGAGGTTGATGAAAACGTATTACCATTCCTTTTAAAAAAGTTGAATGTAAACGTTTCCATTTTACAACAAGCTTTAGACAAGCAACTGGAAAGTTTCTCGAAAGTTTCGGGTGGCGAAATCATGCTGTCCCGTGAAGCTGGAAAAACACTTAATGAAGCTGCAATCATCGCAAAAAAAAAGAAAGACGATTACGTATCCATTGAGCATTTAATTTTAGCTGTTTTTAAATCGAACAGCAAAATAGCACAAATGTTAAAAGACCAAGGCGTTACCGAAAAGACCTTGACTGCTGCTATTACCGAGCTTAGACAAGGCGACCGCGTAACATCCCAAAGCCAAGAAGACAC
This sequence comes from Flavisericum labens, assembly GCF_045446075.1. Lineage (NCBI taxonomy): Bacteria > Pseudomonadati > Bacteroidota > Flavobacteriia > Flavobacteriales > Flavobacteriaceae > Flavisericum > Flavisericum labens. The sequence goes on along the minus strand of NZ_JBJJBQ010000002.1, from coordinate 340,080 downwards.
TTATAATTCGCTTAATAAATACGCCAAAAACCTAAACCAATTGGCCAAAGATGGCAAGTTGGATCCGGTTATTGGTCGTGATGAGGAAATCCGTAGGATTCTACAAATTTTATCACGACGAACCAAAAACAATCCTATTTTGGTGGGTGAACCCGGCACAGGTAAAACAGCCATTGCAGAAGGTTTGGCACACCGTATTATTGATGGTGATATCCCTGAAAACCTAAAGGACAAACAAATTTTTGCACTTGATATGGGTGCTTTAATTGCTGGCGCAAAATATAAAGGTGAATTTGAAGAACGCTTAAAAGCCGTTATTAAAGAGGTGACGACCAGCGATGGTGATATTGTACTATTCATTGACGAAATACACACCCTTGTTGGTGCTGGTGGCGGACAAGGCGCTATGGATGCCGCCAATATTTTAAAGCCTGCCCTAGCCCGTGGCGAACTGCGCGCTATTGGTGCCACAACTTTAGATGAATACCAAAAGTATTTTGAAAAAGACAAGGCTTTAGAGCGTCGTTTCCAAAGGGTAACTGTAAACGAGCCCGATACCGAAAGTGCCATTTCAATATTACGTGGTATCAAAGAAAAATATGAAACACACCACAAAGTGCGGATTAAAGATGATGCCATTATTGGTGCAGTGGAATTATCGCAACGCTACATTACCAATCGTTTTTTACCAGACAAAGCGATTGACCTAATGGATGAGGCCGCTTCAAAAATGCGTATGGAAATCAACTCCAAACCTGAAGAATTGGATGTTTTAGATAGAAAAATCATGCAGCTTGAAATTGAAATCGAGGCCATTAAACGTGAAAAAGACGAAGCTAAGCTGAAAAGTCTGCGTTCCGATTTAGCAAATTTAAAAGAAGAGCGCAATGAAATTAACGCAAAGTGGAAAAGCGAAAAAGAAGTTGTGGACAATATTCAGAACACGAAACAGGATATTGAAAACTTTAAATTAGAAGCTGAAAAGGCGGAACGCGAAGGCGATTACGGAAAAGTAGCCGAGTTGCGCTACGGCAAAATAAAACAAGCCCAAGAGCAGCTGGAAGTTTACCAAAAGCAATTAGAGGAACAAGGGGAAACGTCTTTAATTAAAGAAGAAGTCACTTATGATGATATTGCCGAAGTGGTTGCTAAATGGACGGGTATTCCCGTTACTAAAATGCTTCAAAGTGAACGCGAAAAGCTATTGAAACTTGAGGACGAATTGCACAAACGGGTAGTTGGCCAAGAAGAAGCCATTGAAGCCGTGAGTGATGCCGTCCGCAGAAGTCGTGCAGGCTTGCAGAATCCGCAAAAGCCTATTGGAACATTTCTATTTCTCGGTACTACTGGGGTTGGTAAAACGGAATTGGCAAAAGCATTGGCCGAGTATTTATTCGACAATGAAAATTCCATGACCCGAATCGATATGAGCGAATACCAAGAACGCCATGCCGTGAGCCGATTAGTAGGTGCTCCTCCAGGATATGTGGGTTACGATGAAGGCGGCCAGTTAACCGAAGCCGTAAGAAGAAAGCCATACTCAGTCGTGCTTTTGGATGAAATTGAAAAAGCACATCCAGATGCATTCAACATCTTATTACAAGTATTGGACGAAGGTCGTTTAACAGACAACAAAGGGAGAGTTGCTGACTTTAAAAACACGATCATCATAATGACTTCCAATATAGGAAGCCATATTATACAAGAACGCTTTGAGGCAACAAAAGATATTGAAACTGCCATTGAAGGCGCTAAAGTTGATGTACTGGCCCTACTAAAACAATCGGTAAAACCAGAGTTTTTAAACCGTATTGACGACACGATTATGTTTACGCCATTAAGTAAGGAAAACATCATAGATATAGTTGGCCTACAAATTAAAAACGTTACCAAAATGATTGCCAAACAAGGTATTACTTTTGATGCCACCTCAGAAGCCATAAACTACTTAGCTGAAAAAGGATACAACCCAGAATATGGCGCAAGACCTGTAAAACGCGTTATCCAAAAAGAAGTACTTAACGCTTTAAGCAAAGAAATTTTATCTGGAAAAGTAACAACAGACAGCATCATTTTACTAGATGCTTTTGATGACAATTTGGTATTTAGAAACCAAGGTGACCTAGTAAAAGAAGAAATTTAAAATTTAATAGCTGTTTCATGTAACAAAACAAGTTGCAAACAGTCTATTAGTTTGGTTGGTTAGTTGAAAAGCAACACAAATCCTTTCTTTTGGATGCGTGTTGCTTTTCTTATTAATGCGAATCCTTAAAAAAATATACCTAATCATAAAATATTTTTCAATATTATCTGTTAAATACACAGTTAATTTACCGTTAATCTAAAAAACCAAAAGTGACAAACATTTATCATATTATTTATATAATTTAGTTTTTATGTTAGTCCCCAAATTGACATAAATAAAACAAAAAGCAAATATGCTCTCACTATTTGCGCCAACAAAATTAAACCCTACTTAAAAAAATGACAATTTCCAACTACATTGACTACACTCTGTTAAATCCGACAGCAACCAGCCGAGACATTATACAATTATGCGAAACAGCAAAAGAACTAGGCTATTATAGCGTTTGTGTAAGTAGTTGTTATATAGCTTTGGCCAGTCAGATGTTAGAAAACTCCCAAGTAAAAGTGTGTTCTACCGTAGGTTTTCCATTGGGCACTATGGCAACGGCATCAAAAGTTTGCGAGGCGGAGAAAGCCATTGAAGATGGTGCGGATGAAATAGACATGGTAATCAACATTAGTTTCCTCAAAAGCCAAAACTACATGGCGGTTTTAAAAGATATTACAGACGTAAAGCTGGCTATAGGAAACACTCCTTTAAAAGTCATTATAGAAGTTTCAGAATTAAGCAAAAACGAAATTATAAAGGCTTGTGAAATTTGCTTGGACGGCAAAGTTGATTTTATAAAAACATCCACCGGGTTTACTAAAAGCGGAGCCACACTAACAGCAGTAAAAATCATTAAAAAAACCATAAAAAACAGAGCTAAAATTAAAGCTTCTGGTGGCATTCGTGATTTCGAAACCGCGTTAAAATACATTGATGCCGGCGCCGATAGAATAGGTACGTCATCAATTATAGAAGCTACCATTGACAGTGTTAGCCTGAGAAATACAAAGATTTACAAACACTATATAGAAAAGGCCAACGAAACCAAGGTTTCTGATAAAACTACCGAATCAAAACCTGTTTAGAGTTTAGGCATTTGAACTGAATGGTTTGCCCAGTAAACTTTTGCGCCAAAACATTTATAGCAATTTCCATCAACTGCAAAACCCGAGGATAACCTCCTGTGGTTTGGCAATCGCGCATCAAAATAATGAGTTTTCCAGACGGTGTGAGCTGAACCGTTCCTGGCATTACTGCTGAAGTTATTATCGGTTCTAAATCATTTTCGAAAGATTCTGCCAGTTGATAGGCCATTCGGTTATTATCTTTCGAAATTGAAAATTTTGAAGTCAGTAATTCTTTTTGCTGTGATTTTGAAAGCAAATCGAATTCTGGCCCTTCAAATACTTCAATCGTTTCAGTCCTTAAATAATCTTTACGTTCTTTGATATGGGCGTGTTTCCGCAGGTTGTTTAATGTTCTTATTTCAACAGGTAATATATCCCCTTTTTGTATCCTTAGAGTCGAAGTAATCCCTTCATACATACTCCTGCTCTGCATTACGGTTTCAGTGTTAAAGCCACCCAAAACACCCAAATAACATCTAAAACCCAATTTCAACTTACCAAACGACAACACATCTCCTTTTTTTACAGGTATTACTTTATTATTGGGAATATCCGATTGATTTAGCTTCGGACTCATTTCTGCACCAGAAACACAAATTAAAGTTTCACATTCAAATTCCAACGAGGGACCAAGCATGGTTATTTCCATTACAGCAGCATTTTCTTCATTGCCCAAAAACAGATTAACCATTTTGGTCGCATAGGTGTCCATACCCCCCGAATATGGCACCCCAAACTCTTGATAGCCAAAACGCCCTAAATCTTGAATGGATGAATACATGCCGGGTTTTAAAACCTTAATCATCAACCACCTCACTTTCTATTTGATAAACATTGGCCTCTACCAATGCTTTTATAGCTTCGTGTTCCTTAATAGTTATTGGGTGAAATTTTATGCGGTCTCCTGCCGATGCAAAACAAGGCTTATCATTATTGATATTGAAAAAATTAATAGGTGAATTTCCTATGATATTCCAACCACCGGGACTGGCACTGGGGTAAACACCTGTTTGATTACCGCCGATAGCAACTGCTCCTTTTTCTATTTTTAGTCTTGGAGTCCCTTTTCTAGGCATAGCCAACATTTCATTTAAACCACCCAAGTATAAAAACCCTGGTAAAAACCCAATAAAATACACGGTGTAAACAGATTCGTAATGCGCTTTAACAATAGCAGCCTCTGATAGTTTTTTTTCTTTGGAAATGCTTTCTAAGTCAATACCAAATTGAGCATCATAGCATACTGGAATATTCCATAAAGTTGATATTAATTTCACAAAATCCCCTTTCGAAGCGTAAATGGATTTAAGCTTTTTGACCTCACCCTTAAAACCTGTATCAAACTGCTCGTAAATAATGAGCAAGGAATTATAAGCCGACCGAACCTCTGTTAAATTTTCAATATTTAACTGAATTAATTTCGATTTGAACTGTAATAAATCAGAGAGAATATCTTCATTTATTGAAGCTGGCCATTCCACTAAAATAGCATACTGCCCGTAAAGTTTATAAACAAGTTGAAAAGCCATCCACTATCTTATCTTATACCCTTTATCCTGTAATTTCCCAGCTAAACTTTTCACCATATTTACCGCATCAGGGTGATCGCCATGAACACAAAATGTATTAGCCTTTAACATCGCCCATTCCCCTTTCGCTGTTCTCAATTTTTGATTTTCATAGATACTTAAAACTTGCTGAAACATTAAATCGGCGTCTTCAACAATGGCGTTTTTTTCGGATCGTGACACCAAGGACAAATCGGCATTATAATTTCTATCAGCAAATGCTTCATATAAAACTGGAATATTATTCTTAACAGCTACACGAGCCATCACCGAGTTAAAAGGCACATACAGTTCAGCCGGAACTGCTAACGATTTCATCACCTCAACAATAACATTAGCAATTTTATCATCGGTAGCAGCCAAATTGTACAAAGCACCATGAGGTTTTACGTGATGCAACGGCACATTTTCCTCATTAAGAACCGCCAACAAATCTTTTATTTGATTTTTTACTGAAGTAAACAAAGCCACACATGACATCTCCATGGTTTTTCTTCCAAAATTTTCTTTATCGGGAAACGACGGGTGCGCTCCAATTTTAACGCGATTCTGCTTGGCCAATGTCACCACATGTCTCATAGTCTCTAAATTACCCGCGTGACCACCACAAGCTATGTTACACGAAGAAATATAAGGCATAAGTTTAGATTCATTACCAATGCCCTCCCCCATATCTACATTAATATCGATAATTTTATTTTCCACTAAAACAGATTTAAACTAAATACTTTATTAAGGGTTGTAAGAGACAGTAATATACTAATTCCTAAAATTAAAATCCCTAAAATATTCTGTTTTATGGTGTTTTTATAATCGCCTAAAACGGATTTTTTATTCATTATCCATATTAAAAATCCTGCAATAACAGGTAATAGAATACCATTTGTAACTTGCGCAAACTTAATGACCTCGATAGGCTTAATACCAATCGATGAAAATAAAACTCCTAAAACCAGAACCACTATCCAAACTGTCCTAAATTTTTTGCTTTTCATGTTTGTAGACCACCCTAAACAACCAGTGGTTACATAAGCTGCAGCCAATGGAGCGGTAATGGCACTCGTAATTCCTGCCGAAAACAACCCGATAGCCAAAAAGTATTTAGCAAAACTACCAAACAGTGGCTCTAAACCCTTAGCCAAATCGGTGGCGCTTTTTACTCCTTGACTTGGTATGGATGCCGCTGAAATTATAATACACATAGATACCAATCCGCCTAAAATAATAGCAATAATGGTATCTTTTCTAACAAATTGCAAGTCTGTTTTTGATTTCCATCTTTCCTTAACTAATGATGCGTGCAAAAACAAATTATAAGGCACAACCGTGGTGCCAATAAGTGCAATAACAGTAAATAAACTATCATTTGGAAATGTTGGGATAAAAGCGCCTTTAAGAATTTTTGTTATATCTGGTTTGGTTATGATTGCAGTGACCAAAAAAGCCAAACTCATTAAGATCACTAATGCTACGAGCGATTTTTCCAATATTTTGTAATTGCCAATAAATAATAGCACAAAAGCAATGCAACCTATTAAAACGCTTAATAAATTAATGCCCAACTCTCCTATGGTAATCCTAGGGTTTTTCACAATGGTCTCTAAGCCTAAAACACCACCAGTAATATTCCCTCCTTCGTATGCTGCATTACCTAAAACTATGGCTGAAAGGATTAAAAGAATAGCTAAAAATTTTAAAACCGGGTTTTTAATTTCGGTTCTAATAATTTCAGACAAACCCTTTTGCGTAATGATGCCCAATCTTGCCGACATTCCTTGTAAAACAACAGTTGCAATAATGGACAATACCATAGCCCAAAGCAAGGTAAAACCATAGCTAACACCAGCCAATGTACAAACCGTTACGGTACCTGGACCAATAAAGGCGGCCGCTATTAATGGCCCCGGACCAATATTTTTAAACCATTTGATCATTTTGATGTTAACTTCAAAAATAACTGAGCCAGTTTATTGGTTTGACCTAAATTAAGGCTAAAATTTTTGGTCATTTCAACTACACTGGTTTTTAAAAATTTATTTTTCTTCTTCGGAAGTATTACAGTTTAAAATTGATACCATTTGCAATATCAGGAAACCTTTTCCATTTCATAAATTTAACGGTTTTCCGCAATAAAGCACTACAAAATGAAATCCAAATACTAAAGAACAACAGATTTACTAAATTTCGAAAATTTAATGACATTTTGTACTGACCCTTGTTTGCAAAGATTACGATTTAAAAAATTATATTGTTAGTCACTTGTCGAAAATGAGCATTTTTTTATAAAACTTTTTTGATACCTGTCACAGACGGGCGCCAACTTGGGGAAAAACAACTCCACAATGCAGCAATCAGCAAGAAATACCAAGCTCGCTGCAATTGGGAGAAACAAATAATTTAATACTTGTGGCCAACTGTTCGACACAGCTAGTTCCCATAGATATAAATGAAGCTATGGTTTTGTTTTAAAAGGGTTTAGATGCATTATCAAAGTTTTCAAAATGACATATCAATTCCACCTAATTAAATTGTACATTGCTGAAGACTAAAAACAAACAACTATGAAAAAACTATTGTTAATGCTATTAGCTTTTTTAAATGTTTGGCTGTACTGCCGAAGATACAGTTGATACTATTTTAGATAAAGCCATTGAAATCACAAGAGATTACAACTACAAAGTAAGTTTGGCTAACTAGTGTAATAAAAATTTTGACAACAACTTGATTTGTGTTTCTAAATCTGAATATGAAAGACTTGAAGTTCTAAATGAATCTTGCGATGTTATTTCAATAACTTCCTTAAAGGGGAATACTTACTCGGGCATTTTAAAAGGTTTTGGTTATAGTGAAGGCCATGTTTGAGATAAGGTATAAAATCAACCCAGCCACCCCTCTCTATCTAAACTCTTATATTGAATAGCCTCACTAATGTACGTGCCGTTAACATCTTCAGCATCTTACAAATTGGCCAGAGTTCAGGACACTTTCTAATTTAGAACAATAATATAAGATAATAGTAGTAGAAATCGATACAAAATATATTGCAGATAATACTACCGTATTAAAGCTATATGCGATTTAAATACTTGTTTAATATTTTGTTCATCAAAATATTCTACTACAAACCAATAATCGTTAGCTGGCATTGGCCTACCATTATAACTACCATTCCACCCACTTCCATTAGGACTGATTTGTTTTAAAAGTTTACCGTAGCGGTCAAACACAAAAATTCTAGCATTACTCATTAAAGAATCTATATTCCAAGTATCATTTTCACCATCCCCATTAGGTGTGAAAAATTTAGGATAATCAACCACAAAAATACCCCCTTTAGTTAATGGAGCATTACAACCATCTGGATCACTTACCGTCACGGTATGCTCTCCATATGAAACGTTCTCAAAAACGGGACTTGTTTGAAAAGAACCCAAATCTAGTTGATATAAATAATCACCTGGCTGAATGGCACTTATGGTAATTACTTGATTTTCTGAAAACGGTTCGGTTACAGTCCATTGAAAGTCAATTAAATTATTAGATGGTTTTACCGTTATATCCATTGCCGTTGCACTGGCACATTGACCTGCATCAGGTGTAAACACATAATTAAACGTTCCTAAAACAGTACTATCGACAAAAGAAGGACTCCATACACCTGTAATTGCAGGAGAATTATTAGAGGTCATTGGCAATATAAAATCACCGGAATTCTCACAAACAACAGAAGGTATCGCATTAAATACAGGATCAATTAAAGGATTGACCGTTATGGTCAAATCCACCAAATTAGCACATTCACCCGAATTGGGCGTAAAAGTATATGTTGTTGTTTGGGTATTATCGATGGCGGGAGACCAACTTCCAGAATAACCATTATCGGACATTGTTGGCAAGGGCGCCAAAGAATCACCCGAGCAAATAGGTGCTACAGCTGCAAATGTTGGGTTTTCTTTAGGGATTACCGTTATAGTCATAGTGGTACTTAAAGCACACTGATTTGGATTGGGCGTAAAAGTATATGTTGTTGTTGCTGTATTATTCAAAGCTGGCGACCATACACCTGTAATACCTTCATTGGAAGTGGTTGGCAGAGCTGTCAAACTATCTCCTGAACATATCGGGCTTACTTGAGTAAATGTCGGACTTACTATAGGGTTTACCGTTATAGTCATAGTCGCGCTTAAAGCACACTGATTTGGATTGGGCGTAAAAGTATATGTTGTTGTTGCTGTATTATTCAAAGCTGGCGACCATAC
>NZ_JBJJBQ010000002.1:0-330889 GCF_045446075.1 Flavisericum labens | reverse complement strand
ACCTGTAATACCTTCATTGGAAGTGGTTGGCAGAGCTGTCAAACTATCTCCTGAACATATTGGACCTACTTGAGCAAATGTCGGGCTTACAATAGGGTTTACCGTTATAGTCATAGTCGCACTTAAAGCACACTGATTTGGATTGGGCGTAAAAGTATATATTGTTGTTTCTGTATTATTCAAAGCTGGCGACCACACACCTGTAATACCTTCATTGGAAGCGGTTGGCAGAGCCGCCAAGGCATCCCCTGAACATATCGGGGCTACTTGAGTAAATGTCGGACTTACTATAGGGTTTACCGTTATAGTCATAGTCGTACTTAAAGCACACTGATTTGGATTGGGCGTAAAAGTATATGTTGTTGTTGCTGTATTATTCAAAGCTGGCGACCAACTACCTGTAATACCTTCATTGGAAACGGTTGGCAGAGCTGTTAAGGTATCCCCTGAACATATTGGACCTACTTGAGCAAATGTTGGTGTAACATTGTTTGGTATTACCGTTATTGTAACGGTTGTAGGCGTCATAGAAGTACATTGACCTGGGTCAGGATTAAATGTATAATCTGAAGACCCTAAAACCGAGGTATCCACCACCGAAGGTGTCCACGTCCCTGTAATAGGCAATGAGTTATTTGAACTTGTTGGTAAAGGGGCTGTATCCCCCTGACAAACGGTAGATGGAATCCCGCTAAAAACCGGAGTAGCCAAAGGCAATACAGTTACATCCAAGGTTTGCGTTGTAGCACAGGGAAACAAAATAGGATCCGGGGTAAACACATAACTACCGCTTACGGTATTGCTCACGACTGCTGGCGACCAAGTTCCTGAAATTCCATTAGGTGAAGTAGGCTGTAAAATGGGAGCTGGTGACCCTGTACAAATTGGAGGGATCATTAGAAAATCGGGGCTCACGGTTGCTGTACCACATGGTATGGTACAAGTAAGAGTTTCAGAAGGAACACAAGGATATCTTGTATAAGACAAGGTTATAGTTGCACTTTGCCCTGGTTGCATTCCAAAAACTTGAAGATTTGAGGGTCCCGTTGTTCCCGTAACAGGAGCTCCTCCTTGAATAGTATAAGTATAAGTATAAAGATTAATAGGATTCAAGGGATTATTAGACCAATCAAAAAACACAGAACTATCCCTGTCTGCTGGCGCAATTTGGGATGGGTCACATCTCAAATTCAAAATTGCTCCCCCAGTATCAGCAACTACATTTACCACTATAGAGGCTCTTGGGCTTTCCTCGAGTCCATCGGTTTGGCTAACATAATAAGTAGTCGACCCTACGGTACTTGTTGAAGGTGTTGGAGCAATAGAAGATGGCGTTCCTCCAGTTGAGGCTGTGCCATACCAAATCAACGTATGCCCACTTAAGGCCGTTGCCGTTAAAGGCGACGCAGAACTGTTTTGGCACAAATAAATGGGCGAATTTACCACTGGTGCTGGCGGAGGAAGTATTTTAAAATCAGAAGAATAAACTAACTCTTCCTTTATACTCTTGGCTATCACACTCTCGTTACTATGTATGCTATTTTCCTTAGCTATGCTACTGCCATACAGATTAGTATGCAATACAAAAAGAACTATATAACTAAGACCAGTTAATGACATGGGGGGTTTTTTCATAATTCAAATTTTTATAAATGACTAAAAGTGATGAATTACTATTGCGTCAATTATTTAGTAAATATATAAATTTGTTCAGTCTTGAAAAAAGGCTATAGACCAAATACATCATTATAACCACAAAAAACATTTATAGGCAGGCTACAAACAATTTAGCATACAGCACTTACAATTGCTCGATGGTTTTATTTACCTAATATTTATCTATTTTAATAAAACATCAATCACTAAATATTTTGGAACCAGTTTGAAATAATAGAAACTCCAAAAACCTGAACCCATTCCCGTTATGAACTTTTGTCCATGACGCCAAAGAACAGTTAAATACTTTAAAAAAAAGCTCTATCACACCTGGGAATACTACCCCAACCAACCTTCTCTATCCAAACTTCTGTATTGAATGGCTTCACTAATGTGTGAACCATTAACTTCTTCTACTCCTTCTAAGTCCGCTATCGTTCTGGACACTTTTAAAATCCGGTCATAAGCTCTGGCGGACAAATTCAATCGTTCCATGGCTGTTTTAAGCAACTGTTTAGACCCTTCATCCAAAACACAATGCTTCCTGATTTGCTTCGTATTCATTTGTGCATTGTAATGCACAGTATCACTTTCTTTAAAACGTTCGGTTTGAATTTCCCTAGCTTTGGTAACTCGCTTTCTGATTTCAACTGAGGATTCACTTTTTCGGTCTTCCGATAATTTTTCAAAAGGCACCGGCGTGACTTCAATGTGAATATCGATTCTATCCAATAATGGCCCTGAAATTTTACTTAAATAGCGTTGCATTTCAGCAGGACTAGAGGTTACTGGGGCATTGGGGTCGTTAAAATAACCACCCGGACTCGGGTTCATACTCGCCACCAACATAAATGACGACGGATAGGTTACCGTAAATTTCGCTCTCGAAATGGTAACTTCTCTATCCTCCAAAGGTTGTCGCAACACTTCCAAAACATCGCGTTTAAATTCGGGCAATTCGTCTAAAAACAAGACGCCATTGTGCGATAAGGAAATCTCACCCGGCTGCGGAAAACTACCTCCGCCAACAAGCGCCACATTTGAAATGGTATGGTGTGGACTCCTAAACGGTCGTTGTGCCATCAAGCCAGTATCTTTTACACGCCCGACAACCGAATGTATTTTTGTGGTTTCCAGAGCCTCATGAAGTGTCATAGGTGGCAAAATACTTGGCAATCGTTTGGCTAACATGGTTTTTCCTGCTCCCGGTGGGCCGATTAAAATAATATTATGCCCTCCAGCAGCCGCAATTTCCATACAACGCTTAATACCCTCCTGCCCTTTTACATCGCTAAAATCAAACTCAGGGAAATCCAAACTTTTATTAAACTCTTCACGGGTGTTGATTATGGTTTGTTCTAAGGCTTCTCCATTATCAAAATAATTGATGACTTCCTTGATATTTTCAATGCCGTAAACTTCTAAATTATCAACTATGGCAGCTTCTTTGGCATTCACCTTGGGTAGAATGAAACCTTTAAAACCTTCTTCCCTAGCCTTTACCGCAATAGGCAATGCACCTTTTATGGGCTGTAAACTACCATCAAGGGACAATTCACCCATAATTAAATATTTCTCAAGGTTTTCGGCTTCTATCTGTTTGGACGCAGCCAATATTCCAATGGCCAAAGTGAGGTCGTAAGCACTTCCCTCCTTTCGTAAATCGGCAGGTGCCATGTTGATGGTAATCTTTTTACCGGGGATTTTATAGCCATTATTTTGCAGAGCAGCAGCAATACGATAATTACTTTCTTTTATTGCGTTATCTGGCAGTCCAACTAAATGGTAGCCAATACCTGCATCTACATTTACCTCAACCGTAATGGTTGTAGCTTCAACGCCAAAAACGGCGCTTCCAAAAATTTTTTTAAGCATATAATTTGTTTACTGCCTAAATGTAGGAAATGTATTTGAAATACTGCAAAGTCAAACTAAGAAGATTGCCATAATTTCTTTCTTAATAAAGAAAAAAAACTTCGTGTTAAATATTCAAATTTGTTCTACAATGATGCACAAATCAATTATATTTGTATGCATAATACAAAAAAACGCCAATAGTACGAACATTGACGTTTAAATAGGAGATTAGACTTTGGACACCTAATCGGAAACACTTTGAACATTCTTTTAGTAGCTTTGGACACCACTAAAGTTATTGAATATTGTAAGAGCAACTTTTTCCAGTAAAAAAATTACAAGCACTCAATAATGGGTGCTTTTTTATTTGTAGATACCTACACTTCAAAGATAAAACTAAAAGATTATAGTTCGAAACAAACTTATTAACATTCAGGCACCGTATTTGAAGTTAAAACCTCCAAAATAACTAATGCAAGAATTTGTTTTTCAATCACTTATGTTATTATATAATATTTTGATTTACAATAAAAACATTGAATGTTTAAAACTGAATATTAACTTATTGTTTTACACACGAAACAGAATTATTACTTTTAAGCCTCTTTTAAAATCACCAAAAAAGAATCCCGCCAAAGGCGGGACTCCGATTAAATTGGAAAATCAAACTAATAACATTAAAATGAAAATTATTTTTCCAATCCTTTATATATAAATGAATTTTTTAGTTGGATCCGTTTAAGAATTTTGGTTTAATCACTAACATGGCCCAGCCCCAGTTTTGCGAATCTGCAGCGGCACTTTCAGCAACTCCTTTTAGCTCATACATACCATCGCTTGGGAACATATGCGAATAACCCAACACTAAAGCATAACCTTTAAATGCCTTTTTGAACACCAAATCAAGTTCTGTCCCTAAAGATTTTTCACCACTTGGCAATTCTTGGTCGCCACTAAAGTTTAAGGCCTTAACCAAAAGGCTAGATTTTTCTCCTAATTTAAAGTTGGCACTTACGTGAACATCCACCAACCCAATACTATTTGCATGATTTCCTACGTAGAAATAATCCATGAAACCATTGAATTTATGGTTTGTTCCGTATAAAGGGAAGAATGCACCGGTATTGGCAGGGTCGGTTTCGTCATTACCGCTTATAATTTCAACCCCGGCACCCAAGGCTACTTTTGACGATGCCCTAAAACCTAAATCTAAACTAGCTAAGTATGCGCCTTTTACGTCTTTGTAAGATGTTCCATAAATCGCTTCACCTGTTTGCAAATAAGCATTACCCGTTAAGGAAAAATCACCTTTCGAATACTTTAAATGCGCACCGATAGTTTGCAAATTAGCTACATCGCCCAAGCCAGAACCCGTATTTTGGAATCCATTATTCATAAGTAATAGACTTCCTGAAAAACTTTCCCAAGCTTGGCTTAAATGCGCCATTTGCATGGTCTTATAGGAAAAGAATCCAGAAGTGTTGTACGCATTTCCCGCCGATATAAATCCTGTAGGGTGTGAGTAGTCTTGATTAAAGGCAAAAGCCACGTCTAGCGCAAATTTATCCTTTTTGTACTTTAACAGAGCAGCATCATGGTTACGCCCTTGTTGCGCCCAGTCTAAACCCCCAAGGATTCTTTGATCATCATACGACAGTACCTGACGTCCTAATTTAGTGGACCAACCCGACCCTAAATTAAGTTCTGCCCAAGCCTGAAATACTGCAAATGAATTGTTTAGGTCGTAAGGCAAAATCTGTCTGTTTTCACCCCAAACCATAATATCCTGAAAGCTTAAAAAGACTTTATAAGACTCTGTGCTGTAACCAGCATTTAGTCGGGCACGTGTTGAAATACCAAATCCTGGTTCGGCGGCTTCTGGAATGAGGCTGCCAAATCCATTTCGGTATTCTGTGCGTGGCCTAAATTCGCCATCTAAAGTAAATTGTGCTTGTGCAAATTGTAAACACCCTAGCAACAGACCTATTATTACAAATTGTTTTTTCATCGTTTTCTTGTTTTAAAGTTGAATTGTTTTTGAGTTTCTATTAATTAATTTTTAGAAAGTTAGGAGTTTCAAGTATGAATATTTTCATTGTAAACGTCATGACTACATACTTAAAGCCTAACTTGCTTAAAGACCTTTTAATGTTCCAAAAAGTCTATTAAATGTTTTCTGTATTTATAATAATCGTCATGTTCTAATACAGCTTTTCTAGTTCTAGGTCTTTTAAAATCAATATCTATAACATCACCTATTTTAGCCCTTGGACCACTGGTCATCATCACCACACGGTCGGCCAAAAAGATGGCTTCATCAACATCGTGAGTAATCATAACCGCGGTTATTTTTTCTTTGTTCCAAATTTCAATAAGGATATCCTGAAGTTCACCCCTTGTTAAGGAATCCAACATTCCGAAGGGTTCATCCAGTAATAACACCTTAGGCTTAATGGCAAAGGCACGAGCGATTCCAACACGCTGTTGCATACCTTGCGATAGGTCTGACGCTTTTTTATGAAAGGCATCTTCCAGGCCTACTTTTTGAAGGTAATATTTAGCCACATCGGTACGCTGTACTTTTGAAGCATCTGGAAACACTTGATTTATACCAAGCATGACATTTTGAAGCGATGTCATCCAAGGCATTAAACTTGGCGACTGAAAAATAACACCTCTGTCTGGCCCTGGGCCTTTTATATGTTTTCCCAATACGGAAATGTTTCCTCCTGAAATTTCGTTAAGCCCAGCTATCATGGAAAGCATGGTGGTCTTGCCACAACCAGAGTGTCCAATTATGGTAACGAATTCCTCTTTTTTAATTTGAAGGTTTAAGTTTTCCAATACGGTATAATCACCTTTAGGTGTTGGATAAACCTTTTTAAGATTATGCAAATCCAACATCACTTCAGATTCCGGAAAAAGCCCATTATCAGTTAGATTGACTGCTCTATTTTTAGTTAAAATATTCATCTGTTCCGTTTTTTAAAATTGATTAACAAAATCCTTCGGAGCCAAATCTGGAAGCTCATAAACTTCTTGCGCTTCAGACTTTCGTTCGTTGCCAATATCCATTAAATATTCAATAATGGCATTTCTCGTTTTCTTGAAGTTGATGTTATCATTCATTTCTGTTTTATCTCGTGGACGGTCAATATCTATTTTGAACTCCGGACCTAAAGTAGCATTTGGCCCCGGACGTAACGGAATAATACGATCGGCCATGTAAATACCCTCATCCACGTCGTTGGTAATCAACAATGCCGTACGCTTATCTTTTCCCCAGATATTTAAAATTTCATCTTGAAGATTTCCACGGGTTAACGCATCCAATGCCCCTAATGGCTCGTCCATAATAATCATCTCTGGTTTCATAGACAACGCTCTGGCAACTGCCACACGCTGACGCATACCACCCGATAATTCTTTTGGGCGCTTGTTTATCGCTGGTGTAAGACCTACCATATCAACATAGTCGGCTACTATAGCGTTCAATTCTTTCTTACTTTTCTTTGGAAAGGCTTCTTTTATGGCCATGTATACGTTTTGCCCAACGGTTAACCAAGGGAGTAGTGAGTAATTCTGGAAAATCACCCCACGCTCATGGCTAGTGCCCGTTACAGGTTGCCCTTTAAACAAAACCTCTCCTTCAGTAGGGGCCAACAAACCATTTATCAAGTTTACCAAAGTGGTTTTTCCACTTCCGGTGAAACCAACTATGGCTACAAACTCGCCCTCTTCGATAGATAGGTTGATATTAGACAACACTTCGGTGTCATTATCATAAGATTTGTAAACGTTTTTTAACTCTAAGTATGCCATTTTAAATTGCTTTTAGATTAGTCAATCCGTTTTATATACCTTCATTTTTATTAAAAGACACCATATTTTGAACGGTTAGCATCAGTCTGTCCAATAGGAAACCAATACCGCCAATCACGAACATGGCTACAATAATTTTAGAATTGGAATCTATCGCACCATTCTGGAATTCTTCCCAAACAAAAGACCCTAAACCGGGACTTTGTGCCAAAAGCTCAATGGCTATCAAAACCATCCATGCTACAGACAGTGTAATACGTAAACCTGTAAATATTAATGGTAATGACGATGGCAAAATCACTTTGAATACTTTTTGAAATGGTCCCAATTTTAGCACTTTGGCTACATTGATATAATCCTTATCTACTGATGCCACACCCATGGCCGTATTAACCAAGGTTGCCCACATGGAACAAAGCCCCACACTGATGAACGATATGATAAATGCGCTATCAGAATTTGAATCTTTGGTCATTGTCTTAACTATCATAAACACCAACAACAACCAAACTACGGGGGATACGGGTTTAAAAATTTGAATCAACCAGTTTACCGAACTGCGCAATGTTTTACTCAGTCCAATAATAACACCAATGGGTACGGCAATAATCAAGGCTAAAAGAAACCCTGCAAATACTGTTTTTAAACTGGTGAATATTTGATCGACAAAAGAAGGCCTTCCTGTATAAGTAATGGCATCTTTTCCTTCTGCAATACGTTTGGCATTTAAAGCGGCGGTTTTTTCAACAAACGCCGCTTTATCTGCGCTAATAATTCTATGATCTCTTAAAAGTGATTGATACGACTCCCAAACTTGTGCAGGAGACGGTAACGTATTCGGCTGGCAGCTCACCTCACCATTAGCTATACATTGACGCATGGCTTCGGCGGCCTCAGGCCCTTGATCAGTTAGAGCTTTTTCAATTTTATAGTCTGCCTCGATATTATAAAGCGTCCTTGCTCCTAAATGCCACAGACCAATAAATAATAGAATGGAAGCAATTGGCACGAACACTTTTCGTAAGACATTTTTAAAATCTTCCTTTCCTAACTTCCCAGTAAATAAATCTTTTAATGTGGTTAAAAAACCCAATCCCATAAATTTGGTTACTTTTCCTAATGTTAAACTTTGCTTCATAACTCCTCTTGTTTACTAAATCTGTAATTTAATCTATTGATTATTGTACGGCTTTCTCTTTGTTTCCTATTTTAAAACTGTTGATGTATGAAATAGGGTCTTTGGCGTCGTAAGTGGTACCATCGATAAAATCTGAAGTTGGTGCTTTGTAGCCGTCTGTTGTTGGTATATCTTTTTGTGGAATATGACCTTCTTCAACTAAAAGCTTAGCCGCTTTTTTCCAAATATCTGGTCTGTAAATATCATTAATGGTTTCTGAATACCATTCTGCTGGTTTAGACTCAGGAATTTGTCCCCATCTTCTCATTTGTGTTAAGAACCAAATACCATCAGAGTAAAATGGATATGTAGCGTTGTACTTGTAAAATACATTGAAGTCTGGCATCTCACGCTTATCACCTTTTTCGAATTCAAATGTTCCGGTCATAGAGTTTGCCAAAACAGCTTCATCAGCACCAACATATTGAGACATCGATAGAATTTTTACAGCCTCAGGTCTGTTTTCTGGCTCGTCTAACCATTTACCGGCCCTAATCAAAGCTTTGGTAACAGCTACTGCTGTATTAGGGTTCTCCTCTACAAACTTTTTGGTCATAACGAATACTTTTTCAGGGTTGTTTTTCCAGATATCGTAGTTTGTTGTTACAGGCACTCCTATACCTTTAAATACAGCTTGCTGGTTCCATGGTTCACCTACACAGTAACCGTAAATAGTACCTGCCTCTAGTGTTGCTGGCATTTGTGGTGGAGGTGTTACCGATAATAAAACTTCGGCATCAATTTGTCCTTGAACATTTTCTGCTGTGTACATACCTGGGTGGATCCCAGCTGCAGCTAACCAATACCTGATTTCGTAGTTGTGTGTTGAAACCGGGAACACCATGCCCATTTTAAAGGCTTTACCACTGTTTTTATATTCTGTAATTACAGGTTTTAAAGCATCAGCTTTTATTGGGTGTACTGGCTTCCCTTCAGCATCCTTAGGTACATTAGGTTTCATTTTAGACCACACATCGTTTGAAACGGTAATCCCATTTCCATTTAAGTCCATTGAAAAAGGAGTTACCAATTCCGCCTGGCGACCAAAACCTGCTCCAGCTGCAATAGGCTGACCGGCTAACATGTGCGAACCATCCAATTGACCATCAATAACACGGTCAAGTACATTTTTCCAATTTGATTGCGCTTCAACTGAAACAAACAAGCCTTCATCTTCAAAGAAGCCTTTTTCCTTTGCAATAGCTAAAGGAGCCATATCGGTTAATTTGATAAACCCGAAAGTTAATTGTGGTTTTTCTATGTCTAATGTTTTAGTTTTTGAAGTTTCAGCCACAACTGTTTCAGCTATGTCTTTCTTTTTTTCCTTACCACCGCAAGCAAATAGCAAGATGGCTACGGGTAAAATCCAAGTCGTTCTTTTAAGTAGAGATTTCATAATTATTGTTTTTTGTTTTAATTAAGTAGTAATACTTATTTTTTGACAAAGATATACGTAGTTAATCTTCTGCTCTATGACATTGCCCATGTAAACACCTCTTTTTACAACACAACCAAAACTGCGAAAAAACATGTCTTCCGAATAATGCACTCATTAACAACAACTTAAAATGGATAAAGCATAGAAAAAACATACGTATTTTACGTATGTTTTTTTTATGAAATATTTTAAAATACGTAAAAACTTCATTTATAACCGAAGTTTACTACGTAGTTTTTTATTTTAAGAAAAATAAAAGCCATAAATAAACCCAACTTTAAGTAAGATTCAGTAATTGAAGAGAATTCTTTATCTTATTTATTCAGATTTTCCAACCACTCCTTTTGGGATAGAGCAATGTATTTTTTGTCAGTTCCATATGGATCCTTTCCTCCATCAAAATAATGCTGAATAGATTGCATAGGTATAGTATCTGATATTTTTACAGGAACATCATACTTATGATTACCATGAAAATCATGACATTGGATGCATGTAAACCATTCATCTTTTGCAATTAATTCTTTATGAGAAACATCTAGCGGGTCATTATCAATTTCTAAATCTTCATGACAATTCATACAATAATCAATAGAAGCTACAGAAACACGTTCTTCTTTATGTTCGGTATGGCACGTAATACAGGTTGTAGCATCAATATTACTTATAGCATCTTTAAACCTTGGCTCAGAAAACCGATAGGTTGGGTGCCTATCATTTGGCCTATCATGACATTGCAAACAATTATCTACAGTCACGTCTTGAGTTCCAAAATCAACCCCATCTTTTCTCACACCAAAAGCATGCGATATATTAGATTGCACTTGCTGCACCAAATTGCCTTTAGCGTCGGCATGACAAGCAAAACAAGATAAATCTTGATGCCCTGTGTTCATTGGACCAATTGAAACATATTGTTCTGTTGCATCTAATGTTAATACATAAAATATTGCAACACCCACAACTACGCCTAGGATTCCTCCTAAAAATTGCCTTTTTCGTAACGGACTAATCTTAAACATTTAAATAATAATTATATTTCCAACACCACCTTTTCGCTAATCGGATAACTAACACAAGTAAGTATCGCTCCATTCTCCACCTCACTTTCTGGAAGAAAATGACCATCTATCATTTTAACCTCACCTTCAACACATTTAGCCTTACATGTTGAACACATCCCCGACCTACACGAATAAGGGATTACTACATTTCCTGACATGGCCTCTTGCAAGATGGATTTGTCTCTACGCACTTTAAACTGATGCTTTTTTCCTTCAAAACTTAGGGTAACATCACTTACCAAGTTTTTCCCTGTCAATTTAACCGTAGCTGGATTAAACACTTCAACCATTATTTTATCTCGAGATATACCATTTTCCCTCAAAATATTCTTTATGCTGTCCATATAGCCAAAAGGACCACAAATCATATAATGATAATCTTCATAACTTAAATTGTGCTTTTTAAAAATAGCATCTATTAATCCTTTGGTGGCTAAGCCATAATGGTAGTTACCTTTATCTGCTTTAATAGATGAAATTATATGCTCTACTGAAAATCTATCAGGATAATTATTTTCCAACGATTTAATTTCATCATGAAAAATAATAGAGTCCATATTTTGATTCGCATAGATTAACAATATGTTTGAACCGAATTCTTCTGATAAGACAGCCTTTAAAATTGAAAATATTGGAGTAACCCCACTCCCTCCTGCAAACAAAACATATTGCCTACCTACCCTTTTGTTTGGCTCTACAATAAATGAACCGGCAGGATCATCTACAACAAGCCTATCTCCTTCTCTAATATGGTCATGGACATAGTTTGAAACCAGCCCTTTTTCAACGCGCTTTATCGTTATTTTTAAATTCCTATCAGTAAACGGGTTACTACTGAAAGAATACGCACGCTTATGCACCACACCATCAATTGGCACATGGATTGTTAAAAATTGACCAGGTTTGTATTTAATTTTCTTGAAGAAGTTTCCATTATTAAAACAGATACTTACCGCATCTTTTGTCTCTTCAATTACATTTTTCACTTTCAATTTCATATTCAGAACCTATTTATAATAAAACACAATTGCCACATGGAACACCAGCATTATTGATACAATTATTGACAGAGCAACATGCATAATCATCCAACCTTTAAATAAAGCGTCACTATTATTTTTTACGACATCTAGATTGAAGTACCCCAAAAATGTATTAGCAAAAAATACATATGATAACAGCAATAAGTACCCGTAGCCTAACGACATGCTATGAATATAGAACAACAAAGGACTAACGGCACCTAACCATTTATGAATAGTTTGCATAGACATGGCATGCTTTCGCAATTTTTTAACTACCCTGGTGAAAGTTAAAGCCCATTGAAATATTATAAACAATGCTAAACCCAATCCGGACCAACGCTTATACATTTCATCTTGCTGAAGTTCAAACAACCAGTTCCAGTGCAGGTTTAAAAAAAACTGTAAAAAGAATGCCGTAAGCAATACCAACCCTACCAATGTAGATTTATTACTGAATACCATAATTAAATACTTGGAGATGTGTGCTTTTAAGGATAAAAATTAAAGAGACTATATTATTTAACTGCCACAAGGTGTTTCATTGTTTCGTAAGATGACAGTTTCTTGACACTATCAAGAAAAACTTCTGCCGTTGGCAAATATTTACCTTCTGCAGGCCATTTATCTCCTATTTCAGGTTTTTCGCTCTCTTCAAACTTCGCCACTTCATCTAAATATTCTAGATAAATATCTACCGTTCCTTTAGCATAAGAACTCAAAACGTCCACCGTTTCTTTATAAGATAACGAATCTTTTGGGTATTGCCATGTAGTTGCACCCATCACATCTCCCAGTACCCAATCTGATTTAGTGGTTTGTGGATGTTTATTATGACAGGACACACACGCCCCTGCACTGGCAAGATCAGCAAACATAGCAGTATGCAACTCTTGCTCTTCGTCATAGAAGAATTGAGGCTTTTGGTCCTTTTTAATTTTACTAAATAAATCGGCCTGTTTTCCCTCAAACTTATTGGCAGCGTTTACTGGAAAATCAGACCCCAAATACAAGCCCAATGGCACCGGACTTTTTCTTATACTTGTTGCAACTCCTCTCAAAAACAATGCTGGCAGCGGGCCGGCCTCAACATCATCTTTCCTCCAATCTTCGTCAAACTTCATGCCTTGCGCTTTTCCCTTGCCCACAATGGCTTTTGTATATAGTGTTCGGGTTACATCATTTTCCTTGGCGACCATTTCCAGAACTTCTGCCACAGAAAATACATTTTCGGTAGCTGCCGTCCCTGATTTTTCCTCTGGAACACCCCCACAGGAATTTAAAACAATTGCACTTAATATTATTGATATGTTGAATAAATATTTCATCGTATTAGTTTTTAAATTATTAGTAAGACGCCTCTATCATTACACTAGACATTGTACCATAAACGCTAGTCCAAGCTCCTTTAACCTCTGGCGTAAAATCATCTCCCAAGCCAGCTTCTAACGTTCCTAGCAAGGCAGCACCAACAGTGTCATAATGAGAAGGCTCTACCTTGTAAGCAACATGCCGTTTTCCTAAATCTTGTAATACTGGTATTAAAGCATCCAAATTACTCAACCCAGCCACGGCTGCTGCTAGCATAGTCATAAGCTTATTACCCTGGGTTTTCATTGCTTCCTCTCCACTTGGAAATAATGGTTTTAATTTAGGGTCTAGTTCAAACAATTTCGAGTAAAATATTTCTGCAGCGGTAGGCGCAATAGGCTTAACTTTTTCGAATGAATCTTGCACTAAGGCAATAGTTTTCTGTTCCATGGTTATAATGTTTTAATTTGTGATTTTTAGATTTAAGTATTAATACTTAATCGGTGGTAAAATTAAAAGATGTCCTGTTAACTAAGTATGAAATAATACAGTATCAAACAATCTTTTAGACATACTAAGGACTGCCAAAACACAGGTTTTCACTATAAACGTTACTTTTTAATGGGTTTCAACACCATAAAACAAAAAAACCATACGTAAACTACGTATGGTTTAAAGAAAAATTAACTTAAAAATTTGAGTATATATATATACTACTTAGCTGTCTAAATAAAAGTTATGTTCGCTAATCTCACTTTTAAGAAGTTGAATATCGTTAATACCTATTTTCTTTCCTTTTGTTATAATAAGGTTTTCTTTTTTTAAGGCCGAGAACATACGGATAACCTGTTCCTCAGTTGTCCCAGCATATTCAGCATATTCGCGTCTACTTAATGAAACGTCTAAAAACCCTTTGTTATTACCAAACTTTCTATTGATATATAGTAAGGTGTCTATTACGCGCTCTCTAACCGTCATCTGGGAGATGGACTTTACTTTTGACTCACTCCTATTCAATTCATTGGCATAAAATAACATTAAGTCATATGCAAACCTTGGATTGTTTTGCAGCGAATTCTGTAATTGGACTTTTGAAAAATAACACAACACTGTATCTTCAAGAGCTACTGCTCCAATCGAATAATATTCTTCAGTTCCGAAGCCTCTATGCCCAATTATTTCACCTTCTTTTGCAAAACGTACAATTTGCTCCCTACCATTAATTCCTGTCCTAAAAACTTTTACTTTACCTTTTAAGACAAAGAATAAACCATTTACAGGGGCACCTTCAATAATAAACTGCTGCCCCTTTTTACAACGCAAATTGTTTTTCTCAACAGGGTGCTTATTGTTATCTAGAGAATTTAAGTTTCTTTTTATCAAACAGTCGTGATTTTCACAAACACCACAAGACACATCATAAGAAGTACGCTTTCGGGCAGTTGTAGAAACGGTATTTAAATAAGCGGTTTGCAAAAAATATCTAATTTATTTGCTCAAATATAAGTATTAATACGTATTCAAATACATAAAATACTTATTTTTATTACTTATTGAATTATTTTAATACGTATTATTAATATGAAAATTCATTTATGAGAATTTTACAATATCATCAAATTTCCAAATTTTCATTTATGGAAAGACATTCAAATAGCAGTAATTCGTTATATTTGCAAAGACATAACGAGTAACAAAATGATTTCGATTAGGGAAGCTGTCCAATATGTAAAAAAACATTCCAAACCTCTTTTAAGGGAAGTTACAAAACCTTTGGAAAAATCTGGTGGTTATGTTTTGTGTAAAGATGTTATTTCTCCTATTGATATGCCCCCATTCAGACAATCTGCCATGGATGGTTATGCCTTAAACTTACACACCAAATTAGAATACGACTTAATTGGAGAAATAAAAGCTGGCGATAACTACCATCCTATTTTAGAACCTGGTGAAACCGTTAGGATTTTTACTGGAGCTGCTGTACCCAAATCGGCCAACGCCGTAGTGATGCAGGAGAAAGTGGAATTAACCAATTCAAAAATAAGAATTGAGCACCACATTGACCAGGATATCAATATCCGTCCGCAAGGCGAGCAGGTTAAAAAAGGAAGCATTGCCTTAAAAAAAGGTACGAAACTTACCCCGGCAGCGATAGGCTACCTAGCTTCACTTGGCATTACAGAGGTTTCTGTTTACAAAAAGCCTTCTATTTCAATAGTCACAACAGGTAATGAACTCATTGAAGCCGGGCAACCACTACCATATGGCAAAATATATGAAAGCAATGCTACGATGCTTCAAAATGCGTTGTACCAATTAAAATTTTACGACATTACCTTTCATAAAATAGAAGACGATTACAAGAAGACTGTCGAAAAGCTTCAAACGGTAATAAATAAAAGTGACTTAGTAATTGCTACAGGTGGTATTTCCGTTGGTGATTATGATTTTGTTGGAAAAGCACTTAACGAATTGGGGGTCAAAGAGATTTTTTATAAAGTAAAACAAAAACCAGGAAAACCTTTATACTTCGGAAAAAAAGACAATACGTTAATTTTCGCGTTGCCCGGAAATCCAGCGGCTGCCCTGACCTGTTTTTATATCTATACTTATATGGCTTTACAACTTATGATGAACAGAGAGGCTATTGAATTGTCTGGGGCTAAAGCTACATCTGTTTCAAGTTTTCATAAAAAAGGTGACCGACCACAATTTCTAAAAGCTATTTTTAATAATGGAGAAGTAGAAATTTTAGAAGGACAAAGTTCTTCCATGTTACAAACCTTTGCACTTTCCAATGCGATAGTTTTCATGCCAGAAGACAAGACACAGATTAAGATTGGCGATATTTTGGATGTTATTTTATTACCTGTTTAAAGATTAAATCATGAACTATAAAATTAAAAGTAGAATATGGATTGAAGCCAACGGCCACGTACTTTTAGGAGAAGGGCGTGTACAACTTTTAAAGGCCATTGAAGAAACAGGGTCGCTATCAAAGGCTGCTAAATCACTCAATCTATCTTACAAAAAGGCATGGCAACTTTTAGATTCAGTTAATAAATCAGCGAAAGAACCAGTAACTATCAATAGTATTGGCGGAAAAGGTGGTGGAGGTGCAGAACTCACAGAATATGGTCAATCGCTTATAACGGCTTTTGATGACATCAACAAAAACTGTTGGGCGTTTTTAGATAAGCAACTAGAAAAAATTAAAGACATGTAATTATGCTACAAGTAGAAAACACCTATTTATTTTTACTTATACTTCCCATTGTGGCGTTTTTATATTCCAGTGTCGGGCACGGGGGCGCTAGTGGCTACTTGGCATTAATGGCTTTATTTTCGTTTGCTCCAGAAACCATGAAACCCACGGCTCTTCTGCTTAATTTGTTTGTAGCCGGCATTTCATTTTACTATTATTTTAGGAGTGGCTTTTTCAACAAAAAGCTGTTTTTTTATTTCGCCATAGCTTCCGTCCCATTTGCATTTATTGGGGGAACTCTTGAAATCGAGGCACCAGTTTACAAAAAAATATTAGCAGCCTTATTAGTGTTCGCCATTCTTAAAATGCTTAATGTTTTTGGCAAGGAAAGTCAAACCATAAAAGACATAAAACTTTGGCAAGGGCTTTTAGTTGGGAGCATCATCGGCTTCTTTTCTGGATTAATTGGTATTGGTGGCGGCATCATTCTAACTCCAATAATTTTGCTCTTGCATTGGGGCAAAATGAAGGAAGCTGCTGCTGTATCAGCATTATTTATTTGGGTGAATTCTGCTGCGGGATTAATAGGGCAACTTAGTAGCGGAGTAAGTTTAGAAAAAGAATCGTTCATCTTAGTGGCCATCGCCTTAATTGGCGGTGTTTTAGGCGGCTATTATGGAAGCAAAAAAATAAATAACCAAAACCTAAGGTATATTTTGGCGTGTGTTTTAATAATTGCATGCATCAAATTAGTTTTTACTTAAATGATTTACAAGAGCAACATAACTGGTATTATTTTAGCGGGCGGAAAAAGCTCTAGAATGGGCACGGACAAAGGTTTTCTAATTTACGATGGCGAACCCTTTGTTAAGCATAGTATAAATGCCTTAAAACCGTTAACTTCTGAAATCATTATTGTTTCAGACCACAAGGAATACGATGTTTTTGGATTGAAACGCATAACCGACCAAGTAGAAGACGCTGGACCAGTTTCAGGCATTTATTCTGGGTTGAAACAGTCGAAAACAGCATATAATTTGGTATTAAGTTGTGATATACCGCGGATTACTTCCGAAGTGCTAAAGAAATTGATTGATGCCACTGATGAAAAAACTGAAATTACCCAAATAGAAAGCAACGGCAAAACCATGCCTTTGGTTGCGCTTTATAAGAAAGCTTGTGCCAACAGGTTTTATGAACTTTTACAAACCAACGAAAGGCGATTGCAAGTGGCGGTTTCAAACTTTAAAGTTAGGACTATTCCGCTAAATATTAACGAACAACAAGCTGTAATGAATGTAAACACAAAAGAAGAACTAAAACAACTTGAAAATGAAAATAACCATTAAATATTTCGGACAAATTGCTGAGATTACCCGGCAAGACGAAGAGCACTTGGAGTTTTCAGGAACCTTAGTTTCTGATCTTTTAGAAACCCTTCATTCAAAATATGAATTATTACAAAACAAAGATTTTCAGGTGGCACAAAACCAAGAGTTAGTGAACACAAATACAGAATTAATAGGACCGGAAATTGCACTTTTGCCTCCGTTTTCTGGTGGATAATTTTTGTTTAAACGATTCAACAAATTAACAATTCAACAATGGTGAACAGATACAACAGACATATCATTTTATCAGAAATCGGTAAAGCTGGGCAAGACAAAATTTCCAATGCTAAAATTTTGGTTATTGGAGCTGGTGGGCTTGGATGTCCTATTTTACAGTATTTGGCTGCGGCTGGTGTGGGCACTTTGGGTATTATTGATTTTGATGTTGTAGAATTGTCGAATCTTCAGCGCCAAACTTTATTCGGAACATCATCCCTTGGAGAATATAAGGCTAGCGCTGCAAAAAAACGACTGGAAGACCTAAACCCAGAAATTTTAATTAACGCTTACACAGAAAAATTAACCTACCAAAATGCGATTGAACTATTTGAAAATTACGACATCATAGTTGATGGCTCCGATAATTTTGAGACCCGTTATTTGGTAAACGATGCCTCCATCATAACCAATAAACCTTTGGTATTTGGTGCGATTTTTAAATTTGAAGGACAGGTTTCCGTGTTCAATTATCAGAACGGACCAAGTTACCGGTGTTTGTTTCCAACTCCACCAAAAAAAGGTACTGTACCAAACTGTTCAGAAATTGGCGTTTTAGGTGTTCTGCCCGGAATTATTGGTAGTATGCAAGCTAATGAAGTATTAAAAATCATTTTAGGAATTGGCAATCCACTTTCTGGAAAGTTGCTTTGCTACAATGCATTAACAGTGCAATCTTCCATTTTGAAAATCAACAAATCAAAAGGTGAAATTCAAAAAGTACTAAATGTGAAAGCCAACTTTAATAAAAAGAAAATAATAAATGAAGATTGCGAATATAATTTCTCAAAAGTTTCCTTTGAAGCCATTCTTGAAAAAGAAAACATTCAGTTTATAGATATTAGAGAGCCACACGAGTTGCCTAAAATTGAACGTTTGGAAGTTACCTACATTCCGTTAAGTCAGTTAGAAAAGAATCTTGACCTGATGGATTCAAAAAAAGAAAAAGCCTTTTTTTGCCAATCGGGTATTAGAAGTAAAAAAGCCGTTTCAATGTTGAAAACTTTGAAAATCGAAAATTGTTTTAGCATAAAAGAAGGCGCTTCAGAAATAAAAAACTATTTAGAAAAATAACATAAAACCACAACTCATGTCCGCTAAAAAACCAAAAAACGTATTTAAGGCAGGAGCGATTTCTTCAGAGTTTATTGGAGAATCTATAGCCAAGCACCAAACCAAAACCAGCATTGGCGCCCATAACATTTTTTTGGGACAAGTACGCGCCGATAATATTAACGGAAAAACGGTTACAGCCATAGAATATACCGCTTACGAAGAAATGGCGAACCAAAAATTCTATGAGATTAGAGAAGCTGCTTTTGAAAAATTCGATATGACCTGTATGCATATTTACCACAGTTTGGGAACCGTGAAGGCGGGTGAAATTTGCCTGTTTGTATTTGTGTCTTCACCCAGACGAAAAGTGGTTTTCGAAGCCTTGGAATATATCGTTGAAGAAATAAAAGCCCATGTTCCTGTTTTTGGAAAGGAAGTTTTTGAGGACAACTCACATCAGTGGAAAGTTAATAATTGATTATTGACTAATTATTATTGATTATTATGAAAGAAACACTCAAGACAAGAACCAAAGTATTTGCACATTATTGCATAAAATTAACTAGCTATTTTCAAAATTCCTATTTAGCCAACCATATAAAAGGTCAGTTAATCAGGTGTTCTACATCAGTCGCTGCAAATTACAGAGCTACTTGTATTGCACAATCAAAGCCGAGTTTTATTGCTAAAATAAGTATTGTTATTGAAGAAGTGGATGAATCAAACTTTTGGCTAGAATTTGCTATGGATGAAAATTTAATTCAATAAGATAAAGTAAATATTCTTCTAAAAGAATCACGCGAATTAACTGCCATCTTTATGGCTTCAAGAAAAACAGCAAGCAAAAAACAATCAATTTTCAATAATAAATAATCAATCGGAATGGTCGACATTACACATAAAAATACAACATTAAGAATCGCAGTGGCGCAAGCTTTAGTTAAAGTAAGTAAAGCCGAAACTATCGAGGCTATTAAAAATGATGCAGTGCCAAAAGGCAATGTATTTGCCATGAGCAAAGCCGCTGGCCTACTGGGTGTAAAACGCACTCCGGATATTTTACCAGACTGCCATCCTTTACCTATTGAATTTACGGGTGTTGAATACGAAATTAACGGATTGGAAATAACCATACTTTTCACCGTAAAAACCATTTACAAAACTGGCGTTGAAGTCGAAGCTATGCATGGTGCCAGCGTTGTAGCATTGAATATGTACGATATGCTAAAACCTATTGATAAAGGCATTGAAATACACAGCATCAAATTACTGAACAAAAGAGGTGGAAAATCTGATTTTAAGGATAATTTCAGAAGAGATTTAAAAGCAGCGGTTGTGGTTTGTAGTGACACCATTTCGGCGGGCAATAAAGAAGACAAAGCTGGAAAGGCTATCATTAAAAAACTAGAGGAATGCAACGTTGAAATTTCAGAATATGTAATTATTCCCGATGAAAAAGAAATCATCACAGAAAAAGCAAAAAATTACGAATCACAAGGCATAGACATGGTCATTTATACCGGTGGTACAGGGCTTTCAGGCAGAGATGTTACCCCAGAAGCTTTAATACCTTTGTTGGACAGACGCATTCCTGGTATTGAAGAAGCCATTCGAAATTACGGTCAAGAACGAACGCCTTACGCGATGCTTTCTCGAAGTATAGCTGGTACTATGGGAAACACATTGTTACTCGCTTTGCCAGGCTCAACCACCGGCGCCAAAGAATCGATGGACGCTATTTTCCCATCGGTTTTACATGTTTTTAGAATTTTAAAAGGAGCGAGACACGATTAAAATGTTTATTCGAGGAGTCATTAAGTCGTTTAACCGATTACACAGCTCAGCGATTCAAAAATTAAACAGAGCGAAGAAATGAACGAAAATAATAACATATTACAAGATAAGTTTGGCAGAGACCACACCTATTTGCGCATTTCATTAATTGAAAGGTGCAATCTACGCTGTTCATATTGTATGCCTGCTGAAGGCATTCCATTAACTCCCAAGAGTCACTTAATGACTTATGAAGAGATTTGCGAAATAGCCAAAACCTTTGTTAAACATGGGGTTACAAAAATCAGATTAACCGGTGGCGAACCTTTGGTTAGAAAAGATTTTCCTGTTGTACTAGAAAAGTTAGCCACGCTTCCCGTTGAGCTTTCCATAACGTCAAATGCCGTTATAATCGATAAATTTATTGACGTTTTAAAGTTGAATGGTGTCAACAAAATCAATGTGAGTTTGGATTCGCTAAATGAAACTAAATTTAAACACATTACCCGTCGAAACGAATTCAAAAAAGTTTACGACAATATTTTATTGTTGGTTAAAGAAGGGTTTACCGTTAAAGTGAATGCGGTTTTAATGAAAGGATTCAACGACAATGAAATCATCGATTTTATAAATTTCACTAAAGATTTACCTGTTTCCGTTCGGTTTATAGAATTTATGCCTTTTGATGGCAATAAATGGGATATGAGCAAAATGGTATCGTACGCTGAAGTCATGGAACATGTCAATGCTTCTTTTAGTGAAGGTGAAATTGTAAGACTAAAAGATGCACCAAACGATACTTCAAAAAACTATAAGATAAAAGGTTATAAAGGTAGTTTCGCTGTAATAAGTTCTGTTACCAATCCGTTTTGCGATTCATGCAATAGGTTGCGCTTGACGGCCAACGGACAATTAAAAAACTGTTTGTTTTCTTCATCAGAATCCAATTTACTAACAACCTTCCGAGCTGGAAAACCTATTGAGCCCATCATTAATAAAGCGGTTAGCGCCAAGCTAAAAATGCGAGGCGGTATGGATACGCTTAAAAAATTAAAAGAACCAAAATTACACAATAACAATCGAAGTATGATTGCTATAGGGGGCTAATATGAACTGATTTTAAACAAATTAAAAGACAATACTTCTTCCTCATATTTTACAGTTATCTTATTACTGACAATATTGCTTGGTAACGGAATCTTTATTTTAAAATACGCTGAAGGATAGCAATAATTGTGATTGCTTTTTCCTCCGTCTCTATTTTCAGAAATAGTGGTTTTACTCTTCTCTGTAGTAACAACTAAGTCTTTTCCTGATACGTAAAAATTAAAATCTTCCCTAACATATCCAGGAATTTTTAATTCATAATGAAATCCTGTTCGGGTTTCCTGAACTTTAATATTATTCTTGCTAGGCTTATTTTGTGAATTATAATTTGATGTGTAGTTTGCACGTCTTTTGGACGCCTGAATGTTAATAGGGGACATAATAAAAGAATTAAAAATGATGTCTTAAAGAGGTATAGAATAGAATATATCTACCTAGAATAGTTCATCTTAAAGTTACATTAAAACCTTCATCAAAACAATAAAAATCAAACATTTAATAATTTCTTAACGAACTAGCCTTATCAGGTTATTAAACCTGGTTAATTTAAACTTCCTTATGCAACACTTTTGGTTTAAAACTACTTTTTGGTGCCTCGCAAATTGAACATTGGTAAGTTTCTGGTAAATTTTCAAAAGTTGTGTTTGGCAGGATATTTTGAGTTATGTCACCATAAACTTCATTGTAAATGGTAAGACATTCTTCGCATTGATACACTTCCTCTTCAATAGATTCTTTTATTGTTCTTAAATCTTCGCCATCTTCCCTTTCAGTTCCCAGTTGTTCAAAATACAACTGACTCAATTCCATGAGCAAGCCAGGCAATTCTACCATATCGACATCTTGCACGTGTAAAATATAATCCCTGGTATTCGGGTCGAAATTTTTTGCGTATAACAGGTTGTAGGTATCTCTAATTTTAAAACCACCTATAGATTCCGGCTTCTTGTTTTTTTCAATAACAATAGAAGTAAAATTATAGGTATCGCTATCGAAACTGGTAATTCCGAATGTTAATCCGTAGGTGCTAATATCGTTTTGGTCGAAATTGGTAACCAGATATTTTTTTAAATTAAGAGCACCCTTATCGTTAACAGGTAAATGCCAGTTCATTTCCAACATTGAATGTCGAACATTGATTCCGAATTTACCCAAAAATTTCTCCCATTGCAGTTTATGCTTTTGAGGAATACCTTTAACGATAAACGATTTCCATGGTGTAATGGATATTTTCCCAATTTTATTATCGGAACACAAATCGCACATGGCTTTTAAGAACTTTAAATCGTAACGATTATTACGCCAGTAAAGTCCGAGCCAATACCTATCGGTACCAATTCTGTTCATGCCTTCGTAATAAGGAAATGGGTAAAATGGCACATCCAACGGCTTATCAACGGTTCTATTATTGGTATCAACAGCATCGCTTACCAATTCAAAAAGGGTCTCAACATCTTCTGGCTCTTCTTGTAATACACTTTCAATAGCATGTTCTATCTTATCCATATCCCAACTATAAATAAGCGCTGGATACATCACCGTATTTTTCCATTCGGGAAGCCTTACATAGAGATACCAGTAATCTTCATGTTCTGATGCAATAAAATTTATATTACCCGTAAATAATGGCACCAAACGCTGTTTAGGGTCAGTAACGTTGATTCGTAATTTTGGTTTATGCTTAAACTGCTCAATGACATACAAATACCTATCACTGGTAAGCCAAGAGGTACTAGGCAAAATCTCAGCAGAAACATACGAAGAAGCAATGTTCTCAACACCATCTCTTCTGGGTTTAACGAATTTGATTTTATCAAACTGACTGAACTTACTTTCGTCTATTGCCTCAGGAAAAATAATGTCTTGGCGAGAACCAAAAGATATAGCATCTAAACCCAGTCCTTCTGCCGCTTCACAAATATATTTGAGTTCTCCAGGCGAAAGCACACCACCATTTATTCTTAATCTGTATGGTTCTTCCATTATGCTAATACTTTTGAATTATTAAGAATTTCCCTAACTTCTGTTTTACAACTTCCGCAACCCAATCCTGCACCTGTTTTATTACAAAGTTCAGTAAAATCGGCGCATCCTTTAGCAATGGCTTCTTCAATATTCCCTTCACCTACTTGACTACACGAACAAACCAATTTACCAACTACAGGCTCATTATTTGAAGAACCTCGCAATAAGGTCTCTCGTTTTTCGGCCATTTCAATTTTACTCTCTATCATGGTTTTAAATTCGGCAAATTCATTTTTATCGCCCATTAAAACCGCACCAATCAATAAATCGTCTTTAACAATACACTTTTTATAATAGCGTTTTTTAATATCGGTAAAAATGATTTCCTCATAACTATCGTCATTTTCAGGAACGCTAATTTCACCAATACTACACAGGTTTAAATCGTTAAACTTCAAAATGTTCATCAACACCGATCCGTTATAAGAACAACTGATATCACCAGCAATAAAGTTAGCCAAAATATTGGCCTGCTCTTCTGCTGCAGACGTAATTCCGAACAACTGATTATTAAACTCTGCAATTTCACCTATTGCAAAAATATCAGGATGCGATGATTGCAAATGCTGATTGACCTTAACGCCTCTACTACAAGCTATACCATTTTCTCTAGCAATTTCAATATTTGGAATGGTTCCAATAGCATAAACAATGGCGTTTGCTGTTATTAATTTTCCGCTTTTCAAAGTGATGTTTAGCTCCCCTGTATCTTCATCATCAAACACAGTGCTTACCTCATTATCAAAATATATTTGAATGCCACGTTCTTGCACATCTAAAGCCAATAATTTACTGGACACCTTATCCAACTGGCGCTCCATTAAACGCGAGCCACGTTGAACTATGGTTATTTTTACATTTTTATGTTTCATGGCTGCGGCCAATTCCAAACCTAACAAACCACCTCCAACAATAACTACATGCTGCTCTTCAGGAGGCAATCCTGTAGCATCTAAATAAGCCTTAAACTCGTCGGCATCTCTTTTGTTTCGCATGGTAAAGCGGCCTGGCAAATCAATTTGAACATCTTTTGGGATAAATGCTCGACTTCCTGTTGCTAGAATAAGTTTATCGAAAGTATGCGATTCATTACTGCTATCGGTAACAATTTTATTTTGCTTATCGATATCTGTTATGTACGTTTCGGGGTGACAATGAATATTCAGTTTAGACAATTCCTTTTGTTTGATTTTCAATAACTGCTCCCAACTTAATTCTTCAGTTACATACTCTGGCAACAACACCCTGTTGTAAAACAAATTGGGTTCTTTTGAAAACACATGTATTTCGTCGACTTCGTTAAATTCTCTATAATTTTGAACGAACCTGAAAGCCGCTGCACCAGCACCTGCTATAATAATTTTTTCGGTCTGTTTTTTATATTTTGAAACCGATACACGAGTGAATTTAAAATCGGGTTCCTTAGAAGTGGGGTCTACATGGGTATTGGTTAAATTGTTAGTCCGATTCAAATCGCTCTGAAGCTGTTTGCCCCAGTGCATTGGTAAAAACACAACGCCTTTTTTAATATCGTCGGTTACTTTTGCTCGTACCCTTACTACACCATTTTCACTTTTAATTTCGGTTATATTACCATCTTTAACCTTGTTTAAATAAGCATCAACTGGATTTATCTCAAGAACAGGTGTTGGGTAATGCGTTTTTAATCGCGACACCTTACCTGTTTTGGTCATGGTATGCCATTGATCGCGCACTCTTCCAGTAGTTAATATCAACGGAAAATCATCATTGGGCTGTACCGAGGTGTTTTCGATATGGCTTGGTATATTAAACTGGGCCTTTTGCGAGGGCGTGTAAAACTTTCTATCTTCAAAAAGCCTTGGCGTTCCTTTGTGCCTGTACTCTGGCACTGGCCATTGAAATGTGCCTTCGGTTTTTAGTCGTTCGTAATTTAAAAATGAAACATCAATATTAGTGCCTTTTGTCATGGCTGCGTACTCATCGTAAATTTCTTCGGAGTTGTTGTAGTTAAACCCTCTAAAGCCCATTCTACGTGCAAAATCACAAAATATTTCAACATCTGGCCTCGCTTCCCCTGGCGCATTTATTTCTTTGGGTAAATATGAAATTCTACGTTCAGAATTCGTCATGGTTCCTTCTTTTTCCAACCATGCCGCTGCAGGTAAAACCAAATCAGCATGAGCCACTGTATCTGATTTATGTGAAATATCCTGAACCACCACAAACTTAGCATTTTTCATGGCTTTTTCAATACGATGAGTATTGGGCATACTCACCAACGGGTTGGTACAAGCAATCCAAACGGCCTTCATTTTTCCGCTTTCAAGCGCATCAAACATTTCGGTAGCTGTCAATCCGGGTTTCGGGTTAATTTTATCAACCCCCCAAAATTGGGCAACTTCTCTTCGGTGCTCCTCATTCATTAAATCCTTATGGACTGCTAAAAGGTTGGCCATACCTCCAACTTCTCGACCACCCATAGCATTAGGTTGACCAGTTAAGGAAAATGGACCAGAACCTGGTTTCCCGATTTTTCCGGTAATAAGTGAAAGGTTTAATAACGAGACATTTTTATCGGTACCCACCACACTTTGGTTAAGCCCCATG
Organism: Flavisericum labens; assembly: GCF_045446075.1. Lineage (NCBI taxonomy): Bacteria > Pseudomonadati > Bacteroidota > Flavobacteriia > Flavobacteriales > Flavobacteriaceae > Flavisericum > Flavisericum labens. The sequence goes on along the minus strand of NZ_JBJJBQ010000002.1, from coordinate 304,180 downwards.
GCCCACATACTTATAAAACCTTTTGAAAGCCCAATAATATCAGCTGCTTTTCGTATATCTTTTTCTGGAACACCACATAATTTCGACGCTTGTTTTAAAGAAGTCTTAAAAATTAAATCTTTATAATCGTCGAAACCTTCGGTGTGCTTATTTATAAAATCTTCGTCAATTAAACCGCGTTTGTAAAGACATCTGCCAATAGCGTTATAAAGAACTACATCGGTTCCAGGAAGTAATTGCAAATGCAGATCGGCAAAGTTTGCTGAGTCTGTTTTTCGAGGATCGACTACTATGATTTTTACTTCGGGATTTTCTTCCTTTCGCTTCTCAATTCGTCTAAATAAAATCGGGTGACACCAAGCTGGGTTTGCACCAGTAATTAAAAAACAATCTGCCAACTCAATATCTTCATAAGAAATAGGCACGCTGTCTTCTCCAAATACTTTCTTATAACCTACTACTGCGGAACTCATACACAAACGTGAATTGGTATCGATGTTGTTGGTTCCTAAAAATCCTTTGGTAAGTTTGTTTGCAATGTAGTACTCTTCGGTTAAACTTTGACCAGATACATAAAAGCCAACACTATCCGGTCCGTGTTTTTTTATTATGGATTTAAAAACGCTTGCCGCCCTGTCTAAAGCATCGTCCCAACTAACCCGCTCACGAGGGTGCGAACGGCTCCAACGCATTTCGGGATATAAAACCCTATCAGAAACATCATTAGCAACGTAATGAAGGTTCATGCCTTTAGAACATAGCATACCCTTATTTACAGGATGGTCTTTGTCGCCTTCAACAAAAACTTTATCGTTATTGTCTTTTTTAACAACAATACCGCAACCTACACCACAATAAGAACACGTTGTTTTTACTTCGCTTTTTACCATTTAAACCAACATTTTTATACTAAGTAATACATTTTATGAACAGAAAACAAATGCTTAACACATTATTCTTGATACCCTAAAAAAGAGCTTAATAATTTTTCAATCCGTAAAATTTCACGCTATAATTTGGCTATTTGCGCACACTTTTTTCCATATTATGACTTTACAGGAATCAAGTCTTTTTCTGTAACTTTTAAAGCTGAAGTTTCGGCGCTTTCTTCTTCAGTAGAAAACTTAATAGCCAATGCCGAAACAGCCGCTATCAACACCACAATACCAATAATAAAATAACCCGAAGATACAGCTGTTGATGATGCGGCTGATTGCGCTGCCTTTACAACTTCCTCACCTAAACCTTGGTTTGCGGATATGGCAGCCTTTTCTGCTACGGCAGACTGCGATTTTAACAACATAGCCGCTAAAAACGCTCCTACATTTCCTCCAGCACCAACAATACCGGACACTGACCCAATAGCTTTTTTATTAATAAAGGGCACCACTGAAAATGTTGCTCCCTCTGCCATTTGAACCGATAAACTAAATAATATCAAAAATACAATTCCTAATATAAGACTTGTTGTTGTAGAAAACGTCATGAGCATAACACCTTGCAAAGCTAAAATTCCAGATAGAAACAACACCCTTCCTCTTAATCCTTTCAATTTACCAAATCTATCACCAAAGAACCCACCAAGCGTTCTAGCAAAAATATTCATTAATGCGAAGGACAATACAATATTTCCGGCCGTAACTCTTTCCAGTTGAAATGTATTTTGCAAATAATCATCCATGGTGCCATAAACCGTAAGTTCAATACCAAAACTAGCAGCATAAACCAAGAAAAGAATCCAAGTTCTATAATCTTTTAAGACCGTGGCAAAACCTACTTGATCTTTCTTTTTTTCTATTTCAACACCTGATGCTCTTAACTCACTAAAATTTCCTTTAGGCGTATCTTGGGTAAAAAAGTAATAAACAATTCCCATTAAAAAACATACTACTCCAGCTATAACCATTGAATATCTCCAAGCATTCCCTTCAGCAACCCCAAGACCCACAACCGCAGCGGCTATGATTGGCATACCCAATCGGTTAGCACCACCACCAAGGTTACCCCAACCTGCAGATGTAGCATTAGCTGTTCCAACAATATTGGGCGCAAACATTAAAGAGGTATGCACTTGAGTAATTACAAATGAAGCACCAATAAAACCAATAAACAACCTACATATTAAAAATTGAAGTGGTGTTTGTACTAAACCACATAAAATAACAGGAATGGCCCCTAACATAAGCAACCAGGTATAACATAATCTCGGACCGTATTTATCACATAATTTACCAATAAGCAAACGTGCAAACACAGTACCGGAAACAGCCAAAATAATAGAATTCCATTTTTGATCTGGAGTTAGACCTAAATCCTTAACCACATCTGGCATAAAAGGAACAATACCAAACCATGAGAAAAAACACAGAAAAAATGATATGGCCGTAATCCAAAATGTACGTATTGAGACGTTTTTAAGGTCGAATAAATTAAGCTTTGTAGACTTTGTTTGTGTTAAATTTGACATAATACATTGTTTTATACGTACAAAACTAAGTATTTATACTTAATATATGTCTATAAAATTTACGTATTTACGTATTTATATCAGATTAACAATTTTAGAATGTTGTTTTTGACAATTTGGTAAAACCGGTCAATTTAGGTTTTGATTTTTTAATTATCATCACTCATTTAAAATAATAATGCTTAAACCAGTTCGTATTCTTTGGCTTTGTTGGTTAGCTCCATTAGGTTCTTCACTTCTAGTTTTTTCATTAGGTTAAAACGGTGTACTTCGGCCGTGCGCTTGCTGATTTGAAGTTCTTCAGCAATATCTTTATTGTTTTTTAACTGGAGAACCAATTTAAGTATTTGCTTCTCGCGCTTTGTTAGCTTAAAAGGTATTTCTTTGGGTTCATTTTTAGTAACGACTTTGTTGGTGTTTCCGTTTACAAAATTATTCATAATTATGGCAGAAACATCACCAGTAAAATACTTTCCACCCGAAGCCACATTATTCAAAGCTTTTAAAAACTCTTCTTTACTAGCGCCTTTCAATAAGTATCCATCAGCACCAGCCTGAATGGCCTGTACAACATATTCCTCTGAATCATGCATAGACAACACCAAGGTCTTTACATCTTTATAACGCTTATTAATTTCGCCAACTACTTCAATACCGTTCATCTCAGGCATTCTAATATCAACAATCAACACATCTGGCCTATTCTGCTCTACAATCTCCAATGCTTCTTTGCCGTTTGAAGCTTCATCAACCACAACAATACCGGTTTGATCTTCTAAAAGAGCCCGAATACCGTCTCTTACCAAAACATGATCGTCTGCTAGCACTACATTAATAACTTCTTTCATAATATTTTAAATTTATCCCTGCTTGTAAAGGTAAAACTAGGATGGCTTGCAACAAAAATAAGTATTTCATAATTAAACTACGTAGTTTAATTTAATGGAATGTTCAGGGTTACCCGCGTTCCCTTTCCTAATTCAGAATTAAGAAACAGTCTACCTCCAATATAATTTATACGTTCTCGCATAAATGTCATACCCATTCCGCCATCTCCGTTTTTAATCTTTTTTACTTTTTCAGGCTCAAAGCCCTTGCCGTTATCATCAATTACAATGCTTATAATATTTTCACTATGCGATAGCGACACCACAATATGCGTAGAATCGGCATATTTAATTGCGTTGTTTATGGCCTCCTGAACGATTCTATAAATATTAATTTCAGCTAACGAATCCAACCTTTGATTAAAATCGGTTTTATTAAAAAGCACAATTTCCTTGCCTGTAAGTCTAGTCAACTCATGGGTGAGTTTGGTTATGGCTGGTACAATTCCGTGGTCTGTTAATTCAGGGGGCGTTAAATTAAAAGTAGCTGTTCTTACACCCTTTATAATGTTCGATGTGAGTTCTTTTAGGTGTTCAATTTTAACAGTAGCCTTTTCAACATCCTTTGCATCTATACTTTCCAAATTATATTTTAAACCAGTTAACATCTGGCCAATACCGTCGTGAACATCTTTTGCTATTCGGTTTTGTTCCTTTTCTTGGTTTTCAATAATTTTACTAGAGATGATTTTTTGTTGGCTCATTTTCTCCTCGAAACTTTGTTTTGTGAGGCGTTCAATTTCTACCTGAGCCATTTTTCGTGCTGTAATTTCCGATGCAATAATTAACAATTCCGATTTATCTTCTGTCGGACTAAATGGTGTTATCGCCATTTCCAACCACACATCATCACCGTCTTTGGCTGTTGCCTTCACCTCACCCTGCCAACCTGTTTTTTTGTTTTTGGAAACTATCTCCTCTATAATCAACTGTTCAATTTCAACACTCGATAAAACGTTCCAAATCAATGTGCTATCACCAAACTTTGAAAACTTGAACAACCTTGAGAACTTATTACCCATATGCACGACCTGTCCATTAGGCAAAACCCTGGCGAACAATAGTGTTTCGTCCATGGCGTGACTAAGCGCACGCAATTCCTTAATAGACTTTTCTTTTGAAATGCTCAATTTATCAGCATCCATGGCCATTTTCTTGGCACGCTTTTCAGCCGACAATAATTCTGCTAAAGTATTTCTAACGCTTTTCGCTGTGGGCCAGAAAATAAACATAAACTCACCCAATAAAATGAGTAAGGTAAAACACATTAGCCAAATCTCGAGGTTGCGCAGCCAATCAACTTTTTCGTCAGCTTCCTGATCATATTGATTAACAATATCATCCATCATAGCTAGAAAACCAGCTTCATTAGCCTTTACCTTCTCAATATCAGCACTAAACGTACTAACCGGCAAAGGTGGTATATTTTCAATCTTCTCTATAATGGCCTTGGTGGCGCTTGAAATAGTATCAAAAACTGGATTTAAAGAATAAAATTTCTGACTGACCGCCTTACTATTTTTTTTAGGCAAGCCCAAACTATCATTTCCACGTTGAAGCGCGTAATGTGAAACCTCCCAAAGATGAAGGGTTTCTTTTATCTTATCTTTAAGGAGTAACCTTTTTTCCAAATTGGGTTCTGCCGATATTGAAACCACATCTTTAGTGAGTTTCTGGCTGAGCATACGCTGTCTACCGGCCACATTGATTACAGTAGAATCACTCTGTTGGTCGTTTAAGTGTTTTCGTATAAGAATTTGGCTAGCAATTACCGAAACGGCAATAGTGCTTAAAGCAATAATATATAAACGGCTTAATTTATCAAACGTACGTTGGTCTAATGAATTACCGCTTTTTGACATCTGTTTATAGTTTAAGAAATCGCTCTTTTAACGAGAGACAGGCCTTTATCTGAAAACGGCAACTTCAGTGCTTCCTCATGGCCTCTTTCAGACATTTTAACCCATGTTTTTTTCAAAATATCAATAACTTTATCATCCTCATGTTTGGCAGCAAACTCTTCAAAATAATAATCTAAAAACACCAAACAAATAGTGTCTTCCAAAGTTTGTGTCTCCTCATTTTTCTTAATGAGTTTTTTGTTTATTAAGAATGAAACACGGTCTACAAACTGTTGGTCGTAGCCCACTTGATTTAAAATTTCGGATGTGAGTTCTGCATGCATTTTTTTCAAAGTTTCACGCCATTTTAAATAACCCACTCGATCCATTGGGTATTCGTCCCTACCAATTTTCCATCGGCAAATATGTTGGGCCCGCGCTGCAATTTGTAATGCTTTCGAAGCATTGGGTTCAAATTGCAAAAGCTTACGCGTCATACGCTGAGAATACAAAAGTTCCTTAGGGTAGTTTAGTCCAAACACATCATAAGTATTAGTGTCTTGGCTGTTTTTTTCGTCTATTAGTGCTATCGCTGTTTCAAATCTGGTCGGTTTCATATTCAGTGTATTTTGTACTTATCATCAATCTGAAAAGCCAATATACACATTTCCTTCTTCAATTTTAACAGGATAAGTTGCAATTTTTAAATCTTCGCCGCCAAGATTATTTCCGTCCTCCAAAGAAAAATTCTTTTTATGCATTGGGCAAGCGACCTTTGGTATACCGTCCTTATCGCCAATCATCCCTAATGACAAAACCATTTCCATTTTATGCGGACATAAATTCTGGCAAGCATACCATTTATTGGTTCTCGAAAAATTATAAACCGCAATTTGTTTGGTTTTGTACTTAATACAAGCCCCACTGTTTTCTGGAAAATCTCCAACCAAACCTACTTTAAACCATTCTTTAACATCGGGTTCAGCGACTGTTTTGTACTGTTCTAGAATATCTTGCATAATTACAATGTGTTTTTTTACTGATTTTTAATTCCAAGCTTTTGGCATTTTTTGCTCTCTCATAGGCACAAACACCAAGTTATCGTCTGTATCATCAGAGTTAACAAAATGCCTGAAGCGTTTCATCATTTCTGGATTTTCTATAGCTTGTTTCCATTCGCATTCATATTTACCAATAAGACCTTGCATTTCGTGCTCAAGTTCCTCGGCAATACCTAACGAATCCTCAATAACCACTTGTTTTAAATACTCTATACCTCCTTCAAGCTTATCCAACCACGGTGCTGTTCTCACCAATGGCCCTGCCGTTTTTATATAGAACATTAAAAATCTATCTAAGTATTTTATGGCGGTTTCATCATCCAGTTGCTCGGCAAACAATATAGCATGTTTTGGAGTTGCCCCACCGTTTCCGCAAACGTATAGGTTCCAGCCTCCTTCAACAGCAATGAGTCCGAAATCTTTACCTCTGGCCTCGGCACACTCTCTAATACATCCAGAAACCCCACCTTTTAATTTATGTGGCGAACGTAATCCTTTATATCTATTTTCTATCTCGATGGCAAAGCTTACACTTTCGTGCATACCGTAACGGCACCAAGTAGAACCTACACAACTTTTTACAGTTCTCAATGATTTTCCGTAAGCATGGCCACTTTCAAAACCAGCATCAATCAATTCTTTCCAAATTAATGGCAATTCGTGAATTTGCGCTCCGAATAAATCAATACGCTGTCCACCGGTAATCTTAGTATATAAATCATATTTTTTTGCAACTTCACCCAGTACAATTAAATGTTCGGGGGTAATTTCACCTCCAGCAACTCGCGGTACTATAGAGTAAGTTCCATTACGCTGTATATTCGCTAAAAACCTATCATTGGTATCTTGAATAACAGGTTGTTTATTTGGTGTTTCCATAGTTATTGTTGCAAAAATGGAAGCCAATGCCGGCTTACAAACCTCGCAACCGTGACCTTCACCAAATAAGTTTAAAGCCTCTTCGTAATCTGCAACTTCGTTTACTTTTATTAAATCGTAAAGCTCCTGACGGCTAAAACTAAAATGCTCACAAAGCACTTCTTTAACCTCTTGTCCAAGTGATTTAAGCGTTTCGTTTACTAAATCTACCACCATCGGCTTACAACCTCCACAACCTGTAGTTGCTTTGGTTTTTTCGATAACATCTCCTAGATTTTGGCTGTCACCATCTGTAATAGAACAGCAAATATCGCCTTTGGTAACACTTTCGCAAGAACAAACCTGAGCCGCATCTGGAATATCCAAAACACTTCCAAAAGAAGAGTCGCCTTCTCCCCTAGCACCAATTACCAATTCTTCGGCATCTTCAGGTATTGGCAACCCATTTAAATATATTTGATGGAACATATTATAATCGGAAGCATCACCTATTAGAATACCCCCAAGTAATTTTTTTCCATCATGGCTAATGTTTATACGCTTATAAAGATTTTTAGTTTTATTTTCAAAAATAATGGAATAGCCTTTTTCAACCGGCATAAAAGGCACACCGTAACTCGCCACGTCAACACCGATAAGTTTAAGTTTGGTAGACATGTCGATATCATCGTTCATCACCACATCCGTATTGCCCAAAATTTGTTTTACAGCAACATCGGCCATATCGTACCCCGGTGCCACTAAACCATAAATCATTTGGTTCAACAGCGCCACTTCACCAATAGCAAAAATTTCCGGGTCTGAAGTTTGCATTTTATTGTTTACTACAATACCGCCACGCGTACCCATTTCAAGACCACAGGTTTTAGCCAACTCATCTCTTGGTCTAATACCCGCAGAAACGACAAGCATTTCAACATCAATTTTATCATATTCGCCGAACTCCATTCCAGTAATGGCCTTCTCTCCCAATATTTTGTTGGTGGCTTTTGATAAATGAACGTTTATACCAATAGATTCTATCTTTTCTTGAAGTACTTTACTACCTCGAGTATCCAATTGTCTAGGCATTAGTTTAGGCGCAAACTCCACTACATGAGGCTCAAACCCCATATCCATAACAGCTTTAGCCGCTTCTAAACCCAACAGTCCACCACCCAAAACAGCGGCTTTTACTTTTTCTTCTCTCCCTTCTTGAATTTTATCAGCATACGCAAGCATACCCTCCAAATCTTCAATTGTACGGTAAACAAAAACACCTTTTTTCTCTATACCCTCAATATTGGGAACAAAAGGTAACGACCCCGTTGCCAATACTAAATAATCATATTTATAATTGATATCTTTTGTGGAAGTTACTTTTTTTGAAGACCTATGAATATCAGTAATGCGCTCACCTGTTACCAATTCAATACCATGCTCTTCATACCACTCACGAGGTGCCATTTCTAATGCTTTGGCATCCTTGTTTTCAAAGTACTCACTTAAATGAACCCTATCATAAGCTGGTCTTGGTTCTTCACCAAAAACAGTAATTTTAAAGTTCTTACTTTCAGGTTGTTCTACTAATTTTTCGCAGAATTTATAACCAACCATACCGTTTCCAACTACAATAATTTTTTGCATATCTAAGTATTTATAAGGCAAATCTAAGTATTTATACTTAATTATAATTTATTTATACTAAGAATTTTACGTAGAACGCTAATTATTGAAGTTTTCTCAAATTCAAATGATGATAATTGGTTTTTAGAAAATTTAAAGGATTGGTTTTTGATGAAACCTTAAACTACTTCAATGGTTATTACAATACTCTTTGAAGCGGGTGTTTTTGCAGTATGTGCAAAGTTATCGAGCGGCACAAGCGGATTGGTTTCTGGAAAATAAGTAGCACAACAGTTTTTTGGGATATCGTATGCCACCACTTTAAAATTTTTAACGGTTCTAGTGACGTTGTTAAAAACCGACTTCAAATCAACCACTTGTTGGTCTTCTAAATTGCGAGTTTTCATATCTTCTTGGTTCATAAATATGATGCGTCGTTCGTTAAAAATGCCGCGATATCTATCATCTAAACCATATATTGTAGTGTTGAATTGGTCATGACTGCGAATGGTCATCATAATCAATTCGTTATTTTTTAATTTCCATTCCGGAAGTTTATTAATCGAAAAATTGGCTTTTCCTGTTTTAGTTTTGAACTTTCTAACTCGTGCTCCGTTTGGCAAATAAAATCCGGATGGCTCTTTAATGCGCTCATTGTAATTCATGAAACCGTCAACAACCTCAGCGATATCACTCCTCACTAGGTTATAGTTATCTTTGTAGGCCAACCAATTTATGTTAGAGCGTCCCTTTAAACTCGCATTAGCAACACCGCACACCACAGCAACCTCACTTAAGAGCCATTTTGAACATGGCTCTAAAACGCCTTTAGTGGAAGACACAATTCCCATAGAGTTTTCTACAGATTGAATTTGAAGCCCCGTTTTTTGATAATCTTTCTCGGTACGCCCCAAACATGGCAAAATAAGTGCCTCTTTGCCCGTTACCAAATGTGAACGATTTAATTTCGTACTCACATGAACGGTTAAACTACAATTGGCCAGAGCCTGTGCAGAATAATACGTATCAGGAACAGCCGAGATAAAATTCCCGCCTAAACCAAAAAATACTTTAGCTTTGTTTTCATACATGGCTCTAATAGCATCAATCACTGAATAGCCGTGGTTTGAACTTGGCTTGAATCCGTATTTGGCTTCAATTTTATCTAAAAATGCTTGAGGTGCAGCTTCCCAAATACCGACAGTTCTGTCCCCTTGAACATTACTATGGCCACGAACGGGACAAGTGCCCGCTCCTTCTTTCCCGATGCTACCCTTTAATAACAACAAATTGACAAGTTCGCGTATATTATCAACCGCATTTTCGTGTTGCGTCAAGCCCATCGCCCAACAACATATAATTTTATTGTTGTTTAGTATGATATTGAAAACTTCTTCAAATATTTCTCTTGAAACACCAGAAGCATTAAGGCAATCAATGAAATTATAAGTTTTTAAATCTGAAATAAAAGCGTCGAATCCATTTGTATGCTGTTCAATAAATCCTTTATCGAATACATTGCCCAATTCTTCTTCTTTTTCCAAAAGCTTCAGCAGTAAAGCTTTTACAAAAGCCACATCACCGTTGATGGTTATCGGGACAAAAACATCCGTGATTTGCGTTCCTCCAGTGAGCATTTTTATGGGACTCTGCGGATTAGTAAATTTTATCAAACCAGCCTCGGGCAACGGATTGATGGCTATAATTTTACCTCCATTTTTTTTGCATTCTTCGAGTGCGGTGAGCATTCTGGGGTGATTGGTGCCCGGATTTTGACCAATGACCACTACCACCTCAGCCTTATACAAATCATCTAAAGTTACTGAACCCTTTCCAATACCTAAGGTTTCGGTAAGCGCCTTCCCACTTGCCTCATGGCACATATTAGAACAATCGGGTAAATTTGATGTACCAAACTCACGTACGAAAAGTTGATATAAAAATGCCGCTTCATTAGTGGTTCTGCCCGAAGTGTAAAACACGGCTTCATCAGGAGAGTCAAGATTATTTAAATGTTTTCCAACCTTTTCAAATGCTTCTTCCCAAGAAATGGGTTGGTAGTTTGATGCCCCTTTAGCCAAAAACATCGGTTCTGCCAACCTGCCCGATTTACCAATTTCAAAATCGGACCAAGTAGACAACTCATCAATAGAATGTTTTCTAAAAAACTCAGTTCCAATAGTTTTGTTTTGAGCCTCTTCGGCAATGGCTTTCATCCCATTTTCACAATATTCACCCAGCGATGAACGCTCATCGTCTGGGTCTGGCCAGGCGCAACCTGGACAATCAAACCCTCCTTTTTGATTTATTTTTAATGACAGCTTAAATGCATCAGCAGGTTTCATGTACTTTGTAACCTGACCAATGGCCGACTTCACAGCATCGAAACCAGCACTATTTACCGCAGGATTTGTGGTTTTTAAGTCCAGAAAATGCTCTGGGGTTTTGGCTTTATCTTGAGGAGATGAACTCATGTTTTATTTACTAAAATTTTGGGCTTTAGCCTTATGGTAATCTTCTTTAGAATCGATATCCATATTCACAAATGACGCTTTCAGAATATCAACAAAATTTTTGTTTTTTTTAATAATCAAATGGGCACCCTCATCCTTACTTAGTTCAGACAATTCAGTAAAATAAAAGTTATCAAAAAGCACAGGAACACCTAGCTTTCCATCATTATATTGGGTTGCTAAAATCTGCTTGTTATTTGGTGTGAAAGAATCAATCATTTTCATTAAATAAGCACTTGTAACAAAAGGCTGGTCTGCTAAAATAATCATTAAAGCCTCTATTTTAGACTTCTTTGACATAAAATACAAAACCGCTTTAGAAATAGAATGGCCTAACCCACTATTCCACAAATTGTTATTAATGATTTTTACCGGGTAATCTTTTAACTGTTTATTTATCTCATTGTAATGAGCTCCTAAAACGACTGCGACATCATTAACATTAACCTCTAGCACATTTTTAACTACGTGTTCAATAAGCGTAGTTTTCTTCCATGAGAGCAATTGCTTGGGTTCACCCATCCGACGAGATTCTCCGGCAGCCAATATTACTATGGCTACATGAGGTGATAAAGTTTTCATGACATGAATTTTTAACTTTTGTGAATTTTACCCTTTTTCTTGCTTAACGAAATGGTATCTCGTTTTCTAGCAACTGCCAAAATCTCAGAAATAATGGATACCGCTATTTCCTGCGGCGTTTCAGAGCCTATATCAATTCCAGCGGGCCCGTGGATGATATCTAAAAGTTCTGAATCTATTTCTGGACAATATTCAATGAATTGAGACAATAAATCCTCACGGCGTTTCGTTGGCCCCAGAATACCAATGTAAATAGGTCGGCTTTCTTCCAAAGCAACCAAATAGCGTAAATCCTTTGCAAAATTGTGCGACATTATCACCACAGCAGTTTGCTCATCAACAGGAATTTCTGAGACTTCCTCGGGTGAAATGGAAAAAAATTGATTCGCGCCATGGAAGTTTTCAATAGTTTTAGCCTCGTTATGACCAGTCACAATCGTAACCTCCCAGCCGGTTAATGCCGCATATTTACACAACTGAACTGCATCATGCTCGGCACCCAAAATAACCAGTTTAAAACAGGGTGGCATAGTTTGAGTGAACACATTTAAATGTTCGGGTTTTGACAGTTGTTTTCCTTGAATAGAAAAATCGTTATTATCTATTTTTACGATCGAACCCATTTCAGGAACAGAACCAAGTTCTTTGCTGAAATATGATTGAATTTGAAAAGCATGTCGGCTTTTAAGACAATCTTTAAAAGATTTTTCGAAAGTTGCATCGGGATGAAACAACTCCAACAAAATATATAAAACGCCTTCGCAACCCAATCTATATTTACCGTCGTAAGTCATTATTTTTGGTTCTTCAGTCTTGAAAACAGATTCAGATTGCAATAAAATTTCCTTTTCAACGCATCCTCCACTAACCGCACCAATCATTTCTCCGTTCTCAAGAATGAGCATTCTAACACCAGGTCTTCTATAAGATGAACCGTCTAGTCCTACAACCGTAACAAGCACTGACTTAAGCTTACTTTTTTGAGCCTGTAATGCTCGTAGAACGATTTCTTTGAATTCGTGCGTCATATCTTAACTGTATTTTAACCAACAACAGGTTTTGAAGTCATAAATGGCTGATCGTAATAACGCTTTCCAGTGGCCTTATAAAGTGCATTAGACAACGCTGCTATTGCGGGCGGCAAACCGGGTTCCCCCAATCCTGTTGGAGCAATTTCGTTTTCAACAAAAAACACCTCAATATCTTCTGGGGCTTGAGCATGACGAATTAATTGGTATCTATCAAAGTTCATCTCATAAGGAGCACCATTATTAAAGGTAAGCTGACTGTACATAGAATGTCCTACGCCATCAATAACAGCACCTTGCATCATGTTTTTCGCCGCATCACGGTTTATCACAATGCCACAGTCAACCGCACACCATACTTTCTTTATTTTTGGGTCTCCATTTTCCATAGCTATATCAAACACCTCGGCAACATAAGTAGAATGACAAAAATAAGCTGCCACACCTCGATAAACCCCTGGTTGTGTCTCGCCCCAATTCGATTTTTCTTTAACTAATTTCAAAACACCTGCATAACGTTCAGCCTCATAATCATTCTTTTCACCTACAGGATTTTTTATGGCACGCTCAAACAATTCCAATCTAAAATCAATGGGGTCTTTTTCTGCTAATTCAGCCACCTCGTCTAAAAAAGCTTGCTCTGCAGCCGCAGTAAAATTAGATCTTGGTGCACGCCATGCCCCAGTAGTTATATTTGTTTTTTCTTGAATTTCCTCGGCCAAATAATGGTCAACCACACCAGCTGGAAAACGATTTGGAAAGACCGGGCTTTGAGGTAACCCTGTTCCCCTTACCGAAAATGCTATGAGATTATTATTTTCATCCAACCCAGCTTTATACCTTGAACTGTATGCCGGTCGATACGTTCCTTGCGTCATATCATCTTCCCGAGTATAAATAAGCTTTATGGGAGCACCTGCCTTCTTTGAAATAGCTGCTGCTTCAACACCAAAATGCACGTAAAGTCTTCTTCCAAACCCACCGCCCATTCGGGTCATGTTTACAGTTATATTTTCAACAGGCATGTCTAGCAGTTTTGCAACCGACTTTTCAAGTGCGTCTGGCGTTTGTGTAGGGCCAACTAATTCGACGCTATCCGTAGTAACATGAGCAAAGAAATTCATGGGTTCTAGAGTATTGTGCGCAATAAACGGGCAACTGTAAGTACGCTCAATAACTTTAGCCGCTTTTTTAAAAGCCGCTTCCGGATTCCCATCTTTTCTACTTTCTTTTATAGTTCCCGAATCAAGCGATTTTGCCAAAAGTTTGTTATGACTCTCGGTACTCTCCAATGTATCAGCAACCTCCCAATTAGCCTTCAAGGCTTTTTTGGCCTTCATTAACTGCCATGTTGATTTACCCACAATAGCAATTAAATTCACGAAGCCTCTTTCGTCAAACCACCCCGGCTCAGATGATGTAATGTCTATTGCAAACGCATCTATAACACCTGGCATTGCTTTAATCTCTTCTTCATTAAAATCTTTCAATCTCATTCCGAATGCAGGCGGATGCTGAATCATGGCCAGTTGCATACCTTCTCTTTTAAAGTCTAAACCATACATTGGCTCACCTGTTACTATTTTATGCCCATCCACATTTTTGACACTGGTTGAAATGAGCTTAAAATCTTTTGGTGCTTTTAGCTCTACCTCTTCTGGAACTTTAATTCCAACAGCTTTTGACGCGATTTCACCATAACCAATGCTTCTATCACCATTTACTTCTTTTATAATACCGTTTGAAACTGATAAATCTGAAACCGTTAACTGCCATTCTTTAGCGACCGCTTCTAACAACATACGTCTTCCAGTGGCTCCGGCCATTCTTAGGGCATTCCAACCACGACGAATGGACTGGCTACCTCCTGCAAATTGATTTTGATAAATCGCCGTATTCAGGGGAGCCTGTTCTACCACAACGTTTTTCCAATCTACATCCAATTCTTCAGCAACAATCATGGGCATTGAAGTTCTCACGTTTTGCCCTATCTCTGGGTTTGGAGAATAAATGGTTACTAGTCCCGTATCTCCAATTTTTATAAAGCCATTTATCTCAAACCATTCATTTGGAATGGCTATTTCTTCTTTTAAATTTTTATCTGAAACGCATCCTGTTAGCCAACTAAATCCAATAAGCATGCCTCCTCCAGCTGCTGCAGAAATCTTTAAAAATGAACGACGGTTGTACTGTGTTTTTATTTTTGTCATGATTCTGAGGATTTAAAGTTTAGATGCCGTTTTTATCGCCTGCTTAATTCGAATATATGTACCACACCTACATAAATTGCCATTCATAGCCAAATCGATATCATCATCTGTCGGGTTTGGATTATCCTTTAACAACGAAGCAGCGCTCATAATTTGTCCCGCTTGACAATAACCACACTGCGGAACATCGCGCTCCAACCAAGCTTGTTGCACCGGATGGTCTCCGTCTTCTGAAAGCCCTTCTATGGTAGTAATTTTAGAATCACCCACAGCTGAAACCCTCAACAGGCAACTTCTTACGGCAACCCCATCGAAATGAATGGTACAGGCCCCACATTGGCCTATACCACAGCCATATTTTGTTCCCAATAAACCTAGATGATCTCGTAAAACCCATAACAAAGGGGTATCATCATCTACATTTACTGAATACGATTTGTTGTTAATGTTTAAATTGTAAGATGGCATATCTGTTTGTTTTTATTATAAGAGATTGACAACGTCTAAAATTGACGTAAAAACATTTCGTTTTAAAAATACAAAAAAATATAGCCTCTTTCTGGTTTTGCGGATTTTTAATAGTTCATCACGAAATCCAAGGCTTTACGTTCATTATAATACACATTCTTTTTATCAACAAACCCTGCATGCCCACCATGTTTAGGCATTTCTAAATGAATATTTTTGTTTTGTTTTGCTTCTTTTACAGGATAACACTCTGGAGACAGAAACGAATCGTTAAGCGCGTTGATGATCAATGTAGGGATATTTATGTGCGGGAGAAACTGTAAACTGCTGCAGGTTTCATAGTAATGCTTAGCACTTTTAAAACCATGAGCTTTTGCAGTATAAACTGTATCAAAATCCGTTAAGGTCTTGATGGATTTTAGATCTTTGGCAGATAGTAATTCTGAATATTTTTCTTGCTTTAATTTAAGTTTTTTAACCAAATGCTTTAAAAACCTATCATGATACAATCTGTTTTTAAAAGTGTGCAGTGCTTTGGCCGATCCTGCCAAATAACAAGGCACCGATACGACAACAGAAGCTTTAACTTGCTTGGGCACATCTTGCCGTTCACCTAAATATTTTAAAATAATATTGGCTCCTAGACTGATGCCTTTTAAATATATTTCGGAATAGTTTTTCGTATTTATGGCATGCTTTATAACGGCATCCAAATCTTCTGTGGCACCCGAATGGTAACTACTAAACTTTAGATTATCTTCACCGCTACAACCTCTGAAGTTAACACAAACGGCATCCACGCCATTTTCATTAAAAAGTTTTGCCGCCCCGGTCATATAAGGGCGTTGACCATTACCTTCTAAACCATGAAGAAGAATGATAAGTTTTGATGTCTTTTGGTCTGCAAAACTCCAGTCTAAATCCAGAAAATCGCCATCTTTCAAAGTGATACGCTCACGCTGTTGTTCAATAGAAATACGTCTAACCAATCCGGAATACACCGTTGAAATAAATCCATTTTTAAATAAGAAGAGTGGTTTATAGGCACTTTCAATTACAGGCATAATCAATCAACTTTTAAGGAGGTGAATTGAAACGTTTTTCCGCAGAACAATCCTTTATCACTCAATTTCAACGAAGGAATAACCAGCAATGCCATAAACGACAAAGTCATGTATGGCGCGTTCAAAGTACTGCCCAACTGCTTGGCCATTTTATCCAATTCAGCATAGGCTTTTGCTACTGTTTTTCCATCTTTATCACTCATAATTCCAGCAACGGGAA
Organism: Flavisericum labens; assembly: GCF_045446075.1. Taxonomy (NCBI): domain Bacteria; kingdom Pseudomonadati; phylum Bacteroidota; class Flavobacteriia; order Flavobacteriales; family Flavobacteriaceae; genus Flavisericum; species Flavisericum labens. The sequence goes on along the minus strand of NZ_JBJJBQ010000002.1, from coordinate 287,355 downwards.
GCGCAAGAATCTTTTCTTCTGAACTGGACACGGCACAAATACCGCCTTTATTTTTAATGATTAAATTGACCGCTTTGCATATGGCTTCATCAGAAACGCCAACAGCAATAATATTATGTGAATCGTGAGCCACCGATGAGGCGATTGCGCCTTCTTTTAATCCGAAATTCTTAATAAACGCCAAAGCGGGATTTTTTTCTTGATACCGGTTTACCACGGTCATTTTCAAAATATCGGTATCGGTATTCGATACCCAATTACCATTTTCCTTCTTGGGCTTAGCCATAATTTCATTGGTAACTAATTGCCCTTCCAAAGCTTCAATGACACGTATATTTTCGTTTGAAGCTTCCACTATAAAATCTGAAGCCTCTTTCTTTTTACAGTTGAATTGGTTGGGCGTTTTTATGCCTACAGAATCAATCAAAACTTTACCATTATCAAAAATCAATTCACCATTAATAAAAGTTTGAAGCGTTTTAAATTGCGTTAAATCTTCAACAACAATACAATCAGCAGAATCACCAACCCGCAACAAACCGACATCTAAACCATAATGTTTTACAGGATTTATGCATGCCATTTGAAGCGCCTTAAAAACATCAAGACCTTTTGCCACAGCTCGAAAACAAAGTTGGTTGATATGACCAATCATCAAATCATCGGGGTGTTTGTCATCACTACAGAACATCATATTTTCAAAATGCTTGGACGCTAAACCAATCAGTGCCTCAAAGTTTTTAGCAGCACTTCCTTCGCGAATTAGAATTTTCATGCCTTTCTGAAGTTTCTCTAAAGCTTCTGCTTCTGTAAAACACTCATGATCGGTTGAAATTCCTGCTGCAATGTATTTGGTAATATCATCACCGGTAATTCCTGGCACATGGCCATCAATAGGTTTATTGAAATTCTTGGCCCAAGTTATCTTTTGCACCACTTCGTTATCATCGAACAGAACGCCCGGATAATTCATCATTTCCGCCAAATATTTAATATCGGGGTTTTGCAACAATGCCTTTATGTCATCTGAATTTATGTTAGCTCCAGCCGACTCAAAAGTGGTCGCAGGAACACACGAAGGCGCACCAAAATTAAACTTAAAAGGTACTTGTTTACCGTTTTCAATCATAAACTTAACACCCTCAACTCCCAAAACATTGGCTATTTCATGTGGATCAGAAACGGTTGCCACTGTACCATGTTTTACCGCTTCTCGGGCAAATTCGCTTGGTACCAACATCGAACTTTCTATATGGATGTGGGCATCAACAAAACCAGGTAAAATATAGTGCGCGAAGTCGTGTTCTTTCTCAATTATCGAGCTTATTTTTCCTTCTTTAAAGGTTACTTCGCCTTTAAAAATTCTTTGGTTATGTATATCGACTATGTTGCCTTTTAGTTTCAAATTTAAATGGATTAAAAGTGGATTCCTGCCTAAGCAGTAATAATCAATTATTTCAATTCAATTTTCAGAATGCTTTTTGTGTTTTTTGAGACTTTAAATCGGTCGTCTACCCTGTGGCTTACCACCCAAACAATATCATCTTCAGAACAAAGGAGCCAAGCATTTTCCTTATCGAGCAGTGAAAATTTCTCATCCTTAAAATATTTACTGAGTTTTTTCTTTTTACCGTTCATACCTATTGGATAAAACACATCGCCATCTTGTCTTTTCCGCATTATTAAAGGAAACTTAAGCTTGTCTCTATCTACAAAAACAACATGAGTTTCTTTATTGTAAATGGCATCGGCTTCCTTAAAAAACAATTTCCCCATTGGAGTTGAAACTTGTTCATCTCCTTCGGAAATTAAAATATCATTTTCAATTATCTTTTGGTTCCTGCTCAACAACAAGTATTCACGGTCTTTGATTAACCTATAATTGCTTGACAATAATTGCTTACCAGGTTGCGCATTTAAAAGGTTCGCAACGTCATCCCACTCGGTAAAACCGTAATTTTTGAAAATCTCGAAAAGATAGGCTTTCGGGTGTTCGAGCTTCTTAAATTCTGAAATTTTAAAACGTGTTTCATTTTCATTAATCTTTTCAGCAGATTTACATAGAAACGCCTCAATACTCTCATTAATAATAACCGAAGAATCCTTTAGGTTATTTAAAGTGGTTTGAAAACTTTGCAACAAACTCGGATTAATTTCTTTTAAAACAGGTACTACTTCATGCCGCAATTTATTCCGCAAATACTTAACTGATTTGTTACTGCTATCATCTCGCCATGTAATCTTATGTGTTTTAGCATAGTTTTCAATGTCATCACTAGAAAACGGTAACAACGGACGCGCAAATTTCCCATTCACTTCTGGAATCCCTGTTAAACCTTCAAGCCCAGTACCTCGTGTAAAATTGATTAAAAAAGTTTCCAAATTATCATCAGCGTGATGGGCCGTTAAAATATAATTGAATTTCAACTGTTGGGCCAATTCTTCAAACCAATCGTAACGCAAGTCGCGAGCCGCCATTTGTATGGAACGTTTATGGGTTTGGGCATAAGCTTTCGTATCAAAACGCTGCACAAAAACTTCCAAGTTTAAATCTTCGGCCAGTTCTTCAACAAAATTTTCATCGGTATCACTTTCCTTTCCACGCAAGCTAAAATTGCAATGTGCCACTGCTATATTTAAATTCAATTTATAGCATAAATGGGTTAAAACAACGCTGTCTATTCCGCCGGAAACAGCAATAAGCAACCGCGATTCTTTTAAAAAAGGCATACGGTTATTAATATGCGATTGAAGTTGATTTAACATGATTTCAAAGATACAACTTTGGACATTTAAAAGTACCGATACTTAACATTTCGATTGACAAAAGTCAATTTATGCATTATTAAATTTTGTAACTTTAGGATATTAACTTTAATACATGTGGTTATGAGCTCAATGAAAGAATTAAACAATAAGGCAACCCAAGAAGCCTTCAACAATAAAGTAGTGTCTATCACCCAACATTTGCAGGCTTATGTAAAACATAGGCTTTATATTGCGCAATCCACTGGCATTATTCCAAAAAACATGTATTCCTCAAACGACTTCATTGACGAAGCTATTGCCAAATATTATGAAAGCGGATACAATATTGAAGCCGATACAGCCGAAATAAAATTGAAACTTTTTAAGCTGGTTGACACCGATTTGGATGAGTTGTTTAAAAAAGAAGCTTTCCACAAAAACACCATGAGCACCCATGCTATTTTAACTGACGAATTAAATGCATTAGAAGAAAAATATACGGTTGATGAGGATTTTGATTTTATAATGAACGATGAACTCAACGATATTTCATATAAACAAGAAAGCAAGCAAAAACATTTGTTCTTATACGATGACGATAACGCCTCGGTTGTTGATGCCTTTGAAATAAAAAACCTGGCTTCAACGCACAACAAAAAACTTTTAGGAAAGTTTTACACATGGCTGCCACTGGGCGTTTCTGACATTGTCGATTTATCGGTTTTTGGCCGATTAACTCATGACGAGATTGCTAAAATTAAAAACATTGAAGCCAAACGTGTTGAACGTGTTTTGAGTATTGCTGTAAAATCTTTTAAGAATTATCTAACCTAATTTAACAAGACTCTTGACTGACTTGACCTGATACTAGCTTTCAGTTCTCCAAAACGGTACGCATGGCTTTAGCCTTTACTAAACATTCTTCATATTCTTTTAGCGGATTGCTCTTAGAGGTTATAGCACCGCCAACGGAGTACGAGACATATTTTTTGGTTTGATTGTAAAGAATAGAGCGAATAACAACATTAAAATCAAAATCACCTTTGGGAGAAAAATAGCCAATAGCTCCTGAATACAGTCCGCGTTTAGATTCCTCAAGACTTTCCGCTATGTTCATGGCCGAAATTTTGGGAGCTCCCGTCATACTTCCCATTGGAAACGTATTTTTTATAATATCAACTGGGTTTGTACTGCTTTCAACTTGTGAAACCACGGTTGATATCATTTGATGCACCTGCTCAAAGGTGTAAATTGCACATAATTCTTCAACCTCAACACTACCCTTAACAGCCGTTTTTGATAAATCATTCCGAACCAAATCGACAATCATAATATTTTCGCTACGCTCTTTTTCATCTTTTGAAAGGTCTAGCTTTAATTTTTGGTCTTCCGCGTCATTATCAGATCGTTTTGCGGTACCTTTTATGGGTTGCGAAATAACCGTACTACCTTCTTTTTTTAAATATCGCTCGGGTGAAGCACACAGGACATATTTATCTTTAAGCTTTAAAAATGCCGCAAAAGGCGGCTTTGAAATATCATTTAGTTTTTGATAGGTTTCAAAAGGATTTATCTGAGTGTTTTCTGCATAAAACTCTTGGCAAAAATTAGTTTCATAAATATCGCCGCGTTGAATATGACCTAATATGGTATTGACTTTATCAAAATAATCATCTTTGTGGATTCGTAATTTAATTTTAATTGGGTTGCCCACTTTACCGCGAACTCGTCCACTATGACCTATAGCTATTAAATCTTCCTGCAATTCATCATCTACAAAACTTAAATATTGAATTTCAACAGTATCTCCTTTAAACAAAAAAAGTTTTTTGGGCTGAAAGAAAAACAAATCAGGAAACTTTAGTCCATCAAAGTTATCAGATTTTAAATCTTCAATATCATTTTTTAAATCGTAGGTGAGGTAACCAAAAACCCAATCGTTAACATAGCCTTGAAACTCTTTTAACTTTTCGAAAGCACTGTGGTAATCGGTCTGAATACTTGTAAATGCATCAACTGCTAAAATAGCATCGTAACTGGAGTGATCGTGCTTATAATTATTTGAATCCAGCCAAACCACGTCATCAAACTGCTGACTCCAAATCAATGCTTTTTTCTTAAAAAGTTCCGTGTTTTTCGGTTTATGGGTGTGTTTTTGTCTCAATAGCCAAATTTATGGCGTAAAGTTAGAAAGAATACCCTAAAAATTGCAAGTTTTGTATCTTTAGATTAAATAAAGCACGTATGTTCATTTTAAAAAACGACTTACTGAAAATTGGCGTTAAAAAAACGGGAGCCGAATTATGCCAAATCACTTCTATAAAACATGGCACCGAGTTTATGTGGGATGCCAACCCAGACGTATGGGGCAGTTATGCACCCAACCTTTTTCCTATTATTGGAGCCCTAAAGGACAATACCTATATTTTTGAAGGTGAGGAATACAGCTTACCTAAGCATGGTTTGATTAGAAACAACACGGATATTGTTATACATAAACTAACTGACAATAATTTGACGTTTAAGTTGAATTACAACGAAAAATCACTTAAAATTTATCCGTTTAAATTTACTTTTTACATTTCGTACACGCTAAAGGGTAACTCTATTGAAGTAAGTCTTACGGTAAAAAATAAAGATTCAAAAGACCTATATTTTTCAGTTGGTGGCCACCCTGCCTTTAAATGCCCCGTTTATGAAAATGAAGAATACAACGATTATTGGCTGGAATTCGAGCAGACGGAAAATTCAAAAACGCATTGTATCAATATGAAAAACGGGCTAATTTCTTCAAAAACAAAGCCTATTTTCAATAACAGGAGTATTTTACCTTTAACACACGATTTATTTAACGAAGACGCCCTTATTTTCAAAGATTTAAAATCGGAAAAAACAACATTAAAAAGTAAAAACCATGGTGAAATTTTATCGGTTTTGTATAGCGACTTCCCTTATTTGGGTATTTGGGCCAAACCAAATGGCGATTATGTTTGTATAGAACCTTGGCTGGGCATTGCTGATAGCGAAGATACCAACCAAGACTTTAAAAACAAGGAAGGTATCCTCCATATTAATTCGAAAAAATACTTTACGGTGAGCTACACTATTGAAATACATAACAGCCATTTAGTATAAGCCCATTTTTAAGTGTAACTTTGCCAGCTAAAATAGTACTGCCGTGACTTTTAACGACCTCAACTTAAACACACCTTTATACAACGCCTTAGACGATTTAGGCTTTACAACGCCAACCCCGGTGCAAGCCGAGGCTTTTAATGTTGTCGCCTCTGGAAGGGATGTTGTGGGTATTGCGCAAACAGGTACGGGGAAAACCTATGCCTATATGCTCCCCATTCTGAGGAATTTAAAATTTTCTAAACAAGACAACCCGCGTATTTTGGTTTTGGTACCAACGCGCGAATTAGTCGTTCAAGTGGTCGAGGAAATTGAAAAACTCTCAAAATACATAAACAATCGGGTTTTAGGGGTTTATGGCGGTACCAACATCAATACACAAAAACAAGCAGTTGCGCAAGGTTTGGACATTATTGTAGCAACACCGGGCCGATTGTACGATTTGGCCGTTAGCCGTGCCTTGCTGTTAAAATCCATTCAAAAATTAGTGATTGATGAAGTAGATGTGATGCTCGATTTGGGTTTTCGACACCAGCTTATCAATATTTTTGATATTCTTCCGCCTAGGCGTCAAAACATAATGTTTTCGGCAACCATGACCCAAGATGTGGATTTACTGATCAATGATTTTTTTAGAAACCCAGAACGCGTGTCTATAGCCGTTTCAGGGACGCCCTTGGAAAACATAGAACAATCACGCTATAATGTTCCTAATTTTTATACTAAAGTAAATTTACTGGTTGATTTGCTCAACGATACCGAAAGCTTTAATAAAGTATTGATTTTTGTGGCTTATAAGCGTATGGCCGATCGCCTATTCGAAAAGTTGGATGAACATTTTAAAGAAGAACTCTGCGTTATCCACTCCAATAAAACACAAAACTATCGTTTACGAAGCATCGAGCAATTTAGAAATGGTGAAAATCGCATTTTGGTCGCCACTGATGTCATGGCTCGTGGTTTAGACATTGATAATGTTTCACATGTTATAAATTTTGACACCCCCGAATACCCTGAAAACTACATGCATCGAATAGGAAGAACAGGGCGTGCTGAGCGAAAAGGAATTGCCATAACGTTTTCAACCGAGAAAGAACAGGAGCACCTCGAAAATATTGAAGCTTTGATGAATATGAAGATTCCTGTTTTGGATATGCGTGAAAGTGTCGAAGTATCAACAGAACTTATCCCCGAGGAACGCCCACAAATAAGAGAACGCAACAACCCCACCAAACAACGAGACGAAGATGTCCCTGGACCAGCATTTCACGAAAAGAAAGTCAAAAACCAAAAGGAAAATTTGGGCGGTTCTTACCGAAGGGAAATAGCGAAAAAGTACAAAAAGCCTAAAACTCGCGGTGATAAAAATTATAATAAGCGGAATAAGAAGAAATAGTTAATAATTTTCATTTAAAGTTTTGAGTTGTTCTTTTTACTATTTCGTTTCCCATCTCATTAAATTTTAAGGTGGATTCCTACCTGCGCAGGAATGACAGCATTTCTCAAAAAAGGTTCGTAAAAAAGGTATAAATAAAGAGCTATTTACAATCGAAAAGCGAATTTAGTTAATATTATTTTCAGGGGGTTTGTCATTCCTGCGCAGGCAGGAATCCAATACTCAACTATCTAAATACCTCCAATCTGAAGATAAGTCTTCCCAATTACTATTTTCTTTTTCTATTAAATTTATTTTCCATTGCCGCTTCCATTTCTTCATATTCTTCTCCCGTTTAATGGCATCATTAACATATTGGAAAGTTTCAAAATAAACCAACCTGTTTAAACCATACGGTTTTGTAAATCCATCAACAAGCTTATTCTTATGCTCGAACACTCTGCGCTCTAAATCATTTGTAACACAAATGTATAATGTACAGTTTCTTATGTTGGTTATTATGTAGAGATAATATTGATGGATGGTTTTGTACATGCACTTTTTGCAGAATTTGTGGATTTCTGCATGCGCAGAGATGACAGGCTACTCCTCATCCATTTCCATTATCAAATTGGCAATTAAGGCTGTCCACCCCGTTTGATGTGAGGCTCCTAACCCTTTTCCATTATCGCCATCAAAAAATTCGTAGAAAAGATGTAAATCTTTAAAATTTTCATCTTTCGTAAATTTATAATCTGGGTCATCAGAATGATACTGAAATTTTCCATCGGAATTTGCTTCAAAAAGCTTTATTAATCTTTTGGTCAACTCGTTTGCAATTTGATTAAGGTTCAGTTTATTGCCAGACCCTGTTGGAAATTCGTATTGATACGTTGGTCCATAAAATTTATAGTACTTTCTCAAGGATTGAATAATCATGTAATTCAAAGGCATCCAAATAGGACCTCGCCAATTGGAATTCCCACCAAACATATTGGAGCGGCTTTCACCTGCTTCATATTGAATTTGATGATGCCCGTGGTGCTGAAATACAAACGGGTGCTTTTCGTGGTATTTTGAAAGTGACCTAATACCATAATCAGAAAGAAACTCATCCTCATCTAACAAACGTTTCAACAAGTGCTCCAACCTAAACCCGCGCATAATTGAAAAAAGGTAATTTCCTTCTTCGTTGGTATCATCCAAATTTGAAATCAAAGACGCTAAATCGGGGCGGGTTCTTATGATTTCGTTGGCTCTAATTCTAAATTCTTTGAGTTCCTCAAAAAGATCTTTATGCATAATTTCCACAGCAAACATGGGAATAACACCAACCAAGGAACGTACTTTTAAACGGTCGGTTGCGCCAGTTGCCATTTCAACCACATCATAATAAAAGTTATCTTCATCATCCCAAAGCGAAAGGTCTTTTTTACCAATATGGTGCATGGCCCATGCAATATTTAAAAAGTGCCTAAAGAACTTAGCTGCCGCCTCTTCATAAATTTTATTGGTTTTTGAGAGCTCTAAGGACATACGTAACATATTCAATGTAAACATGGCCATCCAACTTGTAGCGTCAGACTGTTGCATCCTAGTTATACCTGGTGGCATGTGGTTACGGTCGAAAACACCAATATTATCCAAGCCTAAAAAGCCTCCTTCGAAAAGGTCGGTGCCACTTTTATCTTTTTGATTGACCCACCATGTGAAATTTAGCAACAATTTCTGAAAGGCCGTTTCTAAAAATTTGATATCGCCTTTTCCTCTGTACGCTTTATCCTTATCGTAAACATGCCATACCGCCCACGAATGCACGGGCGGGTTTACATCGCTAAAATTCCATTCGTATGCCGGAATTTGCCCATTAGGATGCATATAATTTTCCTTAAGCACGAGCAACAATTGTTCTTTGGCAAAATAGGGATCTACCTCTACAAACGAAGCCATATGGAAAGCTAAATCCCAAGCCGCATACCAAGGATACTCCCATTTGTCGGGCATAGATATGATATGTCTATTTGTAAGGTGCTGCCAATTGTAATTCCGCATATTAGAGCGATTTGGTTTCGCCTCTCCTGGACCTCCAAACAGCCATTTAAATATATCGTTATAATAAAACTGTTTGGTCCACAACAAACCAGCAAATGCGCTTTTTGCTATTGCACGGTGGTTAGCTGGCAAATCATGTTTTAAGGTTTCATTGTAAAACTCGTTACATTCCTGTATTCTTTGATTGAATACAGCCTCAAACTGGCCCCAAGGGTCTTTCTGTTTACTTTTACTTAGCCTTACTCTTATACTTTTTTCTTCGCCAGCTGCTAAGCTTAATTTATGCCAAATTGCCACTTTCGAACCATTCTTTTCTGGGTTTACGGTAGGCTTACCATTAACTACGTGCTCATTAATGCCATCCTTTACATAAGGAACATCATTTGGTATATTATAAATTCGCTTATTATTGGTTTCGTTCTCACAGAACAACTGTTTCCCGCCGTCATGATAAAAATAGTACCTACCGTTTCTCGTGCTTCTTGAAAATACCGTAGAATCAGACAACGATTTTATTCTAGGACGTGTATGGCGTTTATTGTGTTTCCAGAAATTACGAAACCAAAGATGGGGAAGCACATGAATATCGGCCGCTTTTGAGCCCCTGTTCACAACCGTTACTTTCATTAAAATATCATCAACACCAGCCTTGGCATATTCTATAAAACAATCAAAATAGGCATTGTTTTTAAAACATCCGGTATCTAAAAGTTCGTATTCTGGTTCTAATCTGCTTCGTTGATTGCCCCCAACTAAATCCCCATAAGGGAATTCACTTTGTGGATATTTATATAGAAATTTACAATAGGAGTGGGTTGGTGAAGATACTTGATGAAAATACAACTCTTTCACATCTTCGCCATGATTCCCTTGGTTATTGGTCAAACCAAAGAGCCTTTCTTTTAAAATAGCATCCTTACCATTCCAAAATGCTGGAGCCAAACACAAAATTTCGCGCGTATCACAAAACCCCGCAATACCTTCTTCTCCCCATCGATAGGCATTACTTCTAGCTTTTTCATGATCTATAAACTCCCATGATTCGCCATGTTCACTATAATCTTCACGCACAGTTCCCCATTGTCTGTCTGCCAAATAGGGCCCCCACTTTTTCCAATGTTTGTATGCGTCAGATATTGCTAAGCGTTCAACTTCAGGTCCCTTTTGAATCATTCTATATCAATTAAATGTTTTTAAATTAAGTCTTGGAAAGCTAATCCATCAAAACAAAATTGTTAATAGTTCCAAACTAATTGGCCGATTTGATTTGCTGTTCTGAATAAAAATAATACTTTTTTTTACACCTATATAATCGCGAAAAAAGTATTATACAATTGTGGCTATAATAAATGTTATTTTAAAATTTCACAACAAAAGTATAATAAAAATGAGGATGTGATACTTGAATAACCATTATGAACAATATTGATTACAAATACTCTTTTCGCAGAATTCCTTAGAATTAAATATACTTGCGCAATTTAATCCGCAATAGCCTGGTTCACCAAAACCCTAAACTTTCCAGCGGTATCATCTGATCGAGTTCTTTGGGTTTGTTTCATTAAAATACCTACTAAATTTTCCTTAGGGTCTGCAAAATATTGTGTATTAAAATAGCCTCCCCATTCAAAAGTACCTTTGCTCCCGCTACCCCCTAAATCATGTCTTTTTTTGTCCACCAAACCAAAAGCCAACCCGTGAACTGCTTCAATTTTTTCTGAAATATACGGAATTTGATTAGTCAAAATAGTTTCAACGGTTATTCTGCTTAAAAGCCTGGTTCCATTGAATTCTCCTTTGTTTAAATACATATTTAAAAATTTGGCATAATCGGCAGCCGTGCTTGTTAGACCAGCACCACCTGAAAAGAATCGCTTTGCTCCTTTTTTTGGATAATCGGTATCATAAAAGGTTACTGGAAACTTTACCCATTGACCATTTTCTAAGGTTTGGACAGTTACCAATCTATTATATTTAGATTCTGGTAAATAAAACTGTGTATCTTTCATTCCCAAAGGTTCAAATATTCTAGTTTTAAAGAATTCATCCAAAGTCATTCCTGAGATAATTTCAACAAAATAGCCCAAAACATCAATACTCTCACTATAGGTAAATCCTTCTCCCGGGTTATGATGGAGTGGTAATTTTGCTAAAATCTTAACGCTTTCTTCAATCGTAATATCTTTTGTTGTGAATAAATCAGTTACACCTGCTTTTGCATATATTTTTATGAACCGTGAATCGCTATCTATTTGCCCGTAACCTAAACCTGAAGTATGCGTAAGTAGATTTCTAATGGTAATTGGTTTATTAGCTGGTTTTGCTGTAAACGACGAGTCTCCTTCGTTAAATGATTCTAAAACTTGGGGATTTTTAAAATCTGGAATGTATTTTGAAATAGGGTCGTCCAAATCAAATTTACCTTCTTCCCATAGCATCATAACGGCTGTAGATGTAATGGCCTTGGTTTGGGAGGCGATACGGAAAATGGCACCTTCTTCCAAGGCCTTTTCCGAGGCATTATCGGCCATACCAAAAGCTTTATGGTACACTATTTTTCCATGTCTAGATATTAATGCCAAAGCACCTGGGATTTTATTGGCCTTGATGGACTGTGACAACATTGAATCTAAAAGAGTCAGACGTTCTGAAGACATGCCCACACTGCCTGGAGATACTTCAGCTAATATTCCGGTTTGAATTGTCGTGGTATGTTTTAAGCAAGACGTTATGGTAAAAGAAATTAGAACAATAAAAAGAAGTTTTTTCATGGGTTTAGCTGGTTTGGTGAATTAAATTCTTGCTAATTTAAGTTTTTAACCTCAATTAAGATCTGTAGTTAAAAAAAACCCTTTCCAAATGAATGGAAAGGGGTGATAACATGTAGAGAGCGTTGTTCGGCATACAGAAAAATAACCAACCAAATTTTAACCCTAACTTAAAGTTAATCCTGCAAGCTTACTTGACTCTCTACAATATCTTTTATTGGAACTATTAATTTTCCTTGTTTTGTTTTTAAAGTTACAGAGACATGGTTAATAGAACTAACCTCTCCTTTTATGCCACCAAACTCGATTTTTTGCCCTATCTCGTAGGTTTTCCTCGCGTAAAATGTTTTAAGCAAATCGGTCACTACTTTTTGGGCACCTAAACCAAACGCCAACGCAAAGGCCAACAAAAGAGATCCTAAAACCAACGTAATATTACTGGTAATTATTGCAGTATCGACTCCAGCCTGGTTTAACGCGGTTATAGAAATAAAAAGCAATAATAAAAAGAAAACTATTTGACTTATTAGTTTTGAACCTGACAAATCCATCGATTCAAAAAACGACTTAATTGCTTTTTTGATGAAATTAGCCAATAATAAACCAATGGTAAAAACGATAAGTGCCGAAAACAATTTAGGTAAATAGCCAAGGAAGTTTTTGATTTCTTCTGAAACCATAGTTAGGTGCAAAATATCTGTAACCATAACAAGTATGAGGATATACATAACCCACTTAACAAACGTGGTTATAATTTTTATGATATCGAAATTAAGTTTTTTACCATCAAGAATTTCAATTTCGTTTATCTTATCATCTAGTTTATCGGCTTTTGCAAATTTTAAAGCTTTTCTAACAATACCCACAATTAGCTTGGTAATTAACCAACCTATGACTACAACAGCTAGGGCTCCCAATAAATTTGGAATTACTTTGGCGACTTCTTCGGTCATAGCTGACAACGAAGCCATAATGCCTTCATTCCAATCAGATATTTTATCCATAATAGATTATTTTGTTAGGGTTATTATTTTCTTTTCTTAATAGTTTGCTCAACGATTTTCGCAGGGTCAACAGAGAATAGTTTAGTCAAATCCATAAGCAATTTTGCCGTAGCAATATCGCTCATAACCTTTGATTTCAGTTCTTCTGGAACCTCCTTCAGGGGCTGATTTATTTGTTTAAACGGATTTTCCATTAGTTAAACTTCTCGTTATATACATTTACCAACTTATCTTTAGCGCGCTTTATTCTCATTTTAACGGCGCTTTCTCCAATATCTAAAACACTTTCAATTTCCTTTATGGTAAGAAAATCTTGATATTTTAGCAATAGTATCATTTTCTCCTCAGGAGAAATTAGCTCCAATGCCTCTTTTAGCCTATCTACTCTCATATCTAAAAACTCTTCGTCATTGTCGTCGTCTTCCGATAGGTTCTCGATATCTTTATAATCGACCGATTGTTTTTCAAATCTTTTAGCCGTATTTCTAGTTACGTAATTTACGCAATGGTTATATGTAAAAGCATACAACCAAGTTGAAAACTTTGATTTACCCTTAAAACTAGCCAATTTAACAAAGAGTTTTAAAAATACATCTTGTGTTAAATCTTTAGCTTCATCTGCATCTTTTGCAAAACCATAACATTTATTATACACCAAATTGGCGTATCTATCATACAAAATTTCGAATAGCAATGTGTTATTGGTTTTAACAATTGCTTCTACCAATTCTTCGTCTGATAAATCATTAATGTTGCTTAGGGTATTCAAGTTTAGCTAATTGCTATTTAGTTGCTATTAGATATTAAGACACATATTTTTTAATGGGTCACAAAAAATTGGCATAAAAATAGAATTATTAAATATTGTAGGGTCTTTAGCTATTACGCATTTACTACTCAGAAAAGGCTGTAATTTAGACTGGGAATAACCTATACACCTATTCATCTGAAAGCAAAGTGATTAAAAAAATAACCTAAAAACCTCTTCTATGAAATTAAGAGATATAGACTGCTATACTGCCTTCAAAAAAAATTGAAAAAGAAGCAAAAAAAAAAGCGAACTTCTTGTCGTTCGCTTTTTCTGAAATACTATGTAATTTGAAGGAATACCATTCTAGATATGCAAAGCCCTATCATCAGTAGCGGCCAATGCAGCTTCTTTTATCGCTTCCGTAAATGTAGGATGTGCATGAGACATACGTGATATATCTTCTGCAGAGGCACGATACTCCATCGCCACTACAGCTTCAGCAATCATATCGGCAGCTCGGGCACCAACCATGTGAACACCTAAAATTTCATCGGTGTTTTTATCGGCTAAAACTTTCACAAATCCATCAATATCCATACTGGCTCTTGCTCTTCCTAAGGCACGCATAGGAAATTGACCCAATTTATAATCTACTCCAGCTTCTTTTAATTGCTCTTCCGTTTTACCAACTGCAGCCACTTCTGGCCAAGTGTAAACCACTCCAGGTATTAAATTATAATCGATGTGTGGTTTTTGCCCAGCTAAAGTTTCGGCTACAAAAACGCCTTCTTCTTCAGCTTTATGTGCCAACATCGCTCCTTTAACTACATCACCAATCGCGTAAATATTTGAAGCAGTGGTTTGCAGGTGGTCATTCACTTCTATTTGTCCCCTGTCGTTAATTTTAACGCCAGCTGCGTCTGCGTTCAATCCGTCGGTGTATGGACGACGCCCAACAGAAACCAAACAGTAATCTCCTTTAAACTCAACCTCTTCGCCTTTTTTATTGTCTGCTTTTACAATAACGGCATCGCCTTTTCTCTCAACAGACTTCACTTTATGCGACGTATTGATTTTAAACTTCTGTTTCTTTAAAACTTTATTCAACTCTTTTGACAGACCACTGTCCATGGTAGGAATAATGCGATCCATGTACTCAACCACAGAAACTTCTGCTCCTAAACGTTTATAAACTTGCCCAAGCTCTAAACCTATAACGCCTCCTCCAATAATAATTAAGTGCTCGGGGATTTCCTTAAGTTTTAAAGCTTCGGTTGATGTGATGATGCGCTCTTTATCAATCTCAATAAAAGGCAAACTTGAAGGTTTACTACCTGTAGCAATAATTGAATTCTTAGCCTCAATTTCGGTGTTTTCATCACATTCAATTTTAATATGCGTGGCATCTTTAAAGCTTCCCAAGCCTTGGTAAACATCAATTTTATTTTTTTTCATTAAAAAATCGATACCTCCTGTTGTTTGGTCTACAACGGCCTGCTTACGGGCAATCATTTTCTCTAAATTCACTTTAACATCACCCGGAATTTCAATGCCGTGCTCTTCAAAATGCTTTACCGCATCTTCATAATGGTGAGAAGAATCTAGAAGCGCTTTACTCGGAATACACCCTACATTTAAGCAAGTACCTCCCAAAGTTGAATATTTTTCTATTATGGCAGTTTTCATGCCTAACTGCGCGCAACGAATGGCCGCAACGTATCCTCCAGGACCAGAGCCGATTACGGCTACATCATATGAGTTCATATTTTTAATTTGAAATTCATTAATTTTTAAGACAGAATCAAAAATACGAATGTTTTATTGTAAGGCAATAAAAAAGCCATGTTAATAGATTGAAATATCAATTTTCAAGAAAAAGCATAATAATTTTCCCTAAATCGTAAATATAGATTAAAATTTTAACAGGTTTTCTATATTAAACCCATTTATAATGTAATCGATTATCCTTCTGTATTTATAAGGTTTTTTTTAAGTTAAAAAACTTAATTTTCAACACCCCTATTTTTTTCGTATCTTAATAATTCACTAATAAAACCTTAAATTATGGATGAACATATTTATAAAAAAATCGAAATTGTAGGCACTTCAGCTAAATCTAGCGATGATGCGATTGAGAACGCTGTTAAAAAAGCTTCAACATCAATACAAAACTTAAGATGGTTTGAAGTTATGGACACACGTGGCAACATAAAAGATGGCCGTGTTGATATGTGGCAAGTTACGGTAAAATTAGGCTTTACAATGAAAAATTAATGGCTCGCTCTATAAATTTCTCTAATGAAATTATGTAGTTTTGTGCGTCATGCAGAAAAACATCAACATACAGAACAAAAAAGCGCGGTTTCAATATGAAATATTGGATAAATATACTGCTGGTATTGTTCTATCAGGAACTGAAATCAAATCGATAAGAAGCAGTAAGGCTTCTATTGCTGAAAGTTTTTGTGAGTTTAACGATAATGGCGAACTTTTTGTTGTAAACATGACCATTGAAGAATATAAATATGGTACGCATTACAACCACATGCCTAAAGCTGTACGCAAACTACTGTTAAACAAAAAAGAATTAAAAAAACTGTATAAGGAAGTTCAAAATACTGGGCTTACCATTATTCCTTTGCGCTTGTTCATTAACGAAAATGGCTTGGCCAAATTAGTGATAGCCTTAGCAAAAGGTAAAAAACTTTACGATAAGCGCGATACCATTAAAGATAGAGACAACAAGCGTAATCTAGACCGAATCAAAAAGGCCTACCGTTAAACCTATTTCAGTATACAAGACCTTCTTAAAAAATACCAAATAAAAATGAAAAAATTATTAGCCCTACTCTTAATAGGATTTATTTCTTTATCATTTCATGCCCAAGACAAAGATAAAACAGAACAAAAAGAAGAAAAAGAAATTGACACCACGGCAGTACTTACACTAGACAAAACCATTAATACGCTTTATTCAACCATTTCTGGGGAAAAGGAAGAAAAAAGAAATTGGAAACTGTTTCATTATCTATTTAAACCCGATGCCAAGTTAATAGTGGCCTACCTTGACGAAGACTTTTTCTATCAAACAAGATACATGTCACCTAAAGAATATGTAAAAACTTCGGGGAAATGGTTGGTTGAGCACGGATTTATAGAAAAAGAAATTCACCGTAAAGTAGAGCATTTTGGAAACATGGTGCAAGTTTTCAGCACTTACGAATCTTATCATTCCAAGGAAGACGAAAAGCCATTTATGCGTGGCATCAACAGTATCCAATTGTTTTATGATGGTACGCGATGGTGGATTGTTAATGTATTCTGGTCGCAAGAAAATGACGAAAACCCAATTCCCAAAAAATACCTGCCCTAATAATTAAATTATGGGCAAACAACTTCCAGAAATAACGCCTGAGCTTGAGGAATTCATAAGCAAACAGCACCTCTTTTTTGTTGCTACAGCTGTAGCAGATGGCCGCGTGAATGTTTCTCCAAAGGGATACGACACACTTCGAGTACTAAGTCCGAACAAACTGGTTTGGTTAAATCTTACCGGAAGCGGCAATGAAACGGCAGCCCATCTTTTAAAAAACGATAGAATGACGATTATGTTCTGCGCTTTTGAAGGGAAACCACTTATTTTAAGGTTATACGGCCATGCTAAAATTTATCATGAAAACGATCTCCAATTCCAAAAACACATTGGCTTATTTGAAGAAAACACAGGCTTTCGGCAAATCATTGAAATGGAAATAAACCTGGTACAAACCTCCTGCGGGTATTCCGTACCGTTTATGGATTACAAAAAGGAACGCGACCAATTAAACGCTTGGAGCCGAAAACAAGGTAAGGAGAAAATAAAAACCTATCAGCAAGAAAAAAAACACAAAGAGTATTGACGGTTTTGAAACTAACATATTAAAACGATGAAAAAATATTCTTTTGTATTCATATCCTATATTTTCATTTATCAGTCCTGCGGAAAAAGTGTTGATAAGAACATGATTGAAGAATGGAAAAAAGAGGTTATCCAAACCGAACTCGAGTTTTGTAACATGTCTAAAGAAAAAGGAATGCGTATTGCGTTTTTAAATTTTGTAGCGAACGAAGGTGTTTTACTTAGAAACAACGAA
Source organism: Flavisericum labens (assembly GCF_045446075.1). NCBI lineage: Bacteria > Pseudomonadati > Bacteroidota > Flavobacteriia > Flavobacteriales > Flavobacteriaceae > Flavisericum > Flavisericum labens. Next base: position 269,389 of record NZ_JBJJBQ010000002.1, on the reverse strand, counting down.
CTCATCAAAGGAAAAGACAGTATTAAAGTTTTTATGAAAAACAGTACCTCAAAAGGTTTATCATGGAAACCAGATTTTGTAGACGTTTCAGCTTCTGGAGATTTAGCTTACACCTATGGCAAATACACTTTTGAATACCAAGACTCTTTGGGAAACACAAAAACCAGTGACGGCATTTTCCATACCGTTTGGAAAAGGCAACCGGACAATTCATGGAAATTCGTTTGGGATTAACAACTAATTCTTATCCTCCAAAAGCGGTACAAACCGAAAAGCACCAAACTCTTCTTTATCAAATTCTTTAGGGCCTTTTCGGGTAAACATGGTCATTTCCTGCACATCATTACCAACGGGTATGACTAAACGCCCTCCTATTTTCAACTGCCCTAACAAAGGTTTGGGTACAAAAGGTGCTCCAGCAGTTACCAAAATACCATCAAAAGGAGCCTCTTCCTCCAAACCTGCATAACCATCTCCAAAAACCAGTTTTTTAGCACGATAACCCAACTTAGGGAGAAATTTACTTGTTTTCTTAAATAATTCGTTTTGGCGCTCAATACTGTAAACTTTGGCTCCCATTTCACATAAAACTGCCGTTTGATAGCCACTACCTGTACCTATTTCAAGAATTTTGTCCCCTTTTTTAATTTGCAAAAGTTCCGTCTGAAAAGCCACGGTATAGGGTTGAGATATCGTTTGGTCTGCAGCAATAGGAAACGCTTTATCTACATAAGCATAATGCAAAAAGCCAGAATCCATAAACAAATGTCTAGGGATATTGTTAATGGCATTTAAAACGGCCTCATCCCTAATACCTTTGTTTCTTAAACCATTAACAAGTTGTTGTCTTAATCCTTTATGCTTAAATGTGTCTTTCAATTTTGATTTAGTTTAGTTGGCTAAAATTACTCAAACATTTTAAAGCCTAAAAACAATTTATTCAGATTTTATTTTTAAGCTTATCTGGATTAAAAATTAGGGCGAATTCCTTAAATTGACGTTTTAATTATCTTATTTTTGTTGAAAACGTAAAAATTATGCTAAAAGCAGGTGTTCTTGGTGCAGGCCACTTAGGAAAAATTCATTTAAGACTTCTTAAACAATCTGAAAAATATGAGCTGATTGGCTTTTATGACGCCGATGAAACCCACGGAAAAAAAATTGAAGAAGAATTTGGGTATAAGTTTTTCAACTCTGTTGATACGCTTATTGATGCCGTTGATATGGTAGATATTGTAACACCAACTTTATCGCATTACGATTGTGCCAAACAAGCTATTGCGAAAGGGAAACATATTTTTATTGAAAAACCTATTACCAATACTGTTGAAGAAGCCGAACACATCAGACAATTACTAGCGCAGAACAACCTTCGTGGGCAAGTTGGACATGTAGAACGATTTAACCCCGCTTATCTTGCTGTAAAAGAAGACATCAAGTCACCCATGTTTATCGAAACCCACCGACTGGCAGAATTTAATCCGAGAGGTACTGATGTACCCGTGGTTTTAGATTTGATGATTCATGATATTGATATTATTTTAAGTATTGTGAAATCGAAGGTGAAGCACATTTCTGCAAGCGGTGTGGCGGTTATTAGTGACACGCCAGATATAGCTAATGCCCGTTTAGAATTCGAAAATGGTTGTGTGGCCAACTTAACGGCGAGTCGTATTTCATTGAAAAAAATGCGTAAAGCACGGTTTTTTCAAAAAGACGCTTACATATCGGTTGATTTTCTAACTAAAAAATGTGAGGTGGTTAAAATGAAGGACGCCCCGGAAACCCCTGGAGATTTTGATATGATTCTTCAAAACGCTGAAGGTGTGAAAAAACAGATTTATTTTGATAATCCGTCTATTCCGGAAAACAACTCTATTTTAGATGAATTAGAGTCGTTTGCTGAAGCGATAAACAACAATAGGGCTCCAGAGGTTACCCTGCACGATGGTACCGAAGCATTGCGTGTAGCCAACCAAATTATTGATTGCTTTTAAGTGATTTTTGTCATCGACATGGCATAACCGTCTTTTAAAATTAATATTGAATTTCAACTTAGCAAAACTATGTTTCGTTGCTATTTCAAAATATAAAACACATGAAAAACATTGCAGTTATTGGCGCAGGCACCATGGGCAATGGTATTGCACATACTTTTGCTCAAAGTGGTTTTAAAGTTAACCTTATTGATATTAATGAAGCTTCCCTGGAACGTAGCATAAAAACCATTTCTAAAAATTTGGATAGAATGGTGGCCAAAGAAAAAATATCAGAAGCTGACAAAACAGAAACTTTAGCCAATATTTCCACATTTACTGAGATTGGAAACGGGGTAAAAAACGCCGATTTAGTTGTTGAAGCGGCAACCGAAAACTTAGATTTAAAGCTGAAGATTTTCACAGAGCTAGACGAAATTTGTTCAGGCGAAACCATTTTAGCCACCAACACGTCTTCCATTTCCATAACTCAAATTGCGGCGGTAACCTCAAAACCCGAGCGTGTTATAGGTATGCATTTTATGAACCCTGTGCCCATTATGCAATTGGTTGAAATTATTCGCGGTTACAACACAACTGATGAGATTACAAAAAGCATCATGGAGCTTTCCAAAACCCTTAACAAAACACCTGTTGAAGTTAACGACTACCCCGGTTTTGTAGCCAACAGAATTTTAATGCCCATGCTCAACGAATCGATAGAAACACTGTATAATGGCGTTGCCGGAGTTGATGAAATAGACACCGTAATGAAATTGGGCATGGCCCACCCCATGGGACCACTGCAGTTGGCCGATTTCATTGGTCTGGACGTATGCCTTTCTATTTTAAATGTGATGTACAATGGTTTTAAAAACCCAAAATACGCACCATGTCCCTTATTAGTTAACATGGTTAACGCCGGTAAATTAGGCGTAAAATCTGGTGAAGGTTTTTATGATTATTCCAATAGTAAAAAAGCTGAAAAAGTAGCAAAGCAATTTTTAAAGTAATGGTTAGCACTAAAAATTACAGCTTAACAAAAAAAACATACACCAAAATCATAATTGGTAAAAGGTTTAAAAAATCTTGGTGGCTTTATGCTTTAATGATTTTAATGAGCATGTTTTATATCCCTAATTTTGGCAAAGATAGTTTTAGCACTTTTTTTACTCTATTTGCATTTATATATCCTATTATAGTCATTGTTTTTTTATGGTTTTGGGCAAATTCTAAAGGACATAACCCTATTTTTTCAGAAATCAAATTATCCTTTGATGATAGTTTTATATATTTTGAAGATAATGATAATGAAACAAAATTAAACCCAAAGACAATTCAAAATATCGTTTCAAACCCTAAGTATTGGCTCCTTTATATTTCAAAAGGTAGATTCATATATATCCCAAAAAAACATTTTTTACTCAGAAGAAGACTACAACATGTTTTCCAAATTGCTAAATTAAAACATTTTTGATGGCAAAAATTCTTCCATTCAAAGCAGTAAGACCTACTCGCGACAAAGTCAGTTTAGTTGCATCGCGCTCTTACCAGAGCTATAATCAATCTGAATTGGAAGCTCGTTTAGACCACAATCCTTTCTCATTTTTACACATTATAAACCCAGGCTACAAATACAGTAAAGATATCCAAGGTAAGGACCGATATAATTTGGTTAAAAACAGATATTTAGAGTTTAAGGAAGACGGCATATTCATTCAAGACCAAAACCCTAGTTACTACATTTATAAAATAGTTAACCGCGATAAAGTATCGTTCTCGGGAATAATTGCCGCCGCCAGTACCACGGACTATAAAAATGATATTATAAAAAAACACGAAGCGACCATTGAATATCGCGAAAACCTGTTTAAAGGTTATTTAAAAACAGTTGGTTTTAACGCAGAGCCCGTGTTACTAACCTATGCTGACAATCAGGCCATTTCAAATATTATTTCCGAAGCACAGAAACAGCGGGCCGAATACGAGTTCACTACCACCTACAGAGACACCCATTACCTTTGGAAACTGGACAACAAAGACCAGATTAAAGTTATTGAACAAGAATTCAATAACATGAAAACCATCTATATTGCAGATGGGCACCATCGTTCGGCATCGTCAGTTTTACTTGCCGAAGAATTAAAATCTGAGAATAGCAATCACACGAGAAACGAACCATATAACTTTTTCATGAGTTTTTTAATTCCGGAGTCCGAATTAAGAATACATGAATTCAATCGACTGGTAAAAGACCTAAACAGTCTCTCAAAAGAATCGTTTTTAATAAAACTTGATACGGTTTTCCGGATTGAAAACAGGGGGACAGATTTATATAAGCCAAATAACAAACATCACTTTAGTATGTATTTAGATGGTGAATTTTACTCGTTATATCTCAGGAAAGACCTTTGTAAATTTAAAACCGCCTTAGATGTACTAGACACCCAAATACTTTACAAAACAATTTTAGAACCCATTTTAGGCATTAAAGATTTACGAAGCGACACCAGAATAGGATATTCACACGGGCAAAACGATTTAGTTACCATAAAAACCAAAATCGATAGTGGAGAATATGCGGTCGGTTTTGGTCTGGTTCCTATCACTGTAGACGAACTAAAGGCCATTGCCAACTCAGGGCTAACCATGCCGCCAAAAAGCACCTTTATCGAACCTAAATTAAGAAGCGGAGTAACTATTTATGAATTTTGACACGCCATGTCATCCTGAACTTGATTTAGGATCTCATCATGCAACATGTAAAAATAATGACTATACAAGAAAACCTCAAAAAAATAAAGTCAGAATTACCAAAACACGTCACGCTAGTTGCAGTTTCTAAAACCAAACCGGTAACAGATATTATGGAAGCCTACGATTCAGGGCATCGTGTTTTTGGAGAAAATAAAATCCAAGAAATGGTTGAAAAGTATGAGGTCATGCCCAAAGATATTGAGTGGCACATGATTGGACACGTTCAACGTAACAAAGTCAAATATATGGCACCATTCGTTTCATTGATTCACGGTGTCGATAATTTTAAATTACTCAAAGAAATAAACAAACAAGCGAAAAAAAGCGAACGCATTATTGATTGCTTACTTCAGATAAAAATTGCCGAAGAAGATTCTAAATTTGGTATGAGCGTAAGCGAAGCTTTGAAGATTTTAAAATCGGATGCCTTTTCGGAATTAAAAAACATTAGAGTAACTGGTGTCATGGGGATGGCAACCTTTACAGACGACAAAGTCCAAATTGAACAGGAATTCAGGTTTTTAGACTCTAAATTCAAACAATTAAAAACAATTGAAGCCAAAAACTGCAACCTAAAAACCATCTCAATGGGTATGAGCAATGACTACAGACTGGCCATTGATTGCGGTAGTACCATGGTTAGGATTGGAAGTAGTATATTTGGCCGTAGGAATTAATAGTTAAAAGTGAACAGTAAACAGTAAACAGATAAAGGTGATTAGTTAATAATTTATGAAGGAATCTATATTGAAAAATAAAAGTTATGATATTGCACTTTTAATTGTAAACACCTATAAAATAATGGCATCCGAAAAAAGAGAGTTCACTTTATCTAGGCAACTTCTTAAAAGCGGTACATCTATCGGTGCCAACATTAGAGAGTCTGAATTTGTGCAATCCGAAAAAGATTTTACTAGCAAAATGAGTATAGCCCTAAAGGAAGCGAATGAAACCGAATATTGACTTTCATTACTTAAAGACACCAATTACATTGAAATAAACTCTTTTACCAAATTAATAAATTATAACAAAGAACTTATTAAAATGTTAGTGGCAACGATAAACACAATGAAATCTAAAATCAATAACTATTAACTTTTAGTTTTTAATTTTAAACTTAATATTTGTACGCAATACTCGACATAGAAACCACTGGCGGAAAGTATAATGAAGAAGGCATTACAGAAATAGCCATTTATAAATTTGATGGTCATGAAGTTGTCGATCAATTTATCAGCCTTATAAACCCCGAACGTGATATACAGCCATTTGTAGTTAATCTTACAGGTATAAACAGTAACATGCTGCGGCATGCCCCAAAATTTTACGAAGTGGCCAAACGCATTGTAGAAATTACCCAAGACTGTATTTTAGTGGCTCATAATGCACAATTTGATTATCGAATTTTACGAACAGAGTTCCGGCGGCTTGGTTTTGAATATGAGAGAAAATCACTTTGTACGGTTGAATTATCTAAAAATTTAATTCCAGAACAACCCTCATACAGTTTGGGCAAGTTGGTCCGCTCATTAGGTATTCCAGTTACCGACCGCCACCGCGCTTCCGGCGATGCCATTGCTACAGTAAAACTATTTAAAATTTTACTTGACAAAGATACCTGTAAAGACATTGTAAAGCAATCCGTTAAATCAAAACAAAAACATCAATTAGAGCCCAAGCATTTAGATATTATTGATGAGCTTCCATCAACCACGGGAGTATATTACATTCATAAATCTGATGGAGAAATCATTTACATTGGAAAAAGTAAAAACATTAAAAAACGAATCAACCAACACTTTACTGGCACCAATGCTAAGTCAAAAAAAATTCAAGCACAAGTCAGCGCCGTAACCTACGAATCTACTGGCAGCGAATTGGTTGCACTATTAAAAGAAAGTGAAGAAATAAAAAAGAATAAGCCCATATATAACAGAGCCCTAAGGCGGTCAATTTTCACGCATGCTTTATATAGCTTCGTGGACGAAAACAATTATATAAACTTGAAGATAGATATTGCCGACGGACGCAAAAAACCCATTACCACATTCAGTAACAGACAGAGCGGAAAGAGTTTTATCACCAAAGCGGCAGAAGATTATAAGCTCTGCCAAAAATTAACCGGTTTATATAAAACCCAGACCAGTTGCTTTAACTACGACATTAAAGCATGCGAGGGCGCCTGCATTCAAGAAGAACCTGCAGAATCTTATAATAACAGAGTAAAACAGCTCATCGAAAAAAATAGTTATTCCAATAAAAACATGGTGATTATTGACCGCGGAAGGGCCATTGAGGAGCGCAGTGCCATGCTCATAAAAAACGGTGTTTTTCAAGGCATTGGTTACTTTAACCTAAACTACCAAATAAACAATATAGATGTATTGGAATCCATCATTACCCCGATGCAGAACAATAGAGATGTACAACACATCATTCAAAGTTATTTAAGAAAAAACAAACGCTTAAAAATCATATTACTAGACTAAACATGAACAAAGTTATTTTCACCGCCCTGCTTACCATCTTCTCGTTATTTTCATTTTCGCAATCTTCTGAAACAAATCCTGTTTTTAGGGTTTCCCTCAAGGACTTAAAAATGAACGCTTACCCAAAAGACTCCACGGCCAATGCATTGGTTTTATATGAATTTGGGAGTAGCCATGTCGATAGAAGTGATTACGATTTAAGAACAGAAGAAAAACACAAAATAAAAATTTTCAATAAAGATGGATTTGACCATGCAACAGTGACCATTTATTTATACAAAACTGACGGCAATCATTACGAAGAAGTAAAAAACATTGTAGGTACAACATACAACTTGGAAGGCGACAAAGTCACGAAAACCAAGCTCGATGAAAACAACGTATACAGGGAAAAGTACGACGAAAACATTACTATGGTAAAATTCACTATGCCCAATATAAAAGAAGGTTCGGTTTTTACATATAGCTATAAAATAAGATCGCCCTACATGCGCAAATACCATGGTTGGGAATTTCAAGCCGACATTCCAAAACTATACAGCGAATATAGAACCAGCACGCCTGCGAATTGGGTTTACAATGTAAAGCTTGTTGGAGGTAAAAAGTTAACAACCCATAAATCTAGTATTAAAAAAAATTGCCTTGAAGCCGGCGGTGGAAGTGCCGACTGTGCCGAGTTTGTTTATGCTATGAAAGATATTCCAGCTTTTATAGATGAAGATTACATGACCACGAGATTAAACTATTTGGCCAGAATTGAATACGAGCTTGAAACTTTTCAATCTATGGATGGCAGGGTGCATCACTACACGAAAACCTGGAAAGATGTTGATAAAGAAATAAGAAAAGAAAAAGATATAGGAAAACAACTAAAAAAGTCCGTCGATATAGAACAGTTACTTCCTGAAGAAATAATAATTCAAAATAACCAACTAACAAAAGCCAAAGCCATTTACAAACATGTACAAGAGCATTATACATGGAACGGCGATTTTAAAATCTTCAAGGATGTTTCGGTAAAAGACTTAATAAAAAACAAAACGGGCAATGTATCGTCTGTTAACATTTTGCTCAACAATTTATTGAGGGAAAGCGGGGTTAAATGTAATCCTGTATTACTTTCAACCAGAGGAAACGGTTTTGCAACAAAACTATACCCAGTAATAACCGATTTTAATTACCTTGTTGTGCAAGCTTCAATTAACGGCAAATTATACTTACTTGATGCCACCAACAGTTATTTAAGTTTTGGAGAACTGCCCTTTAGATGTTTAAACCAATATGGACGTTTATTAGACTTGGATAATGGGAGTAAATGGATTGATATTGCGCCCAAAAAACCATCAAGCGTTTTATACAAAGCCGATGTTAGCATCGATGCAGAACAAAATGTTTCTGGAAACATTAGTGCTAAATATTCTGGATATCATGCCTTAAGCACAAAAAAGAAGTATTTTTCAAATAAACAAACCTATATCAAGAACTTAGAAAACAATGCACCATTCATTGAAATTTCAGATTACGAAGCATTATCAAAAGAAAAGGATAGTCCTACTTTTTTAGAAAAGTATGATGTAAAATACAATCTAGACCCCACTGGTGAAACCATTTACATAAACCCCATTATAACCAAGTTTTTTGATTCCAATCCGTTTAAACTTCAGGAAAGAACATACCCCATAGATTTTGGTTATCCAGATACCTATATTTACATGTTCAATTTAAAATTTGATGACAATTATTCCGTTGCTGAAATACCCAAAGACTTTATTTTAGGACTACCAAACAATACTGGCCATCTTAGTTTGTCGTCAAAGCAATTTGGCAATTCGGTCAATTTGATGCTGAAGTTTAGTTTTAAAGAGGCCACTTACCCCCCCGAATATTATCCGTATTTAAAAGAATTTATGGCTAAAATTATCGATGCCCAAAACAACTCGCTCATTTTATTGAAAACAAATAGCTAATCTTTTACTATTTTTGGTGTTATGAACAAACATCAAAGAAACAACTGGAGAGATAAACTTCATGAAGTGATTTATGAGGCAGATACTCCCTCAGGGAAACTTTTTGACGTTGTATTGTTTGTTGTTATTATTGCCAGTATTCTATTGGTTATGCTGGAAAGCGTGAATAGTATTGATGCAAAATACCACCGTTTTTTAAACATTTCAGAATGGGTCATCACTATTTTGTTCAGCATAGAATATATTGCCCGAATTATTACCGTAAAAAAACCGTTTAAATATATTTTTAGTTTTTATGGTATCATCGATTTTTTATCAACCATTCCAAAATACATATCGCTTATTTTTGGCGGAATACATGCTCTGGCTGCCTTACGTGCCCTGCGTTTATTAAGGGTGTTCAGGATTTTAAAACTTGCACGATACTTGGGAGCATCACAACTTTTAATGAATGCCATAAAAGCCAGTAAGGCTAAAATATCGGTGTTTTTATTTGCGGTATTAATTGTTGCCATCATTCTAGGAACCATTATGTATTTGGTAGAGGGTGAAGAAAATGGTTTTACCAATATACCCAAAAGCGTATATTGGTGTATTGTAACACTAACCACGGTAGGCTTTGGAGATATCGCACCACAAACCCCCTTGGGACAATTTATTGCCTCAATGGTTATGATACTAGGTTATGGCATTATTGCCGTACCAACTGGAATTGTTTCTGCCGAATATACCAGCCAAAGCAAACAAAAACAACCAGAACCAACTCCTAATATACACTTAAACTCACAATCCTGTTCCCATTGTTTGGCCGAAGAACACCGCGATGATGCCACATACTGCCGTAAATGTGGAAAGGAACTTTAAAGAACAGTTATTACTTAAAAACGACTTTTACTATTAACTACGACGAAAAATACCTTATTTCCATTATTGGCCCAACAGCCATAGGTAAAACGGCTTTGAGTATAAAATTGGCGCAACATTTCAATACAGAAATTATCTCGGCCGATTCGCGCCAGTTCTATAAAGAAATGCATATTGGCACAGCTGCCCCAACATCAGATGAACTTAATGCGGCCAAACACCACTTTATTCATCATAAATCCATTCACGACAACTATAATGTTGGTACTTTTGAAAAGGACGCTCTAAATTGCTTAAAAACACTATTTAAAGAACATAATATAGTTATTATGGTTGGCGGCTCTGGATTGTACGTCGATGCGGTAACAAAAGGCCTAGACCATTTCCCTGAAGTAGATGACAGTATCCGCGAAGCATTAAATGCAGATTTAAAAAACAAAGGCCTCCCCTATTTACAGGAAAAACTAAAAACATTAGACCATATAGCAAACAATACGATTGCTATTGACAACCCTCACCGTGTTATCCGGGCATTAGAAGTTTGTATAGGCTCTGGGCAGCCCTATTCCTCTTTTTTGAATAAAGGCAAAGAACATCGAGATTTTAAAACCCTTAGTATTGGGCTTTCCGCCGAAAGGCCAATAATTTATAACCGCATTGAAAAACGGGTAGATATCATGATGGAACAGGGCTTGCTGGAAGAAGCCAAAGCACTTTTTGAATACAAGGATATGAACGCATTGAACACGGTGGGCTACAAAGAACTGTTTAAATATTTTGAAGGTGAATGGACTTTAGATTTTGCCATATCGGAAATCAAGAAAAACACGCGACGGTTTGCAAAACGACAACTCACCTGGTTTAGAAAGCAAGAAGGTACTCTATGGTTTGATTATTTGAATGATGCGACTGATATTATTGAGACTATAAACGAAAAAATTTCAGCTGACTAAAAAAGACAATAGGTAATTTTATTGCATAACCACATTACTGTATTTAGCATTTACAACAATACTTTTTCCGCTAGACAAACTGCCCGAAGAAAAGTTTGAAGTATGGTCCTTAGTTTTCTTTTTGGGGTGTGAAAACTGCGAGTGCGTCCCTTTATATTGCACATTACAATCTACTTTTGGCAACATTATTATGGCGTTGCTGTTTTGAAGAATCACATTTAAATTGGTAAAACTGTCTCCAATCTCAGTAATAGACAAATCGCCAATATTGCCATCTATTACGGCACTTCCGGAAAGATTTTCCAAATCAACATCAGATGATATAGCGTTTAAAACTAAATGTTTCACATTTTTCAAGTTGGCCTCTTTTACATAGTTCAAATTAAGTTCTCCTAAATTCCAATTAGTAATGTAAACAGGCGAATATGAAGCATTGATGGAAGTTAAACTCCCATCGATGCTTTGTGCTCTAAACTTTGTATGAGATAAGGTGGCATCTAGGTTATCAACATTGGATGCAAATTCTATTTCGCCATGCCTCGCGTTAACCTTTAGCTTTGCCTTTTTAGGGATTTTTATTTTAATGGTCTTTTTAACTTCTACACCTGGTTTACTATCCATAATCTCAATTATTCTTTTCTCACGTTCCTTGGCAAGTTTAGCCCGTTCCTTTGTACGTTCTTTATGGGATTCAATCCGCTCCTTATGGGCTTCAATCCTTTCCTTTTGAGCTTCAGCCATTCGCTCGGCATGTTCGGTATGTCTTTCGACTTGAGCTTCCATGCGCTCTGCATGCCGTTCCATTTGTTTGGCATAACGTTCGCCCCATTCAGCCATTTTTTCAGCAAACCCTTCGTGATCCCATTGTTTTTCAAACTGCTCCGCCCAGGCTTCCATTTGTTTACCGTATTTCTCGCCCCATTCTTTTCCGAACTTTTCACCCCAAGCCTCCATCTTTTCTTCAAAATCCTTTCCGAATTTAGATTCAAACTTTTCGGTATATTCTTTTAAATACTTTTCGCCATCTTTTTTATAGGCTTCATAATCAAAGTTAAAACTATGAATTCCTTCCGGCAACTCTGGTAACTCCGGAAGTTCGGGTATTTCAGGAATCTCAGGGACTTCGACATTTACTTCAAAATCCATTTCGGGCATTTCTGCCAACTCATACTTTAATTCCTTTAAAATCACTCTCACATCGTCATCTCCACTAGTTCGAACCACCCAATTTCGTGAACCAGTTCCAGATGCGTTTATTGAAACCTCACTTTGTGTAGCATCTACATCTACCTTCCATAATTTTAGAGCATTTTGAAGTTCTTCATCGCTCAATTTTTCACCTTGAATATAGGCTTCAATTTCCACCGTATCTTTGTTCCAAGTATCGAAGACAATGTTGCAATTGCTTGTATTTAAATCTATAACCACATCTTTATCCACTTTTATGGATTGTAAGACTTTAGTCAATTTATTTTGCGCCATGATGCTTCCTACAACGAAAAAGCATATGGCAAAAACGTTTATATTTATAATCTTACTGTTCATTTTTTGATTTTTTAGATTGATTGTACTACTTCATCACTATTTGAAGTCTTTAATGTTTTTATTTGTTCTCGAAGGCGATACAATAGATTTAAACGAAATTTCAAATTATCAATTAACGCATTAACGGTTAACTCACTCGGTCCAGACTCGGTTAATTCTAGCGAAAGACGTTTGTACTCTTTATCCAACTCATCTAATTGGGCCAAATAACCATCAAAGAGTTCTTTGGTTTCTGGTGTGTATTCGATTTTAGATAACTCCAAATTGATACTGGCCAAATAGTAATCTTCTACTTTTTTTAGCCCAGGTGAAATATCGCCCAAAGATTTTGTTTCCAATGTTTTCGTTTTTACTATTTCCTCTACCCCATTTGAAACCGGTTCAAAAAATTTAAAAGCCCCAAAACTCAGTCCTAAAAGCACCACAACACTAGCCGCTATTTGCAACCAACCAAACCGCTTCTTTTTGTTAACGGGTAATGCCTTGTCCAACTTTTTCAAAAAGCGCTCTTGATGGTTTTTGGGCATTTTTTCACCTGATAGGGTATCATTTTCAAACAATTCTCTAATATTTTGTGCCATCTTTTTTAAGTGTTAAAAGGGTTTGTAATTTTGTTTTACCTCTTGATAATTGGGTTCGCGATGTCACTTGCGAAATCCCCAAAATACTGGAAATCTCTTGATGGTCGTAGCCTTCAATTAAATACAGCATTACTACATAGCGATATTTATCGGGTAGCTCTTCTATGGCTCGTTTCACATCGTTTAAAGTCATTGTATCTTCTACCAACCATTTGTCGTTTTTAGGTGTATCGACCACTTTTAAGTGCACCTCTTCCAGTTCAACCAATTGGTGTTTCCTGGATTTTAAAACATCTATACACCTATTAACCACAATACGTTTTAACCAAGCCCCAAAAGTAACCTCTGCCTTGTACTGGTGCAATTTCGTAAAAGCCTTAATAAATGCTTCTTGCACCACATCTTCGGCATCGGCAGCATCTTTGAAAAACCTTTTAGCAACAATATACATCCCATCGCAGTACTGGTTGTATAACTGCAATTGTGCTTTTCGGTTGTTCTGTTTACATTGTTCTATAATGTCAACTTGAAACATGCTTGTTTTACTTCTGGTTTCGGTTAGTTCACTTTAAAGACGATAAAAAAAATAAGGTGTTGCAAAAAATTCAATTTTTTTTTTTTTTGAGGCGATATAACAAAGCTAAATAAATGTACGTTTGCATTTTATAGTTATACCTTTTAAATTATATTTGCTTGCATAAATTGCTCTATATGAACTCCTTTTTAAAACGCCTATTAATACTACTTTCTATTATAGCCTCGGGTCTGTTTTTGTATTCTATCTTTGTTGAAAACATTTTCGAAAAACGACTGAGCCCTAAGGACACCGTAGAATTTAAATTAAACGATTTAAAAATGAAGGTGTTTTATAACCGTCCATATAAAAAAGACAGGGATATTTTTGGTGGTTTGGTACCCTACAATCAAGTTTGGCGGACAGGAGCTAATGAGGCGACCACGTTCGAGACCAACCAGCCTTTAAAAATTAATGGTTTACTGTTAGATGCTGGGAAATACACGCTATGGACAGTGCCAAAAGATTCTACATGGACAGTTATGTTTAACTCCAAAGAATATTCATGGGGTGTAAATGCCGAGATGAAACCGATGTGGGACCCGAACTACGATGTATTGAATATTGAAGTGCCCGTTCAGCAGTTAGAAAATACCGTAGAGCAGTTCACTATTGCTTTTGACAATTCCACCGATAATCTGTCGTTGACCATGGCTTGGGACGATGTTAAAATTGCGGTACCTCTTAAATAAAAAGTTGGTAGTATTTAGCTAACAGTCGCAGTTTACATTTTTCAATAAAAATAAATTTGTAATTTAGAAGAACATTCGTGAATTCGTGGCAAAACAAAAAAAATTGGCTTTAGAAGAAAAAAAAGGTGTTTCTAGTTCAGAAAGCGCAAATTCACCTTCAATAAAATCCATTAAAGACAAACGCAAAATTGAGTTAAATGCCGCTACGCTAGTTGAAAACATTTTAAAACAAGACATCACCGCATTAAGCAGAGCCATTACCCTTATTGAAAGTAAAAATCCAAAACATGCTCAACAGGCAAAAAGCATTATACAGGATTGTTTACCTCATGCGAACAAATCTATCCGTATTGGCATTACTGGGGTGCCCGGCGTAGGGAAAAGCACATTTATTGAAGCTTTAGGACAACACCTAACCGATTATGGTAAACGCGTTGCCGTTTTAGCCATTGACCCTAGCAGCACCATTACCAAAGGAAGTATTTTAGGCGATAAAACCAGAATGGAGAACTTAGCCAAAAGCGAAAACGCTTTTATACGCCCTTCAGCATCTGGTGAATCTTTGGGCGGTGTAGCTCGAAAAACGCGAGAAACTATTGTTTTATGTGAAGCCGCAGGTTTTGATGTGATAATAGTGGAAACCGTTGGCGTGGGGCAAAGCGAAACCACCGTTCACAGCATGGTAGACTTCTTTTTGCTTTTAAAACTGGCTGGTGCGGGTGATGAGTTGCAGGGCATTAAACGCGGAATTATAGAAATGGCCGATGCCATAATCATCAATAAAGCCGATGGCGACAACCTTAAACCCGCTAAGCTAGCGGAAACTGAATTTAAACGCGCTCTACACCTATACCCCGAAAAGGCTTCAAAATGGCCACCCAAGGTTTCTCGATGTAGCGCAATTAACAACGAAGGCATTGACCAAATTTGGAAAATGATCTTAGATTATGCTGAAACCACAACTTCAAATGGTTATTTCGAAGAAAAAAGAAATAAACAAAATGAATATTGGCTCGTTCAAACTATTGAAGAAGAGTTGAAATCCCAGTTTTTCGAAAATCCAAAAATCAAAAAGGAATTAAAAACCCAATTGGAACTTTTAGCTGCAAACAAAACTACACCTTTTGCTGCTGCCGATTATCTCTTAAATTTAAGCCTCAACCAACCTTCTTAAAAGGTATTTTGTCAATTTATAAAACATAAAGCCTGAAATAGCCCCAAAAGCCATTCCGCAAATAATATCCAACGGATAATGCACTCCAACATAAATTCTGCTATAGGCAACCGTTGCACTCCAAAAGAGTAAAATAAAAATCAGACTTTTGAAATACGGCCGCAACAATAAACCTGCAAAAACGGCCACAGCCATAGAGTTTGAAGAATGCCCCGAAAAGAACCCAAATTTACCGCACCGAACGGCAATGAACCGAAGTTGTTCAAAAATATCGGTATTTCCGCAAGGTCTAGGCCGAGAAAATCCGCGTTTAAAAACATTGGTGATTTGGTCGGTAAACGTAATCATTAAAGCGACGACCACAACAAAAACGAGCAAAGATTTCAAACCGTATTTTTTATAAAGAAAAAACAACAATACAGCATAAAGAGGAATGAACGTTAGCTTGTTGGTTACGGTTAACCAAAAACCATCCCAACTAGGTGTTCCTAAGTTGTTTAAAAATAAAAAAAGTTCTGTATCATATTGTATTAGCGTGTCAATCATTTTTGAAGTTATTTTGGCTTTTTTTGAAACAAATTTAGAAATCAAATGACCTCTAATTATTCATCATATTTAGCTACCTCAGCATCATAAAATTCTGTAGCCTGCTTAATGGCATTTTCTGTTTCAGTCTCTAATTCCTTTTGGTCTTCGGCATCAAAGTCTTCAAACCACTCCACTTCATCATTTTCAAGATTAATTATAAACCTAGGGAATTCTGTGTGGATTACAAAAATAGCGTTTGGATAATCGGTATTATCACCTAAAATAAACTTTGGAAGTGTCATGTTTTGAAATTATTTATTCGACAAAATTAGCCTTTTAGTTAGAAAATGGAACCGAATATATAACAAAATTGCTGCCACGGTCAAACCAGCTAAAAGTCCGAGCCAAATACCAAAACTGCCATAAGCATTCGCTTTTCCTAAAAACCAAGATATGGGAAACCCCACCACCCAATAGGAAACAAAAACCAAGACCATCGGTATTTTAACATCCTGAAGTCCACGCAACGCACCCAAAACCAACACTTGAATACTATCGCTTATTTGAAATACGGCCGAAATAAGCAAAAGTTTACCTGCTATTTGCATCACCTCTCTATTATCTGTAGCATTTTCAACATCGTTATAATCTAAATACAATTTGGGCAATTGGGCATGAAATACAAAAAAGAAAATAGCGAAAACTAAAGCAAAAATAATTCCAAGGAAAAATATGGAATGTGCTATTCTCCGTAATTCTAAATACTTTTTTAATCCCTTTTGGTTTCCTACACGGACCATAGCCGCAACACTTAAACCAGTGGCTACCATAAACGTCATAGAACTTAAGTTTAACGCAATTTGATTGGCCGCTTGCGGATTTTTACCCAACAAACCGCTAAGCCAAATGGCCGCAGTAAAAATAGCGACTTCAAAAAACATTTGCATAGCACTGGGTGTACCCAGATTAATGATTTTTTTAAGCATCAATTTATCTAAAACCCAAAATTTAACTTGGGTTACATAGTTTTTTGATTTTTCTTTTTTTGCCAACAAAAACCAAAGATGCCCAACCATGACCAAGCGAGATATAAGTGTTCCGTATGCAGCGCCCACAATACCCAATTCTGGCATACCCAACTTTCCAAAAATGAAAATATAATTTAAAACCACATTGATAATATTGGCTAAAATAGTGGCATACATAGGGTATTTTGTCATAGACAAACCATCACTAAACTGCTTAAAAGCTTGAAAAATAATTAATGGAATTAACGAAATGGCCACAAGATCAAGATATGGGATAGCTAACTCAACTACCTCCAAGGGTTGTTGCATTAAGTACATTAGAGGTTTAGCGAAATAAACCAACAAAAACATCATGATACCCAAAATGGTACATAAAAATAGTCCATGTTTAAAAGAGGACTTTCCGGAAGCAAAATTTTGCCCAGCATCGGCTTCAGCAATTAGCGGTGTAATAGCGGTGGAAAATCCAATGCCCAATGACATAGCAACGAACATAAAACTGTTTCCTAAAGATACGGCAGCCAGTTCTGCAGTACCCAGTTGCCCTACCATAATATTATCAACAAAACTAACAAAAGTATGCCCCAACATACCGAGCATAACTGGTGCAGCCAATCGCCAATTGTAACTAAATTCTTTCGTGTATTTCGCTAATTGCATTTGGCAAAAGTAAATGATAAGCTTGGCTTTTTACACCATTTGCGCAACTCTTTTCGAAGATAGAATTATTAACAAATGTTAATAATTCTACAAATTAACTTAAAAACCCCATGGTTTTTTCGTATCTTTAACATATTCTCCCAAAGAACTAGTGAGCATATTTCGAGACAGTTAAGTTTAGTTATTAGGGATTCAAAAACTTAAGGTTTCAAGATTTTAGGGAGGAAAGCAATTTTCTCCCTTTTTTATATAAATCCATTTAAAAATTAGAAACGATAGTTTTGGCCTTTTCAAATTCTTGAATAATATTTTTTACAATTTCTGCCGCTGGTTTAATATCGTGAATGGCTCCAGAAATTTGTCCTATTTCGAGCTCCCCTTCTTTTAGGTCCCCTTCAAACATACCTTTTTTTGCTCTACCTCTGCCCAACAAATCTTTTAACTGCTCAACCGATGGCGATCTTCTATAGAGTTCCTGAACGTCTTGGTAGAATTTATTCTTAATCAACCTTACCGGAGCCAATTCCTTTAAAGTTAATTGGGTGTCGCCTTCTTTGGCATCAACAACCGCTTGTTTAAAATTAATGTGGGCCGAACTTTCTTCACTGGCCGCAAAGCGACTACCGATTTGCACACCATCTGCCCCCAGCACCATCGTAGCTAACATAGCTGCACCCGTTGCAATGCCACCTGCTGCTATTAACGGAATACTTATTTTTTCTTTTACCATAGGCATTAAGGTTAATGTTGTTGTTTCATCCCTTCCGTTATGCCCACCAGCCTCAAACCCTTCTGCAACAATGGCATCTACACCAGCTTCCTGGGCCTTGAGAGCGAACTTTACACTACTGACCACATGAACAACAATAATACCTCGTTCTTGCAACCATGCCGTCCAAGTTTTAGGGTTTCCCGCAGAGGTAAAAACAATTTTAACACCCTCTTCAACAATGATATCCATGATTTTTTCAATATTTGGATATAACATAGGCACGTTTACACCAAAAGGTTTATCAGTAGCTTTTTTACATTTTTGAATATGCTCGCGAAGAACTTCAGGATACATACTTCCGGCTCCTATAAGACCTAAAATTCCTGAATTACTTGATGCTGATGCCAAACGCCAGCCACTGTTCCATACCATACCAGCTTGAACAATGGGATATTTAATATTAAAAAGTTTTGTAATTCTATTTGCCATTATTGTTTTACCAATTTAAACGTTTTTGAAACTGCGTTATAAGTTAATTTGGCGATATAAATACCTGTGGGTAAAAATTCCATATTGATAGATTTTGATTGACTAAAGACTGAATCATAACCATTGATAGCCTTACCTAAAACATCATACAATTGAAATCTTACAAGACTTTGATTTGATTCTATTTTAAGATTTAACCTCTCTTCTACGGGGTTAGGATACCAAATAATTTTAGATTGGTTTGAAATATTTGTATTGATCGACAAACCTAGGTTTAAAGCCTCTTGAAAGTTGGGAATACCAAAACCCAAAAAATAATCGGGAGTATCGTATTGTGAAGCAGATTCTCTGATTAATTGCATAATTTCAGCATTTGTTTTTTCAGGTAACGCTTGCCAAAGACAAACAACCCCTCCAGCCAAAATTGGAGAACTAAACGATGTTCCGTTGGCTGTTGCCACGGTGTTATTATTAGTGATTATATAACTTGCTTGGCCTTGAGCTACAACATCGGGTTTTTGTGTAGGTTGAATGGTACTTCCTACCGAACTAAATGTCACATACTCTCCATTAGCATTAACCGCTCCCACAGAAAGCACATTGGGTGAATCAGCAGGGACATTAACACCGCTGAGCCCTTCATTTCCAGCAGAGTTTACCAGCAGTAATCCTTTTTCAAAAGCTATATTGGCTCCTTTAGTTATAAATGTTGTATAACCGTCGTATTCTGAAACTGAATAATTATAGTTTGGGTTGTCGTAAAAAGCGCCATACCCCAGAGAGGTGTTTATCACATCTATACCTAGGCTATCAGCCCGCTCGGCAGCTTCTACCCAATAACTTTCCTCTACCGGGTTTTCGTTTAACCCATCTTCTGTTGTAAAGAGATAATACTTTGCATCCGGAGCAGTTCCAACATATTCATCTTGAATATACCCGGCCATACAGCTCAAAACATTTGTACCATGCGATCCAATGGCATTGATGAAAACATCCTCGCTTCTGTTTACAAAATCATATGTTCCTAAAAGGTTTCCTGCTTCCCTTAGTCTTTGAAACGCACCCATAATGTTTACGTTTGAAAAACCACCGTCTAATACAGCAACCGTCATTCCTTCACCTGTATAATTCAAGACATGTAAAGCATTAACATTAATCATCTCTATCTGGTTTGCTGTATTTCCATAATTGAAGTCAGTTAACTGTTCCTTAAATTTAGACTCATGCTTTTTTGTCTTGTTGATATTTCCCCTATTGTTTAAACTTTTATCGGCAAAATCAATAGAACTAACAAAATTCAAAACTATAAGCGCTTCTATATCTGATTGGCTGCCTCGAACATGAGTAGCGTTAAACCATTTTGATTTTGCCAAAACGGTAATACCCGTTTGAGTTTTTAATTGAGTAATGTAAGATTCATTTACAGGAACATCTCGTTCGTCAATATTGATGCCGTGTGCATTTTTCCTATCGATGGCTTTTTGTGTAAGTATAGAAATGGGGGTTGAAATTGAAGCCGCTACATTTTCTTTGTCTGTAAAATAGACCCACGCATCTTGTTGTGCAAAGAGATGACCACCAATTAAAGCCAAACTCAGAACAAAAAAAAACATTTTCATATAGCAATGATTTTAGCCAAGTTACGAAATTACTCCAGAACCTATTAGCTCATCATCATTATACCAAGCAACAAATTGCCCTTCCGTTATTGCCGATTGAAAATTTTGAAACTCCACATATAAACCACTATCAACGCAGTGTAAGATTGCTTTTTCTAATGGCTGACGATAACGTATTCTAGCCATGACCTGCATTGTTTCGCCTGCCTTTAAAGCTAAATCTTCACGAACCCAATGCAATTCATCATCATCAATAAATAGGGCTCTTTTTAATAAACCTGGGTGTTCTTTGCCTTGCCCCGTGTAAATAACATTTTCTTTAACGTCGGTTTCAATCACAAATAAGGGTTCAACAGTACCTCCTACTGCTAGACCCTTTCGTTGGCCTTTAGTAAAATAATGCGCACCTTGGTGTTTGCCAACCACTTTTCCGTCATCTAAAGTGTAATCAATTTTTCGAGATAAGTATTTTAATTTTTCTTCTTCTGAAGTGAACTGCGTTTCAATATTATTGAAAATTTCTTGTTCTCTTGGGACTTCAACAATAACACCTTCTTTGGGCTTTAGTTGCTGCTGAAGAAAATCGGGTAACCTCACCTTACCTATAAAACAAAGCCCTTGCGAATCTTTCTTTTCCGCAGTAACCAAATCTAGTTTTGAAGCAATTTCGCGCACTTCGGGTTTGGTAAGCTCTCCAATAGGAAACAACGATTTAGCCAATTGCTCCTGAAATAGTTGGCATAAAAAATAGGATTGGTCCTTATTTCCATCAATACCTGCCAACAACTGGTAAATTTCCTTTCCATCTTTTTCTATTGTTCCTTTTCTACAATAATGGCCGGTTGCCACATAATCGGCGCCCAGTTCTAAAGCAATCTTCATAAAAACGTCGAACTTAATTTCCCGGTTACATAGCACATCAGGATTTGGAGTCCTTCCCTTTTCATATTCATCAAACATGTAATCCACAATACGCTCTTTATATTGCTCACTTAAGTCGACTGTTTGAAAAGGAATTCCCAATTTTTCAGAAACCAGCATAGCATCATTACTGTCATCTAACCACGGACATTCATTAGATATGGTTACCGAATCGTCATGCCAATTTTTCATAAACAGACCAATAACTTCATACCCTTGCTCCTTTAAGAGATAAGCAGCTACGCTAGAATCAACACCTCCGGAAAGTCCAATTACAACCCTTTTCATTTTAAAATTTTAATGCGCAAAGATACACATAAATCCCTTATTTCACAGATGATGAAATCAAATGACTTATAGCATAAATTAAATTTTGTTTAACTATATTGAAATTTAATTGAACAATTTTTAGTTTTTTGTTTAATTATTTTATACTTTTGTTTAACAAAACAATAAAATTATATGTTATGAACACCCTAAAAACATTTCAAAAATTTACGATTTTCCTTTTTATCACAAGCCTTTTGGTTTCCTGTAGTAATGACGATGACAATAATGGTCCTAAAGGACCAACTTTAAATATTGTTGAAACCGCCCAAGCAACAGGCGATTTGAGTATCCTTGTTGATGCAGTAATTCAAGCTGGTTTGGCAGATGCACTTTCGGCCTCTGGAGACAAGACCGTATTAGCTCCAACGAATAAAGCATTTACCGATTTTTTAGCCAACAAAGGCTTTAATGACCTGTCTGAAGTACCTAATGATGTTTTAACCCAAATCTTGCTTAATCATGTAATTGCAGATGCAAACATTAGTTCTTCTGCGCTAATTGGTAATACCGGATACGCAAATACTTTAGCTAACGGCCCCACTGGAACAAATTTGAGTCTTTATTATGACGGAACATCAGGAGTTATATTTAATGGATACGCTTCTGTTGAATTGCCGGATATTGAGACCACCAATGGAATTGTACATGTGGTAGACAAGGTAATTGATTTACCTACTATTGCGACATTTGCAACATCAAATCCAGCCTTGTCAACTTTGGTAGATGCTTTGGCCTATGCTGACACAGGTTCGCCAACAGTTCCTTATATCAATACCGTTTCAGATGGTACAGCTGGCCCCTTTACAGTATTTGCTCCAACCAATGATGCTTTTGTATCTGTGCTGCCAGAATTGGGTGTAAGCGCATTAACAGAGGTAGAAACTGCGGCTGTTGATGCCGTTCTATTATATCATATTGTTAATGCCAATGTTCAATCAACTCAACTAACGAGTGGTTCAGTTACTACCCTAGGTGGAGATATCACTGCTGACGCAACAGAATTCACATTGACGGATGCCAATGGAAGAACAAGTAAGATAGTAACATCTTTAGTGGACATACAAGCAGTAAATGGCGTAGTTCACGTTATTGATAAAGTCATTTTACTTCCTCTTGAATAAGATAATAAATTTTAGTTTGGTTTGTTGAATTTAGGCAGTTTACTCTCAAAAATTGCCTATGAAAAAGAAAGACTCCTTAAGCAATTAGGGAGTCTTTTGATTTGTACTGGGTCTAAAAGTTTTCTTGTTTTACTAATTTACCGTTTTCATAATATTTCCAGACACCGTGTTTTTTATCCCTTTTATAGCTGCCTTCACACACCAATTCTCCCTTTCCATTAAAAAATTCGGCTTTGCCATGCAATTCATCATTTTCGTAAACATAGGATTTTACGATAATATTATTTTCCGAATACCAAACAGACTCACCATGCAGTTCGCCATCAACGTAAGTTTGTTTTTCGGCGATTTGCTCATTTGGATAATAAACAAAACGCTCTTCATTCAATTGGCCTTGATTGTTATAATTTTCTAAAGCCAAAAGGTTATCGTTGTGTTTTTGATAATATTTCCAAGTACCTATATATGTTTTTCCATCCATTTGCCCTTCGCTTACCAATTTACCTTTTGATGTAAAAAACTTGACCTCGGCTATATTATTATTAGCATTAAATTGTTTAGTTGCAGATAAGACCGCTTTGTTCCTATAATTTTTATAGAATTTGAAAAGTCCTATTTCTTTTCCGTGCAAAAATTCACCTTCGTACCTTAAAACATCGGTATTCTCATGTTTTTTTTGCCATTTGCCATGTCGTTTTCCGTTGGTGTCAAATTGATTGAATTTTTGTGCAAAAACAGCACTAGTAAAAGCAAAAAAAAGAAAGAAGCATTTTATTATTTTCATATTAATACCTTTTGATTACTAACGTTCATTTTTTTAATTTCTTATAATAAAAAAGCTGCCAAACAATTGTTGCGGCAGCTTTCATAAATTTATATGATGTTAACCTAAAAACTAGTTTAGGTTAACAAATTATTTACGCTTGTTTTGTATTTGTTTTTGCTTTTCGGCCTGTTCCATCATATCGGCCATTTTTTTCTGAAAACGACTCTGCTTTTTGGGCTTTTTCTTTTTCTCTTGAATTTGTGCGTGAATTTTATCCTCGTCAAGAATATAGTTTTTAATGACCAAGATAATTCCAATACTAATCAAGTTAGAAATAAAGTAATACAAACTCAAACCAGAAGCATAGTTGTTAAAGAAAAACAACATCATAATTGGTGAAAAGTACATCATGTACTTCATCATTTTAGCCATATCAGGCATACCTTCCTGCTGCGGTTGCGCTTGCATATTTTGCCCTGTTGTTAAGCGCATGTAAAAGAATATAGCTATCGATGCCAATATGGGGAACAAACTAACGTGATTGCCATAAAATGGAATACTGAACGGCAAATTGGCTATTACATCGTAAGACGATAAATCGTCTGCCCAAAGGAAGCTTTTTTGTCTTAAATCGAACGCCGATGGGAAAAACTGAAAGAGCGCATAGAACACCGGCAACTGAATTAAAGCCGGCAAACATCCCGCCATGGGGCTAGCTCCTGCTTTAGTTTGCAAGGCCATGGTTTCTTGTTGCGCTTTCATTTTATTGTCTTTGTATTTATTACGAATTTCGTCTAATTCGGGCTTTAAAATTTTCATTTTAGCCTGAGACAAAAACTGCTTGTATTGAACAAAAGACAACATGATTTTCACTAAAATGGTCATCACCACAATAGCAATACCGTAAGGCATATAAGCACCTAAAAAGGCAAACAACGGCATGAATACATAACGGTTTATCCAACCGAAAATACCCCATCCAAAGGGTACGATTTCATCTAAGTTTCTGTCGTATGCGTTTAAAACCTTAAAATCACTTGGCCCATAGTACCAATCCATACTTTGACTTATCTCACCGCCTTGTAATTCTAATGGGATTTTTGATGCAAACATCTTGGTGTAAACCGTATCAATCGCTTCATCTTCTACCAAATTATTAGCCGTTAATTCAGCCTTTTTAAATGGTGTGTCGGTTAAAAGTACCGATGTAAAGAAATGTTGTTTATAGCCAATCCAAGATACTTGTTCAATATTTTCTTCCGCATCACGGGCACCCGTGTAATCATCCTTACCACCTTCGTAATCGTAATGGATATCGGTATACCTGTTTTCATATGAAATACTTTTCGCGTGACGATAACCTTTTAATTTCCAATCTAGGTTGATATCTTGCGAACTGTTTATAACATCGTTCAAACCTTGAGAACGAACCGTAAAGCCCATCATATAATCACCATCTTTAACTTCGTAGCGATACTCAAGAAACTTGGTTTCAGAAACTTTTAGTTTCATGGAGACCACTGTTACGTCTCCGTTTTTGGCTACCGATGGGACAAACGGCAAATCTCTGGTATTTAAAATTCTGCTGTCGGTTGTTCCAAAATTGATGTTCAAAGACGCATTATCATCTTTAACTAAATAAATGGGAAGTGAATCGTAATCAACAAATTGTTTCAGTTTTACTTCAGAAAGATATCCGCCTTTATTATTGAATTTTAAGGCCAATAAATCACTTTCAACTACGGTTTCGCCTTCAGACGATTGCATGGCCGAATAAGCAAATGCACCTAACTTGTTCTTCAATTTTACTTGCTGAAGCGAGTCTACCTCTTCCCCTACCACAAAATCATCTGCTGTAGTTATTAAAGTTTCCTCCTGTTTCTTAGTCTCTTGTTCAGCCTCAACTTGTTCTTGCTTAGCTTTTTCTTGAGCTTCCAACTCTTCTGGAGTGGGTTGGTTTTGCCAAAGCATATAGGCTAAAATTCCAAAAATCAGGATAAAACCTATAATCGAATTAATGTCTAACTTTTTTTCTTCCATATTTTAAATTTAGACCTGATAGGTTACAGTAACCTATCAGGTCTTTTAATCGTTAAGTTAAATCAAAAAACTAACCACTTATTTGTTTTGTGCCATAGTGGCACTCTTTTTTTTCTTATGGCTAAGGGCAGCCTTTACAAATGCTACGAATAACGGATGCGGATTGGCCACTGTACTTTTATATTCCGGGTGGTATTGCACGCCCACAAACCATGGGTGATCTAGCAACTCAACAATCTCTACAAGTCCAGTATCTGGATTTAAACCTGTTGCTTTCATTCCAGCAGCTTCAAACTGTTCTTTGTAGTCTCCGTTAAACTCGTAACGGTGTCTGTGTCTTTCGGCAATACTTTCAGCTTTGTAAATATCACGTACTTTACTGCCCATTTTTAAATCGCAAGCCCAAGCACCCAAGCGCATAGTACCGCCTTTATCTATAACCGTTTTTTGATCTTCCATTAAGGCTATTACTGGGTTTTCGGTTTGCGTATTCATTTCTGTTGAATCGGCATTCTTAAGTTCCAAAACGTTTCTGGCAAACTCAATAACTGCCATTTGCATTCCCAAACATATACCTAAAAATGGCACGTTATTTTCGCGAACGTACCTTACGGCATCAATTTTACCTTCAATACCTCGCTCACCAAAGCCTGGCGCTACCAAAACTCCATCTAAATGGCCAAGCATAAGTCCTGCATTATCGTTGTTTATATATTCAGAATGAACAGATTCTACGTTAACTTTTACTTCGTTTTCTGCACCTGCATGAATAAAAGCCTCCAATATGGACTTATAGGAATCTTGCAGCTCTACATATTTTCCAATTAGGCCGATTGTAATTTCGGTTTTCGGATTTTTATGACGTTCTAAAAACTGGTTCCACTGATCTATATCTGGTTTTGAACTATCTAAATTTAGTTGCCTTAACACCACTTTGTCGAGTCCCTGTTCAAGCATTAAATTAGGCACATCGTAAATGGTTGAAGCATCTATGGATTGTATTACGGCGTCTTCCTTAACGTTACAGAACAATGCTAGCTTCCTACGCAAATCTGACGGCAAATCATGCTCTGTTCTACAAACCAAAATATCGGCCTGAACACCGCTTTCCATAAGGGTTTTCACACTATGCTGAGTTGGTTTTGTTTTTAATTCGCCTGCAGCAGCAAGGTATGGCACCAATGTTAAATGAATTACAATACCGTTATTTTCACCCAAATCCCAACGCAATTGCCTAACGGCTTCTATGTATGGTAAAGACTCTATATCCCCAACAGTCCCACCAATTTCAGTGATAACAATATCATAATTACCTGATTTCCCAAGTATCTGGATACGCTCTTTTATTTCATCGGTAATATGCGGAACAACTTGAACCGTTTTACCTAAAAACTCACCGCGGCGTTCCTTTTGTATAACGCTTTGGTAAATTCGTCCAGTAGTTACATTATTGGCTTGGCTGGTAGGTCTGTTTAAAAAACGCTCGTAATGACCCAAATCTAAATCGGTTTCTGCTCCGTCTTCTGTTACGTAACACTCCCCATGTTCGTAAGGATTTAGTGTTCCTGGATCAACATTAATATAAGGATCTAATTTTTGAATAGTAACCCGATAACCTTGAGCCTGTAACAATTTAGCCAGAGATGCTGCTATAATACCTTTACCGAGTGATGAAGTAACCCCGCCGGTTACAAATATGTATTTTGTAGTAGTTGTCATGTTGCGCTTATAAACGCAGGCAAATTTACAAAATTAAAATAGTTAATGGGGAATAGTTTTTTAGATATTTAAAGAGGAGTTGTTAACAACTGTCAAATTGTTTTTCCACTAACTTTTAAGCATATCAAACTATTTATTTTATGAATATTAAATGAATAAAAAAGCAAGCTAAAAATTAGCTTGCTTTTTTGTGGGGAGAGCAGGATTCGAACCTGCGAAGTTAAAAAACAACAGATTTACAGTCTGTCCTCGTTGGCCGCTTGAGTATCTCCCCAAAACCGAGGGCAAATATATTATTGTTTATTTATACTGCAAACAAAAAAGATACTATTTTTATAAAAATTTCATCCATTTTAATGTGGTTTGATTTTTGTATTTTTCAATTCTAAATGAAATATTTATTTTTTCTTTTTTTTGTTATATCCACTTCAGCTTTTTCTCAAGAAACCGTTGAAGCAACCTTGATACAATCAACCAAAATAGAAGTTGACACCTTAGTTTCAGTTGATAATTTTGGAACCGTTTATTTTACGAAGAACGATGTGTTTTACAAAAAAGACACATCCAAAAGCATATCTTACAATAATTTGCAGTTAGGCAGCTTATATTCTGCCAACACATTCAACCCTTTAAAAATAAATCTGTTTTACAAAGATTTTAATACCCTTGTAATTCTCGATAATAGGCTGGCCGAAATTTTTAAGATAGATTTTAACCTGCTAACACCTTACAAAAATGTAACGCACGTCTCTACCGGTTTTGACAATACCATTTGGATTTTTAACCAGGACCAACAAAAATTAGAACTGTTTGATTACAAAACACGAACTACTCGTGCACAAACAGCACCCGTGAAAAATATGGTCTTAGACCTTAAAAGTAATTACAATTATTGCTGGTTACTTACAAAAAACCACCTATATATTTACAATTACTTTGGTGCTTTGGTAAGTAAAATTGAAAATTTAGGTTATACCGCTATTCAAATATTTAATAAAAACTGTTTCTTAAAAAAAGGCAACTCTCTTTATTACTTAAAAGAAAACACCAAAATACCGAAGGAAATAAAAATACCAAATTTATTGATACATGGGTTTTCAGTAACCAATGAAACCTTGTATATTTACGACAACAAAAACCTTCATGAATTGCAATTAAAAATCAATTGAAACTATGCATATTGCTGTTGCCGGAAATATAGGCGCCGGAAAAACCACTCTAACCAAATTGCTTGCAAAACATTATAAATGGGAAGCACAGCTTGAAGATGTTGTAGACAACCCTTACTTGGATGACTTTTATAACCAAATGGCACGTTGGAGTTTTAATTTACAGGTTTACTTTTTAAACAGCAGATTTAGACAAGTTTTACAAATTAGACAAAGTGGTAAAGATATTATTCAAGATCGTACTATCTATGAAGATGCACATATTTTTGCACCTAATTTACATGCCATGGGTCTGATGACTAATCGTGATTTTGAAAATTACAAAACACTTTTCGATTTAATGCAATCATTGGTACAGGGGCCAGACGTTTTAATTTATTTACGAAGCTCTATTCCTAATTTAGTATCACAAATACACAAACGTGGACGCGATTACGAAAATTCGATTAGCATTGATTATTTAAGTCGTTTAAATGAACGGTACGAAGCTTGGATTCACGGCTACGATAAAGGTAAACTACTTATTATTGATGTTGATAAATTAAATTTTGTTGACAATCCAGAACATTTAGGAAGTGTCATCAACACGATTGATGCCGAAATTAACGGTCTGTTTTAAGTTTGAATAAAGCCATTTTTTTTGGCATGCTCTATAGCTTGGTTGGTACTTTCAACCAAAAGCATAGGAGCTATTTTAAAGTTTTTGAAAAGTTCTTTAACCTGTTTCATTTTGGTTTTATGATTCACCTCTCTAAGATAAATAGCTAAAATATTTTGAGGATAATCTTCTGCAATTTCCAAATAAATATAGGGGTCATGCTCTCCGCTATCTCCAATTAAAATAAAACGTAAATCTGGATAGGTTTTTAAAATATTAAGGATTTCCTTTTGTTTTTGCGGTTTCTCTCCTCTTGCTTTATTTGAAAATGGCTTCGGAAAACTTCTCAGTATAATTGGACCTTTCGGAAATTGGTTCTTTTTTAAAAAATATTCCAGATACAGATAAAGATTCCATGGGCTATGGCTAACATAAAATATAGGGTTGGCTTCCTTACCGGTTTTTCCACGGTGAAGCAATTTATAAAACTCTGGCGTGCCCTCTAAGGCCAAGCGCCTGCCCGCTGATGTTAAAAAGGTATTGATAATAACTCGCCATTTCAAAATTGAAACCAAACCAGTGTGCAAAATGGTGTCGTCAATATCGCTAATGACTCCAAAAGATGCATTTTTCGAAGGAATGAGCATTTCGCCAGGAAAACGGTTATCTGATTGAATAGTTCGGTTTAGTTTTTCAGATTTATACGAAAACTCAAGGTTCACCCAGCCTTCCTCATTTACAAAGCCTAATAAATCCTCAATTTTTTTATCAAACAAAAAATACCCCCTTCGGTCTGTTTCGATTAAAAATTGTTCATTATTACTGAGCTTTACAATAAGTTTAGTGTTTTTTATTTCGTCTGTTTCAAAGCGTTTCCAAACATTAAACAACAACTTAAATGCTCCTTTTTGTTCTAAATCTATACTTTCGTCTTCGAGTGCTCTTCCTCTTAAATAGAGTCTATTTATAGTCCCGTATGTTTGGAATGCAATAATTTGCAATGAATCTCTCTTGAACATGTTTTATTTTTAGAAATGCTATAGCACAACTTTCTTACGGCTATCAATTTAAGCAATAATACCAGAAGAATCAATTATCAATAGCCTACTTCATAGTAAAGATGACAACCATAAACACACCATAACCTAAAACCAAAAAGAATCCTTTAAGCCTACTTATCTGAAATCTTTTAGGTAATAACATAAGCGGAATGAGTACTGCTGCAAACCCGAGCATCCATATTAAATCGTTGGTTAGTATTTGTGGTTCGGTTACTGGTATAGATTTCACCAACGAAGTCAGTCCTAAAACAGAACCAATATTAAAAATATTAGAGCCTATTAAATTCCCCAAAGAGATAGCTTTTTCTTGCTTTGCCGCAGCAATTACTGAAGCGGCCAATTCGGGAACGCTAGTGCCTATTGCAATTAACGATACTCCAATTACGGCCTCACTTACACCAATAGAGCGTGCTATTTCTTTAGCCCCTTCAACGAGCCACTCACTACCAAAATAAAGCGCAAGTGCCCCAATTAACAACCAAAGAATAATTTTAAAATTTGAGACAATGGCCAGGGTATCATCAACTTCTTCTGGAACGGCATCCTTTTTAGAGATTTTAATGAGAACAAACAAAAAGACTAATAAACCAATAAATAAAACAGCTCCTTCAATAGCAGAAAGCACCTTATCATTCCAGAGAAAATAGTACAATAAAATTGAAAACACCATCATTACCGGCCAATTGAGCCTGTAAAAAGACCTATCAACAGAAATAGTTCCAACCATGGCGGTAACACCTAGAACCAAACCTATATTGGCGATATTAGACCCCACAACATTGTTAATAGCTATTGCAGGTGAACCCAATAATGCCGCTTGAAGACTAACCAGCAACTCGGGAGCTGAGGTAGCAAAAGAGACCACGGTCATTCCAATGACCATCTTAGATATATTAAACTTAAATGACAAGGCAACGGAAGAACGCACCAAGAACTCGCCCCCTATAACCAACAAGATAAATCCAAGAATAACCAAAAGTATACTCATACCGAACATTTTTTGCGAATATAATTGAAAGTTGAAAGCTAATATGGTTTGGGTTATGATTTTTTTAATTTACCACATAACAAATCAAAAGCTGCACTTTTGATTTTTTCTTAATGAAAAAGATAAAACCATCAAAAATTAACGATTTTGAAATAAAATCGCCCTTGGTTTTAAAAAACCGAATCAAAATCACTCTACAATTATTACAATTTATAACATATAATTGATTTATATGTTTCATATTAAAACTTAGATAAAGGAAGTCACAATCTTATTGAAATAAATTTCATTTTTACACTTACAAATTAGCATTCAAATTCATCGATTTTAATAAAAACGCTTGGTACTCATATTGGTAAAAATATATATTGAAAAACACGGGCAAAAGCGCCCTTTTTTACTAACCTTTTAAAACCTAAAATTATGATTACTCTTGCAAAAATTCTTATTGGAATATTACTCTTCATCATTTCAATGATTTAACCGAAACACTGTAAAACTTAGTCTAGAATAAGTTTTACTATTTTTGCAACAGTTAGCATCATTTAAATTAGTCCTACAAACAATTTACAATGACAACTTAAATGCCGTATTATATTTAAACTTGAAATGAAAAAAGCATTTTTTAAAATTTTAGCCAAAGCCAACAAAGCGATTTTACCAAGCTATTCTAAGCGACAATTAGATTTGTCTGAAGCGAGTAAACTACAGATGGCCATAATTGGATGGCGGTGGCATGTAACAAAAAATGCTCTAGATTAGTTATATCTAGCAACTAGCAATTCAAAAATAGAATATTTCTCATGTTCTGTTTCCCTTTCCCATTTTTGGTTGAAAAGGAAACGCTGAGGATTTTATACCTATAGTACCCAACTGAGATATCGGTACTCTTTTATTTAGAACTTTCTCCCATCTGGTTACCATAACGGTGGTAGTTTATTGAAATACTTTGTTCATTTAAATAATTAAGAAGTTCAAACCTACCATTTGGCATTGGTGTTCTATCAAAAATATTAATGTGCTTTTTATGAAGTGATACTCTGAACGTATCGTCAATTTCGTTTGTTAAACATCTTACAGTGGTTTCAAAATTAATATCTGGCACCAATTCGTCCCATGAACTAATCTTATGGACATCTTCAAATTCCAAACTAACCCCTGAGATAGAATACACCTCAACATCCAGTTTAAGCACCTTGCAAGCCGTGAGCACCATATCAAAGTGTTCCTGGGTAGTGTCTTGTCCAACTAACAAAAATACTTTATCCGACTTCAGGTATCGGCATGTGTTGTGCTGGCCTCTAATATGTGCATAATCAATTTCTTTATTAAAATGCGATAAAAAATGGAGCAAATAATTATTTTCTAACTCATCCATATTCACCGGTTTTGATGATAACAAATTCATGAACTGACGCACATAGTTAACACCTCCGGCCTTCATGCCAAAACCATAGCATGAGGCTTTCATGCCTCCAAATGGCTGACGCATTACAATAGCCCCTGTTGTACCTCTATTAGCATACAAATTACCGGCTATCACTTTGTTTTTCCAATAACGTACCTCCTCTCTAGCCAACGATTCAATACCACTTGTTAATCCATATTCCACGCCATTCACTTTATCTATTGCATCTTGCAGTCCATTGGCTTTCATCACAAAAAGTATAGGCCCAAAAAGCTCATTTTTATAACCATAATCTTCGGTTGTAATACCCCACTTTATTCCTGGTTTTAAGAGGTATTCCCCTTCTAACTCTGGTTTTAGAAGCCAATCTTTATCATCAGTATTTTCAATAACGTGTTTGATTCGTTCGTTAACCGGGACAGCCAACGGGCCAACCACTGTATGAAAATCCCATGGATCACCATAGATTCTACTTTCTGCAGCATCTTTCAATAACTCCTTAAAATGATTATCATTAAACACTTCCTCTTCTAATATAAGTAACGAAGTTGCTGAACATTTTTGCCCTGTATTACCAAAAGCCGATTGTACCACATTTTTGATGGCTTGATCACGGTCTGATAATGCCGTAACAATCGTTGAATTTTTACCTCCTGTTTCTGCATAGAGATTTAATTGCGGATTACGATTCAATAAAAATTGAGCCGTTGCTGTACCTCCAGTTAAAATAACTGCATCAAAGACATTGCCTTCGGCTAAAAAGGCATCGAGATTTGATTCTTCAGTAGGCAAAAAAGCAAAAGCACTTTTAGGCACTCCGGCATCCCACAAACATTTACTAATAAGGTAAGCACATGCTGCCGCATTTTGTGAAGGTTTTAAAATCACCCTTTTACCTGCACATAAAGAAGCCAAAACCCCACCTATTGGAATGGCTATTGGAAAATTCCAAGGCGATAAAACCAGGTTCACACCCGAGCATTCATAATCTACGTCTTCAGCTTCAATATCTAACAAGTTTTGGGTATAAAAATTGGCAAAATCAATGGCTTCAGATACCTCTACATCAACTTCTGCAGCCGTTTTACCTAACTCTTCAATAGCTACCGCAATAAGGTCGCCACGACGCTCTTCCATAATAACTGCAGCTTTCCTTAATAGTTTGACTTTTTTCGGTGTAGGAAGTTCGTGCCATTCCGAATTGCCTTCAACAAATTCTTTATAGTCACTTTCTGTGGCTAGTTCATACTGCCATGGTAATTCGCCTTTCCAGTTTTCTTGCTTTACAACATCTCTTTTCCCCTCAGGTTTATTGCTCACTACTGGTATCACATCGCCAACAACATCCGTTGGGTTCTCCCAACGCTTCTTGACTTCTGCTATCCAAATTCGGTTATCTTCACGAGTCCAATCTGTATCTGGAACATTTTTAAATTTCTTTTGAATCTTAACTTTTTGAGCAGAACGATTCTGGTTACGATTTGGTGTAATTTTCACAACATCCATTTTACCCAAAGAATCGAGAAAATGTTGCTGTAACTCTTCCCACTTATCGGAATCCACATCTAGATTAAACCCTTCACGTAAGAAGTTTCCTTTTTGCGTTCCTTCATCTAATCGGCGCACCAAATAAGCAATGGCATTATTATAGTCACTTTCCTTTACAATAGGTGTATAAAGCAGCACATTCATACCTTTTCTAACAATTTCCATTACGGTACCTTGTGCTACACCTTCCAACATTTCAAAATCAACATAATTTGAAATATCTTGAGCTTCAACAAGTTTTAGGGCGAATGCTAAATCAAAAATATTATGGGAGGCCACCCCTACGTTAAGGCTTTTAACCTTCTCAGAATCTAAAAGCTGAAGAAGCACCCTCTTATAATTGGCATCTGTTTCTAATTTAGTATTGTAAGTAGCTAATGGCCAATCTTTCATCGAAGCTTCTGTCATCTCCATTTCCAGATTAGCTCCTTTTACTATGCGAACTTTAACTGGCGCACCTCCATTTTTAACTCGTTTTATAGCCCATTCCTGAAGCTCGAAAACTTCATTAAACGCATCGGGCAAATAGGCTTGGATAACAATTCCGGCTCGTAAGGATTTAAATTCTTCCTGTTCTAATGCTTTTTTAAACGTTGCCAATGTAATGGACAGGTCGCGGTATTCTTCCATATCCATATTTACGAACTTCTGGATACCCGTTTCCTTTTCTATACGAAGCACCTCACGGTAAATTATAGAAAGTTTTTCTACCAAAATATCCACCACTTTATCGTGAGCAATCGATTCGATTTGAGAATAAATGGTTGATGCTTTAATAGAGATGTAGTCCACCTCCTTTTGATTTAACAACCTGCAATACTCCTCTATTCTTTTTTCCGCCTCTTTTTCACCAATTAATGCCTCACCAATAAGGTTTACATTTAATTGAATATTTTGTTTTTTACGCTTTTGGTAGTGTTCTTTATATTTCTTATCGCCAACAAAATAAACTACTGGGCTGGTAACATCTTGTATTTCTTTTAGCATTAATGGCACACTAACAGAGGGTAATTTATAACCTATTATATTGAACAATCTTACTAGCGCTTTTTCTTGGGTATTAAATAATTTTTTATGCGCATCGGTACTTTTAAAAAGGCGGTGTACGTAGGTTGATATTCTAGAATAATTTTTACTTCTGAATGCCACATCCATTAAACGAATTAAAAATATCTTTCCTTTAGGCGATTTTATAATGGGGCCAATACGTTTTCCGAATGGATTTGGCGGAGACTTCCTTCTTGGTTTTTGGAGTCCCACGGCTATATTTAGCACTTTATCTATTTGCTTAGTAGATAATTTAAATGACATATATTGTTGTGTTTTTTTCGATTAATTTCAGATTCTAAAAACTACTTCAACCTTCATTACAAACCATATTTTTCAGGTTAAAATATTTTCGCCAAATGTAGCGATAGCTATTCGGAATTCATAGTATTTTTAAATTATATTAACAATTATTGAACAGATTAACCAAATTCCCTAATTTCTTTCAAAACACAGTCAGTATTTAGCTTGATTTTTTTGTTATTTAGAGTGTTTGATACTGCCTTCGGTAAGCCATTTTAACGGTCGTAATTTATGTTTCCCATAAATCATGTTAATGTCGGTCACAGATGAAAACAAAAAAAACCCTAACACGAAATGTGCTAGGGTTTTATTGTGACCACGCCAGGATTCAAACCTGGAACCTCTTGAGCCGTAATCAAGTGCGCTATTCAGTTGCGCCACGTGGCCTTTTTAAGTGGGTGCAAATATACATTTTTTCTTAGAATAGAAACAAATCTTATTTAATTTAATTTTATAAAAAAATATGATAATTTTAGGCTTCTATTAAAATGCAGTTTATCAGTAGATATGTAACTATTGTTACGGGCTTTATATCAGTAAAGGTTAATTTTAAGCCCTGTTTTTCGTCATAAAACAAGAACCGATAAATACCGTTAATTATGACCAAGTTTTCAGAAATAATAAATCAAGACCAACCTGTTTTAGTCGATTTTTTTGCAGAATGGTGCGGCCCATGCAAAATGATGTCCCCTATTCTAAAAGAAGTTAAAGATGATTTGGGCAACCGAATAGCTATTATTAAAATTGATGTGGACAAAAACCAAACATTAGCTTCGAAATACAAAGTTCGGGGAGTGCCGACTTTAATGTTATTCAAGCAAGGGAAAATGGTTTGGAGGCAATCTGGTGTTGTTCAAAAGGATGAAATCATCGGCTTATTAAACAATTCGCGTTAATGGACTTATCTGAATCGTTTTGGGATAACCGCTATAAAAATGGTAATATAGGCTGGGATTTGGGTGGGGTATCCCCCCACTAAAATCCTATTTTGACCAATTGGATAATAAGAATCTGCAAATATTAATTCCAGGCGGCGGAAATTCATATGAAGCAGAATATCTTCACTCTAAAGGCTTTAAAAATACTTATGTGGTCGACATATCTCAAATGGCCTTGTCTAACTTAAAAAATCGAGCCAACAACTTTCCTGAAGAACACCTCATTCACAAAGATTTTTTCACATTAGACATACGTTTTGATATAATTATTGAACAAACATTCTTTTGCGCCATACATCCACAACTAAGACCTGAATACGCTAAAAAGGCGCAAGAGCTACTCTTTCCTAACGGCAAAATGATTGGCTTACTTTTTAATGTACCCCTTAACCAAGACCAACCACCCTTTGGAGGAAACAAGGCTGAATACAAAACCTACTTTGGACCTTATTTTAACATTCAAATTATGGAAGAGGCTTATAACTCTCATAACTCCAGAACTGGAATAGAACTATTTTTTAAAATGTCTAGAAAGTCTTAATTTTCTCTAACTACGCTTCTTCCTTAGCTTTAGTAAATCATTTTCTTAGATAAAGTATTCCGAAAAGGTTCCTGATTAGGGTAACCTTTGTTACAGACACATCAAGAGTTCGAACTTACTTTTGCATCAACAAAAAGAACTATTGATGCGAAAAATAATTCCAATCCTGCCCATAATACTTTTGTTCTGGAGCATGCTTTTGCCCGCACAGCAATCCATTTCAATATCCAAAACAGAGGTTCTGTCAAGAGTTTCAGAAAAGAATACCTCAATTAAAATTTCTGAAGAAGAATTTAACCAAGCTAAGGCAGATTACAGACAGACCAATGCCATCTTCTTGCCTAATATTACGGCTAGTCACACCGGTATTTCTACAACTAATCCATTAATGGCGTTTGGATCAAAATTAAATCAGGAAATTTTAACGCAAGCCGATTTTAATCCAGCTTTGTTAAACGACCCAGATCAAATTAAAAACTTTGCTACCAAATTTGAAATACAGCAACCTTTAATTAATGTAGACGGTATTTTTCAGCGTAAAGCAGCTAAATCGAAAATGGAAGCCATGTCTTTAAAAACACAGCGTACCGAAGATTATTTAACATTTGAAGTCGATAAAGCCTATATGCAATTACAATTAGCTTACAAAGCGGTTGATGTGCTGGAAAAGGCATTAGAAGCGGCTAACGCAAATAAAAAACTTGCCGACAACAGTTTTGAGCAAGGCTACTTACAACGAGCCGATGTGTTAAATGTTGAAGTACGTGTAACCGAAGTTAAAAACCAGTTACAACAAGCTAAAAGTAATGTACAAAACGCATCTAATTACTTGTCATTTTTAATGAATGACAAAGTATTTGTAGTCTATAAACCAAGTGATAACTTATCCGTTTTAGTTCGTACTATGGAAGTTAAAACCTTATCGGAAAATCGTAGCGATATTAAAGCTATGCAATTGGCAAGTAATGCTTATGAGGCAATGAGTAAAGCCGATAAAATGGCATTTTTACCACGTTTAAATGCATTTGGAAGCTATGAAATGTACGACGATAAAATCTTTCAAGCTGACGCTAATGGATACATTGTTGGAGCGCAATTAAGTTGGGATATTTTTAAAGGCTCTAAACGTTTCGGACAAGCACAAAAAAGTAAAGCTGAATTTGAAAAATCTAAACTAGAATACAACCAATATGTATCAAAAAGTAAGCTTGAACTCAACAAAGCAAAACGCATGTTAATCGATGCCGAAAACAAACTGAATCTTTCAAAATTAGCTTTAGACCAATCGGAAGAATCCTTAAGAATTCGTACCAATCGTTTTAAAGAAGGTTTAGAAAAAACATCCGATTTATTAATGGCAGAAACGCAATTCGCACAAAAACAATTAGAACATTACCAAACCATTTTTGAATACAATTACGCTTTAGCATACGTCAATTTTTTAACTCATGAATAGAATGCAGTTAGCAGCATGCAGTCGGAGTACTCATTAAATGAAACAAAAACATAAAATCAATACAATGAAAAGACTATATACCACATTAACACTTGCAGTCGCTTTTTTAATAGCTAGTTGCGGTAGTGAAGATAAAAAAGCAGTTACCGATAATTCGCCTGTTATCCCTGTAAAGGTTTCAAAAGTTACCGATAATAACCACAATCCATTTTTATCGGTAAGCGGAAAAATACAAGCCAAAAACAGTGCTAATCTTAGTACCAGAACAATGGGTTACGTAAACAGCGTCCCTGTTAATGTTGGAGACAAAGTCAACAAAGGACAATTGCTTGTGGCTATTAATAATGTCGATTTACAAGCCAAACGCGCACAAGTCAATGCCAATATCACCAAAGCTGCAGCAGCATATAATAATGCGAAAAAAGATTACGAGCGCTTCCAAGCCTTATTTGCCCAAAACAGTGCTTCCCAAAAAGAGGTGGATGATATGACGGCAAACTATGAGATGGCTAAAGCTGGTCTTGAAGCTGCAAAACAAATGAAAACCGAAATTAATGCACAGTTTGCATATACCAATATCACAGCACCCTTTAGCGGTGTAATTACAAGTAAAACAGTAAAAAATGGCGATATGGCAAATCCTGGTCAACCTTTAATTTCTATAGAAGCACCAGGTGATTTTGAAGTGACGGCCATGGTACCAGAAACCGAGATTTCAGGAATAAAAAAAGACGCAAAAGTCAGTGTAAACGTAAAATCTATTAACCAAACTATTTCTGGAAAAATTACAGAAGTGAGTACATCAGCAGCACAAACTGGTGGGCAATATTTAGTAAAAATAGCACTAGATAAAACCGATGCTAATATTTTATCAGGAATGTTCACAACAGTACAATTCCCTATAGAAAGAAAAGCTGAAACATCTTTGATTATAGTGCCAAAAGATGCTATTGTAACTAACGGACAATTAAGCGGAATCTTCACTGTAAGCCAAAGCAACACAGCCATTTTACGTTGGTTGCGATTAGGAAGAACTTTTGGAAATCAAGTAGAGGTATTATCCGGTTTAAATGCTAATGAAAGCTATATCGTTTCAGCGAAAGGAAAATTATTTAATGGAGTGAAGATAAGCCTTTAGTGATGGTATTCAGCAGGTTGAATACATCTATAGGTTTTAGTGCCAATCCTGTTAGGTTTAAAAAAACCTAACAGGTAAAAGTAAAAAAATATTAACTAAAAAATAACCCGTATTAATTCTCCCCTTTGGGGAGTTTGAGGGGCCGATTATGAAAGAAGGTTTAGCAGGAAAAATAGCCAAAGTCTTTATGACATCGAAGCTTACAGTGCTTTTAATGATAGTCTTTATGGTTATTGGTGTATACAGTTCATTTTTGATTCCGCGTGAAGAAGAGCCACAAATTGATGTGCCTATGGCAGATATTTTTGTAGGTTATCCTGGCGCAAGTCCAACCGAAGTCGAATCTAGAGTCATCAAACCTTTAGAGCAATTAATTTCGAATATTAAAGGTGTAGAATATGTGTATTCTACCTCTATGAAAGAGCAAGGCATGGTCATCGTTCAGTTTTATGTTGGCGAAGATATCGAGCGTTCTTTTGTAAAATTATACAACGAGATCAATAAGCACATGGACCAAATGCCGGAAGGCGTGACGTTTCCGTTGGTAAAAACACGGGCTATTGATGATGTACCCATGTTAGGTTTAACCTTGTGGAGTGAGAATTATGACGACTTCCAATTAGGGCAAATGGCTCTAGAATTAGAAGCCGAAATTAAAAAGATAAACGACGTAGCTATTACCCATAAAATTGGTGGCAGGGAACGTCAAGTGCGGATTGTTCTAGATAAAGATAAATTAGCCGCTTCAGGATTAGACTTTTTATCGGTTTCTGAAATGATAAAAGCAAACAACGCGCAGTTAAATTCAGGAACGTTCGATAAAAATGACACCGAATTCGTTGTAAACACTGGTAAGTTTTTAGAATCGGCAACCGATGTTGAAAATCTAGTCGTTGGTGTGCAACAAAACCAACCTATTTATTTAAAACAAGTTTCAAAAATTATTGATGGACCAGAAGTACCACAAAACTATGTGAGCTTAGGATTTGGTCAAGCTAGCGAAAAAGCAAGCAATTTCAAATCAGAATATCCAGCAGTTACCATTTCGGTGGCAAAACGAAAAGGTGCCGATGCTATGAAAATAGCCGATGTGATTATCGATAAAGTAGAACATTTACGTCAAAACCTAATTCCAGACGATGTACATGTAGAAATCACAAGAAACTATGGTGAAACGGCATCACACAAGGTTTCAGAATTATTATTACACCTTATTGGCTCTATCATTGCAGTAACATTTGTCGTGATGCTAGCCATGGGTTGGCGTGGTGGATTGGTGGTGTTTTTATCGGTTCCCATCACCTTTGCCTTAACCCTGTTAAGCTACTACATGTTAGACTATACACTTAATCGTATTACACTTTTTGCTTTAGTATTTGTAACAGGTATTGTGGTAGACGATTCCATTATTATTGCCGAAAATATGCATAGGCATTTTAAAATGAAACGTTTGCCTTTTAAACAAGCCGCTTTATATGCCATTAACGAAGTAGGTAACCCAACTATTTTAGCCACTTTTACGGTAATCGCCTCGGTATTGCCTATGGCATTTGTATCTGGTTTAATGGGGCCATATATGGCACCAATGCCGATAGGAGCTTCTATTGCCATGATTTTATCATTGTTCGTCGCATTGACTATTACACCCTATTTAGGTTATATTTTCTTAAGAGAAAAAGATAAAAAAGGGACCGAAGAAAAACCCGAAAAACCATTAGAAGAAACTTCTATATACAAGTTTTACGAAAAATTTGAACGCCCATTAATTGAAAGCTCAGCAAAACGTTGGTTGTTTTTAGGAGGAACATTCATCTTACTAATGGGAACGATGGTCATGTTTTTCACCAATTCTGTTGTCGTTAAAATGCTACCTTTTGATAACAAAAACGAGTTTCAAGTGGTTATTGATATGCCAGAGGGCACAACTTTAGAGCGTACAGCATTGGTGGCTAAAGAGGTTTCGCAATACTTATCAACGCGACCTGAAGTGGTTAATTATCAAAATTATATTGGTACGTCGGCGCCAATTACCTTTAATGGTTTAGTGCGTCATTACGATTTACGTGGCGGAAGCAATATGGCAGACATACAGGTCAATTTGGTGGATAAGGGAGAGCGCAGTGCTCAAAGTCATAACATAGCTAAATTATTGCGTCCAGACATTCAGAAAATTGCTTCAAAATATAATGCCAATGTGAAGTTAGTTGAAGTCCCACCAGGACCACCGGTATTATCGACATTAGTGGCAGAAGTTTACGGCCCAGATTACGACAAGCAAATGGAAATTGCCAACAAAGTACAAAACATCCTAAAAAACACTGACGATGTTGTAGATGTCGACTGGATGGTAGAAGCCAATCAAACGGAATTTCAATTCACCATAGATAAAGAAAAAGCTATGTTGTATGGTGTAGCTCCAAAACAAATTGTCTATACCATGAATATGGCCTTATCCAACAGACCATTAACTGTGTTGTATGATGAAGACGCCGTAAACCAAATAGGCTTGGTATTGGCTTTAGATGAAAAGGAAAAATCAACCATTCAAGATATTTCACAACTAAAAGTGAAATCGCAACAAGGTAATTTGGTTCCCATCGCAGATTTAGTATCAATTTCTGAAACCACAATCGCAAAAAACATTTACAGAAAGAATCAAAAACGTGTGGTTTACGTGATGGCAGATATGGCTGGCGAATTAGAAAGTCCAGCATACGCCATATTAGGTATGGAAGAGAAATTAAAAGAAATTTCGTTACCACAAGGCTATCAAATAAACGAAATATATTTAGGGCAACCAGAATTTGAAGATGATTATACCGTAAAATGGGATGGCGAATGGCAAATTACGCTGGAGGTATTTAGAGATTTAGGAATTGCCTTTTTAGGAGCCATTATCTTAA
This sequence comes from Flavisericum labens, assembly GCF_045446075.1. NCBI lineage: Bacteria > Pseudomonadati > Bacteroidota > Flavobacteriia > Flavobacteriales > Flavobacteriaceae > Flavisericum > Flavisericum labens. Next base: position 226,786 of record NZ_JBJJBQ010000002.1, on the reverse strand, counting down.
TTTACATCTTAATTGTAGGTTGGTTTCAAAACTTTAAAGCACCAGTGGTGATGATGGTGGCCATACCATTATCAATGATAGGTATCATTTTAGGCCACTGGTTAATGGGTGCTTTTTTTACGGCAACCTCGTTTATTGGCATGATTGCGTTGGCAGGGATTATGGTGCGTAATTCGGTATTGTTAATCGACTTTATCAACCTGCGGTTAAACGAAGGCGTGCCGCTAAAGCAAGCAGCAATAGAAGCTGGCGCAGTAAGAACAACACCCATTTTACTCACTGCAGGGACCGTAGTAATAGGTGCGTTCGTAATCTTATTTGACCCCATTTTTCAAGGATTAGCCATATCGTTAATGGGCGGAACCATTGTGTCTACCTTCTTGACCTTATTGGTTGTACCACTAGTGTACTACATGATTGAGAAAAAGAATTATAAATAATGAGATTCTGAAACAAGTTCAGAATGACAAATAAAAAAATAATATGAAATTAGTATTAGTCACCGCAGTAGAGGAGTTTCATAAAGATATCATTAAGCTTTTCAAAAAAGCTGGGATAGAAAATTTTAGTGAATCTGAAATTGACGGCTATAAAAACAACCAAGCCCTAATTATGTCATCGAATTGGTTTGGAGCAGAAAATGCAGGAAACGAATCTGTTATGTTCTTTTCATTTACCGAGGAAAAATATATCGATGAGCTTTTCAAGCATATCATAGCGTTCAATGCCAACCTTGAAACCAACAACCCCATCAAGGCAGTGGTTGTTCCTGTTGAAAAATCAATATAATCAAAAAATTTAGGCAACATGTTAAACACTTATTTCAGAGTTATCGTAGGCTCCATGGTACTATTAAGTATCATTCTCACGATTTATGTAAACCAAAATTGGATGTGGTTTACCGTTTTTATTGGCATCAATTTAATTCAGTCTGCATTTACAAAATGGTGCTTATTAGAAACCATCTTGTTAAAACTGGGGGTTAAAAAATAAAATTCCCAGTTTTAAGCCCAACCAAGTTGCCCAAGCCCATACAAATTCCATTTTAAATTGCTATTTTTGGGCATGACCACAGACTTACTACAGGAAAAATTCGACCATATTTTTGATGCGGATCTTATTTCGGAAATTTCCGAAAAAGGCGTATTTAAAACATTCAAGCAAAACGAAATTATTATAGACATTAATCAACCTCTAAAATTTATTCCCCTACTCTTATCGGGTGATATTAAAATTTTAAGGGAAGACGATAATGGCAATGAACTCCTAATTTATTTCCTTGAGGCGGGCGAAACCTGTGCCATGTCCTTAACATGTTGTTTAGGCACTACAAAAAGTAAAATTAGGGCGGTGGCAGAAAAAGATTCTAGCCTAGTTCTAATTCCTGTTGAAAACATGCAAATATGGTTTCATAATAATGCCAGTTGGCGCGAATTCATTTTACAAAGTTACCAAATACGTTTTGATGAAATGCTTGATGCGATAGACAACCTTGCTTTTATGAAAATGGATGAGCGTTTGTACAAATACCTAAAAAACAAGGCCATGCTGCACAGCTCCAAAACTATTAACATCAAGCACCAAGACATCGCCGAAGACCTACACACATCGCGTGTGGTCATTTCCAGGCTCTTAAAACAGTTGGAAAACGAGAAGAAAATAAAACTAAGTCGCAATAAAATTGAAATAATCTAGGTAGCAACAATTTGGGCGCTACAACAGGGGTCGGGCTTTCACTACTCGCTGCGTCCTGCGTTGGCGAGCTTAAACAAACCGCTCAATCCCTAGCGCAACTAGCCCAGTGGCAACTGCAATTGTCTATCTTAAGTAACAATTGTTACATAGCTCAAAAAGCAACAAAATAACTTTACACATAACAATAATTCTATGGAATCTATTTTAAACCCTTGGCCGTGGTATTTTTCAGGCCCTTTAATAACATCGGTCATGGCCATTTTGCTCTATTTAGGAAAAACATTTGGCATGTCGTCAAATTTAAAAACCATGTGCACGATTGCAGGTGCAGGAAAATTTAATGATTTTTTCAAATTTAACTGGAAAGAACAATCTTGGAACCTGGTCGTTGTCCTTGGTGCCATTATTGGTGGCTTCATAGCTGTTAATTATTTATCTAATGATAGTGTAACCGACTTAAATCCAAAAACCATTGCAGAACTTCAACAAATGGGGTTTCAAAATTCAGGAGCTAGTTTGGTGCCTGATGAAATTTTCAGCTTTAAAAATCTAAAAGGGTTTTCCATTTTAATCATTGGAGGCCTATTGGTAGGTTTTGGTACCCGTTACGCCGATGGTTGTACATCTGGTCATGCCATTACTGGTTTAAGCAGTTTTCAAAAACCTTCGTTAATAGCAGTCATTGGCTTTTTTGTTGGCGGTTTAGTTATGGCCAATTTTCTTTTACCCTTAATATTTTAGTCTTATGAAATTTATAAAATTCTTATTGATTGGTATTTTTTTCGGAATTGTCTTGGTTAAATCTGAGGCCGTTTCATGGTATCGTATTTACGAAATGTTCAGGTTTCAGTCGTTCCATATGTACGGTATTATAGGCACCGCCATTGCCACGGGTATTCTATTTTTACAAATTTCTAAAAAAGGCTATATAAAGAGTATTACGGGTTCAGAAATTTTAGTTCCCAAAAAAGGAAAGGGCTTTACACGCTACATTCTTGGAGGTACTATTTTTGGTTTAGGTTGGGCACTTATTGGCACTTGCCCCGGCCCCATGTACATTCTATTGGGCACGGGTGTTTATGCCATGCTTATCGTAATTGGCGCAGCCATTTTAGGAACTTTTCTTTACGGTATATTAAAAAACAAACTGCCGCACTAAATGGATATTATCCAAATTTCAGGATATATTGGTGCATTATTAATTGGCCTAGTTTTAGGCCTCATTGGAGGTGGCGGTTCCATATTAACCGTTCCTGTCATGGTTTATATTTTAGGCCTAAACCCCATAGTTGCAACCGCCTATTCCCTATTTGTTGTAGGAACCTCATCGGTGGTTGGAACGCTTCAAAAATACCGAAAAGGTCTAGTCGACTTTAAAACAGGGCTTGCCTTTTCGTTCCCCTCATTCCTTGCAGTGTATTTAACTAGACGCTATTTGGTTCCTGCCATTCCAGATATTCTATTTTCTATCGGCAAAAATACGCTTACCAAAGATGTAGCCATCATGACTTTCTTCGCCATTATCATGTTGCTGGCGTCCGTTTCAATGATAAAAAAAGGAAATGATAAAGCATTACTCTCAGCAAAACAGCCATATTACAAAACTTTCATTCAAGGTCTTATAATTGGCACCATAACTGGTTTAATAGGAGCTGGTGGTGGCTTTCTTTATGTTCCTGCCTTGGTCCTTTGGGCTAAAATCCCCATGAAGAAAGCTGTAGGCACGTCACTAATCATCATTAGCATCAATTCGCTAATTGGATTCATGGGCGATGTTCAAACCTTGGATATAGATTGGTTATTTTTATTATCGTTTTCCTCAATAGCCATTTTTGGAATTCTTATTGGAGTATTCCTATCAAAATACTTTAGCGGTGAAAAACTAAAAAAAGGCTTTGGGATTTTTATATCAATCATGGCCATATACATCATTTACAAAGAGTTAAACTGAATCAAAAATGTAATAATAGTTACAAACTATTTTTCATGAATTGAATAAATTTGGTTAAATTATACCTATTCAAAAAAAGTTAAAACACAATATGAAAATTGAACAAATATACACGGGTTGTTTAGCGCAAGGGGCTTACTACATAGAATCTAATGGTGAAGTGGCCATTATAGACCCTTTAAGAGAGACCCAGCAGTATGTTGACAAAGCCAAAAAAGAAAACGGAAAAATTAAATATATTTTTGAAACCCATTTCCACGCCGATTTTGTTTCAGGTCATATCGATTTAGCGGAAAAAACAGGTGCGACCATAGTTTACGGCCCTGGTGCTGAAACCAATTATGACATCTATACCGCCAAAGACAACGAAGAGTTTAAGCTAGGAAACATAACTATAAAAGTATTACATACACCGGGCCACACTCTAGAATCGGTTACCTATCTACTATTGGACGAAAATGGTAAGGAGCACGCTATATTCTCTGGAGACACCCTATTTCTAGGTGATGTTGGCCGTCCTGATTTGGCCATAAAATCTGATTTAACAAAAGAAGATTTGGCTGAAATGCTGTATGATTCGTTGCGTAAAAAAATAATGACATTGCCTGACGACGTTATTGTTTATCCAGCGCACGGTGCGGGCTCAGCCTGTGGCAAAAACCTGAGCAAAGAAACAGTAGGTGTTTTGGGTGAACAGAAAAAAACAAACTACGCCTTGAGGGCCGATATGACGAAAGAAGAGTTTGTCAAGGAAGTTTTAACGGGCATAACGCCCCCACCCCAATATTTTGCAAAAAATGCGATGATGAACAAGATGGGATATGATGATTTTGAAGCTGTATTAAAAAAAGGAGATACCCCGTTATCACCCAAAGAATTTGAAATCATCGCCAATCAACAAGGAGCCTTGCTGCTTGATGTTCGGAAAGAAGAAGAATTTGCAAAAGCACACATTCCGAATTCAATATTTATAGGATTACATGGCTCATTTGCCCCTTGGGTTGGAGCGCTAATTACCAATTTAAAACAACCTATTTTGTTAGTCGTACCTAAAGGCAAAGAAAAAGAAGCCGTTACTCGTCTATCTCGTGTGGGCTATGACAACACACTTGGGTATTTAAAAGGAGGAATTGAAGCTTGGAAAGCGGCTGGAAAAGATATCGAAACCATCACTTCTATTTCCATCGACCAGTTTTCCAGTGATTTTAAGAATAAAGCCATTAAAGTTTTAGATGTTAGAAAAGACGGCGAATATAAATCAGAACATTTAAAAGGCGACCAAGTACAACATTTTGCTCTCGATTATATTAATGAGAACATGAGTTCCATTGATAAAAATAACACCTATTACCTGCATTGTGCCGGTGGATATCGCTCGTTAATTGCAGCGTCAATTTTAAAGGCACGAGGATTTGATAAGCTAGTTGATATTGCCGGTGGTTTTGGAGCCATAAAAAACAGTGACTTACCAACTACAGATTATGTTTGCCCAACAACATTATAAAACCAATTAAAATCAATAAGACATGAAAAAAAACATGGGAAGTTTAGACAAAGGAATTCGTGTAATAGCAGCTATTGCTATTGCCTTACTGTATTATTTTAACGTTATTTCTGGCACAATGGCTTACATATTAATGGCATTGGCTATTATCTTTTTAATCACAAGCTTTGTTAGTTTTTGTCCGCTATATGCTCCTTTAGGAATAAATACGTGTAAAACTAAAAAATGAAAACAACACTAGAAATACAAAACCTAAAATGTGGTGGTTGCGCAAAAACTATAGCGGAAGGACTGACTCACCTAAAAGGAGTTAACGATATTGTTGTAAACGTTGAAAATAGTAGTGTGACGTTTTCTTCTAAGGATGGAATGTCAAAATTACCTGAAGTAAAAACATTATTATTAAAACTGGGATATCCTGTTAAAGTTGATAAAAATGTGCTCACTACAAAAGCGAAATCTTTTGTAAGCTGTGCTGTTGGAAAAATAAGCACTTAAACAATTTCCGCACTCAGTCCAGCTTCGAGAAGAATTGAGCAACGGGGCTTTAAGTCATCGAAAAGTCCTGTTTTTACTGTACACTTTCCTTTGTAGTGTACAATTAAAGAACACTGTTCTGCTTGTTCTGGCGTGTGGTCGCATGCATATATCAGTGTTTCAATAACGTGTTCAAAAGTATTTACATCATCATTAAACAACACGATTTCGTTCTGTGTTAGAACATCTTCTTCCAATAATAATTCCTCTGATATTTTTTCTTTGGAACTCATAATACTCGTTTTTTTGGTAATTTTCTACTACTAATTTAAAAATTTTAAAGAAACCCAATTATTTCTTTCCAGCTTTTCCTCAAATTTTAACATATTTTTTTCACATTCTTCTTGAATAATAGGGATATCATCCTCATAGAAACCACTTAAAAACAACTGTCCCCCTTTATTTAAGCAAGATGCGTAAACCGTCATATCCTGTAACAAAATATTGCGATTTATATTGGCAATAATTATATCGTAGTTCTTGTTTTTTAAAACGGAAGCATCGCCCTCAATAACCGTAATATGGTCACAATTATTACGTTCAACGTTTTCTAAACTATTTAAATAGCACCAATTATCATAATCTACAGCATCAATGGGTTTTGCACCTTTCATCTCCGCAAGGATGGCCAATACACCAGTACCACAGCCCATATCCAACACCGATTTATCTTTAAAATCGTATTTTAAAATATGCTGAATCATCATATGTGTAGTTTCATGGTGCCCAGTACCAAAACTCATTTTTGGTTCTATGATGATGTCGAATTCGGTAGTTGTCTTATTATGAAACGGCGCACGAACGGTAACCAAACCATCTACTTCAATGGGGTTAAAATTTTTCTCCCATTCTTCGTTCCAGTTGGTTTGTTCTATTTCTTCATGGGAATAGCTTATTTCAAATTCATCCGAATTCAATATTTGTATATCATCTAAAATATTAGCACTCCAATCCTCTTTTTGAATATATGCGGTAACACCGTGTTCAGTTTCAACAAAACTTTCAAAACCAGCGTAACCTAACTCTGCGATTAGAATTTCTACGGCTGGTTGTAATGGGGTTACTTTAAAATAACATCCAATATAATTAGTATTTGACATAACTTAATTTTGAAAGCACAAAGATATACCTAAATAATAAAGCAACTATTTTTCGATAGTAATTTTAGTCCTTTGTAATTTTTTATTGTTTGAAAAAAGGTATTCCTTGATTTCTAAAAAACCAGGGAATACCTTTCATTATAAAATTTGGTTTGTTCAGTTTATGGATAAACTGTTTTTCCTAAATAAAATAATTTCTTAAAATGAACTATCCTCGAGGCTGAGCCATAATGGTATTTCGCTCGTTTCATTTTGTCCTTAGGGTCAAAAACCAAAATTATGTTATTTAGATTCCCATTTTCACGGGAATGACAATTTCAACGAAAACCCCGACGCAGAGCACCGAGGAATTATTTTCGATTAAAATGCATTTACTATAGCAAAAAAGTCTTCTGCATTTAATGAAGCTCCACCTATTAGTCCTCCATCTACATCAGGCTTAGAAAAAATTTCTTCAGCATTAGCAGGCTTAACACTTCCTCCATAAAGAATAGAAACAGAGTCAGCTACATCACTACCATATTTATCTGCCAATGTTTTTCTAATAAAGGCATGCATATCTTGGGCTTGTTCTGGGCTCGCCGTTTCTCCTGTGCCAATGGCCCAAACAGGTTCATACGCCAAAATAATACTACGGAAAGCAGCAGAATCTAAGTGAAACAATGCATTTTTTATTTGATCTCCTACTACTTTTTCTTGGTTTTCTGATTTTCTATCGGCTAATTCTTCACCGAAACAAAAAATAACATCCATACCTTTGCCTAAGGCGGCATCTACTTTCTTTGCTAATATTTCGTCTGTTTCATCGAAATACTCACGGCGCTCACTGTGTCCTAAAATAACGGTATTAACACCTATACTTTTTAACATACTCCCACTTATTTCTCCGGTGTAAGCACCACTTTCAGCAAAATGCATGTTTTGTGCAATCACTTCTATTTTAAAATTCTTCAAACTGTTATAAGCCTGCCACAAGTTGGTTGCGGTTGGAGCAATCATTACCTCAGCATTTGATGTTTGCTTTTGTTCCTTTAAGCTTGTGATTAGCGTTTCTGTTTGCGCTAAATCGTTATTCATTTTCCAGTTTCCCGCTACTATTTGTTTTCTCATTGCCTTTATAACCTTCTTAAAGAAGGAATTTTTATTTTGGTTATTAATTTAAGTATTCTTTTATTCTTTCATCATCAGCTGTAACAGCTTTAAACAGTTTTATATTACCAATTCCATCAACTATCATATACCGAGGTATCCAGTCAATATCAGTAAATTCAGCGAAAGCACTATCGTCAGCCGATGGTATGAAATAGTGTTCGCCCTCAACATCATATTTTTCTATGCCTTTTTTCCATGATTTTTGGCCTCTATCCAAGGATAAAAACAGATAAACTACATCTTTATATTCATTCTGAAGAGCTTTTACTTTGGGCATGTTTTTAATACAATCGCCGCACCAAGACGCCCAAATATCAATAAAGATAGTTTTTCCTTTGTGGCTTCCTAATACACTTTTTAGCGACTTTGAACCCCCATATAAAGTCACGAATGTGTCATTAAGAGCCTCCTCAGAAAGTTGGGTGGGAGTTTGGGTATTACAGCTTAAGAAAGTAACGAATAACAAACCACACATTATCTTTTTCATTTTCAAAATTTCTTTTATTGTCGCATTAAGGCAAACACCTCTAATTTAATTTCACTTTAGGATCTAACCAAACGTAAATAACGTCCACAAAAATATTGATTATTATAAACAATACCGCGATAATTAACACCGAACCCATTATCACTGGTAAATCTAATGTATTTAAGGCATTTACAATTTCTTTTCCCAATCCGTTCCAGCCAAAAATATACTCTACAAAAACAGCACCAGCCAACATAGAAGCAAACCAACCCGAAATAGCCGTAACCACGGGATTCAATGCATTTTTAACGGCATGTTTTTTTATAATTTGAAACTCACTAAGGCCTTTGGCTCTTGCCGTTCTGATATAATCTTGGTTAAAAACTTCCAACAACGAATTGCGCATCAACTGAATCACCACAGCCAACGGACGAATGCCTAAAACCACGGCAGGCAAAATCAAATTTTTCCATCTTATGTGCATGGCCTCGCCAAAATCATCCAATTCATAAAGGCTGCCTGTCATTTCCAAATTGGTGTATTCGTGTAGAATATAACCGAAAAACCACGCGAACAATATGGAACTGAAAAACGACGGCACACTCATACCCAAAGTACTTAAAACCTGTATGGCCTTGTCCAACCATTTATCTTTATATAGCGCTGAAACGATTCCCATAAAAACACCAAGCAACATAGCAATTGTGATGGCCGAAATTGCCAGAACAAAAGTATTTGGTAACGTTTCAGCTAGTACTTGACTAACGCGCTTCCCTTGTTTGGCAAAGGATTCCCGTAAATACGGGAATTTTAAAACCGTTGTTGTTTTTCCTATGGTAAATAATTTAGCAGCTTTATACTTTCCTCTTTTTAAGTACGTATAATCTACTGGCGTTTTAGAATGAAATGAAATGGGCGACAAATCGTTTAAATAATACAAATACTGGATGCCAACAGGTTTATCGAAACCATATTTTTGCTTTACTACTGCTAGTTGATCGCTATCTTCATTTTGCCCCATCATCATTTGCGCGGGGTCGCCCGGCAACACACTAAACAAAAAGAAGATAACTGTTACCACCCCAAACAACGTGAGTAAAGCGTAGAATATTTTATTTAGGAAATAAGATATCAGATTAATTCTGTTTTAAAATGATTTTTACAAATGCAGTGTAATTGGTTTTATTCGTAATATTAATTGAATCCAAAAGATTGCCTTCAACTCGTTCTTTCAAAACAAAGACTTCTTCAATATCTTCGTTTGATATTGAGTCCAATGCCTGTTTTGATGATACTTTATCATTTATTAAATACAATGTACCATCATCTTTAACCGGCTCTTGTTTTCTCTCAACTTTTGGAAGTTCAAGTTCCTCAATATCATTCCAATGTACTTTTTGTTTTACGGTTCCAGCATCTAATTCCAAAACCCCTGGGTTGGAACGCACCACCGTTTTTAAAGCTTTTTCGTCACACAAATACCAGTCGAAATTAAGATTATAAGTTTGGTTAATGTATTTTTTAGCATCTTCTCCAGAAGCCGTTAATCCAATAATTTCATAACCATTTTTTAAGGCTTTATCCTGTAAAGATTTTAATTTTAATACCCCGTCTTGTTCTATCTTTTCTAAACTGTATGATATAACAATTATTAAATTTTCTTCGGTTAAAAAATATTCGGTTAAATCTTCATCATTACTTTCTATCGAAAAATCTACCACAGGAGGCGTATAACCTTCTTCAATCACTTTGGTTTCAACACCAACAAACTTTCCGTCAACAGATGGATATGAGCCATCAGTAACCATAATTTTTTCTTCACCGTTTACATTAAACTTCCACGTGTACTCTATTACCGGTTTTGGTGCATCATCGGGAACGGCCATTCCTTCCTGTATATTGTTTCCAATTTTATAGGCCCGAAAATCTATTTCTGGTAGGTGCATAAGTACATGATAGCCGTACCACAAACTCAAAATAAACCCTAGCAACGCTAAAATGGTGGTTTGTAACTTACCAAAAACGGGGTTTATATATTTTACTCCAAAGAACAAAATGAGTATCAAAATAAGCAAGATCACATCTTTAGTAAAACTTTCCCACGGGGTAAGTTTTAGGGCATCGCCAAAGCAACCACAATCTCTTACTTTATCGAAATATGCCGAATAAAATGTTAGAAATGTAAAAAAGACAATCATAGCCAATAAGCTCCAAACCGTAAATTTAGGTTTGTAACCAATAATTAAAAACACACCCAATACGACTTCAAAAACCACGACTAAAACCGAAATAATAAGGGCATAAGGTTCTAAAAATGGCAGATTCAAAACATCTGCGCTAAAATATTCCTGTAACTTGTATGAAAACCCTAGAGGGTCGTTCAGTTTTATAAATCCCGAAATGATGAACAAGATTCCTACAAATATTCGAGATATACTTACTACTACTTTCATTATTTTTATTCTTTTAGATGAATTAAGGCAAACACGGCATAATTAATCATATCTTGGTAATTAGCATCAACACCTTCGCTCACCTGGGTTTTGCCTTCATTATTTTCAATAGATTTTACACGCAAAAGCTTTTGCAAAATTAAATCGGTTAAACTGCTAACTCGCATATCCCGCCATGCCTCACCATAATCGTGGTTTTTGTCTTCCATTAACTTTTTTGTAATGGCTACTTTTTCAGTGTATAAATTCACTGCTTCTTTGGTGGTCATATCAGGTTGTTCAACTACCCCTTTATCCAATTGGATCAAGGCCATAATACAATAGTTAATAATACCAATAAACTCGCTAACTTCACCTTCATCTACTTTTCTAACGTTATTTTCCTGAAGGCTTCTAATACGTTGCGCTTTAATAAAAATCTGATCGGTCAAGGATGGTAATCTTAGTATGCGCCAAGCACTGCCGTAATCACTCATTTTTTTCTCAAATAAACTTTTGCTGATATCTATTACAGCATCATATTGTTTTGAAGTATCTTGCATCTATAAAATGAATTTTGCGTAAATTTCGCATAAATTATTAGAATGTTCAAGGTTTCAGGTTTAAAGTTTTAAATGGAACGAAATGAAAGAAAATGACCTAAATGACTATTAACTGCAAAGGACGGCTTATAGACCTATCTGACCCTAAAGTAATGGGGGTTTTAAACATAACTCCAGATTCGTTTTACGACGGAGGCAAACACAAAAACGAAAACGACATCTTAAAGCATGTGGAACGCATGCTTGGCGAAGGCGCTACTTTTATTGATGTGGGTGCTTACAGCTCACGCCCCAATGCTGACCATGTGGATGAAAAAACCGAACTGAAACGTTTACTTCCTATTATTGACGTCATTTTGAAGGAATTTCCAGAGGCACTGCTTTCTATCGATACGTTTAGAAGTGAGGTTGCCCAAAAGTGCGTAGAAGCAGGAACGGCGATGATTAATGATATTTCTGCTGGCAAACTAGACGATAACATGTTACCCGCCATAGCTCATTTGAAAGTACCTTACATTATGATGCATATGCGTGGTACACCACAAACCATGCAGCAACAAATCGATTACAACAATTTAACCAAAGACATTCTTTCTTATTTCTCCGAAAGAATAGCAGCAGCTAAAGCTTTAGGAATAATTGATGTTATTGTTGACCCCGGATTTGGGTTTGCAAAAACCACAGCACAAAATTTTGAACTATTGAATAAACTCGAACTATTCGAAATAGCCGAAAAACCTGTTTTAGTGGGCGTTTCCAGAAAATCAATGATTTACAAAACGCTAGAAACCTCTGCGAAAGAAGCTTTAAATGGCACATCGGTTTTAAATACAGTTGCTTTGCAAAAAGGCGCCTCTATTTTAAGGGTTCATGATGTTAAGGAAGCTGTGGAATGTATAAAATTAGTTAAATCATTAAGTTATTGATTTTAAATATGAAACCTATACTTTTATTTATCCTTTGTTTCTCAGTTATTTCCTGCGGAAAGGAAAAAGTGATACAGTTACCAGAAATAGAACATTCTGAAATTACTGAAATAAACGACGTTTCGGCAGCCTATTTGTTTTATGACGAAACACAGCCTGATAGTGTTGAACTCAATAGAAAAAACCTGATAAGCACCACCAATTGGCTGGTAAACATCGATAAGCGATTAACGCTTAAACAGGTCATCCCGCACATTCAATTTTTACAAGAAAAAAAGAAAAACTCGAGCCATAAAAACAAAAACGCCAAGAACTACTTTACCTGTAACGATATTAGTCTAAAAAACTTAGGCTTTATTGAGTTTACGGATGTGGTTTACCGAAACGAAATTGCAAGCAATTATTTTTCAAAAACATCCAACATACCACAAAAACAAATGTTTGGTGTAGTCATTCATTCTATAAACGACATTGAAATAACTGATTATAACCAAAAACTAATAACAAAAACATCAAACTTAACTCATCTACTTCCAGACCTTAACACCATATTTATAAATAAGCAAAAAGAGTTTGAAATCTTTTTAAATTTCAATCAAAACTTAGCCTTTCAAGATTATATCGCCATTAAATCGAAACTTTCAGAAAGTGAATTACAAAATGTTTCAATTGCCAAAGACGAATTCATTTATAATTAACCTTAAATTACTAAATTTACCAAAACCCATTGCCCTTGGAAATTTTTAAAGACATTCTTGATCTTTCAGTTGTTGATATTATTGATGTCATTCTAGTCGCTCTTCTACTCTATTATGTTTACAAATTGGTAAAGGGCACAGTAGCCATCAATATTTTTATTGGTATTATTATTATTTATTTGGTTTGGAAACTTACCGAATTCTTAAACATGGAATTACTTAGCGGTATTTTTGGTGGTTTTATGAAAGTGGGGATTATTGCCTTAATTGTTGTTTTTCAGCCCGAAATACGAAAGTTTTTACTTATGGTTGGATCTACCAACTTCAACCGACGGAAAAAATTTATGCAACAGTTTAAGTTCTTAAAAACTGATAATGACAGTGAAACTGATGTTGATGCTATTATTTCAGCTTGCAATAAAATGAGCATGTCTAAAACTGGGGCACTTATTGTTTTTGAACGTAATAACAATTTAGATTTTCTATCGGAATCGGGTGATGAAATGAATATAAAAGTCACCCAGCCCATAATTGAAAGTATCTTTTTTAAAAATAGTCCGTTACACGACGGTGCCATAATAATAAGTGACAATATTGTTAAGGCCACACGTGTTATCTTACCTGTTAACAACGAAAAACATATTCCTCAACGCTTTGGGTTGCGCCACAGGGCTGCCATTGGAATCACTGAAAAAACAGATGCCCTAGCCTTGGCTGTTAGTGAAGAAACTGGGCATATTTCATATTTCATAGATGGTGAGTTTGTTGTTTTTGAAGACACTTCAGAACTCAGCGCTATGATTAAAAAGGATTTAGGTTAAGTAAGTAACTTAAACAACTTCCTCTTGTAAAAATTGTACTTCATAAAGAGTTTTGTAATACCCACCATCCTTTTTAAGAAGTTCAACATGTGTACCTTGTTCAACTATTTCTCCTGCATCCATTACAATAATGTTATCGGCCTTTTTAATAGTGGCCAAACGATGTGCAATGACTATTGAGGTTCTACCTTTTGTAATTTTATCGGTGGCATTTTGGATAAGTTGTTCTGAATATGAATCTACCGAAGATGTCGCCTCATCGAGTACTAAGATACTTGGATTGGTAACATAAGCCCTTAAAAACGAAATAAGTTGACGCTGGCCAGAAGATAACATGGCGCCACGTTCTTTTACGTTATAGTGATAACCATTTGGCAAACTCATTATAAAATCGTGAATACCAATATCTTTTGCTGCTTGATAAACCTGCTCATCTGTAATTTCAGGATGGTCGAGCGTAATATTGCTCATTATCGTATCAGCAAACAGAAAAACATCTTGTAAAACAACAGCTATTTGAGCTCTCAAAGAAGCCAATTTCACATCTTCTATATTGATATCATCAATCGATATAATACCGCTTTTTATTTCGTAAAACCGACTCAAAAGATTAATTATAGTTGACTTTCCAGCACCGGTTGCACCAACAATAGCCACCGTATCACCTACTTTTACATCAAAAGAAATGCCCTTTAAAACATCTTCGTCTTCAACATAGTTAAAATATACATTATCAAACTTTATTTCACCTTTAAATGAATCGGTTTCAATAGTACCGTGATCATCTATTTGTGAAGTAGTATCCAATACCTTAAAAACTCGAGTTGCAGCTACCATGCCCATTTGTAGCGTATTGAATTTATCTGCTATTTGACGCAGTGGCCTAAACAACATTGGTATGAACATAATAAAAGCCACCAAATCGCCTTGCGAAACGTTGGTTCCATCAAAAACGACATTCAAACCGCCATACCAAGCTACTAAACCTATGGTTACCGACGATGCTAAATCGGCAATCGGAAAAAATATCGAATTGTACCATACGGTTTTTAACCAGCCCTTTTTGTGGCGTTCGTTAATTGCCTTAAACTTTTCGTATTCCACATCTTCCCGAGTAAACAACTGCAAGATTTTCATACCCGTTAAGCGCTCTTGAACAAAGGAGTTTAAGTTGGAAACTTCTGTTCTTACCTCTTCAAAAGCTCTTTTCATATATTTTTGAAATACCCGGGTAGCGTATAGCAAAATGGGCAGCATTACAAAAACAATAAGGCTCAATTTCAAATTAATATACAACATAACCACAAAGACCACGGTCATGGTCAACAAATCCCGTACAATCATAAACAAACCCTGTCCAAAAATATCTGCTATACGTTCCATGTCAGTTACGGCACGCGTAATTAGCACCCCTACTGATGAAGTATCGTAATATTTCATTTTGAATTTCAGCAAATGGTCGAATAGTTTTACGCGAACATCCATCACCAAATTTTGTCCCAACCACGAAGCATAATAGATAAATAATAGCTGAAATATAGTTTGGAAAACCAATACCCCTAACATCAACAAAATGAAAAACAAAAAGCCCTTTTCTTCTTTGCTCGTAATACTTTCGTCTATCGCACCCTTGGTTATATATGGTGTTGCCGAACTAAATATTGCCAATAAAACCACCAAAACCACCAAGCCCAAAAACACCTTTTTATACGGTTTGATATATTCAAAAAGACGCTTAAACAACTTAAAATCGAAGATATTTTCTTTTGGTTTACTCATTTATAGCCTAATATCCTCCGGATATTCAATTTTTGTTAAATACAAGGCATGTGCCGGCACAGAAAACCCAGCCTCGCCCCTATTTTTCGATTGGATGATTTGGTGCAAATCGTCAACTTCAATTTTACCCATACCAATATTAACCAAGGTTCCTACAATGGCCCGCACCATATTTCGTAAAAACCGATTGGCCTTTACAACAAAATGCAGCTCGCCTTCCTTGAAAAACCATTGGGCCTGAACCACATCACAATAATACGTCTTTACATCGGTTTTACTTTTTGAAAAACATTGGAAATCTTTATACTGCAATAAGATTTTCGACGCCTCATTCATTTTATAAACATCTAAAGGCTGCTTTACGTAATAGGCCGAATCAAAATTAAAAACATTTTTGCTTAACGCAATTCGGTACAAATATGTTCTACTCAACGCATCAAACCGCGAATGGGCTTCGGGTTTTACTTTGAATAGATTACGAATAGCAATATCTTTAGGCAGAAACGAATTGAGCTTATACATCAAATCGGTTTCGTTAACAGGTAAATCAGTATCAAAATGCGCAAACATTTGGCTAGCATGTACTCCGGCATCAGTACGCCCTGCACCCTGTATAGCCGTGTTTTCTCCTAAAATAGTGGACAGCCCCTTTTCAATTACTTCCTGAACAGATACCGCATTTGGTTGGTTTTGCCAACCGTGGTATGCTGTTCCGTTATAAGAAAGTTCTAAAAAATACCTCAATGTGTTTTAATACTTTTGTAAACAGCAAAGATAATCACATTTACGATTTTAGCTGGACCATTAACATTTTTATAATGACAAAAATCCTACTGCTTTCAGATACGCACAGTTATATTGATAACGACATTTTAAAATACGTTAAACAAGCCGATGAAGTTTGGCACGTTGGTGACATTGGAAATTTAGAGGTTACCGATGCCATAAAAGCGCTTAAACCATTAAAGGCCGTTTATGGCAACATTGACGATGCTAAAATTAGAGGTGAATTCCCAGAGCACAACCGTTTTATGTGTGAAGATGTGGATGTTTGGATGACCCATATTGGTGGTTACCCGCCTAAATATAACAGTCGCGTTTTTCAAGGCATAAAGGAAAATCCGCCAAAATTATTTATCTGTGGGCATTCGCATATTTTAAAGGTCATGCCGGATAAAAAACTAAAACTGATTCATATGAACCCTGGAGCTGTTGGCAAACACGGGTTCCATAAAGTACGTACCATGCTGCGATTTACCATTGACGGAAAAAAAATAGATAATTTAGAAGTTATTGAGTTTGATAAACGGTATTGAATAGTCCTTTCTAAATCCATCCCAAAGGGAAGCACTTACAATTACTACTATTTATTTTATTTACTCGAGTTCAATTAAAAACACTGATTTTCAAATAGTTTACCAAATATTAAAGCAAAAGAATTGTTATTCCGAACGTTATTGAAATCAAAATATATTTTGATTAAAAATACCTAAGCGTAGCTTAACAAGGAGGAATCTCATTATAATGGGATTTTTCATCGTTCGTTCCTCACTCTATCGAAATGACAACGTTCTAAAATTGAGATGTTTGCATCTAATTTAGATTTAGCAGTTTGAATAATAATCGAACTCAGGTAATTTGATTTTTACGTAATGTTTTAAGTTTGAGGGCCTCCCTCCTTGGGAGGTATTAAGGGATGCCTATAAAAAAACCCAAAGCTTTCACTTTGGGTTTCTTTCGCACTAATACTACTAAGATGTTAGGTTTAACGCAATCGATCAACAGATTTTACGAGATCTTCATCCTTCTTGATGGCCTTATTGGCTAATGCCAATAACACGATAGAAACAATGGGGAGAAGCATCCCAATACCTTTCTCTGAAACCGCCGTTTCTCCAGATAGATTTAGCGATCGGTACACGAAAAATCCTAGTAAAAAAAAGTTTAATATGATATTAAGGCGCCCCAAAATAAACTGAGACTTCCTGTTTTTATACCTAAATATAGAGACTAAAGAAAAAAAGGCCGATGTTAAAAACGCTGCAAACACATAACTGTTATCGTTCGCAAATATTTTAACGCCTTCTGCTGTTTGCCAAAGATTAAACACGTAAATCAACCCTCCGGAAACTCCGGCGGCAAGTAAAAGATAAACGGTTTGGATTCGTTGCAGCATGCTTTTTTCAAAACTAGACCGCAAAAATAAAAGAATTACCGTAAAAAAATAAAATAAAGTTGTATAATTGCAGTATTAATTCTCAACGGCCGCATAAACACGCGGTTATATCTTCAGAATAAAAACATTTTTTTCGGAATACATCTTAACTGGTATTCAATATTATAAAGATTCAATAAAACAATAATGTTTGAAATTTCACAACTAAAAGCAAAAAAACTCACTGATTTACAGGAGATTGCAAAAAAACTGAACGTACCTAAGTACCGTTCATTAAAAAAATTAGATCTGGTTTACCAAATATTAGATCAACAGGCGGCTGACCCGAGTGCTGTAAAAGAAGTTGTAGCTCCAACTACCGAAGCCGAGACAAAAGACAGCAACAAACCAACAAAAAAACCTAGACCACGTGCGCAGCAACAAAATGCACCAAAGAATGTTAGCAAAACGTCTAGTGAGCAAAATACCAATACCCCCAAAGTCGATTCTGGGGATACCAAGCAAAATACAAACAACCAAAAGCCAGATAACAGTTCTAAGCAAAAAAACCAGAACGATAATCAGCAAAAGTTGAACAAACGGAATAACAACAATAAAAATCAAAACAAAAACCCAAAAAACAGTAATGTTGATAAAGGCAACAAGGATAACAGAAACCGTTATCGTGAGCCCGATTTTGAATTTGATGCCATTATAGAAAGTGAAGGTGTATTAGACATCATGCAGGATGGCTATGGTTTTTTACGTTCGTCGGATTACAATTACCTATCTTCTCCGGATGATATTTATGTATCGCAATCGCAGATTAGGTTATTTGGACTAAAAACAGGAGATACTGTTTTGGGTCATGTTCGTCCGCCAAAAGAAGGTGAAAAATATTTTCCTTTAATTAAGGTTAGTAAAATTAACGGACAAAAACCTAATGTAGTGAGAGACCG
Organism: Flavisericum labens; assembly: GCF_045446075.1. Classification (NCBI taxonomy): domain Bacteria; kingdom Pseudomonadati; phylum Bacteroidota; class Flavobacteriia; order Flavobacteriales; family Flavobacteriaceae; genus Flavisericum; species Flavisericum labens. The sequence continues at coordinate 208,045 of NZ_JBJJBQ010000002.1, read as the reverse complement.
CGTCTCTTTCGAACATTTAACACCACTGTTTCCTCAAGAAAAATTCAATATTGCCGAAAGACAAAGCACCATTTCTACAAGAATAATGGATTTGTTTTCACCTATTGGAAAAGGACAACGTGGTATGATTGTTTCGCAACCAAAAACGGGAAAAACCATGTTGCTTAAAGACGTGGCTAATGCGATTGCGGCTAACCACCCTGAGGTTTATCAAATGATTTTGTTAATTGATGAGCGCCCTGAGGAGGTAACCGATATGCAACGCCATGTGCGTGGTGAGGTAATTGCTTCTACTTTTGATAAAGAAGCACACGAACATGTAAGAATTGCTAATATCGTACTTGAAAAAGCAAAACGATTGGTTGAGTGCGGTCACGATGTGGTTATACTATTAGATTCCATTACACGTTTGGCCCGCGCTTACAATACTGTGCAACCAGCATCAGGTAAAATTTTAAGCGGTGGTGTAGATGCCAATGCCTTGCACAAACCAAAACGATTCTTTGGCGCAGCCCGTAACATTGAAAATGGTGGTTCATTGACTATAATAGCTACTGCTCTTACAGAAACAGGCTCAAAAATGGATGAAGTTATTTTTGAAGAATTTAAAGGAACAGGTAACATGGAACTTCAATTGGATAGAAAAATATCTAACCGTAGAATTTTCCCTGCTATTGATTTAACATCTTCAAGCACGCGTCGCGATGATTTATTGTTAGATGAAAATACTATACAACGCATGTGGATTATGCGTAAATACTTAGCTGATATGAACCCAATTGAAGCCATGGAGTTTATAAACGGCCGAGTTAAACAGACCAAGAACAACGAAGAGTTTTTGATTTCAATGAATGGATAGAAAAGAACTCAATAATTTCTGATAAAACTAAAGCCTTAAAAAAAAAAATTTAGGGCTTTTTTTTGTCAATCGATATATTAATCGTAATATTGCAATATACAAATTAAAGAAATGGGTTTAGCCAAAACAGAAATATTTACAGACAAGCAAAATGAAATAGCGCTTTTTGCTAAAGTGTTTGGCCACCCGGCCAGAGTAGCAATTTTACAGCATTTATTTAAACTGAACGCTTGTGTTTGTGGCGATTTGGTAAACGAAATAGGATTGGCTCAACCCACTATTTCGCAACACTTAAAAGAACTAAAACACCTAGGTTTAATAAAAGGAAATGTTGAAGGCACCAGCGTTTGCTATTGCATCAACATAGAAAATTGGATCAAAATGAAAAATGTAATGTTCCAGTTTTTAAACCAAGATATGACAAATCAACATTGTTGCTAAAAAATTTTCAGCAATTAATCGCACAATAACGATAAAACAACATAAAAATGAAACTTTCAGAAGTAAAAAACAAACTAAAGCAATTAAATCAAATTGCTTTTCAATTGCCAAACGGACAACTCGTTCCCAGCCACTTTCATGTTACAGAAGTTGGTAAAGTCACAAAATATTTTATTGATTGCGGCGGAACCGTTCGTAATGAAGAGGTCGTAAACTTTCAACTTTGGAATGCCAACGATTACAACCATAGGTTACATCCAGAAAAACTATTAAAAATCATTGAGCTTTCTGAAAAAACTTTAGGAATTGAGGACTTAGAAATTGAAGTGGAATATCAAGCTGAAACCATTAGGAAATTTGGATTGGGTTTTAACGGAGAAAATTTCTTGCTAACCACAAAACAAACCGATTGTTTGGCCAAGGACAATTGTGGAATTCCAGAAGAAAAACCAAAGGTAAAACTATCAGACCTAAATAGCCAACCATGCTGTGAACCGGGAGGAAATTGCTGCTAAAAAATAAAACAGAATGACCAACACACAAACCAATCTATTTGCCGAAATAGAACAGACCATAAAAAGCTTAAACCCTGAAACTATTTCAGATGACCGAAAGAAAACCCTAAAACCTTTAATAGATTTTGTTCAAACTAAAGTTTCCAATGGGCAAGACATTCGGTTAAATTTTATATGTACCCATAACTCACGCAGAAGTCATTTATCGCAAGTTTGGGCGCAAACCATGGCTTTTTATTTCAACATTAAACAAGTGTTTTGCTATTCGGGAGGTACAGAGGCCACGGCATTGTTTCCCATGGCTGCTAAAACCCTAAAGCATTCTGGTTTTTTAGTAAAAACAATTTCAGAAGGCGACAATCCGGTTTATAGCATTAAACACTCCAATAACGCGCACCCTGTTATTGGCTTTTCAAAAACATTCGATGATGAATTTAATCCAAAATTGGGCTTTGCTGCTATCATGACCTGCAATTCTGCTAACGAATCTTGTCCTATTGTTCCTGGTGCTGAAAATCGCATTCCAATAACTTTTGAAGACCCCAAGGCCTTTGACAGCACACCGCAACAAGCCGAAAAATACAAGGAACGCAGTTTACAAATTGCAACCGAATTGTTTTACGTTTTTTCCAAAATTCAATCTTAAAATGGCACAAAACAAGAAACTTGGGTTTCTAGACAGAAACCTCACCCTATGGATTTTTATGGCCATGGCCTTTGGTGTGGGAATTGGGTACCTATTCCCCCGTTTTCCAAACTTTATAAACGCCATGAGCAGTGGCTCAACAAATGTTCCCATTGCCATCGGTTTGATTCTTATGATGTATCCACCATTAGCAAAAGTTAACTATGCATTGCTTCCCAAGGTTTTTAAAAACACCAAAATTCTTTCTATTTCATTGGTTTTAAACTGGATTATAGGTCCCGTTTTAATGTTCATACTTGCCATTACATTTTTGCACGATTACCCAGAGTATATGGTCGGACTTATTTTAATTGGCCTAGCCCGATGTATCGCCATGGTATTGGTTTGGAATGACCTTGCCGAAGGAAGTAGCGAATATGGCGCTGGTTTAGTGGCTTTAAATAGTATTTTTCAGGTTTTTGCCTATAGCTTTTATGCTTGGATATTCATTACTATACTACCACCCTATTTTGGATTTGAAGGTGCCATTGTTGACATTTCAATTGCCACCATTGCAGAAAGTGTTGCCATTTACTTAGGCATTCCGTTTATTATGGGAATTTTAAGTCGGTGGATTTTAGTAAAATTAAAAGGTGAAACCTGGTACGCACAAACCTTTATTCCTGCAATTTCCCCTATGACATTGGTTGCGCTGTTATTTACTATAATCATTATGTTTTCGTTAAAAGGCGAGTTAATTGTAGAAATACCCATGGATGTTCTTATAATCGCTGTCCCCCTGTTGGTTTATTTCAGTTTAATGTTCATTATTGGGTTTTTCGTTACAAAATCCTTAGGTGCGGAATACGACAAAACAGCATCTGTTGCTTTCACGGCTGCAGGAAACAATTTTGAATTGGCCATTGCGGTAGCCATTGCCGTTTTTGGACTCAACTCCGGGCAAGCATTTGCTGGAGTTATTGGTCCGCTGGTCGAAGTTCCAGCTTTAATACTTTTAGTGCGGGTATCCTTTTGGTTAAGAAAAAAATATTACGGAAAAACCAAAACCTTTAACAGAGCATAATCTATAATTAGAAAAAAAACAGCTCATTCATATAAAGGTGAGATGTTCTGTAACTTAATTAAATTCTAGCGCTAAAATAAAAATAGAATCAATCTAAATTACTTAATAAATCTGTAATATATTGTGGCGCCCTAATTGGTTTATTCGTTTTCATTTCAATAAAAGCCAATACCGTATTTGCAGTGGTTAAAATTTCACCAGCTTCGTTAGTGATTTCATAATCGAATTCTATCTTAACAGAAGGCTTCTTTTTGACTTGAGTTTTTACATTAATTACATCATCATAACCTGCTGATTTTTTATAGTTTATACTCAAAGAAATCACAGGTAACATGATACCACTTTCTTCCATAGATTTATATGAAATTCCATGTTTCCTCAACCACTCAATTCTTCCCATTTCCAGATATAATGCGTAGTTACCATGATAAACTATGCCCATTTGGTCGGTTTCACCATACCTCACTCTAATTTGTATTTCGTCGAATTTCATAAGTTTGTTTGGATATTTTTTTGTAGTTTCGGCAACAGGTTAAACATGCGGAAAAATTTCTAAAAATTCAATACTCTTTGATTTTTTTTTTAAGAATTTTGTTCACATATTTGTCACCCCTTAATGGGGAAGGGGGAAATGAAAAGTTATTTTTCATTCATTATCTAGCTAACTAAAAAATCTGTATATTAAAAAATGAGTGTAACTGCGCAATCGGTTTGGAATAATTGTCTTGAATTTATAAAGGATAACATCCAACCGCAAGCATACAAAACTTGGTTTGAGCCCATTGTAGCAGCTAAGCTTACAGATAATTCACTGAGCATTCAAGTACCTAGTAAGTTTTTTTATGAATGGCTTGAAGAACACTACGTTAAAATCCTTAAAGTAGCCCTTACAAAAGAACTGGGCGAAACTGCCAAATTGGTTTACATTATAAAAATGGAAAACACTTATGGCAACAAACAACCTTTTACAGAAAAAATTCCAAGCTCGAACAGAAGTGCTGTAAAATCGCAGGATGTTGATATTCCTTTTAATAATAAAAATCCTGAATTACGCAATCCGTTTGTTATTCCTGGTATTAGAAATGTAAAAATTGAATCTCAGCTCAACCCAAATTACAGTTTTGAAAACTTTTTGGAGGGCGACTCAAACAGATTGGCTCGCAGTGCTGGTTTAGCTGTTGCTGCGAAGCCAGGAGGCACCTCATTCAACCCACTTCTTATTTTTGGTGGTGTTGGTTTAGGAAAAACCCATCTGGCTCATGCCATTGGAGTAGACATAAAAGATAAATATCCAGAAAAGACGGTTTTATATATTTCTGCTGAAAAGTTTACGCAACAATATATTGATGCCGTAAAAAAGAACAATAGAAATGATTTTATTCATTTTTATCAAATCATTGATGTATTAATTATTGATGATGTACAATTCCTTTCTGGTAAAACCGGAACTCAAGACGTGTTCTTTCATATTTTCAATCACTTGCACCAAAATGGCAAGCAAGTTGTTTTAACGAGCGATAAAGCACCTGTTGATATGCAGGACATAGAGCAACGTTTATTGTCTAGATTCAAATGGGGACTGTCTGCCGAATTGCAAAATCCCGATTTTGAAACCCGTGTTTCTATCTTAAGAAATAAACTTTACCGCGATGGTGTTGAAATGCCAGAGGAAATTATTGAGTATGTAGCCAAAAACATTAAAAGCAATGTAAGAGAACTTGAAGGTGCCATTATATCTCTAATTGCGCAATCGTCTTTCAACAAGAAAGAAATCACTTTAGATTTGGCTCGCATTATTGTAGAGAAATTTGTTAAAAACACCAAGCGAGAAGTATCGATAGACTACATTCAAAAAGTGGTATCAGACTATTTTCAAATGGATGTGGATACGCTTCAGTCAAAAACCAGAAAACGCCATATTGTACAAGCTCGTCAATTGGCTATGTTTTTTGCAAAAAAGCTTACCAAGGCATCTCTTGCAAGTATTGGCTCTCAAATTGGAAAAAGAGACCATGCCACGGTATTACACGCCTGTAAAACAGTAGACAATCTATCTTCAACCGACAAGCAATTTAGAAAGTACGTAGAAGACATCACAAAAAAACTTTCAGTTTAAATTTCAATTGAAATGACTAAAATTCTAATGGTTTGCCTTGGAAACATTTGTCGTTCTCCTCTGGCCGAAGGCATTTTAAAATCTAAGTTATCCTCAGAATCATTTACAGTCGATTCTGCTGGCACAGCAGCCTACCATATTGGAAGCACACCCGACCAACGCTCGGTTGCCGTTGCCAGGAAATACGGTTTGGATATTTCAAATTTAAGAGGAAGACAGTTTGAAGTTTCTGATTTTGACCGATTCGATCTGATTTATGTGATGGACCGTTCCAATTTTCAAAATGTTTTAAAATTGGCTCGAAACGACAAGGATATTGCAAAAGTAAATATGATTTTAAACGAAGTTCACCCCAATAAAAACTACGACGTTCCAGACCCTTATTACGGCGGCGACCAAGGTTTCGAGAATGTTTACAGTATGCTTGATGAAGCCTGTGATATTATCGCCAACAAGGCAACCTAATTACCTCGTGGTAATCAGCATCTTATTTATTAACTTTACGTAAAAAGATGCTTTATGAAAAATCTATCTACCACTCTAGTATTTTGCACACTTTGCTTCATAGGATTATCGCAAACGGTGCAACTTGAAACTTTTGCCTCAGGGTTTAGCAACCCTGTCGAAATTGCACATGCCAACGATGAAAGACTGTTTGTTGTTGAAAAATCAGGAATAATTAAAATACTAAATCCTGACGGCAGTATTAACGCTACGCCGTTTCTAAACATTTCAAATCTGGTAGGTTCTGGCGGCGAACGCGGACTTCTAGGGCTAGCCTTTGCGCCAGACTACAGCGCCTCTGGCAGGTTTTATGTAAATTATACTGACAACACAAGCACTAATGAACCCAATACCATCATTGCTCGATATACAGTGAGCGAAAACCCGAACATAGCAAACATTAACGGAGAAACTTTATTGACTTACAAACAACCTTATGGCAATCACAATGGTGGTAAATTAGCATTTGGAAGTGACGGATTCCTTTATATAGGTGTTGGTGACGGAGGTAGTGGTGGTGACCCGCAGAACCGAGCACAAAACACGTCAAGTATTTTTGGTAAATTATTGCGTATAGACGTTGGCGGAACCACTTATACTATACCCTCAGAAAATCCGTTTTCAAATTCGGCCAACGGTCCTGAAGACCCTAGGCCCGAAATTTATGCCATTGGCTTGCGTAATCCATGGAAATTTTCGTTTGATAGGACAACTTCTGATTTATGGATAGCCGATGTAGGTCAAAACGAATACGAAGAAATCAACAAGGTAACAGGTTATGGAACTCCTGGTGACAACTATGGATGGCGATGCTATGAAGGCAATCACGTTTTTAATACCAGTGCCAATTGTCCATCTGGAGGATTGGGCGCTACGGTGACTCCAGTTGCCGAATACGCACATGTTGGAAGTGGCTGTTCCGGCTCAATAACCGGTGGCTATGTTTACCGCGGCAACAACTACCCTAATTTTATCGGAAAATACTTTTTTGCAGATTATTGTAAACGAGACATTGGTATTTTAACAAACAATGCCGAAAACTGGTCGTTAGCTTTTCAAACACCGAATATCACTCAAGGGTGGACTACTTTTGGCGAAGATTCAACTGGAGAGCTTTATATTGCTGGAGGTTCCAGTATTTATAAAATAACCGATGCTAATTTAAATATTTCGACCGCCAGGGAAACCAAATTTAGTATCTACCCCAACCCATCAACTCATTATGTTACGATTAATTTATCCAATATTTACGAAAACGCCTTATTGGTATCACTTTACAACATTAAGGAGCAAAGCATAAAGAGCATGGTCCCAAATGATAAAATCATTAATTTGCCCGTTGAAAAATACAGCAAAGGCGTATATTTCATTCAAGTTAATCTAAATGATTCCACAAAAATTGTAAAAAAGCTTATCATAAATTAAATGACAAACCACAAAGGCAAACTTTACCTCATTCCAACCACCTTGGGAGACAACAACCCTTTAGAGGTGCTTCCTGCTACTGTAAAACAAATTATTGAAAATACAGAAACTTTTATTGTTGAAAATGAAAAAACAGCACGGCGTTTTATAAAACGGATATGTCCAGAAAAATCGCAGCCCTCGCTTAATATTTTTCTTTTGAACAAATTTACAGACGCAGCCGATTTGCCGCGTTTTTTAGAACCTTGTTTGAACGGCATTAATGTCGGACTACTGTCGGAAGCTGGATGTCCAGGTGTTGCCGACCCAGGCGCTGATATTGTAAAAATAGCACATACTAAAAACTTAAAAGTAGTGCCTTTGGTTGGGCCTTCATCAATTTTAATGGCTATCATGAGTTCTGGTCTGAACGGGCAGAGTTTTACCTTTAACGGCTACCTGCCTATTGATAAAGGCGAACGTAAGAAAGAAATAAAACGATTAGAGCGTCTGTCATTCGAGCAAAACCAATCGCAAATATTTATAGAAACGCCATATAGGAATAACAAAATGCTTGAAGACCTAACAAGCGTTCTAGAATGCAACACCTATATATGTGTAGCTTGCGACATTACATTACCAACGGAATATATTAAAACACTTACAGCCAATCTATGGAAAAAAAATAAGGTAGACCTTCATAAAAGACCTACCATATTTATAATACATAAACTTTAATATAACCTAAATCGCTTAGCTAAAGTGCTCTTGCTTTTCTATTTGCTTTAACAAATGAAGTATCGTAACCAGAAAAACGTTTCATATAATAATAAACCGTGGTTCCATATCCATCAGCAAAATTATCTAAGCCATAACTTCTTAAATATTTTTTCACACTACCTGGACCGGCTAAATGAGCTGCAGCCAAAATACCAGACTCAGTAACGATGGTACCATTAATTCGTTTTCCAACAAAATTCTTAATATCTCGTCTTAAAATCCATTTATTACGGGCTGTATTAGCCAAAAAGGCTTTTTCCTGTAATCTTGGGTTCTTTAAGAACTTAGCAGGATTATTTATTCCTATAAGCTTTAAAGTTGAAGCTCCAAATTGATATTTACCTAGATAACCATAAGTATTAACAGAGTTGTAGTTACCTCCAGATTCTTTGAAAGCAAGAGCTTCCTTAAAACCAACAAAGGACTTCCCTAAATAAGGAGCGTACGTTTCTTCTGAGCCTTGATTGACATTAAAAGCCAAAAGCTCATTAATTCCATAGCTATCATTGTTAACGGTGTAGTTTAAATCTAAGCCTTTAGTAGAATACTTGCCCAAATTTATGGTTTCCTCATTTTGAAACATGAAACCAAACAGCACTAATGTTGTAAGCGTTAGGGTTAAATAACCTGTAGTTTGCTTTACCATAGTTTTAAATTTTTTCAGCAAATTTTAATGTAAAATATGCCTTGAAATTTGAGCGTGCAAAATTATAATAAAAATCAATAACTTCAAAATTAATCGATTAAGTACTGTTTTTAAATGAAGAATAGATGAAATACAGGCCCTTTTTTGCTAATTTCAAGAGCAGGAAATGGTATTTTTATCATATTAAAAACATCGAAAATAGTCATCAATAACTTCGAATTCGTCTTAATCTTATTCAAATTTACATCAAAACTTAAGTAAAACTGTCTATACCTGTCAATATTTGTTAACACCTGATTGTCAATATCTTTCGAGCCGTAAAGCATCCCGTCAGCCCCGTATCCCACCGCTATATTTAGCCATTTTGGAATATTACTATTTTTAAAAAATGAATGCAAATTAAAACTCAACCAATAAGTTTGCCCGTTATAATCCTTTAAAACCTGCTCTAAAAACGATTTTCCCAGTTTATCTGGGTTATGTTGTGCGAATTTTGTTTCATGGAAAGAGTACTTAACGGCAATTCGTTGTTCATTCCACAGCAATTCTTGTCCAATATACAGTCCTGTTCCTGCTCCATTTGCCAAAACATCGCCCCAAGAAAAACCCCATTCTTTAGAATAACCATCCAACACCTCAACGGCGGTTAAAAACGTAAAACCCAAAGTAGCTCCGTAAATCAATTGGTCTTTTTTTTGAACACCACTCCAGTTTAGCAATTGTGCGCCATGCCTTCCCAACTGATAAGATGTAAACATATGGCCCAACTTATCCATTTGCAACCACTGATCGTTATCATTAACCACATGAAACCTAGAACGATCATAATCGGCATACCAAAGTTGGTCCAAGCCAACAATTGTTAAAGCCGACAAAGATGCCTCAGTTACTATTATCGTATTTCTTCTGGAAATGTTTAGGCTATCACTTGGTGTAAAAAACCTATTAAATTTAGACTGCGCCAAGGAAACAAAAGGTAACAAAACAAATAGCGCCATATGCTTTACCACCCGACAATTCACTACCTATTAATCCCTTGAGACGACAAATACCGCTGATATGCCCGAGCATTAACATTATGTTGAGATAGGGTTTTGGCGAACTTATGAAACCCCAAACGGTTGGAGTCGGCAGCAAAATATAAATACTTATGCTTTTCGTAGTTGAGCACCGCATTAATCGCCGAAATATCAGGCATGGCGATAAGCCCTGGAGGCAAGCCTAGATTTTTATAAGTATTATAAGGAGAATCTATTTCTTTATGCACATTTAAAACACGCTTTATTATGGTGTTTTTGTACTTTGGAAGCTGATATGCAGCGAATTTTAAAGTAGGGTCGGCCTGCAATGGCATACCTATTCTAAGCCGATTCATATATACACCAGCTATTCTAGGCTGCTCACTGGCTTGTTTAGACTCTTCGTGTACAATAGAGGCCAATGCAATTACTTGGTTTGGGGATAAACCAATTTCTTCTGCTTTTTTTCTTTTACTTTCACTCCAAAAGCGGTTGTATTCTTTCAACATCCGGTTTCTAAAAGCTGCTGCCGATGTATTCCAGAAGAACTCATAGCTGTTAGGTAAATACATACCCAACGCGGTAGCTTCATTAAAATGATTTTCAGCTAAAAATTCAGGGTTTTTCATTGAATTCAATACCGATAAACTATCAGCTTCTATTTGAGATGACACCCTTCCTGCTAACTTCTCGAGAGATTCTTGGTTGTTGAACGATAATTTTATTGGCAAGTTTATACTTCTTATAGAGTTAATGATATCATTATTACTCATACCCTTTTTAATCTCAAAACGGCCAGCCTTTATGTTTGATGTATATTTTTTTCGTTCAGCTAAGGCATCAAAAGAATCCATATCATCCAACAAGGGTTCTAACTGACTTCTAACTTCTTGATAAGATGCATTAGTTGGTACAAAAATATAGGCCACCTCATTGTTAAAAGCTGTATTAGGCCTAAGCATGGCGTTATAAACAAAATGGGCAAAAAAAGCGGCAGCCACTAGCCCTAAAATCACAATAGCAATAAGTATTTTTTTAATGTACATTTAACTCTTGTTTATAAGCTGAAACAGATACTCGTTTTTAAAGGCCCCATTAATAACATTCCAGTCTTCTTTAATTCCCACTTCCTTAAATCCTTGACTTGTAAAAAGCTTTTTACTAACATCGTTCCCTTCTGAAATATTACAATATAACTGATGTAAGCCTAAATGAACAAAACTATAATTAACAACTAATTTAAGCGCTTCTTTACCAAAACCTTTAGAGCGGTCGTTAGGCGACTTTACCAAAATACCAACCCCTGCCCTTTTATTTTTAAAGTCGAAATCGAATAAATCTATCAAGCCAACGGTCTCCTTATTATAATTTGAAATAACCAACCTTAATTGTTTTACTTCATAGATATCCTTATGCGCATGATCCAAATATTGTTTAATTAAAAATCTTGAATATGGGGTCTGGGTATTACTTATTTCCCAGACAGCTTCATCGTTTTCAACTTCGTGCACAAACTCAAGATCTTCAGGTTCCAGTGCCCGTAAAAAGATGTTTTCGCCTTTTAAGGTTATCATATTGTTCCTTTAAATACAAATGTTGCCGGGCCAATTAACCAAACATTGCTGTAGGTACCATTTTCAACATTAAAACGCACTTGCAACTTACCGCCTTCAACGTTAAGATTAATTAAGTTTTTTTCGGTTTCCCCAATATAATGCATGGCAATGGCAACGGCCGTTACCCCCGTTCCACAAGATAGCGTTTCGCCTTCTACGCCACGTTCGTAGGTTCTTACCCTATAGGTGTCATCAAATATTTTCTTGACAAAATTAACGTTAGTGCCTTCTTGGTTGTAAGGCGCTCCATACCTAATTTTGGCCCCGACACTTTTAATATCGAAATTTTCAATACCGCTCTCAAACTGTACATGATGTGGTGATCCGGTATTTAAAAACACATGGTTTTTTATTTTTTCAATAGTATCAACGTCCTGCATTTGCAGGTTTACAATACCGTTTTCTATAGTCGCATGATGCAGTCCGTCAATGGCTTCAAAAGTGCAATCGTTTTCAATAACCCCCAACTGTTTGGCAAATGCCACTAAACAGCGCCCACCATTTCCACACATGGTACTCTCATTTCCATCAGCATTATAGTAAACCATTTTAAAATCATATTTATCATGGTTTTCCAATAAAATAAGTCCATCTGCACCAATGCCAAAACGTCGGTCGCACAATAAATTTATGCGTTTGGTATCATTTTTGTCGAATATTTGTTGACGATTATCAATCATCACAAAATCGTTTCCTGTTCCTTGATATTTGTAAAAAGTCTGTTGCATATTGAAGCACAAAGATATAAATATTATAGCGTTTTATTGAGTGTTAAATCACCGTTAAATATGAAGTTAAAAATCGTTAAAAGCGGAAGGCTAATTCAATAAATAATTAATTTTAATCGTTAAATATTTATTCATTCAACAAGAAACAATAAAAATGATTAGAGACATGGTCTCGAAAAAATTAAAAAGTTAAATTTTAAATTATGAAAAAAATTTTAGCATTAGTATTAGTTTCGGCCCTGGGCGGTATTTTTACTTTAGGAGCCTACAAAATTTTCATTGAAGAAAAACAACCGGTTTTGGTTGCTAGTCAAGCTGAAAACCCAACGTTTTTACCAACAAATAATATTAGTAAAATTAATAATATTTTAGAGGCTCCCGATTTTACCATTGCGGCCGAAAACACGGTAAATGCAGTTGTACACGTGAAAAATGTGACTCTCAGTACTGGAAAATTCACATTACAAGATTTGTTTTCCGGCAGGCAACCCCAACAGCGTGCCCAATTGGGTACTGGATCAGGTGTAATAATTAATGCCGACGGCTATATTATAACGAATAATCACGTGATAAAGAATGCTCACGAGCTTTCGGTAACACTTAATAATAACAAAACCTTTACCGCAGAATTGATTGGCGCCGATGCCAAAACAGATATCGCTCTTTTAAAGATTGATGCCGACGAAGAACTGCCTTTTGTAACTTTCGCTGATTCTGATAATGCAAAAATTGGCGAATGGGTGTTAGCTGTTGGTAATCCTTTTAATTTAACCTCGACGGTAACAGCGGGTATTATTAGCGCCAAATCGAGAGATTTAACAGGAACGAGTGCACAGTCCTTTATACAAACCGATGCTGCAGTTAACCCTGGGAATTCTGGTGGCGCCTTGGTAAACACCAACGGTGAATTGGTTGGTATCAACACGGCAATAACTTCGCAAACAGGGTCTTACATTGGCTATTCATTTGCCGTGCCCAGTAATATTGCCAGAAAGGTTATTGAAGACATTATGGAATATGGCAATGTACAAAATGGAATTTTGGGCATACAAGGTGGCGCCCTAAACAGTGCCGCTGCTGAAAAAATAGGGGTAGAAGATACAGAGGGTGTTTATATTGATAGTGTAGTAGAAGATTCCGGAGCCGACAAAGCTGGGTTAAAAAAAGGTGATATCATTAAGGAAATTGATAATATTAAAGTCTCGAAATTTTCAGATTTAACAGGACATTTAAGCGCTAAGCGCCCTAATGACGTTGTTGAATTAAAGCTATCTAGAGACGGCCACATAAAAACTGTTCCTGTAACACTAGCTAAGCGCCAAACTTATAACATGCCGTTAGTAGGATTAGTAAAAGATGCCAAAACTGCAGACTTGAAAAAATTCAAGGCTCCCAACGGTGTTAAAATTTTAGAATTGGATGAACGCTATGAAGAATACTGGAGACGAAACGGTATTACTGAGGGCTGCATTGTTACGGCCATAAATGATGAAAAAGTTAATTCTATTGAAGATGTTCAAAGGGTTTTTAGAAAAAGCACTTCGGAGGCTGTTAGAATAGAACTTATCAATTCCAACGGTGAAAAAGAACGATACAATTTTAGATAATTTTATTTCATGATTTACTTATAGCCCTTCAAAAATGGTATTTTGAAGGGTTATTTTTTTGCAGTTTCTCGGTAAAATTGCGGTGGAATAACAAAACTTAATTAAAAGGTGTCAATACCATCTTGAAAAAATATGCTTTGGAAGGCGATTTAGTTGAACAAATAAAATACGAGCTTAACGATAAGTTAGTTTCAACTGATATTGTTGGCTGTTCAGCACCCTCAATTTATGATAGTAAAGCAACCATTGTTCGCAAAGATGGCGAATATATTATTCTCTATATTTGGCACGATAAAGAATATGGCTATAGCCATCAAGTTATTAGGCTGACAAAATATATTTCTAAAGTTAAACGTTACACATATTATTAAAAACGAACATCTAAAATAAAATTTGAACCGTATATAAAAAAAGCCTCATTAAATGGGGCTTTTTAAATGATTTATAATCATATAATAAACAATATTTTATAAATTCGCAACCAAATACAACCATTAAAACCAAACCAGAAATGAATCCTATCAAATCAATATTTTTTATAGTATTTACATGCCTGCTTTCCTTAACTTCTTTTGCTCAGGAAGAAGATGAAATTTCGTTGAACAATGGTACAATTGACAACCAATTTGAGTATATTCTTAGAAAATCGGGTAATTTTAAAGGTACCAATGGGCAATCTTACGAAGCTGTAAAGCTCAGCACGTTTCTAACATTAAGATCGCACACCATCGATACTCTTAAAACCCTTAAAAATACCTTAGCGGAAAGGCAAACCACCTTAACCAACCAAACCAAGGAAATATCAGAACTTAAAACAAACCTAGCCAATACACAACAAAACCTTGATAAAACCAATAGCGAAAAAGACAGCATGGCACTCTTCGGCATGCAAATGAGCAAAGGTGGCTATAATGCGCTTATGTGGACTATTATTGCTGGTTTATTGGCCTTGCTTATTTTCTTTATTTACAAGTTTAAAAACAGCAACGACATTACACGGGAGGCTAAAAAGTCATTGGCTGAAATCGAGGAGGAATTTGACGAACACCGCCGTATCGCCTTAGAACGTGAGCAAAAAGTGAGACGCCAACTTCAAGATGAAATTAATAAGCAGAAGAAGATATAATAACGCTTCGAAAACTGTCAAAATTTCATTTAAAACCTCCTTTTTATTTTGGAACATATTTTGTTATATCCATAAAATCAATTTTTAAAGTTTAATTTTAAATTTTAGATTATGGAAAAAGAACCCACTGAAGTCCATCTAATTGGAAAAGAAGGCGATGACTACCTCATTCAGTTTCCCAATTTAAAAGTACCGGTTAAAGTGAATAACAACCTGTACATTAAAATGAAACATAGCAGAGACTACGTGTTTTCCAATTCTGGAAACGTACAATACAAAACTCATTCTGCTTAATCCAAAAATTGATTTATTAATAAAAGGTTGAATTTGTTTTAAACGAATTCAACCTTTTTGTTTTAATTTTATTGTTATCATCTATACTCAATAAGCTATGGCCTTAAAACATTTGAATCAAATAACGGCTCCGTTTAGCCAAACCGAAAAAATGCCCGTATTATTTTTAGGCCACGGCTCTCCAATGAATGCCATTGAAGAAAATGAATTTGTCGCTTCATTCAAAAAACTGGGCAAAGAACTGCAACGCCCAAATGCCATACTGTGTATTTCGGCCCACTGGGAAACCAAAGGCACTTTTGTAACCGCCATGCAGAACCCAAAAACCATACACGATTTTGGAGGTTTTCCACAAGCTTTATTCAATGTGCAATATCCGGCTCCTGGAAGTCCAGAGCTGGCCAAGGAAACGCAGCGCATCATAACATCTACCCATATTGGTTTAGACGACAAATGGGGATTGGACCATGGTGCATGGAGTGTTATTAAACACCTATACCCCAATGCCGATATCCCGGTCATTCAAATGAGTATTGATTATTCTAAACCACCAAAATACCATTATGAACTAGGCAAGCAATTAAATAGCTTGCGACAAAAAGGCGTGTTAATTATTGGAAGCGGAAACATGGTTCACAACTTAAGCATGGTGGCTTGGAACAAATTAAATGACACCTATGCTTTTGATTGGGCCACCGAAGCCAATGAAAAAATGAAACAGTATATTTTGGACGACAACCACGATAACCTTATCAATTTTAAATCGCAAGGCAAGGCATTCGATTTGGCTATTCCAACCCCAGAACATTATTTACCACTGATTTACACCTTAGCCTTAAAAGAAAATAATGAATCTATAAGCATATTTAACGACAAACCTGTTGGTGGTTCACTAACTATGACCTCTGTTAAAATAGCCTAACTATTATTACTACTTGATTTTGTAAAAATTTTCAACTACCTTCGTTTACTTGTGCTGAACTTGTTTCAGTAACTCGGATATAAAACATTAAAACGTTTTCATATCCTTAAGTTAAACGACCCTTACTTCAAAATTTACAATTTCAGTAATAAGTTAGGGTCTGGACAATTTTGTTTATAAAAATGAAAATCAGTTTTACTGCAAACACCAGAGTAGTCGCCTTGACGACCTTGTAAATCCTTTATTATCTGAAAGTGCAGATGCGGCGGATAGTCGCCGTTAACATCAGTATCGCCTAAAGTACCGATAGCATCACCATGTTTAACAGATTCACCTATTTTTAAATTGATAATGGATTCTAAGCTTAAATGTCCATAAAGCGTATAAAACTCCAAAGCTTCAATTTGGTGCTTTAAAATAATAGTTGGCCCGTAATCACCAAGGCTGGCGTTGTTTTTAAAGCTATGTACCTTTCCTTCTAAAGGTGAATAAACCCGTGTTTCGGCTTCACACCAAAAATCAATACCCAAATGGATATCTCTAGCTTCTGAATTACCGGAGTTAAAATAGGTACTGCGTTTATAGATGTTTCTTGTTTCCAAATAACCGCCATAAGCCACCGTAGCTTGACGTGCTTGGAGATATTGATTTATGAACGCACTGAATTTCGAGGTGGAAGTCACATTAATTGAATGCCGAGACAGATTGGCTTCCGACAAATCAATGGGTATGTATTCCTCTTTTGGAATAGATGGATTTAATAAGTTTAGCGGTTTATCACTAATACCATTTAGAAATTCTGAAAACTCATTGGGTTGCATACTTTCAAAAGTAGCAAACTAACTTATAACTTCGGCATAAAGGTCAAAATCTTCAGCTTCAACAACTTTTACTCTGGTAAATTCGCCTGTTTTCAAATAGGTTTTAGAGGCGTCAATCAAGACCTCATTATCCACATCGGGCGAGTCGAATTCTGTTCGACCAACAAAATAGTTTCCTTCTTTTCTGTCGATAACTACTTTGAATTCCTGCCCTATTTTTTGTTGATTAAGTTCCCATGAAATTTGCGACTGTACTTCCATGATTTGGTTGGCTCTGTCTATTTTAACGTCCTCTGGCACATCATCTTCTAAATTATAGGCATGCGTGTTTTCCTCATGGCTATAGGCAAAACAGCCCAATCGCTCGAAACGCATCTCTTTTACCCATTGTTTTAATTCTTGGAAATGTTCTTCGGTCTCACCAGGGTAACCTACAATAAGCGTCGTTCTGATAGTCATGTTTGGAACGGCCGACCTGAAATCCTTGAGGAGTTTTGTAGTTTTTTCTTTGGTAGTACCGCGGCGCATACTTTTTAAAATATCATCAGAAATATGCTGCAACGGAATATCAATATAATTGCAAACTTTAGGCTCACGATCCATAACCTCCAAAACATCCATAGGAAATCCCGTTGGGAACGCGTAATGCAAACGAATCCATTCTACGCCTTCCACTTTTACCAAGGCTTCCAATAGTTCTGCTAGGTTTCGCTTTTTATACAAATCCAACCCATAATAGGTTAAATCTTGAGCAATAAGAATCAACTCTTTTACCCCTTTAGCGGCCAACTTTTCGGCCTCAACCACAATATCTTCTATGGGGGTGCTTCGGTGTTTGCCTCGCATGATGGGAATCGCACAAAAACTGCATGGCCTGTCGCAACCTTCAGCTATTTTTAAATAGGCATAATTTTTAGGTGTGGTAGTTAATCGCTCACCAATAAGTTCATGTCTGTAATCGGCACCCAAAACTTTTAACAAACCAGGCAATTCGGTAGTACCAAAATATTCATCAACATTTGGAATTTCCCTTACCAAATCTGGCTTATAACGCTCACTTAAACAACCCGTTACAAAAACTTTATCAACGTCGCCTTCTTCTTTTTTCTGAACGTACTCCAAAATGGTATTTACGCTTTCCTCTTTGGCATTATTTATAAATCCGCAGGTGTTGATCACAACAATATTCCCCTCTTCTTCATGCACCACATCTTTACCGCTAGCCTTTAATTGTCCCATTAAAACCTCGCTGTCGTAAACATTTTTACTACAGCCTAGCGTGACTACATTAATCTTGTTTTTCTTTAAGGATTTAGTACGCATAAGTTTTACTGAATGAGGGCGCAAAGATACATAATACTAGTGGATTTTATACCAGAAAACTAACAGTAAGATATTTGCTCTGTTTAGCTACGGGACTCAAAAGGGACAACAATACCTTTTTCAAGATAATTTTTAAGTCCGTTTAAAAGCAAAGCCCAGCAAAATGAAGAATGTTTGAAATGCTGATTAACTTCTGGCCAATCTTTATGGCTAAAATTAACCATAGTGCCATTTTTAGCTTCCTCTAAATCGAAACCAAAAGTTGTAGGAGTCCAATCGGCGTCAGCCTTGGTCATTTTTAAGTGAAATGATTTGTTGGGAACCACTTTTGAAACTTTACAGAACCAGTTGTATTTATCTGTAAAATTAAGGTTGTACTCTGCGTCTAATTCGGGAATGCCCGAAGACTTTAAACTCCACCAATTATCCAGGTGCTTAGGCTGGGAAACGGCATCAAACACTTCTTTTGGAGAAGCTTGAATTATGAAATTATGGTAGATGTTGTGACTCATTAAACTCAAAGTTATCATATAAAAATAATTAATTACATTTATTACTTAAACCAAATCCATGAAATATTTCTATTGCTGCGTCTTTCTTTGCTCTTACTTTGCTTGTTTTTCTCAAAACCACCAATTAATAGACACTACTGATTACGACAAACGCAAACTTTTAATTTCTAAAATAGAAGGTGAAAATGAAATTTTCACCAAAGAAATAAAATCGTCTTACAAAGGAAAACTCAGAAAAGAGGTGTTAAGTTTTTATGAAGAATCGCAGAATAGATTTTTAGAACTCATAAAAAACAAAAAGTTCTTATTCCAAGAACGTTTTGAAAATTACTCCGACAGTTTATTTAGTACGCTAGCACAAAACAACCCAATTGTAAAAGAAAAAAAAATAAGCCTTTTTTTAGCCAAAACCCCTTCTCCAAATGCCTTTAGCATTGGCAATGGGTCAATTATTCTAAACGTTGGTTTGTTTTCTTTTCTAGACAATGAACAACAATTATTATCCATTATGGCCCATGAAGCTGCCCATGAAGTTTTGCAGCATACCAAAAGAAGCATTGAAAGTAAAGCCAAATTGAATATTTCTGTATTAGCCAAAAACTCTGGTTTATATAGGTCTATAAAAGCCGAAAAATTCAATAGAGGCTCTCGGTCTTTCGACATGTTAAAAAATCTTTTATATGAAGATGGAGAAAAGCAACGAAAAAATGAGGTTGAAGCAGACTCTTTAGGGTATTTACTTTACAAAAATACAGGCGCTTCAAAAACAGAGTATATAAATGCATTATTAAAACTTAAAAAATATGATTCTGTTCCTGCAATTGTACTAGACTCTGCGACATATAAAAAAGTGTTTGATTTACCGGAACAGCCGTTTAAAAAAGCATGGACTGAACGCGAAGATTTTGGAGTTTACAATTACGATAATTATAAAGAAAAAATAGACTTGGATTCTATACAAGACCATCCTGAAGTTCAACAGCGAATCGACAAACTACAATCTACTTTTCCAGAATTAAACGACAGCAATATACATATAACCGTAAATAATACATTTAAAGACTTAAAACGCATTGCGAATTTGGCTTATGCCGAAAATCTATTTTATTTGAATGAATATGGCCTAAGCACCTATTTGATTTTAAAACACTTAGAAGACAATTACGACGACCCTTATTTCCAAAAATGGCTAAGCATTAATTTCAATGCTATTTATGATGCCAAAAAGAAATATCAATTAAACAGGTATGTAGACAGAATTGCACCTGCCGAACAAAGTCAGAGTTACCAACGATTTTTAAACTTTATCTGGAATTTAAACTTAAATGAAATTAAAATAATTGCCACCTATTATGGGGGTGTTACTGGTTTAAATTAAGGCGTTCCAGTCTGATTTTGTCGAAATCAGAATTTTTGTTAAACTCCCTAAGCAAAACATAACCTTCTTTTGCAATGTAGGGATGAATAAAAAAGTCGTCGGACGACATTGGTATTCTTTCATGCTTAATTTTACCATTTACGTATGAAACTATCCCCAAAACCCAATTTTTCTCTTTTGTTTCGGAATCTTTTTGATAGTCTTTATAAAAGAAAACAGCATCATTTTCATTGTTAAGGTATTGGGCGAACAACAAATCTGAATTGGAAAATTTCGTCATTCCCTTTTCTATTGTATTGGCTTCAACAAGGTTAAAATCCTTATCAAAAGACAATAATACAAAGTCTTCTGTTTTAAAATGAGCGCCCCATAAAATATTTTGGGCTGTTTTAAATTTCTCAGATAAGACGGCTATGCGTTCATCATTAAAAACAAAATATGAATGAACAAACAACTTATAACCAGCTTCCATTTTACCTTTATCATTCATTTCAATAAACTTACTGGCATCTTCCCATAGAAAGTGTTTTTTAAAAATCTCCTTTCCTTCTTTGTCCAATACGATTTTAAACAAACCCACAGCACCATTAGTGTTATACCCAGTGGGTCTATAGAGACTAATTTTGCCTGTTAAAATCGTTCTATCATCAATTTTTTTTATGGTATAACCATAGCTGAATTCCGAGCTATCGTCCTCCAACCTATATTCAAAATTCTTTTGACCTGTTTTGGAATCTATTTGTAAAACTTCAACCGAATTTTCCCTAAATGCCGCTTTAGTATAATCGAAATACATTACGTAATCCTCAAAAGACATTAAACTATACTTTGCATTTTCACCATTTTCACCAAAACTGTAATCCCATAATTTTTCGTGGTTCAAATTATAAAATTGAATGGATGTTGGGTTTTCCTTTCCTTTCTTTTTCTGCGCCTCAACTACCACGTAACCATTATTTGTACCTATAGGAACATTAAAAAAAGCTTTTTTTCGTTCTGTCTTCTTTAGAGAATTAGCATCTCTAAAACCTTCTTGAAGGGCAAAATTATCAAAATAAAAAGGTGCTAATATGTTATTATTATCAAGTTGTAATAACCTCGTTGATGTGAACAAAATTGTTCCACTGAGATTAGCATAACGCTTGGTAATCATTAAATTACCGTTTATTTTCTCTGGACTATAATACCGTGAAAATATCCCTTTGTAATACGAATCTATAAACTCACCATTAGCAACTTTATTCAGGTTTTTGTCTAAAATTACATATTCATACTTTTCTTCATTTTCACTTATCTTGTCTAATTTGTAAAGCGAAAAATAGCCATAAACATCTCTATTTTGCTCATAAATTGGCGAGAACATCTGCATCGTCCCAGAAGCAAGACTTGTTAAATTCGATATTTGTGCTTCGGCTAAAACAACAAAGCAGAGCATAAAAATTGAAACCGCTTTTTTCATAATCTTAAAAAGAATTGGGGATTTTATTTAAAAAAAGAATCTACAAATTCAAACTTATTGAACACTTGTAAATCTTCAATGCCCTCTCCTACTCCAATATATTTAACAGGAATTTGAAACTGGTCTGAGATACCAATAACAACACCTCCTTTGGCTGTTCCATCTAATTTTGTAACTGCCAATGAGGTCACCTCCGTTGCTGCAGTAAACTGTTTGGCTTGCTCAAAAGCATTTTGTCCGGTAGAACCATCTAGCACCAACAATACATCGTGCGGTGCATCACCAACCACTTTTTGCATAACGCGCTTAACTTTTGTTAGCTCGTTCATTAAATTGACTTTATTATGCAAGCGTCCTGCCGTATCAATAATAACTACATCGGCGTCTTGCGTAACTCCAGATTGTAACGCATCAAATGCCACTGATGCTGGGTCACTACCCATATTTTGTCGTACCATGGGCACATCTACTCTATCTGCCCAAATTTGAAGCTGATCTATAGCAGCTGCCCTAAAGGTATCAGCAGCTCCTAAAACCACCTTTAAGCCTTTCTTTTTATATTGATATGCTAATTTACCAATGGTAGTCGTTTTACCAACACCATTAACACCAACAACCATAAGCACGTACGGTGTTTTTTTACCATCTTCTAATTTTGGTAAATCGGGTATGGTAAATTCTGTTTCTTCTCCAGAATTGGTCTCACTTAATAAAGCTGCTATTTCTTCGCGAAGAATTTGATTTAATTCATCCGTACCCAAATATTTATCCTTTGAAACACGCTCTTCAATACGTTCGATAACCTTTAAAGTGGTGTTAACCCCAACATCGCTAGTTACCAAAACTTCCTCAAGATTATCTAAGACCTCATCATCTACCTTAGATTTTCCAGCTACAGCCTTACTCAGCTTGCCCAAAAAACTGGTTTTAGACTTTTCTAACCCTTTATCGAGGGTTTCTTTCTTTTCTGAGGAAAATATTTTTTTAAAAAAACTCATTTTGCTTCTTGGTTGATTACTTAGTTTTAACCGTCAATTTTCTTACCATTGAATCACTTTCTGAAAATCTGTCAGTTAAGCTTCAAATATAAAATAAAAAAAGCCGCTTTCTAAATGAAAGCAGCTTATAATATCTTGGAGAAGCAAAATTTAATTTTTGCTTAAAAAGTCGTTTACTTGTTCTGGACTCATTATAGATTCAACAAACATGTAAGCTCCTGTTTTTGGAGACTTTACCATTTTTATTGCTTTTGTTAATCTTTTAGATCCTGTTTGTAATGATGCTACTGATTTTTTTGCCATGACCTATAGGTATTTGGTGGGTTTTATTAAAACCACTAATTATTTAATTTCTTTATGAACTGTCATACGTTTAAGAATAGGATTGAATTTTTTAATCTCCATTCTATCTGGCGTATTCTTTTTGTTTTTGGTAGTAATGTACCTTGAAGTTCCTGGTTGTCCAGACTCCTTGTGCTCTGTACACTCTAATATTACTTGTACTCTGTTGCCTTTCTTTGCCATGTCTTATACTTATTAAATACAGCTATTATTTTAAAAATCCTTTTGATTTTGCTTCTTTAATTGCTGCAGAAATACCTATTTTATTAATAGTTTTTAAAGCAGATGTCGAAACCTTTAAAGTTATCCATTTATCTTCTTCTGGAATGTAGAAACGTTTCTTCACTAAGTTCGCGTTAAATTTGCGTTTAGTTCTGTTTAATGCATGAGACACGTTGTTTCCAACCATAGCCTTCTTTCCTGTAAGTTCACAAACTCTTGACATTCTATATAACTTTAAATTCGTTGTTGCTTAAAATCGAGGTGCAAATATACAAATTCTTTATATTATGCCAACCTAAATTTTATCAATTTTTAAAAATTTCTTTTAGAAGCATTTCAAGGGCCTTATTTACCGCTTTATTTATGACTTTTAAGCGTAAATTACCGAAGTTAAATTTTTGAGAATACACCTTGTTTTTTGTAGCTATAGCAATGAATACCGAACCAACTTCGGCATCTGAATCGCCTTTTGTTGGCCCAGCGTTACCTGTTGTTGCTATAGCATAGTCAGATTGAAAAAGTTCCAAAGCTTTTTTGGCCATAGATTCTACAACTTGAGCACTTACCACCGAATATTCGTCTATTAGTGTTTTTGGAACCTGTAAAATATTAATTTTTGATTGGGTAGCATAGGTTACTACACCACCTTTAAAAAATGCCGATGCCCCTGAGTTGACTGTAAAACGTTCAGCAACGGCTCCACCGGTACAACTTTCGGCTATAGATAATGTTTTGCCTAACTTGGTGAGCTGCTTAGCGATTACGATTTCAACCGAGCCTTCATCATCCTCAAAACCCGCAAACTCGTCCTTGATATAAGGAATAACTTTATCAATCTGGTCCTGGACTTCTTTTTTTAACTCGATTTCATTGAAACCTCTTGTTGATAACCGCAAACGCATTTGTCCCAAATTGGGCAGGTATGCCAATTTTATATGTTTAGGCAAAGCATTTTCCCATGGTTCTATTCTTTCGGCCAAAGAACTCTCTCCAAGACCATAAACCATAAGTGTTCTGTGTAAAATATAGGGGCAATGGTATTTTTCCTTTAAGCGTGAAATGACTTCATTATGAATCAACGCTTCCATTTCATAAGGTACACCCGGAAGCGAAATAAATACCTTTTCTCCCTTTTCTATCCACATGCCTGGCGCTGTGCCCAACCTATTCATCAGTGGTTTCGATTTTGATGGTATTAAGGCCTGATCTTTGTTGACTTGGAGTAATTTGGTCCTGACATGTTGCTGCCAAATCGTTTCTATGTTCTGAAGAACGGCTTCACTCTGTACAAGTGTGTCGTTAAAATACTCAGCAATTGTTTTTTTGGTTATATCATCCTTTGTTGGTCCCAATCCACCGGTAAGAATGATGATATCTACTCTATTTTCAGCTTCGCTTAAAGTTTTTAAGATATGTTCTTTATCATCTTGAATAGAAGTAATCTGATGAACGGACACCCCAATTTTGTTGAGCTGTTTTGCAATAAATGCAGAGTTGGTGTCAATTACCTGACCGATAAGAAGTTCGTCGCCGATGGTGATGATTTCGGCTAGCATAGTTACAATTTAAAATCAGACTTAATTTCGGCTAAAGCTTTGTCAACAGCAGAAAGTACAATTTCCAACTCTTTCGTGATATCCATATCACGCTTTTCAAATTTGCCCCAATCTTGCACTTCAATTAACGTATCAAGTACACCAAGTTCAAACAAATCAATGGTTGGTTTCATTTTGTGGGCAGCTTGGTAAGCATTATGATAATCCTCCTCTGCCACAGCTTTTTTCAATCGGTCCGCATCCTCAGAAACTTCTTCCAAAAATGTTTCAGCCAATGTTTTGACAAAATCCTCATCGTTATCAGCTAATTCTCTTACCCTATGAAGTTTATAATTTAATTCCATTTACTTAATTCTTATTGAAAACATTTCTTCGTTTTCTATAAATCCATTTAATTTATCGTTTGCCTCCACTTTACCAACACCAGCAGGTGTTCCTGTAAATATAATATCTCCTATCTTTAAAGTGAAATATTTCGAAACATATTCTATTAATTCATCAATTTTCCAAAGCATGTGACTAGTATTTCCGTTTTGTACAATTTTATCGTTCTTTTTTAGCGAAAATGCTAACTGGTTTAAATCTGCTAACTCATTTTTATGCATCCATCTACCTATCACGGCAGCTCCGTCAAACGACTTAGCTTTTTCCCAAGGTAGTCCTTTTTCTTTTAATTGACTTTGCAGATCACGTGCCGTAAAATCAATACCCAAACCAATTTCGTTGTAATATTTATGAGCAAATTTTTTATCGATATACTTACCCACTCTATTGATTTTTACCAAAACCTCAACCTCGTAATGTACCTCGTTTGAAAAATCCGGAATAAAAAAGGGCTGTTTTTTAAGTAAAATCGCCGTGTCTGGTTTTAAAAACAGGACAGGTTCTTCAGGTTTTTCGTTTTCAAGTTCTTTTATGTGCTCGGTATAGTTTCTACCTATGCATATTAATTTCATATTATATTTTTTCTCGCAAAGTTGCAAAAACACAAAGCTATAAAATCTATTTTAATTTGGGCGTTCCTCTCGCGATAGCTATCGGGAGGTCGGGCTTTTCGTTACAAGTTCTTGCTCCGTGCCTCCGCTGCGTGCTTTTCACTGAAATCCCTAACGCGGGTCAGTCCGCAGCGTTCAGTATTCAGCCTTGAGTAAACGGGTTCTCCGTAAACATAACAACTTCGTTCTTCCGCCTTCTAGCTTAAAACTCTTTACCTACCCCAACTTATTATTAAAATTTCTCAACTTGATAGCCGTTAACACCTTTTTTGTGTAAAGCGGAAAGTCGGCATTTAGCAACCAACCAAAGTATCCAGGCTCTTTCTCTAGTATTTCGGTCACTAATTTCCCTTTATGCTTTCCAAAAGAAAAACACTCTTCACCATTTTTGTTAAAAGCAATGAAACCGGCAAAATCGGCAAACTTTTTTCGTGAGCTAAACTCGGCCAAAAATTTGGTATTGTTTTCCAGTTCATCGTATTTTTCCAACTGTGCCTTAAGCACTTCAAAAGTTGCATTGGTATCGGCCTCGGCACTATGGGCACCATCTAAATTTTTATCACAATAAAACTTATAGGCTGCGCTCAAGGTGCGCTGTTCCATTTTATGGAAAATAGTCTGAACATCGATAGCTAATCGGTTTTTCATGTCAAAATCGATATCTGCTCTCAGCATTTCTTCTGCCAACAACGGAATATCAAACCGGTTGGAATTAAACCCGCCCAAATCGGAATCCTTTATCATATTATAGACTTCTTTGGCCAATTCTTTAAAGGTTGGCTCATTAGCTACTTTTTCGTCTGTAATACCATGTATGGCAGTAACCTCTTTTGGAATTGGCATTTCTGGATTGACCAACCACGTTTTGCTTTCTTCTGTTCCGTTGGGAAAAACTTTAAGAACCGAAATTTCTACAATACGGTCTTTGGTAATATTAACACCGGTTGTTTCTAAATCGAAAAAACAGATGGGTTTGGTGAGGTTTAATTGCATTTTTAAAATTTTCTCTATTGTATATAAAAAACCCAACCCTTGGTGTCTGGATTCTTCTGGCCTTTAAAAGCCATTTAAATTTCTCTATTAGTATCCCAAGCTTCTAAATAGTCTTTAACGGCCTTCACAAATAAGCCGCCAAGCGCTCCATTTACCACACGGTGGTCGTAAGAATGCGACAAGAACATTTTATAGCGAATACCAACAAAATCGCCTTCAGGTGTTTCTATTACCGCAGGTACTTTTCTAATGGCTCCTAAAGCCAATATTCCAACTTGTGGCTGGTTGATTATTGGTGTCCCCATAATGCTCCCAAACGAACCAACGTTAGTAACCGTATAAGTTCCACCTTGAATTTCATCTGGCTTTAATTGGTTAAGTCGGGCACGGTTGGCCAAATCGTTAACTTGTTTGGTCATGCCCACCAAGTTTAGCTGATCAGCGTTTTTTATAACGGGTACGATTAAATTGCCATCTGGTAGAGCAGCCGCCATACCGATATTGATATTTTTCTTTTTAATTACCGAATCACCCTGAACAGAAATATTCAGCATCGGGTAGTCGCGCAAAGCTTTCGCAACAACCTCCATAAAAATGGGCGTAAATGTTAGGTTTTCGCCTTCACGATTAAAAAATGCATCTTTTACTTTTTTCCGCCAGTTCCAGATTTTGGTAACATCAGCTTCAATAAAACTCTGAACGTGCGCCGAGGTTTGAACCGATTCAATCATATGGTTCGCTACCAATTTCCCCATTCGCGTCATTTCAATAATTTCATCTTCCCCACTAGAAACAACAGGAGGCGCTAATTGTTTTGGCTTTTCTGAAACTACTTTCTTAACCTCTGGTGTTTGCTTTGGCTGGGCTTTGGTAGTTTGACTTTGTTGGATTTGATTTCCTCCTTTATTTTCAATGTAAGATAGAATATCATTTTTAGTAACACGACCATCCTTACCAGTCCCATTTATACCATCCAGTTCCTGTTGTGAAACACCTTCTTGTCTTGCTATATTTTTTACTAATGGTGAATAAAATCTTTCACTACTGGAAATTGCCGGCGCAACCGTTTCCTTAGCTTTTGTTATGGTTTGGGTAAGCTGTTCAGCAACTTCCTCTTCTTCAACTTCATTTTCATTGTTTTCTGACGAAACTGAATCGTCTTCACCATCAGTTTCAATTATGGCCAAGGTTTCTCCAACTTGAACCACATCATCTACATTAAAAAACTTTTCAATCAAAACGCCATCAACCTCACTAGGCACCTCACTATCAACCTTGTCTGTTGCTATTTCCAAAATAGGGTCATCCATTTCAATAGCGTCACCAACATCTTTAAGCCAGGATGTTATGGTTGCTTCCGCAACACTTTCTCCCATTTTTGGTAATTTCAGTTCAAATTTTGCCATATCTACAACGTAATAGCTTTTTTGTTTAATTTATTTTTCAAAATTACTAAAAAACTATGTTTCTTTTAAATTATCATCAATAAAACTAATCCAACTCAATAACTTCACCACGGCTGTAACCATCATCACTTCCAACCATAAAATTTGAATCGTTAGGCAGGATTTTATAAGTAAGTGATTTATTATTCAAGAAATTATTCTCCATGGTTTTAATAATTTCTTTATATGCTAAGTGGTTTGCATCAAAAATAACTTCTGTGCCATTTTTGAAATCAAACCCAAGTGTCTTTAAACTAGGCAGAATAGGTAAGTTTTCTTCTATTCTGTTATCCATTTTGTCAGAAACAAAAGCATAAACATTTACATTTTTTTCTTTTTCTGATTTTACTTTCCTGAAAAAATAAGCCATTTTAATCCCTAGCCACACGAACAAGTCAAATAAAATATTCCTCTTAAAATGCTTGGAATAAAATATTTGCATGGCGCCGAAAAATCTTTTGGCATACCATTTATCCTTCAGCGTACTTTCACCTTTAAAATGAATAGCGCTTAATTCGCCGAAGTAGTAATTGTCATAACCCAATTTTAAAATTCTATACGACAAATCAATATCTTCACCGTACATGAAATAATCTTCGTCAAAACCGCGTACTTCGTTATAAACATCGCGCTTTAAAAACATAAAAGCGCCCACTAAAACATCTACTTTCCCAACTTCATTCTCTTTCAAGTGATTAGCATAATACTCAGCCGAATTGCCCAATATTTTTTTTACCGCTATCTTTAAGTAAGGAATATTACGCTTACTTTCCGGTAAAAACACCCCACCACCATTAATGAGCTTACAGCCTACTAAGCCCATTTTTGATTTGGACTCTACAAACTCCAACAATCTTTCAAATGTATCTTCCGCCACCATAGTATCTGGATTCAAAACACATAGATACTCTCCTATGGCTTGGGCTACGCCAACATTATTTCCTTTTGAAAACCCTAAATTCTCCTTGTTTTCAATGAGATTAACCTCTGGAAAAAACGCTTTTACCATTTGGCAACTGTCGTCTACAGAATTATTATCCACTACAATAATTTCA
Organism: Flavisericum labens; assembly: GCF_045446075.1. Classification (NCBI taxonomy): domain Bacteria; kingdom Pseudomonadati; phylum Bacteroidota; class Flavobacteriia; order Flavobacteriales; family Flavobacteriaceae; genus Flavisericum; species Flavisericum labens. The sequence goes on along the minus strand of NZ_JBJJBQ010000002.1, from coordinate 178,660 downwards.
GCTTCAATATTTGAAATAGCTGAACTGACACTTCTCAAGCACAACTCAAGAAAATGGCGAACATTATAGTTTAAAATGACAATTGAAAGTTTCAAAAAGAAAGTTTTAAAAGAGGTTTAGATTAAATTTAGTTTTCTTAGTTATTAAATTGGTTTATTTTGTCATGATTTCAATGATGCCTCAAAAGGCACACGATTAACAATACTTCTTCCCAAGGTTATTTCATCAGCATATTCCAACTCATCGCCTACCGAAATCCCTCTTGCAATAGTTGTTGTAAACACATCACATCCTTGGATTTGCTTGTAAATATAAAAGTTAGTGGTATCGCCTTCCATGGTTGAACTCAGAGCAAAAATAAGCTCCTTAATTCCCCCAGACTTTACCTTGTTTACTAAAGGTTCAATATTTAAATCGTGCGGACCAATACCGTCCATGGGCGAAATCTTTCCACCCAATACATGATAAATCCCCTTAAAAGAACTAGTGTTTTCAATAGCCATAACATCTCGTATGTCTTCAACCACGCAAATGATTTCTTTATTACGGTTAGGGTTAGCGCATATTTCGCACAACTCTACATCACTAATATTATAGCACGACTTACAAAACTTTATATTCTGGCGCATGGTTTTTAAGGCATCGGCCAAAGCCGTGGTTTGTTCCTTGGGCTGCCTTAACATATGCAATACCAAACGTAAAGCCGTTCGTTTACCTATACCAGGCAATTGCGACATTTCGTTAACGGCACGTTCTAAAAGTTTTGAAGAAAATTCCATGATCGCGAATTTAACACTTTTTGACGCAAATTCAATAGATAAAAGGATTTCTTGACCCTATGTTCACCGAGTAAAATCATGGCATTATTAGTGGTAATTAAGTAACCTGTTAAGTGCGTAAATTAAAATTCTTTTATCTGATTTCCGTTTTCGCGGAAAAACAATTTCAACCGAAACCCGAGGCTTGGCGTCGGGAGATTCTTTTCAATTAAATAGCTTTGAAGGCTTAACATATTTTGTATTTTGGCTGATTAAATATAAGATTTTATGTCGGCCACTCAAATACTTTTGCTCATTGCTGCCTATTTCGCAGTTTTAATTTTGATATCCTATTTTACTGGAAAGGAAGACAGTAACGATGCTTTTTTTAAAGCCAACAAATCTGCACCTTGGTATCTGGTCGCCTTCGGAATGATAGGCGCATCACTATCTGGAGTTACCTTTATCTCTGTTCCGGGTGCCGTTGAAACCAAACAATTTGGCTATTTGCAAGTGGTTTTTGGGTATTTTTTCGGGTATTTGGTTATCGCCTACGTGCTGCTACCTATCTACTACAAGCTTAATTTAACCTCAATTTATACCTATTTAAAAGACCGTTTTGGCAATGTAAGCTACAAAACGGGATCCGTTGCTTTTTTAATTTCTAGAATCGTTGGCGCTTCATTTAGACTTTTTTTGGTAGCAAAAGTTCTGCAGCTTTTAATATTCGACCAATATGGCATTCCGTTTACGGTTACCGTGATTATAACCATACTTTTAATTTGGCTATATACATTTAAAGGTGGTATAAAAACTATCATTTTTACCGATACACTACAAACGCTTTTTATGTTGATTTCAGTAGTAGTTACCATCATATTTCTTGCCAATGCATTGGACTTGAACAGTATTTCTGAAATTTACCATAACGTGAAACAAGACAGCATGAGTAAAGTGTTTTTCTTGGGAGACGTTAATGATGCCCAATATTTTGTAAAAAGTTTTCTTGCCGGTATGTTTATTACCATTACCATGACAGGGCTGGATCAAGATATGATGCAAAAAAACCTAACCTGCAAAAACCTAAAGGAAGCTCAAAAAAACATGGTGTCGTTTAGTGTAGTTTTGATTTTTGTAAATATTCTTTTTCTCGTTTTAGGACTGTTATTAACACAGTATGCTAATCAACATGGCATTACTGCCAAGAAAGACGATTTGTTCCCTACTATTGCCATGCTACCTGAAATTGGCATTATGACTTCGGCTTTTTTTCTATTAGGTCTGATTGCGGCTGCTTATTCGAGCGCAGATTCAGCATTAACGTCTTTAACCACTTCTTTTTGTATTGATATCATTGAACTGGATAAAAAACCTAAGGAAATTCGGAAAAAAATCAGAAAGCGAACCCACGTTTTTATTAGCATCTTATTGGTTATAGTCATCATTCTTTTTGATGCTATTTTTAAAGATGTATCGGTTATTTGGGAATTATTCAAGGCAGCCGGTTACACTTATGGACCCCTATTAGGATTATTCGCTTTTGGAATTTTCACCAAACAACAGCTAAAAGACAAATACGTTTGGATAATTGCCATTGTTGCACCAATACTTTCTTATTTGATAAATGAATATTCGGTTGATTTATTAAACGGTTACCAAATAGGTTTTGAAATCCTCATTATCAATGGCCTGCTAACATTTCTGGGGCTAATATTGATTCGTAGAAAGCAGCACTAAAGTACAAGCTGCTTCAAAAGGAATATTGTTTTCTTTCAAAATTTTATAAAGTTCAGGGTTTTCAGTTCCTGGATTAAAAATGACACGCTTGGGTTTTAGCGAAACTATATATACGTAGTAATCACGCTGTCTTTTCGGATTTAAATATAGCGTAACGGTATGAATTTCTTCATAAGCAACTGGTTCCGTATCAATTCTCACACCAGATACTTCTCCTTTCCTTTGCCCTATTGCCACGACTTCAACTTGATTTGCCAGCAATCGCTGAATGGCATAATTAGAATATCTATTTGGTTTTAATGAGGCACCCAATACCAAGGTTTTATAACTCATATGTTAAAATGTTGTTAATTGCTTCTAAATATAGTAACAAGAATTAAAACTCTGCGTCTACTTTATAATCATCAATCAAAAAATCAATCAAATCACATGAAAAGAGTTATCTTTTTGTGCCTGTTATTATTATCAATCTCAGTTAAGGCACACACCAAAATCCCCGATCCTGAAAATGCAAAAACAGGTTCCGTTTCAGGAACTGTCTTAGACGCCATTTTAAAACAACCCTTACCATACGTAAACGTTATTATAAAAAATTCTTCGGGAAAAACCATTACCGGCGGCATTACTTCTGAAGATGGTAAATTTCTAATAGAAAAAATTGAAGAAGGTAATCTGGTAGTGAGTATTCAATATATAGGCTACAAAACCATAAATAAAAATATCACCATAGGAAAAGGCAATTACAAGACAGAATTAGGTCAAATTTTTCTTGAAGAAGAAGCTGAAGGTTTAGACGAAGTTACCGTTATTGCCGAAACCTCAACCATTCAACAAAAAGTAGATAGAAAAGTCATTACTATTGGCAAAGATTTAGCCGCCACAGGGAGCGCATCAGAGCTCATGATTGGCATTCCGTCCGTTAGTGTTGATGCACAATCGGGAGATATAAGCTTACGCGGAAACCAAAATGTTAGGGTTATGGTTGACGGAAAACTTTCTAATATTCCTACGGCACAACTGCTAAAACAAATTCCGTCAACAGCCATAAAATCTATTGAGCTTATAACCAACCCTTCGGCAAAATATAACCCTGAAGGCATGAGTGGTATCATCAATATTGTTCTGCACAAAAACACGATGCAGGGCTTTAATGGCGATTTCAGTATTGGGCTAACGCACGAAATTGAAGCTAAATTTAATAGTGCTCTGAACATGAATTACAGAAATGGAAAATTCAATTTTTACGGCAGCTACAGCAACAACATAGCAAAAAACAGAAACCGCGGATTAATAAGGCGACCTGAAAACAACTCTGAGCAAATGTTTAAATTTTTAGAAAAAAGGAACTCTCATTTGTTTAAGGTAGGTATGGATTTTTATTTGGATGAGAAAAACACATTCTCAGTTTTCACTACACAAAATCCTTCAGTAAATAGTACAACTGGCGAAACGGATGCTGTTTTTTATAATGATACATCATTTAACCAAAGCCAGCTTTTTTTATCAGAAAGCGACAACAGCTCATCACAATACAATTTTGACTACAAACGCGATTTTTCCAAAGACGGCCACAACATTGAATTGGAGGTTGATTATAACGACTTTGACGATAACAGGCCAGCAGATTTCATTTTCCTTTTAGGTTCTAATAAAAACTACAAAGATTTCAATGATACCAAAAGAAAAAGCACTACCATAAATCTAGATTATGTAAATCCCCTTACAGATACTTCAAAATTAGAATTAGGACTACAAACACGTTTGTTCAATTCTGATATTGCGTATGCATCAACTGGAGAGTCTTTTAATAGCCAAGGCGTATTAAGACTTACTCCTAGCACAAATTTTGATTATACTCGTTATATTTACTCCATTTACGCCACGTTCAGAAAAGAAATTGGAAAATGGTCGTACCAAGTTGGTGCCCGTGCTGAAAATGTAAATGAAGACGCTGTGGCGCTTTCCTCTGAAGCAGAAAGCACTGAAACTTTTAAAAATAATTATATTCAAGTTTATCCATCTGCCTTTATAACCTACTCCCCTTCTGAAAAGAATTCATACCAGTTAAGTTATAGCCGACGGGTGGACCGCCCAGGAATTGGGCAAGTTAACCCGATAAAAGAATGGAGCACACCCCTAGTGTCGTCGTATGGAAACATTAACCTAAGACCACAGTTTACTAATTCTATTGAAACCAATTACACTCGCACTTTGAATAACAGAAAAGGCACGGTAACTGCCGGCATTTTTTATAGAAGAATTAGCGACGATATTAACAGAGCCTTGTTTATTGACCGTACCGATGTTAATTCAGGGCGTGTTATCTTAACACACGATAATTTTGATGACGTTTCTGCATACGGTTTTGAACTTTCTTCAAACTATCGACCAACAAAATGGTGGAACATTAATTCCAGTTTCGACTTATACTCCCAAGTAAATAAAGGTATTGCTGAAAACCTTACTGCTCCCATTGAAACCGCTACAGTTAATGATATAGAAACCAAAGTAGATGAAGTTGATAACGTAGCTTGGAATTTTAGGATGTACAATAATTTCAGTTTTAGCAAAAGCATTTCGTTAACTGCATTTGGCTTTTATCAAGGAAAAAATAAAGGTTTACAATTTGAAAGAAAGCCCATGTATTTTGTAAACTTAGGCGCCCGTATTGGGTTTGATAAAGGCAAAGGCACATTGAGTTTTAATTACAATGATATTTTCGACACCATGGAATTTGCTTTTAACGGTTCAAAACCATTTGTGCAAGTTGGAGCTTTTAACTGGGAAAGCAATACTTGGAATGTTGGATTATCATATAGATTTGGAGGTGGTAAGTTTAGAGCAAAATCCCGTAAACAAAGAGATGACAACGTAGAATCTGGCGGTGGCGGATTTCTATAGGGTATAAACGTAAGAAAACGTTATTACGAGAAATTTAATTTCGAAGTAATCCCACAATCAATAAGTCGAATTTTAAAGATTCCTTCACTTCAAAATAAATCAACAAAAATTCACAGCTTACACAATAAAAACCAATTACTTACGTTAACAACGCATACAATCTAGCCAAAAAACGAATAATAATTATTTAGAGTTAGTCATCTACACATTTTTCAAATTCGTATTCAAAGATTAGTATAATAAAGCTCGAAGCGCAAGTCTCGAGCTTTTATTTCTGTTAAAAAACGTTAAATATCAACATGTTATGCAATAATTTTGACTTTTTTACGTCTAACAGTTTAAGATTCTTCACATTAGTGTTAGTTGAAGTTGATTAATAGCTAGAGAACCCCAAAATTCAAAAGTTTTTGGGGTTTTCGATTTTTTAATGATAAACACCTGTTAGCTCCACTTTATTATGGCACTGGCCCAAGTGAAACCGCTACCAAAAGCGGCAAGAACTACATTGTCACCAGATTTAATTTTACCCTCTTCCCACGCTTCGGTAAGTGCAATAATTACCGATGCCGCGGTAGTGTTACCATATTTCATAATATTATTGAATACTTGGTCATCTTTAAGTCCAAATTTTTTCTGAATAAACTGTGCAATTCTTAAATTGGCTTGGTGAGGAATAAGCATATCAATATCGTCCTTTTGCAACCCATTTTTCTTCAGGCCTTCAACAATCACTTCACTAAAACGAACCACGGCATGTTTAAATACAAATGTTCCATCCATATACGGGAAATAAGAAGTATCCTCAGGGTTTTCTAAAATTTCAGGTACCCAATGTGCAATGCTTGGTCCTTCAACCATCAATTTATCGGCATATTTCCCTTCACTGTGCAAATGTGTAGACAAAATACCTTTGGCATTATCTTCTTCTCTTGAAAGCACACATGCCCCAGCACCATCACCAAATATAACCGTAACACCCCTACCACGGGTTGTTTTATCCAAACCGTTACTGTGGTATTCTGCACCAATTACAAGTACATTTTTATACATGCCCGTTTTTATAAATTGGTCGGCTACAGAAATGGCATAAACGAATCCAGAACATTGGTTACGAACATCTAAGGCACCAACTGTTGGCATATCAAGTAGATCCTGAACTTGGACACCACAGCCAGGAAAATAATAATCTGGGCTCAAGGTAGCAAAAACAATAAAATCAATGTCATCTTTGGTCAATCCCGAGCGTTCAATGGCTATTCTTGCCGCTTTAGCGCCCATAACAGCCGAGGTATCTTTACTCCCTTTTTCAATCCACCGGCGTTCCTTTATACCTGTCCGCTCTTGTATCCATTCGTCGTTGGTATCTATCAACTTGGACAAATCATGATTAGTTACGACGTTATCAGGCAAATACTTGCCTAAACCTATAATTTTAGAATTATACATATTAAACTCACCTTTTTTTGTGTATACAAGATAACCATATTTAATAAAATCAAAAAACAACATCATTTAAAAAGAGTAAATTGAGCTATTTAACTTTCCTTTAGTAACTATTGCTTTTATATTTATATAAATTTAGCTACATTAAAAAGTCAATAAAATGAAAAAAATATTTCTTTTTGGCTTTCTGTTGAGTGCTATGTTCCTGCCTTCACAGGAAAATTTAACTTACCAAAAGCCTTCCAATGAAATTTTAGAACTGGCTGAAGCGCCACTAGCACCATCAATAAGGATTGACAGTGATGGGAAAAACATTGTGTTTTTATACCGCAGTAAATTTAAAAGTATTGAAACCCTATCAGAAAAGGAAATGAGACTGGGGGGCCTTAGAATCAATCCAAAAACCAATATAAATAGCAGGCAACGTTATTACAACAATATAAAAGTGCGATTGGGGCGAAAAGGAAATGAAACAAATGTTTCTGGTTTACCAGACAATCCACGATTGGCCAATTTCTCTTGGTCGCCCAACCAAAAAATGATGGCTTTTACCAATACTACGCTAAATGGTGTAGAACTTTGGATATTAAACATTGAATTAAAATCAGTGAAAAAAATCACAGTTGATAACCTTAATGCCAATACTGCAATCCCCTTTTACTGGTTTAAAGACAATAATTCATTACTTATAAAAACCCTTTCGAAAGACAGAAAAGAGCTTATTGACACGAAAACTGCTGTACCGGTTGGGCCAACTATTTCAATAAGTGAAGCTGGAAAAAAAGCGCAAAATAGAACTTATCAAGATTTATTAAAAAACAAAACCGACGAGCATAATTTTGAACAATTGGTACTCTCAGAATTGCAAAAAGTAGATTTAGATGGAAATTTAACGCCTTGGATGAAAAGCGATTTGTACAGCAACGTTTCATTTTCACCAGATGGAAATTATATTATGGTTACCACCATTGAAAAACCGTTTTCCTATTTGGTGCCTTATTCAAGATTTCCTTCAAAAACCAATATATACAATACGAACAGCGACTTAGTAAATGCATTTTTAGAAGTGCCTCTAATTGAAGATTTACCTAAAGGCTTCATGTCTGTTAGAAAAGGAAAGCGGGCTGTATCTTGGCGCGACGATAAACCCGCTACCCTAGTTTGGACTGAAGCTTTGGACCAAGGTGATGCCGAAAAAGAAGTACCATTTAGAGATGAAATATTTCAATTAGAAGCACCTTTTAACGGAAAACCCGAAGCTTTGTTTAAAACTATCAATCGCTTTTACGAAATCCAATGGGGCAATGAAACAACGGCAATTGCCTACGATTATTGGTGGAATACGAGGAACCTAAAAACATATTTATTTAACCCTTCGGACAGCGAAAAAAAACCTGAAATTATTTCAGACAGAAACTACCAAGATGTTTACAACGACCCAGGACGTTTTGTTACCGAAAGAAACGAGTTTGGTCGTTATACTTTAGACATCATTAAAAACAACGCCTATTTAATTGGTGATGGCTATAGTGCCACGGGGAAGTTCCCTTTTGTTGACCAAATGAATTTAAATACCAAACAAATTTCTCGATTGTATCAATCAGCCTTAACCGATAAACTTGAAGATATTTCAATGGCGTTGAATATGAAAAAAGGTGAAATATTGGTCAGAATAGAATCTAAAAACGAATTCCCCAATTATTATATTAAAAACATAAAGAAACGTATTGCTCCATTGCCATTAACTCAATTTAAAAATCCGTTTAAAAGCATACAAGACGTTCATAAAGAAATTATAAAATACAAACGTGATGATGGTTTAGAATTATCGGGCACACTCTATTTGCCTACCAATTATAAATCTGGTAAAAAATACCCAATGATTATGTGGGCATATCCCGAAGAGTTTAAAGATAAGAGTAGTGCTGGCCAAAACACAAAAAACTCTAATGAGTTTACCTACCCATGGTACGGCTCTCCAATTTATTGGGTTACCAAAGGTTATGTGGTTTTAGACGATGCCTCTTTCCCCATTGTGGGCGAAGGTGACGAAGAACCTAACGACACTTTTATAAAACAACTGGTTTCTAACGCTAAAGCAGGCATTGATGCCGTCGATAATTTGGGCTATATAGACAGAAACAAAGTTGCTGTTGGTGGTCATTCGTATGGTGCATTTATGACAGCAAACTTACTTTCTCACTCCAATTTATTTGCCGCAGGCGTAGCTAGAAGCGGCGCCTATAATCGCACGCTAACGCCGTTTGGATTTCAAAGTGAAGAACGAAATTACTGGGAAGCTCCAGGGGTTTATTACAACATGTCTCCTTTTATGCATGCAGATACCATGAAAACACCACTTCTTTTAATTCATGGTGCGGCCGATAACAATTCTGGAACTTACCCCCTACAAAGTGAGCGCTATTTTAATGCCTTAAAAGGTTTGGGCGCCCCGGTTAGGTTGGTAATGTTACCAAATGAAAGTCATGGATATGCCGCAAAAGAATCCGTATTGCACATGCTTTGGGAACAGGATCAATGGTTTAAAAAGTATTTAAAAAATACGGAAAGCAAAGATTCAGACACAGATTAAACCATCTTACAAATTAATTTCAAAAGCCATTTTTTAAACAGAATGGCTTTTTTAATGCCACTTTGTCATTTTTCCTAAATTGGCATTTTTGTTGCCCTATCACGACCGTATCATAAACAATAATAAAACATTATAAATCATGACAAAAGGAAACATTAATGTATCGGTAGAGAATATCTTTCCACTCATTAAAAAATTCTTGTACAGCGATCACGAAATCTTTTTACGTGAGCTAATCAGTAACGCTACAGATGCCACGCTTAAACTAAAACACTTAACCAGTATTGGGGAAGCTAAAGTTGAATACGGCAATCCCAAAATTGAAGTTAAAGTAGATAAGGAAGGCAAAAAACTGCATATTATAGATCAAGGTGTTGGTATGACTGCCGAAGAGGTTGAAAAATACATCAACCAAATTGCATTCTCCGGTGCCGAAGAGTTTCTGGATAAATATAAAGACTCAGGAAAAGACACGGGTATTATTGGGCATTTCGGATTAGGTTTCTATTCCGCATTTATGGTGGCCGATAAGGTTGAAATCATTACCAAATCTTATAAAGGCGAACCAGCTGCCCATTGGTCATGCGATGGCTCACCAGAATTCTCTTTAGAAACTGCCGAAAAAACTGAAAGAGGAACAGAAATCATTTTACATATTTCGGAAGATGAAAAGGATTTCCTTGAAGAGACCAAAATCCGTGAACTTTTATTAAAGTATAATAAGTTTATGCCTATTCCAATTAAATTCGGAACCAAGGAAATAAACGACCCAGAACACGAGCCAGCAACCATTACCGATAAAGACGGTAAGGAAACCAAAGAACCGCACAAGAAAATAACGGTTGATGATATCATTAACAACCCAAACCCGGCATGGACCAAGCAACCTACCGATTTAAAAGATGAAGATTACAGCAGCTTTTACCGTGAGTTGTATCCCATGCAGTTTGAAGAGCCCTTATTCAACATTCACTTAAATGTTGATTATCCGTTCAACCTAACAGGTATTTTGTATTTCCCTAAGCTGTCTAACGACATGCAAATACAAAAGGATAAAATTCAATTGTACCAAAATCAGGTTTTTGTAACCGATAATGTGGAAGGCATTGTTCCTGAATTTTTAACCATGTTGCGCGGTGTAATTGATTCGCCAGACATTCCGTTGAACGTTTCACGTTCGTACTTACAGGCTGATGGTGCGGTTAAGAAAATTTCATCTTACATCACCCGAAAAGTGGCCGATAAACTTAAATCACTTTTCAACAACAATCGTGAGGATTTTGAAGCCAAATGGGACGACATTAAAATCGTTATTGAATATGGTATGCTTTCCGAAGAAAAATTCTTTGAAAAAGCGGATGCTTTTGCTCTATACCCGTCAGTTGATGGTAAATACTACACTTATGACGAACTATACAATAAAATAAAAGCGAAACAGACCGATAAGGATGATAAATTAGTTATTCTTTATGCTTCTGATAAGGATGCGCAACATAGTTACATTGAAGCGGCCAAAGCAAAAGATTACGAGGTATTGTTATTAGATTCGCCAATTGTATCGCATCTTATTCAAAAACTTGAAAGCAGCAAGGAAAATATTTCGTTTGCACGTGTTGATGGTGACCATATTGATAATTTAATCAAGAAAGACGAAAACACCATTTCAAAACTTGATGACGACCAAAAGAAAACCTTGGACGAGCTGTTGAAAGAAGTGATTCCTTCTGAAAAATTCATGGTGCAGTTAGAGGCTATGGACAGCAATACCAATCCGTTTATTATTACGCAACCTGAATTTATGCGCCGTATGAAGGAAATGCAACAAACCGGTGGTGGCGGTGGCATGTTTGGCATGGGCAATATGCCAGAAATGTACAACTTGGTGGTAAACACAAACCACGAATTGGTAAGTGAAATTTTAAACACTAAAACCAAAAAGAAACAAGAACGTTTAATAAACCAAAGTTTGGATTTGGCACGCCTATCACAAGGCTTATTGAAAGGTGAAGAGCTCACTAACTTTATTAAGCGCAGCTACGATATGATAAAATAGAACGTCATTGAGAGAAAGCAGTCTGCACTGAGCGCACTCGAAGTGCGGCAATCTCACTATATACAATCTATTTAATTTTAAGACTAAAAACCACTTTGCTAAAAACAAAGTGGTTTTTTTGTCAGAATCATTTTTTATGATAATCTTAACGCAACCAAACAATGAATTAATCATCTATGATAAAACCTAAAATTATAATATGAAAATTATCAAATCGCTATCTATACTATTTATCGCCGTCTTAATAACCGTATCGTGCAATTCTGAAAATACCGTAAAAACAGCAACCTATTGGGTTAATAGTTTTAAAACCGAATGCGACGCCGGAGCTGGAAAAGCGCAATGTCTTCTAGTATTTAACGGAGAGGGCTTAAACAATGAAAACTGGAATCTTTTTTATGCCGTCATCGAAGGTTTTAAATTTGAGCCAGGGTATATTCAGAAAATTGAAGTTAAAGAAACACAACTTGACCCCAAAGATGTTCAAGCCGATGCGTCTTCCATAAAATACGAACTCGTTAAAGTTTTAGAAAAAATGCAAGACAAGAAAATATTGCTCAATGATGTTTGGGCGGCGACACATATTAACGCAGAAGAAATCAACACCGATGACGCTAATCGCACGCCTACTTTAGAAATCAATTTATCAAAAATGCAAGTATTTGGTTCAGACGGGTGCAATAACTATTGTGGAAGTATTAAAAGTTTAGATTCTAACAAAATTGTTTTTGGCCCATTGGCATCAACACGCAAAATGTGCCTTGATATGACATTTCCAGACCAATTTAATCAAGCCATTACTCAAACTGCAAGTTACAAACAAGAACAATTAGCGCTTTATTTATACAATGAAGCGGGCCAGGAGCTCCTACGCTTAAAAAAAGTAGATTAAGCTAATATGAAGTATTCTATAACAAACCCTAAACTAAAACCAATGAAACACCTTTTAATAGCTGCCCTAAGTATTTTTATTCTTGCATCTTGCTCTAATGACGACGACAGAACACAAGTAGATTATTCGGCGCAAAACGATGCTGATATACAAACATATATTGAAGAAAATGATTTAAACGCCACCAAAACCGAATCTGGTCTTTATTACGTTATCGACGAACAAGGCGAAGGCGCACAGCCCACCGTAAATAGCGATGTGAACTTAGCCTACAAAGGCTATTTCTTAAACGGAGCCGTATTTGACCAAAGTGATGCCGAAGGCATTACATTTAATTTGCGACAAGTTATTGGCGGATGGACCGAAGGTATTACCTATTTTAACGAAGGTGGCAGTGGTACATTATTGGTTCCCGCCCATTTAGGATATGGCAGTTACAATTACAGAAGCATTCCCGGTGGTTCGGTATTGATTTTTGATATTGAATTGATTGCAGTTAATTAACCACAGCCATTAAACCATTAACTAAGCCACTTATTAACGAAGTGGCTTTTTTATGTTGCATAATTGAATTTGTGATAAATTTCGGGTATTTTCGTTTAAGCTTGAAAATAAATCTTAATGAATAGACCACAAACAATACAAATATTTCTACCAGATGGCTCGCCAAGAAGTGTAAAAATTGCAGAAATAACAAACAGAGTTGTAAAAGCAATTTTAGTTCCTAGAAATAAACTAGAATATGTATCATCTAGAAATGAACTAAACAATGTTGGAATATATTTTCTGTTTGGAGAATCTGTTGAAAAAGCAAAACCAATTGTTTATATTGGGGAAGCCGAAGATTGTCTAGACCGCCTAAAACAGCACAATAGATCGAAAGAGTTTTGGAATTATGTAGTTGTTATGATTTCTAAAATTAACGCATTTACAAAATCCCACGCAAAATACCTTGAACACATAGCTATCGACCAAGCCAGAGATTCAAATAGATATGAAACAGAAAATTTAACTGCACCTAGCAAACCATTTGTTACGGAATCAATGGAAGCTGATTTACTAGACAGCTTTGACACAATAAAAATTTTACTATCAACCCTAGGTTTTCCTGTATACGAAAAAGTCGGGAAAGAACAGACAACATCAAAGGAGCTATTAATTCTAAAAGGACGAAATATAAATGCTGAAGGAGATTTAATTGACGATGGGTTTGTAGTCTTTAAGGGTTCGCAAGTAAAAAAAGACACCGTTCCATCTTGTCATGAATATTTGATTAATTTAAGAAAAAAACTAATTCAAAACCAAATACTTGTTGAAAGAAATGGAAACTTCGAGTTTACGCAAGATTATGTTTTTAATTCTCCAAGCACAGCTGGAGGCGTTGTTCTGGGACGTTCAACCAACGGTTGGACTAAGTGGAAAAACAAGGAAGGGAAAACACTGGACGAACTAAAAAGAAAATAAAAATTGTAGTAGTTGATACAAAGAAACTAATACCCAATGCAAATCACCTCCACCAACATAGCAAAACCAGCCACCATCATCTGGAATGGCAAAAAAGTGGTTACTGGTATTTACAAAAAACCGACCACTACACCTATTTATTTGGGAAAAGATGATGTAAAACATGATGAAGTTACAGATAGAAAATACCATGGCGGTGAATTTAAGGCCTGCTATTTATTTTCTGAAAACCATTATTCCTACTGGAAAAACCTGTACCCAAATTTAGAATGGAATTGGGGCATGTTTGGTGAAAACCTAACAATTTCAGGCTTAGACGAAACCCAACTTTTTATTGGCGATATATACAAAGTTGGCGATGCACTCGTACAAATAACCCAACCGAGGGAACCTTGTTTTAAACTGGGTATAAAATTCGGATCTCAAAATATTCTTAAACAGTTTATTGAACATGGGTATTCTGGAACATATGTACGTGTATTAAAAGAAGGTTTTGTTAAAGCTGGTGATATTCTAGAGCTGGTAGAGCAAAATAGAAATAGTCTAAGCGTTTATCAATTCAATAGCTTGTTGTTTTCGCAAGAAAAAAACAAAAACCACCTAAAGTTAGCTATTGAAAACGAATCTATTCCTCTCAAAAAAAGGGAATGGCTTATTAATTTTTTAGATTAGACATTTTTATTTCTAATTCAAAATCTGTTTCATTTCAAATTCATTTTTTTGTATATTTAGGTTATGCGAACACTCATTGAAAAGTTAAAACTTAAAAAGTGTGACGATTTGTACATTCTGAATGTACCAGATAATTTTACGTCTGTTTTTAAAGATATCGAACATTCTGAATCTTTAGTCACTACCTCTTGTGTGCAGTGTGCCATTGTATTTTCCAAAACCAAAGAGGAATTTATTAATCAAATGCTCACCCTATTCCCCAGATTAATGGAAGGCTCTGTAATGTGGGTGTTCTATCCAAACGAGACAACCAAGGGCGAAATTTCAAAACTTCATTTAGAATACGACTGGGATTTTTTAGGCGATTACCGTTTAAAACCGACCAAACAAATTAATGTAGATGAGCAGTGGAACGCTATGAAGGTGAAACCTATTCGTACTTAAATTTGCAGTACCTTTGCCCAAAACAATTTAAATGTCCTTTAAAGACCTTCTATTAAACAAGCCTATTCTACGCGCCGTAGCAGAGTCGGGCTACGAAAACCCTACTACCGTTCAAGAAAGTGCTATTCCATTAATTTTAAACCATAAAGACCTTGTTGTCTCTGCACAAACGGGCACCGGAAAAACGGCAGCTTTTGCTTTGCCCATTTTACAATTGTTGTTTAACAAACAAGACAGCTCAAAAAAAGCAAAAAAAATAAAGGCTCTAATCGTTAGCCCCACAAGAGAATTGGCTATTCAAATTGAAAACAATTTTAAAACCTATGGAACATACACCAACCTAAGAACGACTGTGGTTTTTGGAGGTGCATCAATAGAGCCACAAAAGGATGTTTTAAAAAAAGGTGTTGATATTTTAATTGCCACACCCGGCAGGTTACTAGATTTACACAAACAAGATGTCGTAAACCTCGACTATGTCGAGATTTTAGTTTTAGATGAAGCCGACCTTATGCTAGATATGGGTTTTATTGACGATGTTAGAAAAATTGAGCGCCTTTGTACACGAGAAAAGCAAGTTCTATTGTTTTCGGCTACAATGCCACATAAAGTACAATATCTAGCCAATACCATATTAAATAACCCAGAACGTATTGAGGTAGAGCCCCACTCATCAACTTCAACTAATGTTAACCAACTGCTATTTTATGTTCCTAAGCGGAATAAGATTGAGCTTTGCCTCCATCTATTAAGGAATACTATAAAAGGGAACATGATTATTTTTAGACGTACAAAATTTGGTGTTGACAAACTTGAAAAAACACTGATTAATAATGGCTATAAAGTAGATAGCATTCATGGAGACAAAAGTCAAACCGGGAGACAAGAAGCGTTAGACCTCTTTAAAAAAGGGGAAATTAATATTTTAATAGCGACCGATGTCGCTGCCCGAGGCATTGATATTGACGAATTGGACGCCGTTATAAACTTCGATTTACCAAACATACCAGAAACTTATGTACACCGTATTGGCCGTACTGCGCGTGCCGGAAAAAAGGGAACGGCCTATTCGCTTTGTTCAGCGGATGAAAAAAGTTATGTAAAGAGTATTCAGGAGCTCATCGAACTGCAGATTGATGTGGTGGAAAACCATCCATATCCATTAGACCCAAAAGCCAAGCCCATAGTGCACAAGTCAAAAAAAAAAGGCAGCAAGCACAAAAAAGGCCGAAAAAGTGAAGCCTCAAAAAAGAAAAAGAAACGCTGGTATTAAATCTTATTCAACTGGAAAATCAAAATAAGTTTTTGGAAAAGGCTCACCTCGTAAGGTAAAATGCCACCATTCTTTTGGGTAATTTCTAAAGCCATATTTCAACATTATTCTTTGCAATAATTGACGGTTAGCTTTTTGTCTTTCGGCAATACCTTGATATGCCACCCAAGATTCTTGGCCAAAAAAATCATAGGGGCTACCCATATCTAAAGGCTCTCCTGTATTACCATCAATTATAGTTAAATCGACCGTACTGCCTTTACTGTGTCCCGATCTAGAAGCAATATATTCTTCCTTAAACAAGTTTTTCTTTTTAACATTTGGGTAAAATCGATGTTTATTTATAGTATCATTCCAATCTCTCGCCCAACGAATAAAATGATCTACAGCACGTTGTGGTCTATAACCATCATAAACCTTTAAACACAGGTTTTGTTCCTGTAACGCTTCATGAACTTGCTTTAAAGCTTGGACTGCAGCAGCGGTAAGTATTAATTTATTGGCATGATAGCCTTCAACAGGCTTTCCTACAAAGTTGTTAGAACCGTAATAGCGTAATTCTACATCTAAATCTGGAATAGAATCATTCACATAAACAAAACCTTCAGGCAACTGTGCCATCGCGCCGGTGAAAACCAATAAAAACAAAAACCTTAAAGTATGCTTCATTTTAAATTTGAATTATGCTAATTTAGAAAATAAAAGGCAATGCGATTGACTTCTGAAATTAATTTGAATTTAAAAGATGGTGATGCCTATTACTACCATAAATTCTTCAATAAACCAGAAGCCGACACTTTTTTAAAAAATCTTTTGACCGAAATAAAATGGAAGCAAGATAATATTAACATTTTTGGAAAAACTTACCCACAACCTAGGCTTACTGCTTTTTTTGCAAACAACAATCAACCCTACAGTTATAGTAATATCAAAATGAAGCCAAAGGATTTTATGGGTGATTTATTAACCATAAAACAAATTCTTGAAACTGAAATGGATATAAAATTTACTAGTTGTTTGGCTAATTTATACAGAGATGGACAAGACAGTAATGGTTGGCATGCCGATAACGAAAAAGAACTGGGCATTAACCCGATTATAGCTTCTATTTCTTTCGGAGCTGAACGCTTATTTCATTTAAAACACAAAAAAGATAATACACTAAGGACAAGAATTATTTTAGAACACGGAAGCTTATTGATTATGAAAGGAGCAACTCAGCATAATTGGCTGCATCAAATACCTAAAACGAAAAAGGATATCGAACAACGAATTAATCTAACCTTTAGAATTATAGCATAAAAAAGCCGGGTTCCCTCAAACCCGGCCTTTTTTCAATTTGCTTTTTAATATTATGAAGTCAGATTTGGGGTCTTCCATATCAACAACATAATGCAAATATTAATTAATTAATCCATTGAACTAAAAAGTATGTTATTTAGTACACTCCAAATATATAATTATTAAATATTTTACACCGATAAAAAACATATAAAATCGATGAAATACACTTTTTTTTAACAATTTAAGACGAAATATTACTAAATATCGATGAAATACACTTTTTTACATCTTATAAAAATCAAAATACACATTATTCCAAACCAAAAAAAGCACCCAAAATAGGGTGCTTTTTTACTAACTAACCAACCAAAATATGGAATACAATTCCTAAGTTTAAAGTAACTACTCAATAAACTATTTAATAGAATGTATCTGAAATTAGAATTGCAATTCTTGTGCCAAACTTTAGTACAATGTTTCTTTTTACCACTTCTTTAACATATTAAAAAATGAAAAGCTATTAGCTTATAACGTATAATTATAAGATATTTGTTCCCTTTAATATTTATTACTTCATGAGAAAAATTTCAGTTTTACTTCTATCCCTAGTTATAATGGCTTGTGGCAATGAACAGAATAATTTAATTGTAAAAGGAAACATTAAAGACTTAAAAAAAGGAACTGTTTACCTTAAAAAAGTTAGGGACACCAATCTGGTTACTCTAGACTCCATGGTTTTAAATGGAAACTCTGCTTTCGAATTACATAGCACTTTGGAAAGTCCTGAGGTATTCTTCCTATATCTTGATAAAAACAGCGCTGTTGAAGACAGAATTTCTTTCTTTGCAGATAAAGGTGTTACAGAAGTAAATACAACGCTAAAAAACTTTGTTTACGATGCTAAAATTATTGGTTCTGAACAACAAAAAACCTTTGAGGAATACAATAAAACTATTTCTCAAATTAACAATAGAAATCTTGATTTAATAAAGGCAGCATTTGAAGCGGAAAAAGCAGGCGACTCTGTAAAACTAGATTCGGTAAACAAAGAATCCAAAAGCCTTTTAAAACGCAAATACCTCTATACTGTAAATTTTGCTATAAATAATCGAGATAGTGAAGTCTCCCCATATTTAGCACTCTCTGAAATTTATAATGCCCGATTGGATTTATTAGATACCATAAATAAATCGCTCACTCCAAAAGTAAAAGCTTCTAAATACGGTATGGAACTTGATGAATTTGTTAAACAAATAAAAGAGACAGAAGGAGATTCAAAATAATAATTTTAGTATAAAAAAATACCTTTCAAAAAATGAAAGGTATTTTTTTTGAGCCGATAGAGGGACTCGAACCCACGACCTGCTGATTACAAATCAGCTGCTCTAGCCAGCTGAGCTATATCGGCGCTTACTTAACGGGTGCAAATATAATCTCAAAATTCATATTTGCAAGCTATACGCTAAAAAAATTATCCCAGATTGTTCACTTTTTCTATTAAAGCCCTACCTCTGCTCTCTAGCTCGTTTCTTACATCGTTAAAATGCGATTTAGGGTTTTCAATAGTTTTAGAGTTAACCTTTGCCATAAGTTCATCGAAAGTCTCAATAGACTCATCAATAATTGCTTCGCTTTTCTCTGTGCCTTTGTCTGTGTTTGAGAACTCCCAAACATATACAGCTTCAATAATATCACCTAAAACATAATTTATATCTTTTTTTAGGTCTCTAACATTTGCCATTTTTATATTATTTAAAATTTAAACAAAAATAGTTAATTAATTAACAGGATAGTTATGGTTTAACTTAATAATTAAAGTATAAACTTGAATGGTTTGAGGCTAGGTTTATCTATACATATACCTCTAATAATTTAGCGCGTTCGGCCTGTATTTCATAATCCTTTATTACTGCCGGAAGCAGTAATGTTTCGCCTTTTACAATTTTTTCAGAAAAACCGTTGGCTGTGATGCTAGCTTCGCCACCAACACAAATGTAAATATAAAACGAATCTTGCGTATTTTGCTTTTTTAGAAGTTCAGATACATCCAAATAATTGGTTGTAAAATACGGGCAGCTCACCATTTCATTGGACTGGTTAGGCGTTTTTGAATAATTTACCCTAAAGTTATCTGGCATATCAAAATTTATGGCATCGATGGCCAAATCGTTATGGAGTTCGCGTTCGTTACCTTGGTCGTCAACACGGTCCCAATCATAAACACGGTAAGTAATATCACTGGTTTGTTGTATTTCGGCGACCATTACCCCGGCACCTATGGCATGTACCCTACCTACTTCAATAAAATATGTATCTCCCTTTTTCACCTTATCGAAGTTTAGAATTTCGGTAAGGGTTTTATGCTCAAGATGCTTTAAATATTTTTCTGGTGTCACTTTTTGGTTGAAACCAACTATTAAATTAGACCCTTCATCGGCCTGAAACACATACCACATTTCTGTTTTCCCGAAGGAATTATGGCGTTTTTCTGCCAACTCATCGTTGGGGTGTAATTGAATGGATAAATCTTGTTTAGCGTCAATGAACTTAATTAAGAGCGGAAATTTATTACCAAAAACTTTATAATTCTTTTCACCTATTAAGTTGCCTTTTAATGTTTCTAACAGTTCCTTTAGTGATTTCCCTTCAAATTTACCATTATTAACAATCGAGGTATCACCCTCAACATCACTTATTTCCCAGCTTTCTCCCATATTTGGTAAATCTGCTTTTTTATTGAGAATGGTCTTTAATTTTTGACCACCCCAAATTTTATCTTTTAAAATAGGGTTAAATTTTAATGGGTATAATTGATTTGGCATAATACTATTTTTTACTGTTCTCCCGAAAAGGTTACAAAATTTCGAGGTGTTTCGTAAAGCGTTATTTCAAGGTCTAACTGTTCCTTTAGTTTTGGTTTTATTTTATTATATATCACTACGGCAATATTTTCGGCCGTGGGGTTTAAAGTCCTAAACTCTGAGACTTCGAGGTTTAAGTTTTTATGATCAAAGGCATCTTCAACTTCAGATTTAATAATGTCCTTTAAAATCTTCATATCGATAACGTAGCCAGTTTCTTTATCAATTAACCCCGTTACGCTAACAACAAGCTCATAGTTATGGCCATGATAATTGGGGTTGTTGCATTTACCGAAAACTTCATCATTTTTTTCATGGCTCCAATCTTTTCGATATAACCTATGCGCCGCATTAAAATGCGCCTTTCTACTCACCGTAACTTTCATGAATTTATGTTTATATGTTGGTAGAATTTATCAAAAATAACTTTAAACCACGCCGTATAGTGCTGAGGATTCTCAACAATATCGGTTTTAACATCATCTAGAGTTACCCAATTCCAGCTAGCTACTTCATCTGGATTGATGTTGGGTTCTCCATTGTACTTTCCCAATAAAATATGGTCATACTCATGCTCTGTTAAACCGTTATCAAAAGGCGCTTTGTAAATAAATGAAATGGATTCTTCCAAATCGGTTACAAACCCCATTTCTTCCATTAAGCGGCGTTTTCCGGCTTGAATATTACTCTCACCATCTCTTTGGTGACTACAACAAGTGTTGGTCCATAAGCCTGGAGAGTGGTACTTGCCCAATGCCCGCTGTTGAATCATCAATTCATTTTTATCGTTAAACACAAACACTGAAAATGCGCGATGTAAAAGCGCCTTTTCGTGCGCTTCCATTTTGGGCATTAAGCCAATTTGTTCATCCTTTTCGTTAACTAATATTACTTTTTCTTCTGTCATAGTCAAACAAAAATACCAAGTAAATTTTTAAAACCCTTATTTATAATTAGAAAATTAAAATGATGGTATAAGTTATATTTCTTAATGAACTATAAATATTATCTTTGCAACCCATTTGCAAAAACATTATGAACTTTTTAAAGGAAATACAACGTAGACGAACTTTTGGTATCATTTCGCACCCCGATGCCGGAAAGACCACACTTACCGAAAAACTATTACTTTTTGGTGGTGCCATACAAGAGGCAGGTGCTGTAAAAAGCAATAAAATAAAAAAAGGTGCCACCAGTGACTTTATGGAAATTGAACGTCAACGTGGTATTTCGGTAGCGACTTCCGTTTTGGCTTTTGAATATGACGGCATAAAAATTAACATTCTCGATACGCCTGGCCATAAAGATTTTGCTGAGGACACCTTTAGAACACTTACGGCTGTTGATAGCGTTATTGTTGTTATTGATGTTGCGAAAGGGGTTGAGGAACAAACGGAAAAGCTCGTTGAAGTTTGCCGTATGCGTAATATCCCCATGATTGTTTTCATTAACAAATTAGATCGGGAAGGAAAAGACGCTTTTGACCTGTTAGATGAAATTGAGCAAAAGTTAGGATTGAAAGTCGTTCCTTTAAGTTTCCCCATAGGTATGGGTTACGACTTTAAAGGCATTTACAATCTTTGGGAGAAAAACGTTAACCTATTTAGTGGTGACAGCCGAAAAGACATTGAAGAAACCATTGAGATATCTGATTTATCATCATCAGAACTTGATGATTTAGTTGGAGAAAAAGCAGCTGACACATTAAGAGAAGAAATTGAATTAGTTGAGGGTATTTACCCTGATTTTAATAAAGATGAGTATTTACAAGGAAACCAACAACCCGTATTTTTTGGTTCGGCATTAAACAATTTTGGTGTTAGAGAGTTATTGGATTGTTTTGTGGAAATCGCTCCTAAACCCAGACCAAAACAAAGTGAAGAACGACTGGTTGAACCCAACGAAGATAAGTTTACTGGCTTTGTTTTTAAAATCCATGCCAATATGGACCCTAATCATCGCGACCGATTGGCCTTTATAAAAATAGTATCTGGAAAATTTGAAAGGAATAAGCCTTATTTGCATGTTAGGCACAACAAAAATCTTAAATTTTCAAGCCCAAATGCTTTCTTTGCAGAAAAAAAAGAAATTGTAGATGTGTCTTATCCCGGTGATATTGTAGGTTTACATGATACAGGGAATTTTAAAATCGGTGACACCTTAACCGAAGGAGAGGAAATAAATTACAAAGGAATCCCTAGTTTTTCGCCAGAGCATTTTAGATATATCAATAACGCCGATCCGTTAAAATCAAAACAGTTAAATAAAGGCATTGACCAATTAATGGATGAAGGTGTGGCGCAATTGTTCACCTTAGACCTTAATGGTCGTAAAGTTATAGGTACGGTGGGAGCGCTTCAATATGAAGTCATCCAATATAGATTAGAACACGAATACGGTGCTAAATGCACGTATGAAAATCTAAACGTTTATAAAGCCTGTTGGATTGAGACTGAAGACGAGAAAAGTGATGAATTTAAAGACTTTTTGAGGGTAAAGCAGCGTTTCTTGGCAAAAGACAAAAGAGGTCAGCTCGTTTTTTTATCTGATTCGCCATTTTCTTTGCAAATGAGCCAACAAAAATACCCAAGTATAACATTTCATTTTGTTTCGGAATTTAGTTAAAACCAAGACGTATTTCATCGAAATTTATACTTTTCAACCATTTTTTTTGATTTTTAAACGATTTTTTGATTTTCTAATTGAAAGTGTGATTAACTTTAGATACCAACTAAATCAACCCCCAAATTGATTAAACTATGAAAATTAATGCGAAAAAATTTAGTAATGAAGAAATTACTGTAACCTACGACCCAATCGTTTGCACACTTTCTTGTAAATGTGCCAAAGAACTTTCTGAAGTATTTATGAACTCAGTAATACCTTGGGTAGACCTTAACGGAGCTTCAACCGATAGAATAAAGCAACAAGTGAAACGATGCCCCTCCGGTGCTTTAAAGTTTCATTTAAAGAAAAAACTAGAACTTAGTCTAGTCAGTAAATAATAAAAAGCCTTTGTTTAAACAAAGGCTTTTTATTATTTTTTTAAGCTTGACCAGTTGGACCAAAATTTAGTGGTATTGGTGGCTGCTCGTAATCTTTAATCTCACCATGAGCATTTTCAAACCTAGAAACATTATCACTCAAAGCTTTTAATAAACGTTTAGCGTGCTGTGGTGTTAATATTATTCTAGACTTTACCTTATTTTTAGGTACGCCAGGCATAATATTTACAAAGTCAACCACAAACTCTGAAACTGAATGATTAATGATAGCCAAATTGGAATACGTTCCCTCAGCTACCTTTTCGTCAAGTTCTATATTAATTTGTCCTTGCTTTGGTTTTTCTTTTTCGTCTGCCATAATTCTAATGTTTTAATATAAAAAAGCCTTCAAGTAAAATATACATGAAGGCTTTTATTTTAAAGATTCCTGCCTTCGCAGGAATTAGCATTTTTAGTTATAATTCAACTCTTGTTTAACCTGCATCATTTCATCAAACTCTTCTTTTGAGCCGACAATAATATCAGAATATCTTCTCATTCCTGTACCTGCTGGAATTCTATGACCAACAATTACATTTTCTTTCAAGCCTTCTAAAGTATCAACCTTACCAGCTACCGCTGCTTCGTTAAGTACTTTAGTGGTTTCCTGGAAGGATGCCGCAGAAATAAATGACTTGGTTTGAAGCGATGCTCTCGTAATACCTTGCAGTATTGGCGTTGCCGTTGCAGGCTGGGCATCTCTCGCTACCACGAGTTGCTTATCTTCTCTACGTAAAATAGAGTTTTCATCTCTTAATTCGCGAGGCGAAATTATTTGACCAGCTTTAAGATTTTCAGAATCACCAGCATCCTCTACTACTTTCATTCCGAAGATATCATCATTCTCCTTAATAAAATCTGCTTTATGAGCTAATTGGTCCTCTAAGAAGATGGTATCGCCAGAATCAATGATTCTAACTTTACGCATCATCTGTCTTACCACAACCTCAAAGTGCTTGTCATTGATTTTTACACCTTGTAAACGATATACTTCTTGTACTTCGTTAACTAAGTATTGTTGTACTGCTGAAGGTCCCTTGATATTCAAAATATCGTTTGGCGTAATAGAACCATCAGATAAAGGCATACCAGCTTTTACATAATCATTCTCTTGAACAAGAATTTGATTAGATAATTTTACCAAGTATTTTTTAACCTCACCTAATTTAGATTCTACAATTATCTCACGGTTACCTCTCTTAATTTTTCCGAAAGAAACCACACCGTCAATTTCACTTACTACAGCAGGATTTGATGGGTTACGTGCTTCGAATAACTCTGTAACACGAGGTAAACCACCAGTAATATCACCAGCTTTAGCAGATTTACGAGGTATTTTTACTAAGATTTTACCAACTTTAATTTTTTCTCCGTCATCAATCATTAAGTGAGCACCTACTGGTAAATTGTACGAACGTATGGTTTCTCCCTTAGAATCTTCAATATGAAGCGTTGGGATAAGCTTTTTATTTCTAGATTCTGAAATTACTTTCTCTTGGAAACCAGTTTGCTCATCAATCTCTACTTGGTATGTTACACCTTGCTCGATATTTTCATATTTTACTTTACCAGCAAATTCTGAAATAATTACACCGTTATAAGGATCCCAAGTACAAACAACATCTCCTTTTGATAATTCTTGTCCATTTTTAATATGTAAGAAAGAACCATAAGGAATGTTATTGTTACTTAAAACAATACCTGTTTTCTTATCTACCAGTTTAAGTTCAGAAGTTCTAGAAATAACGATTTCTACCTCATTCCCGTCACCGTCTTTACCTTTAACTGTTTTTAAATCTTCTATTTCGGCAACACCGTCAAACTTAACAACCAACTTGTTATCTTCTGAAATGTTTCCTGCAATACCACCTACGTGGAACGTACGTAATGTAAGCTGTGTACCTGGCTCACCAATAGATTGAGCAGCCACTACTCCAACAGCTTCACCACGTTGTACCATTTTACCTGTGGCTAAGTTACGTCCGTAACATTTAGAACAAATACCTTGTAAGGCTTCACAAGTTAAAGGAGAACGCACTTCAACTCTATCTAAAGGAGAAGCTTGGATGTTTTTCGCAATAGTATCACTAATTAATTGACCAGAAGAAACCAATAATTCATCAGTTAATGGGTTGTGTACATCATTTAATGATACACGACCAACTATTCTTTCTTGTAAAGTTTCAACAACTTCATCATTCTTCTTCAATGGCTCAACTTCAACACCTCTCAATGTACCACAATCTTCAGAATTGATAATAACATCTTGAGATACATCAACCAAACGACGTGTTAAATAACCCGCATCGGCTGTCTTAAGTGCGGTATCGGCAAGACCTTTACGTGCACCGTGAGTAGAGATAAAATATTCTAAAATTGAAAGACCTTCTTTAAAGTTAGAAAGAATTGGGTTTTCAATAATCTCTCCACCACCAGCATTAGATTTTTTTGGTTTTGCCATCAAACCACGCATACCGGTAAGCTGACGAATCTGTTCTTTAGATCCACGAGCTCCAGAATCAAGCATCATAAACACCGAGTTAAATCCTTGTTGGTCTTCACGAATACGTTTCATTGACAATTCCGTCAATTCAGCATTTGTAGAAGTCCATATATCAATAACCTGATTGTAACGCTCGTTGTTAGTGATAAGTCCCATGTTATAGTTTCCGGTAATACCGTCAACTAAACCATTGGCTTTATCAATCATACTTTGTTTTTCTGGTGGAATAATAATATCACCTAAACTGAATGAAAGACCACCTTGGAATGCGAATTTAAAACCTAAGGTTCTAATCGCATCTAAGAAATCTGCTGTTTCTGGTACAGAAGTTACTTTTAAAATATCTCCAATAATATCGCGTAACGATTTCTTATTCAACACTTTATTAATGAAACCTGCAGCTTGAGGCACGTGTTGGTTAAATAAAACTCTACCAACCGTGGTTTCAACAATCATTCTATCAAGTTTGCCTTCTTCGTTAATATCAATAGTACGAACCTTGATACTTGCATTTAAGTCAACACGCTTTTCGTTGAAAGCAATTTCTACCTCTTCTGGAGAATAGAACGTTAAGCCTTCACCTTGAATTGACACTTCAGGTGTAGATTTACGCTCTTTAGTCATATAATAAAGACCAAGAACCATGTCTTGAGAAGGTACCGTTACAGGAGATCCATTTGCTGGATTAAGGATGTTATGAGAAGCCAACATTAATAATTGACATTCTAAAATAGCTTCCGGCCCAAGTGGTAAATGTACCGCCATTTGGTCACCATCAAAATCGGCGTTAAATGCTGTACACACTAATGGGTGTAATTGAATAGCTTTCCCCTCGATTAACTTAGGTTGGAACGCTTGTATACCCAAACGGTGAAGCGTAGGCGCACGGTTTAGCAATACTGGATGTCCTTTAAGAACATTTTCCAAGATATCCCAAACCACTGGCTCTCTTTTATCTATAATTTTCTTTGCAGATTTTACCGTCTTAACAATACCTCTTTCAATTAACTTTCTAATTACAAAAGGTTTGTAAAGCTCGGCTGCCATGTTTTTGGGCAATCCGCATTCGTGTAATTTTAATTCTGGACCAACAACAATTACCGAACGCGCCGAATAATCCACACGCTTACCAAGTAAGTTTTGACGGAAACGCCCTTGCTTACCTTTAAGTGAATCGGATAACGATTTTAACGGTCTGTTAGAATCGGTTTTTACCGCTGATGACTTACGAGTATTATCGAATAAAGAATCCACAGACTCTTGAAGCATACGTTTTTCATTACGTAAAATTACTTCTGGAGCTTTTATTTCAACCAATCTTTTAAGACGGTTGTTACGGATAATCACACGACGGTATAAGTCATTTAAATCTGAAGTTGCAAATCGACCACCATCTAACGGCACTAACGGACGCAATTCTGGTGGGATGATAGGAATAACCTTCATAATCATCCACTCTGGTCTATTTTCTCTATTTTGATTAGACTCACGTAAAGCCTCCACCACTTGTAAACGTTTCAACGCTTCTGTTTTACGTTGTTTAGACGTTTCAGTGTTTGCCTTATGACGCAACTCGTAGGACAATGCCTGCAAATCGATTCTTTCCAATAACTCGATTAAACATTCAGCCCCCATTTTAGCCAAAAACTTGTTAGGGTCTGAATCATCTAAATATTGGTTCTCTTGCGGTAGGGATTCAAGAATATTTAAGTATTCTTCCTCTGTAAGGAAATCCATTTTTTGCAACGGATCACCTTCTTCATTTTTAGCATTACCTGGTTGAATTACTACATAACGCTCGTAGTAAATAATCATATCTAATTTCTTAGATGGTAAGCCCAATAAATAACCTATTTTGTTTGGTAAAGAACGGAAATACCAAATATGCGCTACAGGAACTACTAGATTTATGTGCCCAACTCTATCTCTACGAACTTTCTTTTCGGTAACCTCTACTCCACAACGGTCGCAAACAATACCTTTATAACGAATTCTCTTGTACTTACCGCAAGCACACTCGTAATCCTTTACAGGACCGAATATACGCTCACAGAACAAACCATCGCGTTCTGGTTTGTGAGTACGGTAATTGATAGTCTCTGGTTTTAAAACCTCACCTCTTGACTCTGCTAAAATAGACTCTGGTGATGCTAAACCAATTGAGATTTTATTAAACCTCTTTACTGTATTTTTATCTTGTTTTCTTGCCATTTTCTTAAGTTTTCAGTCTCAGTCTCAGTATTCAGTATCTAACATAAACTGCTAACTGCGACTGCTTACTATTTTTTACTCCTCTAACCTGATGTCTAAACCTAAACCTTTCAATTCGTGCATTAATACGTTGAAAGACTCTGGCAATCCTGGATCTGGCATTGGTTCGCCCTTAACAATACTTTCGTAAGTTTTAGCTCTACCAATAACATCATCAGATTTTACAGTTAAAATTTCGCGTAAAGTACTTGATGCTCCATAAGCCTCAAGTGCCCAAACTTCCATCTCACCAAAACGCTGACCACCAAATTGAGCTTTACCACCCAATGGCTGTTGTGTAATTAATGAGTAAGGTCCGATAGAACGCGCGTGCATTTTATCATCAACCATGTGTCCTAATTTCAGCATGTAAATCACACCTACAGTTGCTGGTTGATCAAAACGTTGACCAGTTCCACCATCATATAGGTAAGTATGTCCGTATCTTGGAATACCTGCTTCATCAGTAAGCTCGTTGATTTGATCAATGTTCGCACCATCAAAAATAGGTGTTGCGTATTTACGTCCTAGTTTTTGTCCAGCCCAACCTAATACGGTTTCATAAATCTGACCAATATTCATACGAGAAGGTACACCAAGTGGATTTAATACGATATCAACAGGGGTTCCATCTTCTAAGAAAGGCATATCTTCCTGACGAACGATACGAGCAACAATACCTTTGTTACCGTGACGCCCTGCCATTTTATCACCTACTTTAAGCTTACGTTTTTTAGCAATATAAACTTTCGCTAATTTGATGATTCCTGATGGTAATTCATCTCCAACTGAAATAGTAAACTTCTCGCGACGTAATGCCCCTTGCAAGTCGTTTTCTTTAATTTTATAGTTGTGGATTAAATCGGCCACCAAACTATTGGTATGATCATCAGTTGTCCATTTTCCAGACACTAAATGTGCGTAATCATCAACAGCGTTTAACATTTTAAGTGTAAACTTTTTACCTTTTGGTAATACTTCTTCACCTAAATCATTAAAGATACCTTGGGCTGTTTTACCATTTACTATTGCAAATAGTTTTTCAACTAACACATCTTTTAACTCGTCAAACTTTCTATCGTATTGCGCTTCTAAAGCTAAAATATCATCCTTATCTTGAGCTCTTTTACGTTTATCTTTTACCGCTCTAGCGAATAATTTCTTTTCAATTACAACACCATGTAATGAAGGTGAAGCTTTTAAAGATGCATCTTTAACATCTCCTGCTTTATCACCAAAAATGGCACGTAGTAATTTTTCTTCAGGTGTTGGATCAGATTCACCTTTAGGTGTAATCTTTCCAATAAGGATGTCACCAGGTTTTACTTCAGCACCAACGCGGATCATTCCATGCTCATCTAAGTCTTTTGTTGCCTCTTCTGAAACGTTTGGAATATCGTTAGTTAATTCTTCGTTACCTAATTTAGTATCTCTAACCTCTAATGAATATTCATCAATATGAATAGACGTAAAGATATCTTCACGAACTACTTTTTCAGAGATTACAATAGCGTCCTCAAAGTTATACCCTTTCCAAGGCATAAAGGCTACTTTCATATTTCTACCTAAAGCAAGCTCTCCTTTTTGAGTTGCATAACCTTCACATAAAACTTGGCCTTTCGATACTTTATCACCTTTAACAACAATTGGTTTAAGGTTGATGGAAGTACCTTGGTTTGTTTTTCTGAATTTTACTAATTGATATGTTTTAACATCAGAATCAAAACTTACTTTAGCTTCATCTTCTGTTCTATCATACCTTATTTTAATCTCATTAGCATCTACATAAAGTACTTCTCCTATTCCTTCAGCATTAATTAATACTCTAGAATCTGAAGCTACTTGACGCTCTAACCCTGTACCAACAATTGGTGCATCTACTCTTAATAAAGGCACAGCCTGACGCATCATGTTAGACCCCATCAAGGCTCTATTGGCATCATCATGCTCTAAGAACGGAATTAAAGAAGCCGAAATCGATGATATTTGGTTTGGTGCTACATCTGTATAGTGCAAATCAGTTGGTTCAATTACAGGGAAGTCACCTTCCATTCTTGCAATAACCTTATCATGTAAAATTTTGCCATCTCCATCAACTTCAACAGTTGCTTGAGCGATTAATCTATCTTCCTCCTCTTCGGCACTTAAGTATGTTGGTTCATTTTTTATATCAACAACACCATCAGTTACTTTCCTATATGGTGTTTCAATGAATCCCATAGAGTTCACTTTAGCAAAAACTGAAAGTGAAGAAATCAAACCAATATTTGGTCCCTCCGGTGTTTCTATAGGACATAAACGACCATAGTGCGTATAGTGAACATCACGAACCTCAAAACCTGCTCTCTCTCTAGATAAACCTCCAGGTCCAAGAGCCGATAGACGACGCTTATGAGTAATCTCCGCTAATGGATTCGTTTGATCCATAAACTGAGATAACTGGTTAGTTCCAAAAAACGAGTTGATTACAGAAGATAAAGTCTTCGCGTTAATCAAATCTATTGGCGTAAACACCTCGTTGTCACGAACATTCATTCGCTCACGAATGGTACGAGCCATACGCGCTAAACCAACACCAAACTGAGATGATAATTGCTCACCAACAGTACGTACACGCCGGTTAGATAAGTGATCAATATCATCAATCTCAGCTTTAGAATTGATAAGCTCGATTAAGTATTTTATGATGGTAATGATATCTTCTTTGGTAAGCACTTGCTTATCCATACCAATATCAAGACCCAGTTTTTTATTCATTCTGTAACGACCTACCTCTCCTAAAGAGTAACGTTGGTCACTAAAGAACAATTTATCGATAATACCACGAGCGGTTTCCTCATCCGGCGGCTCGGCATTACGTAATTGTCTATAAATATGCTCAACAGCTTCTTTTTCAGAGTTTGTTGGGTCTTTTTGAAGCGTGTTGTGAATAATGGCGTAATCACCTTGTTCGTTCGATTCCTTGTGTAAAAGAATGGTTTTTACATCAGCTTCAAGAATTTCTTCTATGTTTTCTTTGTCTAAAACTGTATCACGATCCAATACAATTTCGTTACGCTCTATAGATACAACTTCACCAGTATCTTCATCAACAAAATCCTCATGCCATGTATTAAGAACACGCGCTGCTAATTTTCTTCCTAAATATTTTTTTAACCCAGTTTTTGAAACTTTAACCTCTTCGGCTAAATCAAAAATCTCTAAGATATCTTTATCACGCTCAAACCCGATAGCACGGAAAAGTGTTGTAACAGGTAATTTTTTCTTTCTGTCAATGTAAGCATACATTACCTGGTTAATATCTGTAGCAAACTCAATCCATGATCCTTTGAATGGAATAACCCTTGCTGAATATAATTTTGTTCCATTAGCATGGAACGACTGCCCGAAGAATACACCAGGCGAACGGTGTAATTGAGATACTACTACACGCTCGGCACCATTAATAACAAAAGTACCACTTGGCGTCATGTAAGGTATAGTTCCTAAGTACACATCTTGAACAATGGTCTCGAAATCCTCATGTTCAGGATCCGTACAATATAACTTTAATCTTGCCTTTAGCGGAACGCTGTAAGTAAGTCCTCTTTCAATACACTCTTCAATGGCATATCTTGGCGGATCTACGAAGTAATCTAAAAATTCTAAAACGAATTGATTACGTGAATCTGTAATTGGAAAGTTTTCCATGAAGGTGTTATAAAGCCCTTCATCACCTCTTTCTTCAGATTTTGTTTCTAATTGGAAAAAATCCTGGAAGGATTTAATCTGAATATCCAAAAAGTCAGGATATTCCGTTCTATTTACAATAGAGGAGAAATTTAATCTTTCAGCTTGTGTTGATAACATCAATGGACGGAATTTTGATTAAAAAAATAGTGAAAGCATATATAATCATTATATACGCAAAATGGTTTAGGTCTTAGAGATTGCTCTCCAGACCTAAACCCTAATGTTTTTGAGTAATTAAGCTTACTTAAGCTCAACCTCAGCTCCAGCCTCTTCTAATTGGGCTTTAAGAGCTTCTGCTTCATCTTTAGCTACACCTTCTTTGATTGGAGATGGTGCGTCATCAACTAAACCTTTAGCTTCTTTTAATCCTAATCCAGTTAATTCTTTAACTAGTTTTACAACAGCTAGTTTAGAACCACCTGCTGCTTTAAGGATTACATCAAACTCAGTTTGAGCTTCTTCAGCTTCACCACCGCCAGCAGGACCAGCAACTGCAACTGCAGCAGCAGCAGCAGGCTCGATGCCATACTCATCTTTTAATATAGTTGCTAACTCATTTACTTCTTTTACAGTAAGGTTAACTAATTGTTCTGCGAAATCTTTTAAATCTGCCATTTTTCTACCGTTTTAATAATTTTTGTAATAATATAATTGTAATAAAGTGCGTACTGCTTTGTACTATCCTTCTTTTTCGGATAGTGTTTTAATAAGTCCAGCTAATGTACCTCCACCCGATTTAAGTGCAGAAATAACATTTTTGGCTGGAGATTGTAGTAATCCTACAATTTCTCCTAACAATTCGTCTTTAGATTTAATCTCTACTAAAGTTTCTAATTGTTCATCACCAATGTAAATAGCTTCCTCAATAAATGCACCTTTTAATAAAGGCTTTTCTGATTTTTTTCGGAAGTTTTTTATCAACTTAGCTGGTGCATTGCCTGCCTCGGCATACATCACTGATGTATTTCCTTTTAAAACTGAAGGAAGCTCTCCAAATTCTTTATCTGAAGCTTCCATCGCTTTTGCAAGTAATGTATTTTTAACAACTGCCATTCTTACGTTAGCCTTAAATGCGGCACGACGTAAATCTGAAGTAGCTCCTGCGTTTAATCCTGAAATATCGGCTAAATAGATATTTGGGTTCTCGGCTAATTCTGCAGTTAAGTCCTCAATTACTTGTGATTTTTCTTCTCTTGTCATAATAAAAGTTTTAACTTAAATTAACCAATTTTAGGATCAACAGCTATACTAGGACTCATGGTAGAAGACATAAAAATGCTCTTTACATAAATACCTTTTGCAGTTGTTGGTTTTAATTTAATTAATGTTTGTAATAATTCATTTGCGTTTCCTGCAATTTTATCAGCACTGAAAGATGCTTTTCCAATAGCAGCGTGAACGATACCGTATTTATCAACTTTAAAGTCAATTTTACCAGCTTTCACCTCGCTAACTGCTTTTGCAACATCCATAGTTACTGTACCAGTCTTTGGGTTTGGCATTAAGCCACGAGGGCCTAATATACGTCCTAAAGGACCTAATTTACCCATAACACTTGGCATAGTAACGATAACATCAACGTCTGTCCATCCGCCCTTGATTTTTTCAAGGTATTCGTCTAAACCAACGTAATCTGCTCCAGCTTCTTTAGCTTCGGCTTCTTTATCTGGTGTTACTAATGCTAATACTTTCATGTCTTTACCAGTACCGTGAGGAAGTGAAACAACACCTCTTACCATTTGATTAGCTTTACGTGGATCTACACCCAAACGTACCGCCAAATCAACTGATGCATCAAACTTTGCATTGGTAATTTCTTTAACTAAGGCAGATGCTTCATCTAATGAATACACCTTCCCATTTTCAATCTTCGCTAAAGCCTCTTTTTGCTTTCTTGTTAATCTTGCCATTTTTTAATGCTTTAATAGATTAAGAAGGAAATTTTCCTGTTACGGTTATTCCCATCGATCTTGCTGTACCAGCAACCATTTTCATAGCAGAACCAATTTCAAATGCATTTAAATCTTGCATTTTGTCTTCTGCTATGGCCTTAACCTGGTCCCAAGATACTTTAGCTACTTTTTTTCGGTTTGGTTCACCTGAACCTTTTTTCACCTTGGCCGCTTCTAATAATTGTACTGCAGCTGGAGGAGTTTTAATAACGAAGTCGAAAGACTTGTCTTTATAAACAGAGATAACTACCGGTAAAACTTTACCAGCCTTATCTTGGGTTCTAGCATTAAATTGCTTACAGAACTCCATAATGTTAACTCCAGCAGCACCTAAAGCGGGTCCAACCGGTGGCGACGGATTCGCAGCACCTCCCCGAACTTGTAACTTAACTACTTTACCTAATTCTTTTGCCATTTTTAATAATTTAGTCTGATACGCTTTCCATTGGAAGCAAAAAACATATCAATTTATATAGTGTAACAATTATTATACTTTTTCAACCTGCATATAACTTAACTCCAATGGTGTTTTTCTTCCGAAAATCTTCACCATTACTTCAAGCTTACGCTTTTCTTCGTTTATTTTTTCGATTGTTCCATCAAATCCATTGAATGGCCCATCGATAACTTTTACTGTTTCTCCTTTTGTAAACGGTATGGCCACATTCGCACTTTCCTCTACGGCTAGCTCATCGACCTTGCCTAACATTCTGTTTACTTCAGATTGTCTTAACGGCACCGGATCCCCTCCTTTTGTTTCACCTAAGAAACCAATAACGTTTGTTACCGATCTAATTATATGAGGAACTTCACCTGTTAAATTAGCCTGAATCATAATATATCCAGGAAAAAACACTTTTTCTTTATGGATTTTTTTTCCGTTACGGATTTGAACCACGCGTTCTGTAGGCACTAATACTTGGTCAACATAATCCTGCAAACCCAATCGTGCTATTTCATTTTCGATGTAGGTTTTAATTTTGTTTTCTTGACCACTTACAGCACGAACTACGTACCATTTTTTTTCACTTACTTCAGACATAAATTCTTCTTTTTTCTGCTTGTTTTAACCAATCCATTGAAAGTAAGCTGCAATCACTTTACTGAACACAGTATCTACGCCCCAAATAGCAAGAGAAAATATAATTGAAAAAACAGCCACTAAAACCGTTAAGCTTTGTCCCTCTGCCCATGTTGGCCAAGTCACGTTGTTTTTCAGTTCTCCGAATGATTCTTTAATATAGTTTACAATTCCTGCCATTTTATTTTTGTTTTATAAATTGAAAAAAAAGAGTTCAACTTATTATCGCACGGGTTGAGAGACTCGAACTCCCGACACCTGGTTTTGGAGACCAGTGCTCTACCAACTGAGCTAAACCCGTAAATATAAGTCAAGGTATTCCGTTTTCCGGAATACCTTAACTTTTATATTTAATTAAACTGTATTAGTCTAATATTTCAGTTACCTGACCTGCACCTACAGTTCTACCACCTTCACGGATTGCAAAACGTAAACCTACGTTCATTGCAATTGGTTGAATCAATTCAACAGTGATAGTTAAGTTATCTCCAGGCATAACCATTTCAACTCCATCAGGAAGAGAAATGTTTCCAGTTACATCAGTTGTACGTACGTAGAACTGAGGACGGTAGTTATTGTGGAATGGAGTGTGACGTCCACCTTCTTCTTTTTTAAGAATGTAAACCTCCGCTTTAAATTTAGCGTGAGGAGTTACAGATCCAGGCTTAGTAATAACCATACCTCTAGAGATTTGAGTTTTCTCAATACCTCTTAATAAGATACCAGCATTATCTCCAGCTTCACCTCTATCTAATATCTGACGGAACATCTCGATACCAGTAATAGTAGAGTTTAATTTCTCAGCACCCATACCAATAATCTCTACAGGATCACCAGTTTTTGCAATACCCGTTTCGATACGGCCAGTTGCTACAGTACCACGACCAGTAATTGAGAATACATCCTCGATAGGCATTAAGAAAGGCTTATCCATATCACGTACAGGCTCTTCAATCCATGTATCACATGCTTCCATAAGTTCCAATACAGTATCCACCCATTTTTGCTCACCGTTAAGTGCGCCTAAAGCAGAACCAGAAACTACAGGACCATTGTCTCCATCGTACTCGTAGAAGTTCAATAAATCTCTAACTTCCATATCAACAAGCTCTAAAAGCTCTTCATCGTCAACCATATCAACTTTGTTTAAGAAAACAACGATACGAGGAATACCTACTTGACGACCTAATAAGATATGCTCACGAGTTTGTGGCATAGGACCATCAGTAGCAGCTACCACCAAAATAGCACCGTCCATTTGAGCAGCACCAGTAACCATGTTCTTCACGTAATCCGCGTGACCTGGACAGTCAACGTGCGCATAGTGACGATTTTGTGTTTGATATTCTACGTGTGAAGTATTAATTGTAATACCTCTTTCTTTTTCTTCTGGTGCGTTATCAATTTGATCGAATGATCTTGCTTCTGAGAAACCTGCATCAGCTAATACTTTAGTAATAGCAGCAGTTAAAGTTGTTTTACCGTGATCTACGTGTCCAATTGTACCAATATTTAAGTGTGGTTTTGAACGATCGAAAGTTGCCTTTGCCATGTTTTTAAATAATTTTTAATCTTAGTTATATAATAATATTAGTGTATCCTAATTTCTAATCAATAGAGCCAATGACGAGATTTGAACTCGTGACCTCTTCCTTACCAAGGAAACGCTCTACCCCTGAGCTACACCGGCATTTTGTGTTTCAGGTTTTGTATTCAAAGCTTC
Source organism: Flavisericum labens (assembly GCF_045446075.1). Taxonomy (NCBI): domain Bacteria; kingdom Pseudomonadati; phylum Bacteroidota; class Flavobacteriia; order Flavobacteriales; family Flavobacteriaceae; genus Flavisericum; species Flavisericum labens. Next base: position 142,000 of record NZ_JBJJBQ010000002.1, on the reverse strand, counting down.
AAGTTTTGATCTAAAAACTAGCTTCTTATACAACTTGAAACCTTTAACTTCAAGTTTTGAGTGGGAGACCGGGTTTACTTCGACTCTGCTCAGTATAAACTTCCCACCCTACTCGTTAATACAATATAAAAACACCTTATTTTAAGTGTTCTTAAATTTGAATGAACTTTTTGAGCGGGAGACCGGGTTCGAACCGGCGACATTCAGCTTGGAAGGCTGACGCTCTACCAACTGAGCTACTCCCGCAATATTTAATTTTTATAAGTTTAATGTGGGGAGAGCAGGATTCGAACCTGCGAAGTTAAAAAACAACAGATTTACAGTCTGTCCTCGTTGGCCGCTTGAGTATCTCCCCGATAAACTTAATTTCAATTTTTTAAAGAACTTGAGCCGATGGAGGGACTCGAACCCACGACCTGCTGATTACAAATCAGCTGCTCTAGCCAGCTGAGCTACATCGGCATTTTTTATACTTTTGAGCATAAAAAAAAGCCCGTTATTTCTAACGGACTGCAAATGTATAGATTTTTTATTTTATTCAAAACATTTTTAAAGAAATTTTATTATAAATGTGTTCTTAATTTTTCTTTTCGTTTTTTAAGCTGTCTTTCTAGGGATGCAACAGCCATATCAGTACCCTCTTCAAAACTTTTACATTGTTTTTTTACCACAAAACTATCACCAGGAACACTCACTCTCGCTTCAAAAATTTTATTTTCTTTTTGACTCGTATTTTCAACCTTTAAAAACACATCTGATTTTATAACCTTATCATAAAACATATCCAATTTATCCATTCGCTTTTGGATAAAGTTTATCAATTTCTGGTCTGCATTAAAATTCACTGATTGCGTGTTTACTTTCATACTAATACTCTTTTTGGTTAGACAATATACATCGCGCTACTTTTTGCTTCTTGGGTGCGCATTAACATGTACTTTTTTTAATTCTGCTATACTATTATGGGTATAAACCTGGGTAGCAGCTAAGCTAGAGTGCCCTAAAAGTTCTTTAACAGCGTTTAAATCTGCACCTTGGTTTAACAAATGCGTGGCAAAAGAGTGCCTGAGTATATGCGGACTCTTTTTTACTTTTGACGATGCCAAACTAAAATAATCATTTATTATTCTGTACACAAGCGTTTCATATATTTTAACTCCCTTTTTCGTTAAAAGCAAATTATTCTCATCTGAAATACTTGGAAGATTAATCCTTTTCTCTAAATAATCAAACGCCGTTTTAACTACTGAATTTAATAACGGAACGATGCGTTCTTTATTTCGTTTTCCTAAAACTTTTAAGGTTTTATTATCAAGATCTAAACTTGACAGCTTTAGCTCTACCAGTTCTATCCTTCTTATACCCGTTGAATAAAAGAGCTCTATAATGAATTTGTTACGTACGCTATCAAAATCATCTCCAAAATTCAAATCGTCCAAAACTGTTTTTATTTCGGCTTCTGAAAATGGCACCTGCACTTTTTTACTGGTTTTTAATGCCCGGTGCTTTCCCAATGGATTGAGATCAATGTCACCAACCTTTAAAAGAAATTTATAGTAGGTGCTTAATGCCGACACTTTTCGGTTAACACTTCTATTGCTCACACCATTTTCTACCAATTGAACAATCCAACTTCTTATCTGCTGATAATTAATCTTTTGGATGGATTTGGTCCCATATTCAGCTTCAATAAATTCCGAGAAACTCTCAATATCCGTTTGGTAAGCCCTAACGGTTAATTTAGAGTAGTTCTTTTCTAACAACAAATAATCTATAAATGGATTTAAGGACATAAAACGTGATAAAGGTTTAAAGTTAAAAGTTTAAAGTGCAACTCACAACTTTAATTTGATTGTGTTCTAATCTGATAATTTGAAGCAAAAAAAATCCCGCTCAAGGCGGGATTAATATTATTCAAAAGATAAATTTATATATCTTCTGCATCTCTTAACTGTTGGATGTACTGTGCTTTTTGAACTTGAGCTCTACGTAAAACAGAAGGCTTATTAAATTGCTTGCGAGACTGCAATGCACGTTTTGTTCCGGTTCTATCGAACTTTCTTTTAAAACGCTTTAACGCTCTATCTATATTTTCTCCTTCTTTAATGGGTATTATTAACATAGTGTCTTAACCTCCTCTCTTTTAGAATTTTCAGGCTGCAAATATAAAAACTAATTTTAAATCTACAATTAAACATTATTTTTTTATAGAAAAAATTAAATCCAGTTTTCACCAAAGGCTTGACAAAGAAAAATTTATACCCTATATTATGTTTATGTTCAACTTGTTTTACCCCCTCACTACTTATAAGTAATAATCTAAGAAATGAAAATAAATATTGCAATCAAATTAATCATAGCCTGTTTTTCATATTTCAATTTTTATGGACAAAACTTGGAAACCCATAAATGGAAGCACAGAATAGTGATTATAAAAGCATCAGAAATAGATTCGAATACATCTCAAAAACAACTTCAAGAGTTTAGGAATTCAACTAGGGAACTAATTGATAGAAAAATAGTAATGTATAAAATTACTGGGGACAAATTTCAATATATTGATTATTCAAATAGTAAGTTAAACCATTCTGGCAAGATATCTGAAACATTGACCAAACGAGTATTGAACAAAAATATAAAGTTTGAAGTACTTCTAATCGGGTTGGATGGAGGAATAAAACTTCAACAAAAAAAGGTTTTAATCAAAGAAAAACTCTTCGAAATAATCGACTCGATGCCCATGAGACAGGCCGAATTAAAAAAACGAGGTTAATTGCAGACGCTTTAAAGAGCTCTACCTAAGTCGCTGGCTTAAACTCCTTTTTATAAACAATAATTTCGGCTAATAATGTTATAACATTTTCGCCAAAACAACAATCATCTTACTTTGTAGCTGGTCGATATTCTTTCTTATCGATTATGATTTTAGCGATAATTTCACGTAAAATTTCTGATGTTCCACCACCAATTGGCCCTAATCGGCTATCACGGAACAAACGAGCCATAGGGTAATCTTCCATATAGCCGTAACCGCCCAAAAATTGCAAACATTGATAAATAACCTCATCGGCCATTTTCGTTGATTTGAGTTTAGACATAGTAGCTTCCTTCACCACATACTCTCCCCTATCCAACCTAAAGGCAACGGAATAATTAAAAGCTTTACAAACCTCCATTTCGGTATATAAGTCCGCAATCGTATGCCTTAAAGCCTGAAACTTATCAATTGAATGACCAAAAGCATGGCGTTCGTTCATATATTCCAGAGCGTACTCTAAAGCATATTCAGCACGGGCATGAGCATTAACTCCCATAATTAAACGCTCTAATGAAAAGTGCTGCATAATATAAGAAAAGCCCTTACCTTCTTCTCCCATTAAATTGTCACTCGGTATTTTTACATTATCAAAAGCTATTTCACCAGTATCAGAAGCACGCCAGCCCAACTTATCCAATTTCGTGGCAGATACCCCTTTGGTTTCCCTATCAATTAAAAATATACTTATACCTTTATTGCCCAACTCTGGGTTTGTTTTGGCAGCTACTACCAAATAATCGCTAATCACCCCGTTAGTGATAAATGTTTTTGAACCATTTATAATGTAGCCGTCGCCATCTTTAACCGCCGTAGTTCTCATTCCTGCTACATCGCTTCCGCCGAAAGGCTCTGTAATGCACAAGCAACCAATTTTATCTCCAGTGATACTTGGTGCTAAATAGTTTTGTTTAATGTCTTCACTTCCTTCTACATTTAAATGCGTCATAGCCAAATAAGCGTGCGCCCAAATAGCGGCAGCAAAACCACCTGAGTTTATTTTTTGAAGTTCTTCAAGTAGAATTACGGTGTAAAACAAATCCAGATTCATTCCTCCATAGGCTTCTGGATAGTTGATACCGAAAAAGCCCATATCGCCAAATTTCTTCCAAATAGAACGGTCGATATTTCCTGTTTCTTCCCACTTTTCTATATGAGGCACCACTTCTTTATTTAAAAAATCTTGTAGGCTTTTTCTAAAAAGACCATGCTCTTCGGTGAAGTACATACTATTCATCTATTTTCTTTTTCAAGATGCAAATATAATTCAATTATCTTTATTTTATTTGAAGGAAAGTTTTTTACTTTATTTAATTCGTCCATTGTTTGAAAGCCTTCGCGCAATTTACGCTGTTCTAAAATATCGGCAGCTAAATCATAATCAATATGTGGAACAGTAACCAATTGATTAACGTTGGCCGTATTTAAATCAATTTTTTCAATATTACCTGGAGTTTTTACTGTAAAATCACTTGTTATTTTCTGAATGACCTCTGGGGTTAAACCGTAAACATCATAAAGCTGAACATCGGCAATAAAACCACCTCCAAGTTTATTTCTAAACTTTAAAATACGCTCTGAAAGCACTTTGCCCAAACCATTTACTTTTTGAAGTTGTTGAGCTGTTGCCTTGTTAAGGTCTATCTTTTGGGCATATGTTTTTGGCTTGTTACTATAAGTTGAATAGTTTGATGTTCGTTTGGGATTGGCTACCCAATCAGGAAATTTAAAATATGGCGAAATAACTGCTAATAAAGAGTCTGAAATTTGAGTAACTTCTTGAAATTGTTCAGGAGAATTAACCCATTTATCCTGTTTTCTAAATTCCAACAACCTATCAATTTCTTCGTTGCTCATTCCTAAAGTTGAGCCTTTAAAATCTGTTATAAAATTGGGGTTAAACGGATAGATTTTTGGCTTGCTCTCTTCTATTTTCACTTGTTTGAGCGAATCTATCTCTTTGATGAATTTTGATAGTTCTTTTTGGTCAACTTGAATGTCCTCAGAAGAAAAGTCGACAAAAAAACAAACACACTGAAATACAATGATAAGGAAGAGCAATAAAAAAATCCCATTTCGCTGTTCTTTAGAAAACTTGAAATGGGATTTCATAATATATTTAGTTTAGTTATTACATATGCTTAGTAAGGTCTTCAGCACCTTCCTCCATAGCTTCTTTCTTTACATTTATGGCTTTCATGTACTTTTTGAGTTCCTTGCTAATAACTGGCGATAATACAACAACGCCGATTATATTCGGCACTACCATGGCAAAAATCATAGCATCAGAGAAATCTATTACTGCTCCAAGACTAATGGATGCTCCCACAACTACAAAAAACAAAAACAGTATTTTATATGCTAAATCACTAATTTTTCCTTTTCCGAACAAAAACACCCAACCTTGCATACCGTAATAAGACCAAGATATCATGGTAGAAAATGCAAATAGAATAACTGCTATGGTCAATATGATTGAGAAATGTGGTATTACCGAATCGAAGGCTGATGCCGTAAACTCAACACCTTCTTTTATTGGGACACCGTATTCCATAAACTGGCCATCAAAATTGGTGATTACAATCACTAAAGCAGTCATGGTACAAATAACCACCGTATCAACAAAAGGTTCCAAAAGTGCCACAATACCCTCACTAGCTGGGTATTTTGTGCGAACGGCAGAGTGTGCAATGGCAGCACTACCAACCCCTGCTTCGTTAGAAAACGCGCCTCTTCTAATACCTTGAATCATCACACCAACCAATCCGCCGGCAATACCTAATCCTGAAAAAGCACCTTCGTAAATCAATCCGAAAGCATCATCAATTAAGTGCCAATTTGCACCCAAAATTATCAATGCCGCCAATACGTAAATACCAGCCATAAATGGCACTACTTTTTCGGTTACCGAGGCAATTCTTTTTATACCTCCTATGATAACGATAGCTACAAAAAAAGCCATTACAATACCAAAATACATGCCTGCGTTTGCACTTTGAAAATCAAACAATTTGATAAATTGCGCCGCTGCTTGATTGGCTTGAAACATATTTCCGCCGCCAAATGACCCTCCAATAACAAAAATGGCAAATAATACGGCGAGTACCCTACCGAAACCTTTCATGCCTTTTTCACCAAAACCTTTGGTTAAATAATACATAGGGCCACCATAAACAGTACCATCGTCACCAACATCTCTATATTTTACACCTAAAGTACATTCGGCAAATTTTGAAGCCATTCCCAAAAGCCCCGCCATTATCATCCAAAATGTTGCGCCTGGGCCACCAATAGATAATGCCACGGCCACACCTGCAATATTTCCTAAACCTACGGTTGCAGAAAGCGCTGCCGTTAAAGCCTGAAAGTGCGATACTTCGCCTTCTACACTTTCATCTCTTATCGTTTCAAAAACATCTCCGCCAGGAGTTTGGTCTCCATATAGGCTATCAACCCCATGCTTTTCGATATCTTCATATTTGCCCTGAACTACACGTATGGCCGTTCTAAAACCAGTAAAGTTTATAAACCTAAAATAAAGCGTAAAAAATACTGCTCCACCAACTAGAACAATTAAAACCCAAGGAATTTGATAGGTTTCTGAAAACGGAACTTCGTAAAAAATAGCATCTACAAACCAACCAGTGTAATCTTTAAAAATCCTATCGATTTTTTCAGAGGTTGTTTCTTGCGCAAAGGTTAAAAATGGAATTAATATTGAAAATATAGAAAGAAGATATTTCTTCATAAATTGTATAATTAGTAAATTATATTTAAAGATTTATTTTAAAAAGTAGCAATATGCTAAAAAAAAATGATCTGTTAAAACTAGTTCTGTTAAAATAGGCAATCCGCTAATCTATGTCGTACTCCGAATTTAGAGCTTCTATTTGCTCTGGGCGACCCAACACAATAATTTTAGAATTTGGAGCTAATCTTAATTCAGCCTCGGGGTTCACAATATATTCACCATTTTCGTTTTTATAACCTATAACAGTACAGCCCGTTTTTCTTCTTAAGTCTAAATCCTTTATTGTTTTGGGTTCTTTGGTGTTGTATAGTTTTTCTACGGCAACCTCTTCTATATTAATATTTGATTTACCAACGATGGACAAATTATCAATAAACTCCATTAAACCGGGCACGACAACTAAGGATGCCATGTGGTCTCCCCCAATTTTATCAGGTAAAATTACATTGTTGGCTCCTGCAAACTTCAACTTCTCATAAGATGATTCATTTGATGCTCTGCTTATAATGCTTATCGACTTATTAAGTTGTCTAGCAGAAAGTACCACGAACAAATTATCAGCATCATTTGGCAAAGCTGAAATAAAACACGAAGCCCTATCTACCCCCGCCATGTTAAGCACCTCATCTTCATTGGCATTTCCAATAACATATGGTACATCGTCAAGTTGAAGACGCTCTTCCACCTCTTTATCCTTTTCAATTACAATAAACTGTTTGTTGTAAGCTCTAAGTTTTCTAGCGGCCTGCTTACCGTTTCTTCCATATCCGCAAATAACAATATGGTTAATATAACTATCTATTTGTTTTTGCATTTTTTTGTATTTTAATTCTTCAATATCGTTTTTGCTTAAAATGTATTCGGTAATAATAGACAGGGCATAACCTACAATAACTACGCTTGCTAAAATTAAGAAAATCGTAAAAATCTTGGATGTATCGTTAAGCGGAACCACCTCGCCAAAACCTACGGTAGTCATAGTAATAACAGTCATGTATAGGGCATCTACCCAAGAATACCCAGAAATCATTTTATATCCGGCAACACCAATTAACAAAATGATTCCAAGTAGAAATACAGCAGTGTAAATTTTGGTTCTAAAGAATCTAATTAGTGGGTTCATAAAGATTACAAATCAAATACCGATGAGCGTTTTGTGTAAACCAAATCTTTTATGCGCATCCAGAAAGCCAAAAATAAATAAAGCGCAAACCCAAAACCAAGTGTTACAAAGGTTAAATACATAAAAGAAGTTCGCACTACTTTTGCCCGAATACCCAATCTATCAGCGATACGCTGACAAACATAGTACCCATGCTTTTGAAAAAACAATAATGGTTTATAGATGTTTTTCATGCTGCAATTTAATATTTAGTTTATTGCTTTAAAAGTTTATTTGTTTAAAAGTTGATTGCCTACAGCACACTGCAAGCATTTATGTTTATCACAATAGCTTGTTTTAAGTTGAATAAGCGCTTGTGAATCGAGTGCAGATTGCGAAATAGAACGTAACCCATTAAACTTTTCTACAATACTATTTTTTTCAGATTTTATGGCTGATGCTACTTTAACTATAGCATCCACTTTGGACTCACCTTTATGTTTAGCATAGCTAAGTTTTAAAGGCAAAATGGTATTGATGACTAATAAATCAATAAATGATTTTGTTAACTTCTTTTCTGAAGATTTGGATTCTTTTTTAAAGGTGTAGTGGGTTTTCCAAAAGTCGGAAGTTGACACATTGAAAATATCATAAAAGTCATCTAAACATTTGGCCTCATTAACTTTTGAAAACAAATTTTGGTGCTCATAGTATAAATTTGCCAATTGAGACAAGCGGATGGTTGGAAAGTTTGGAGGACGCAATCTAAAAAACTGCACGGGGGCAACTTGCCTGTTATTCAATTTAAATTTTTGTTTTAAAAAGTTGTATTCATCCACCAAACTTTTATGGTAAGTTCCTTCGGCATCAGTACTTAACAAGTCGGATTGACCTATAAACAAGGCTTCCAAGGTCAGTAAATTTGATTGTGTTTTCCTAAGAATAGAAAAATCAAATGATTGTGCCATGCTCATAAACGGTTCTCCGTTTACTTTTAGTCCAAAATTTTTGGCTAACATTTTAAACAATACTGCTTCCCAGTCATTTTTTGATGCATCCAGTAATGTTTTAATAGTTTCCGATTTTCTTTCCAAACGTTCAAAAAACAAACGCTCCTTCCAATGGCTTAGAACAAAATCATCAACAGAATTAAAATCATTTTCGCAATTAATCCATCTGTTTTGTCTTGAAAATAACTTATTGTAATTGTCTAAAATGTCATCATCTACATAATCCTTTAACTGGAGAGTTGGAATGGGCGTATTGTCTTTTCTAAACACTTCAGTATCATGCTCCCAAACCACATGTAAAATCACATTATCGTATATAGGGTCTTGCTCGTGGTTATGCAAAAACCAATCGGACGATTTTACATGAATTTCAACATTACCAGCCCACAGTTGGTCATCGATTTTTAATTGGGCATTAAAAAAATCTGGTCCCGAATTAAAATTATGTTGCCCTGTGGAAACCACAGCAATATACTCTCCAGAAGTGGTATTGAAGTTACTAATTTGAAATTTCCTATGTTTCCAAATATAATGTAGGAAGTCTTCTTGCATGTCACTAAAATAGAAAATATTGGGAGTTTTACTTTGAAGTTCTCTAAATTTGAAGAAATTTTTATAATGGAACAACTCACCTTAACCACGCCAGCACTTTTATTTTCGGCCATTTCGCTAATTATGTTGGCCTACACCAATAGATTTATTGCCTATGCAGCTGTTATCAGGGATTTACACGATAAATACTTGAAGAAAAAAGATGAACGGTTAATAAAACAAATAAGGAATTTAAAGAAACGATTGTATTTAACACGAAGCATGCAAATTGCGGGCATTAGCAGTTTGCTTTTGTGTGTACTCACCATGTTTTTAATTTATATCGAGCAGCACATTGTTGCTATTTGGGTATTTGGTGTGGCACTCATTTTACTAATTTTTTCTCTAGCCTTATTAATAAAAGAAATTCAGATTTCTGTAAAGGCCTTGGAACATCATATTAGTGATATTGAGAACGGATAGAATCCCTGTTGTCAAATTGAAGTTAGCATTCGGTATTTATAGATTGGGCCACCAAAGCTAAAAATTCAAACCTAAATAAAATTATTTTATTTTTTCCTTCATGGCCTCAACGATGTTAAAAGCTGCCGGGCAAATGGCCACATTCTTTAAAGTTAAATTAGAAATTTGCTGAAACTTTTTTCGGTCGGTATGAGGAAACTCACGGCATGCCTTTGGCCGCACATCGTAAATGGAGCAATAATTATCCGCTCCTAAAAACGTACATGGCACGCTTTGCAATACATAATCGTTTTCGTCATCAACTCGTAAATAATGCTCAATAAATTGCTGCGGCTTTAACCTAAAGTGTTTTGCAATACGCTCAATATCTTTATCGGTAAACAAAGGCCCAGTAGTTTTACAGCAGTTGGCACACTCCAAACAATCGGTTCGCTCAAATTCGTCGTCATGTAACTCTTGCATCACGTAATCCAAATTTTTGGGTGGTTTCTTTTTTAGCTTCGCGAAGAATTTTTTGTTTTCGTTATGTTTATCTTTGGCGAGCTTTGGGAGATTTTCTATGAAGTCCTGCATGGCACAAAAATAGCACTTTATATGAGATGCTGAAACAAGTTTAGTTTTACAAATTATGAAAGACCTTTTCGGAAAAGCACTGCTCGATTACCAAAACGGAAATTACACCGAAGACATCGTAACCTCAACCAGTATATCGGATGAAGACGAATTGCCCCTGCCCTATTTATTTCGTAATTTTTCTGAAATGCCTAAAATTGAACAGAGAGCGTTAAAACTTTGTAAAGGCTCTGTGTTAGATGTGGGTTGTGGTACAGGAATCCACAGTTTGTACTTACAGGAAAAAGAGCTTAAAGTAAAAGCGATTGATATTTCTGAAGGTGCCATTGAAGTTGCCAAACAACTTGGTGTTTTAAATACTGAAAACATTTCAGTTTTAGATGAAACCGAAACTTTTGACACCATTTTATTACTCATGAATGGCACTGGCATTTTTCAGGAATTAAAGCAAGTTTCAAAATATTTAGAGCATTTAAAAAGCCTTTTGAATACTAGCGGACAAATTTTAATAGACTCGTCCGACATCAAATACATGTACGAAGATGAAGATGGCGGCTATTGGATGGATATGAATTCTAGTTATTATGGCGAACTCGATTATTTTTTAAGCTATAAAGGCGAAAAAGAAACCCCAATGAAATGGCTGTACTTAGATTTTGATACTTTAAAGCTAGCTTGTGAAACCGTTGGACTGAAATGTGAGCTCATTACCAAAGGAGAGCATTTTGATTATTTGGCGCAGCTGGGTTAATCTGTCATTCCCGCGCAGGCGGGAACTAGAAATCAAACTTATAAGTTGCTCCAGCTAAAAACTGAATGCTCTGCACCGGGAAATTCTGCCATTTTTGGTAAGCTTTGTCCGCTATATTATTCACTTTTGCAAAAATGGAAAATTGCTCGTTTATGTGGTAGCCCACATGTGCATTGGCATCAAAATAACTATCTAAAACTGTTGGCTCAAACGAAGTTGGCGTTAACCCCTGCAACTCTAAAATGTCTTTGCGTTCGCCAATATAAAATAAATTAGCTCCAGCAAACCAGCTTTCGTCAATTTGATAATCCATAAATAACGAACCTTTAAAATCTGGCAGGTTCCACGCTTCGGCTTCACCATCGGTGTCATAAGCAAAATACTCAGCCTTTAATCCTAATTTAAAATTTCGATTCACATCAGCACTAATTTCTCCCGAAACACCAAAGGTATCCACATTATCATAAACAATTCCAAATGAATTTCCGTAGTCATAATCGTTTTCTGGGGCAACATCCTTTATTACATTGGTTTTATAAAGCGCTTTATTTCTTTCGGAAATATATTTTCCAGCAATATTATAGCTCATGTTACTAGAAATCTTACCCTTTAAACCTACATAAGCGTTGTAAAGTTGATCGGTAGGCATTATAAACAAGGTTGGCGAAACAAACGAATTTGCATTAGCAAAACCATGATAAGAATTTTGAATTAAATCCCCTTGAATACCGCCGTAAGCAATTAATACATTGCTCACCAAACGATACGATGCTGTAATATTTGGATAAATATAAAACTTGCTTTCACCAGAAGGCCTATCGTTTAAATAGGCTAAAGACACACCCAAATTAAGCGTTAAATCGTCTTGCTTTATTTGATAAGTTGGTGAAAGGTTTATGGTGAAATTACCATATTCCAAAGTTTCATCAAATGTATAACTCCTATCAAACTCGCCACCCAAATAATCAATTTTTAATTCGGTTGAAATTTCTTCATCATTGATAGGCACATCTACTTTTCCTTTTAAAACCAACCTATTTTCACCAGAGCCCTGGTTATCGCTAAACCGTCTAAACAGAAAACTTCCGGAATTAATATATGTATCTTCAAACGAGATATCGCCACCAAAATGGGCATCAAAAAACGAGTGTCCAACATCAATGTCATTTGTCTGTGCTTGAGTAATTTGAGATTCAGGAACACCATACCAATTGTACATTTGGTGTTGAAACCCTACCTCGGCATTCCATGACAAATACCTCAATCTGCTCGAATAATTTACGTTTACCTTTGAATTTGAAAAATTATCTTCAAACTGAACACCTTCAATGTCTCCGCCAGACGAATGATGACTCACATAACCGCCAACACTTTCGTTTCGGCTTATGGCATGGTTCAAATATACTTCGCCCAAAAGAGTGGTATAACTGCCCAAACCGAGGGTGGCATAATTATCAAATAGTTTAACGGGTTTTACTTTTTCAACCACTGCTGCTTTTCCTTTTGCTGGCGTAAAGGTTGATGCTACTGGAAACGAAAAAATGTTATACTTAACGTCCTTTTTTGTTTCGGTGGTTTCGTCATCCAATGATGGGGTTTCCTTTACCTTAAAGGCATCCGAAATGGTTGGCGTATATGGTTTTACCACGTCGATAACGCCAGTTTCTAGTGTATCAGAGGCTTTTCTTTGGGAAAATGCCAAAACGACATTTAGTAAAAAAACAACGGTAAATATATGTTTTGGGTACTTGCGCATACTTTATTTTTTAATCTTAGGATTGATGAATTTTTCTATTATTTAGATTCCAAGAAAACTAATCTTGTGGTTGGATTGATGAATTGGTTTTGGCTTCCTCTGTTTTTATTTTATTTAATTCGGTTTTGGCTTCGGCCACTACTTCATCAAACTCTGGAAAATTTTGAATAACACTTTCTAAAATATAAGTGGCTTGAAAAGCGTCATTCAACGCATAAAAATTCTTAGCCATAAGTACCAAACCTTTAGCACTGTAATATTTATATCCTGAAAAATCTTTAGCTAATTTTTGAACTGTTGCATTTGAAGTTTCATATTCCCCTTCCTTATTTTTATAGTAAGCATTGAAGTATAAGGCTTCGGCAGCAGTTTCACCTGTAGCAACTTTTTCAACTTGCGTATAGGCATTTTTCGCTTTAGACTCATCACCCGTTTTCATGGCAGAGCGTGCTATAATGATGTGAGCGTCACCTTTTATCTTGTTATCTATTTTTGAACTTCCCAGTACTTTTTCGGCATAAGAAACCGCTTCAACATAATTTTCCGATTGGTAATGGGCTTTCATCATGTTAGATTGCGCAAATATCACATTTTGAGGAAAATTGGCCTCTCCCTCCAATCTCCGTAAGAGTGGCATGGCTTTTTCCCAGCTTTTCTTTTCTAAATAAAACTGCGATAGTCGGGTTAAGGCTTCCTCGGTATATTCACTTTGCGGTGCATCAACGATGTACTGGTAATGTGGCGCGGCATTTTCTTTCAATCCTTTTTTATAATAAAGTTGCGCCACATAGAAGTGAGCATTTAAGGCGTGCAGACCATTTGGAAATTGGCTTAAATAGCCATTAAATTGTTTGATGGCCTTATCGGTATTGTTATCCAAATATTGTTTTTCTGCAGCTTCGTAGGTGGTATCGTCCAACTCTTTATCGGTTACCTCAACATAATCCAAGGTTTTTACCCATGCAGCATAATCGTCCACCCAACCTAAATCAATATAAATTAATCGCGCTGTTGAAACGGCTTGAACCGCTTCAGGTGAACCCGCATAATCCCCAGCCACTTTTTTAAACTTGGTTAAAGCTCGCTCATTTTCGCCACCGTTATAGTAAACCAAACCTTGGCGCAATAACGCTTTGGGCACAAACGAACTCATACTATATTCGCTGGTCAATTGGTCGTAAGCCTGCATAGCCTTTTGGGTTTCATTGGCTTTCACATAAGAGTTCCCCAATTCATAAAGTGCATCGTCACGTAATTTCGATTTTGGATAATCTGAAATAAAACGCTGTAATTCATTAATTTTTTGGGAAGATTGCCCTGTATAGCCCACGCTAATGGCCTTTTGAAAGGCTGGGTAATCAGATTCTATTTCGCTAAGCTGAATAGCATTTTGATAGGCTGAAACGGCATTTTGGTATTGGCTGGACACAAAATAGGTATCGCCCAAACGCAGGTAAGCATCGTTTCGTCTTAAGTTATCGCCTCGTTTTTCTGTAATAAATTGATTGAAATGCTCGATAGCTTTTCCATAATTTTTCAATTTGAAATAGGTGTAAGCCAAATTATAATCTAAATTTTCAAATTCAGATGCTGATGAAGCTTCCGTTTGCTGCTTAAACTGCTTAAAACCGATGAGAGCGTCATCGTAATTAGTTAAATTATAATCAGTTTCTGCTTTCCAAAATGTTGCCCGTGCCGTATAAATAGCATCTTGTGGTTCACTTAACGATTCATCAAAAAGTGCTTCTGCTTCTAAAAAATCGCCTTCGTTATAAAGTTCCAGTCCTCTGTAAAATGCTACTTTTTGGTAAGCCACTTTGTTATCAAAACTCTTTTTGTTTTTTAAAAGGTTTAACGCTTCCTTATAGTTTTTTGAAGTGATATACGAATCAATCAGAAGTGTTTCAACTTCTTCTTTATAAGCAGTATTGGGATATTTCTCTAGATAGCCAGCCAACACCTGAGGCGCTGGTTGGTAAGGGTTGCCAATCTCGTAACTTATTTTTGCGTAATTGAGCCATGCATCCTCTTGAATTTTTATATTGAAATCCATTTGAGAGGCATTTCTAAAGGCATTTAATGCTTCTTGCTTTTTATCTAAATTAATATAACTTTCTCCCAAATGATAGTAGGCATTTTGCGCAATGGCATTGGTACCACCCACTATTTTATTGAATTCTGAAATAGCATTTTCGTAATCTTTTTGCTTGTAACAGGCATAACCCAGTTGGTAGTAATCGGTGTTGTTCCATTTACCGCTTCGGTCTCTGGCTCCCTTTTTTCCTTTATATTCCTTTAAATACGGAATAGCCTCGGCATATTGCTCTAAATTGAAGTAGCTTTCTCCAATAATCTTTGAGAGTTCTGAAACTTCGTTTTCGTCGCTTTTATTTAATTGCGCTTTGGCCAATTCAATGGCTTTTTCAAAATTTCCGAGTTTAAAATTTAAATCGGCTTGGTAATAGGACAGTTTTTCTTTGTATCGCTCCTGGTCTCTTACTTGATCAAAATACTCGTTAGCTTGCTCATAATCATCCCCCTCATAGGCCATAAAACCAATATAATATTTAGCCTGCGAACCATATTCTTGTGAACTTTCAACACGGCTTAAATACTTTTGTGCGTCTTTATATTGCTTCGTGGTGAACGCTGTGTAGCCATTATTGAAATAGAACTTTTCCTTTTCTTTTCTGCCTAAACCGTTTTCATCTACCTTATCGTACCACTTTCTGGCGTACGCGTATTTTCCGTTGGCAAAATAATAATCGGCCACATCTACATAAGCCGTATTTGTTTTAGTACTTGTTGGGTACTCTTCAACGAAATCTTCAACCAACTGGTCGGCATTTTGCTGGTTTAAACGTACAGCACAATTCGCAATGTAATAGGCACAATCTGATTGTAAATTGTTTTCCTTAGTGGTTTTTTTTACGTTTTTGAATAGGGTTTGTGCCGCTTGGTATTGCTGATTATTGAAAAGCGACAACGCCTTTTGGTAATCTACCAAGTTACTGGTATATACAGCAGACTTCTGGGCTATTATATGAAAACTAAAACTGATTATCGCTAGAAACGATATGATGCTTTTTTTAGCCATTAATGATTTTATTTTTTATTTGAACCAAAGATAAATTAATCTGAAATCTATAACGAAAGAATCGTGCCATAATTATAAAACGAAATTTTAAATATTAATTTTTGAGCAAAAAATAAACCAAAGTTTTGTGCGTTAGCTTTATGGTTTAACATTTTAGTAATACATTTACACAGCTTAAAATCAAATTATTTATCACATGTCCAATCCGATTTTAAAATTAAAAGACGCATCTATTTTTCAAGGTGATAGCTTGGTGCTTTCCAATGTTAACGTTGATGTTAACAAAGGCGATTTTGTTTATTTAATTGGTAAAACGGGAACTGGAAAAAGTAGTTTTATGAAAACCCTTTATGGGGATTTACCTTTAACTGAAGGAGAAGGCCATATTGTTGATTTTGATTTAAAAAATTTAAAAGAAAAAGACATCCCTTTTTTACGGCGTAAATTAGGCGTAGTTTTTCAAGATTTTAAGTTACTTACCGATAGAACCATAAACGATAATTTACTTTTTGTTCTAAAAGCTACTGGGTGGAAAGATAAAGAACAAATGAACACCCGTATTGAAGAAGTTCTAACCAAAGTGGGCATGAAAACCAAAGGATTTAAGTTTCCCCATGAACTTTCTGGAGGTGAACAACAACGTGTTGCCATTGCGCGAGCATTACTCAATAATCCAGAACTTATTTTGGCCGACGAGCCCACTGGAAATTTGGACCCGCAAACCAGCGTGGAAGTTATGGAAGTTCTTCAAGACATCAACAAAAATGGCAATACCATACTCATGGCAACGCACGACTATGCTTTACTGCTAAAATACCCAAGTAAAACCTTAAAGTGTGACGACAATCAAGTTTATGAGGTCGTGCAAAGAAAAGCATAAGGTATGTACAATTCTTTAAAAAAAACATTAAAGGCCATTGTGCCGAAAAAGTTTTTATTTAAAAATGAAATGGTTTTAAGGAAGTTCTATGGCTTTTTCTATTTAGGAAAAAACCACCAATGCAATATTTGCGACCATAAACTAAAAAGCTTCATTGTTCTAAAAAATGGAGACCTACTATGTCCATTTTGTGGAAGCTTATCTAGAAATAGAAGGTTATGGGCCATGTTAAATCAGAACAACAAAAATGGCAATTGGCTACATTTTTCACCTTCTAGAAGTTTATACAGAAAGTTAAAGGCAAATTCAGAAATTAATTATTTCAGTACCGATTTTGAAGATGAATTTTTAGCTGACTTTAAATTCGATATTACTAAAATTGACCAAGAAAATGAAAAGTTTGATAGCATTATATGTTATCATATCTTGGAGCATATAGAAAATGACGATTTGGCCATGAAAGAACTTTATCGCGTTTTAAAACCAAACGGGAAAATTTATATTCAAACACCTTTCAAAGACGGCGAAATCTATGAAGATAAAAGTATCATAACACCCAAAGCACGCGAGAAACATTTTGGTCAGAATGATCATGTTCGGATTTATTCGGTAGAAGGGCTTAAAAAAAGACTAGAAAGTAATAATTTAATAGTAGAAGCAATCACTTTTGAGGAAAACGATAGCGATCTTTATTATGGACTTGATTCACCAGAAACGATAATAATTGCAAGAAAACAATAATTACTTTATTTTCCGAGTACTTAAAAAAGTGAAAATTTAATGCTTTCCATATTAATTCCAACATACAACTACAACGTTTACCCATTGGTTTGCCAGTTAGAAAAACAAGCTAGTGAAGCCAATGCTGTTTTTGAAATCATATGCATCGATGATGGCTCAAATTCAGAATCTAATCGAGAAAACAATAAAATAAACACACTATCTTCATCGCGCTTTATAGCAAACACAGAAAATTTAGGGCTAAGCAATAACAGAAATTTATTAGCCTCTAAATCAAAATATGAGAACTTGTTGTTTATTGACGGTGATTCTTTACTGCCAAATAATGATTTCATCAAAAATTATTTAGAAGCATTAAAACAAAAAACTCAAGTTGTTTATGGAGGAAGAGTTCACCCAGAAACGGTTGAGCCATCCAGAAAATTGCGCTGGAAATATGGAAGGTTTCGTGAAGACCAAAGCGCTGTTCAAAGAAATAAAAACAAATATAAGTGTACCCTATTCAACAACACATTGGTAAAAAAAGTACTTTTTGAAAAAATTGGTTTTGAAAAAAAAATTACTGAATACGGACATGAAGACACTATTTTTGCTTATGAACTAAGTTTAAGAAAAGCCAGAATTTTACATATTGACAATCCCGTTTTACATGGTGATGTAGACTATAACGAAACCTACTTTATAAAAACAAAAAAGGGTCTTCAAAACCTCAACTATATTTATAAAGCACAATTAGTAGACCCGTCTTTTATTACTTTTTTAGTATATTTTGAAAAGATTAAAAAAGCTAAAATGAATTATGTGCTATCCTTTTTTTACAAATCATTTTCTGGTCTTTTAAGAAAAAATTTAATTTCTAATCAACCTTCATTGCTTGTTTTTGATATATTTAGACTAAGTTATTTTTGCAGTATAAACCTAAGAAAATAGATGCCGTATTTTTCTGTTGTCATACCTTTATATAATAAAGAAAAATTTATTGAAGACACCCTTAAAAGTGTACTAAATCAAACTTTTAATGATTTTGAAGTTATAATAGTTAACGATGGCAGCTCAGATAATAGCTTATCCATAGTAGAGCAATTTAAAAGTGAAAAAATAAGACTTTTTACTAATAAAAACCGTGGCTTGTCTTACACAAGAAATTTTGGAATAAAAAAGGCAAAATCCCAATACATTGGGTTTTTGGATGCAGATGATTTATGGGCTAACGATTTTTTGGAAACTGTTTACAACTCTATAAAAGAACACCCACAAATTCTTGTTTACGCAACAAAAGTAAAACCTTTTCGTAACGGCAAGGACGTTTTAACTACAAAAAAAAATAAGTTTACAAAGGATATTGTTATTTCCGATTTTGCATCTCACATAAAATTTCCTCTAGGATTAAGTTCGTTGGTTGTCAAAAACACAATATTTAAAGAAGTTGGTTTTTTTGATGAGACCATAAATTATGGTGAAGAACATGATTTTTTTATAAGATGCTTTAAAAAGCACGATTTAGTTTACATTAACAATTGTAATTCGTATTATAGAATAGGTATAGATAATCAACTAACAGCTCCCAACAAGAATTTTAAACGCATCATTCCAGAATATGAATCGTACTTAATAGATAATACCAAACCAGGGCTTAAAATATACTTAGATAATATTCATTATCTTTTTATGGTTCTTTTTAAAGCAGAAAGAAGTAAAGAGAAAGTTCTTTTTTATAAAAAGAAAATAGATGTAAAAAACTTAAGTTTTGTTCAAAAAATAAAATACTACATACCTACTTGGGCATTCTATTACAGCAAAAGAATTTATATTTGGTTGCGAAAATGTTTGTTTTAAACTCAGCTTCAACAAGTTAATGAATACACCGCCTTTACTTTCCGTTCATGTATTAACCTATAATAGTGAGAAATATATTGAAGCTACCATCTGCTCTATTTTGATGCAAAAAACATCTTTTAAATTTGAGATTGTAATTGGCGACGACAATTCTACCGATAATACACCTAACATATTAACAAAGTTTTCAGAGGAACACCCTAATCTTATTAACTACAAACGTAACAAAGAACAATTAGGAATTCTTAAGAATTTTAAAACAACATTGGATCGGTGTAAAGGAAAATATGTTTTCGATATTGCAGGCGATGATTTATTAAAACACCATTACTCGCTGCAAAAATTTGTGGATGTTTTTGAAAAAGACAGTAGTTTGGGTTTTGTTGATAGTGGTTACGATGTCTATTTTGAAAAAACAAAAAACACAATAGTCTTTGCTAATAAATCGAATATTATTTGTTCAAAAAACGACTACAAAAATTTATTGCTTTTAGGAAGGATAACCCCCGCGGGCACATGTTATAAAAAACAGGCTCTGTATGACTTCGTTGAGTTTGATAAATACATTCGAAACGAAATAGCCTTTGAAGATTACCCCATATTGGTCGATCTTGCTATGAACACGAATTTTCACAGAATAAACGAATCATTACACATCTACAGAACACATAGCGAATCAGCTACGAACACCAAAAACTTTAATCATCAGGTACTTCTTAAAGACCAATTGCTTGAATTGGCTACATATTTTAGTAAAAAATACCATCTCCCACCAGATATTTTAAACAATCACAAAAAGGGATATTATCAGGGGATGTTATATTTAGCCGGACGATTTGGAAAAAGAAAACTAGGAAAAAAAATGTTTTTGAATCTTAAAAGGCCTTTAAACATTATGTTTTGGGGATATTTCTTGTGCAGCCAATTTAAATTAATTAGAGCCATAGCTGCTAGATTTAGAAAAATTTAGTCGATATTTTAAATTGAAATGTCCTTATATTTTAAATAATCATCAAAATCTCTTATATAGTCACTTTCATCAAAAACCTCGGAAGCTAAAACCAGACAAACAGCCCCAGATGAAAAATTTTTAATTTCCCTCCACACCCCTTTTGGAATTTGCAAGCCTTCATAAGGTTTGTTTAAAGTTATTACAGATTTACGCTCGCCATCATGTAAATAGACATCGAAACTCCCCGATAAAGCCACAAGAAACTGTTGCAGTTTTTTATGCGCATGCCCACCTCGTTCGGCTCCTGCAGGCACATCATACAAATAATACACGCGTTTAATATCAAAAGGAATTGTATCATTTTCAATAACTGAAAGGTTTCCTCTTCGGTCTTCTACTTTAGGTATTTGTATTAATTTATTTATCATTTTAGCTTTTAGCCCCATCAATGTTTGACTTACGGAGTTTTGATGTTTAATTGATCATTTTAAAAAACAAATGTATTCATTTTTATTTTGACAAACTTTGAATAAATAGGCTTTACCATGTTAAACAAAAACGGTATCTGA
The DNA here is from genome assembly GCF_045446075.1 of Flavisericum labens. Classification (NCBI taxonomy): domain Bacteria; kingdom Pseudomonadati; phylum Bacteroidota; class Flavobacteriia; order Flavobacteriales; family Flavobacteriaceae; genus Flavisericum; species Flavisericum labens. The sequence continues at coordinate 121,153 of NZ_JBJJBQ010000002.1, read as the reverse complement.
TAAATAAAAAACAAAACGATATACTTTACATTAAAGGTTTTTACCGCCAAGAGTATATTTCGAGAAATATAAGCTCTAGTCAGTACATTTTTTTTAAAATCAACCAAAAAGTCCTTAGTTTTTTCCTTTTCCAATTCTGAATTGAAAGGGAAGAATTCCTGAATAGCAGAATACCCAAAATGGCTTCTAAGTAATTTTTCTTGTTCCTTGAAAACGTGCTTTTTAGGAATTTGATTTTGGTAAAGCAAATCGTATAATTTTTTGGACGTATTCAGAACATAAAAATTTTTAACCGAAAATGTTTTGGTTATTGCACTAGCGTTATCCTGTCTATAAAAGAAAACTCCTTCACTGAAAACTACTTTATTGCTCTTAAAAAAAAGTTTTCTGGTTATATACTCATCAGAATCAAAGGCGTCCTCTGGAAAGAATTCTCCTTTGACCAAAGTTGACCTAAATAGAGCGAAACCATGTATATTCCAATTTAACGATTCTACTAATGCTTGTTCACCAGTTAGTTCTTTCTTACGATTAAAATTTAAACCAACAATCCTTTTATTGCCCGACTTATTCTCGTGGTAAAACTCCATGTCTGGCAAAACGGTATCAGCTTTTGTCTCCATTTGTCTTATTACCATCTTTTCAATCAGGTCTTCAGAAAAAATATCGTCTTGGGAAGAATAATAAAAATACGCGCCTTTAATATATGGCATAACAAAATTCATTGTTTTGGGCACCATACCACCGCGTTCCTTCGAAAAAACCTTAAAGCGCTTGTCGGTTTGGGCGAACTTATTTAAAATGAGGAGACTTGAATCTGTTGATGCATCATCAACCAACAATACCTCTATGTTGGCATAAGTTTGTTCCTTTATAGATTGCAATGTTTTGGACAAGTATTTTTCTCCATTATACACGGGCATAACAATTGAAACTAAAAACGCCATACTTACGAAATATTCTTTTCTTTCTTTTTGAAACTAATAATCAAAATAATAATTACCATAATAAAATATAGAATATACCTAACAAAATTAGCTATAACTATACCCTCTGTTCCAGAAATATTAACTAGATAAATTCCTAATAAATAAAAAGTAACCACAGAAAACAACTCAGTAAATACAAAGGCTTCAACCATTTTCTTGGCCAAAAATTGAAACGCAATAATCATTGAAGCCAACCGGATAAAATCTGCTAAAAGCTGCCATTTAAACAAAGGCTCAACGCCTTTAAAACCGGGATAAACCAACTCAATAATTGTATTTCTAAAAACATAAACCAATACCAATCCAACCGCAAATAATGGTAATAATGTTTTATATATATAAAATACTTCCTTTTTAAAATCGCTAGCGGTTTTTAGACCTGCAAACTTGGGCAGCACATATATGGAAAAAATACCAGACGCAAATATCATATAGTTTTTAGAGAGGTTGGTCATTGCCGTCCAGTAGCCAGCCTCTTCTATATTAAGCTTTTTTATTATAATGTTTCGCAAATCTATTTCTACATAATTGAAAAGGATATGCCCTGAAATAGACATAACCGAAAACCCCAAAAGCGATTTAAAAAAAGGAGCCCTTAATGGAAAAAGATTGAATTTAGTTATGCGTTTTATAGCCTTTCCGTAAACACATAGCAAAACAACTAAATAAAAAAAGGGGCCAACGGCTATTGCTAAAAACACACCTTCTAAACTGTATTTAAGCAATGCTAAAACTAATATTATGCCCGTCAACACATAAGCTATTAACTCTGATATGGCGTAAACTTTATAAGCTATTAACCCGTTTACAACCCCCGCGCAAATGCGATAAAGCGCCATAAAAGGTACAACCAAAGCCACTAACTTTATTGCGTAGGCGTAGGTCTCTGTATTGAATAATTTTTCTGAAAAAAATGATGCACCAAAAAAAAGAACTATCATCGAAGTAAATGACGCCAAAACGGCAAAAACAAAGGTTGTTGAGAATAACTTTTCTAGCGTTTTTGAATCGTCCTTAGATTCCGATACATATTTTATGATACCGCTAAACGTACCCAGCGTTGAGAAGCTAGCAAGCATATCCATTAGGTTTCGTAGCTGACCTATTTTTGCAATACCGGCTTCGCCAACCCAAATAGCTAAAAGACGCTGAATGAACACCGAAATAGCCAGCTTAACCAAAATAACAACCGAATTTAACGACGTTATTTTTAGTACAAGATTATTGGATATAAAACTAGGTAGCCTCATATTGATTTAAAAAGCGTTAACCGCACTAATTATTTTGGACACCTCGCCTTCTGTTAACGCACTGTTGTTTGGTAAACTCAACACTTCTTGATGAATTTTTTCGGTAATAGGCAGCGATAAAGAATTCCATTTTCCTAAAGCATTTTGCTTGTGTGGCGGAATGGGGTAATGAATCATAGATTCAATATTATTCTTTAGCAAATGTTCTTTTAATTCATCTCTGTTTTGCGAACGAACTACAAACAAATGAAATACATGATTATCTGCCCCATTCACTCGAGGTAATATAATTTTATCATTATGTATTTCGGATAAATAGCGTTTAGCTATTTGTTTTCTTGTATTGTTTTCTTGGTCTAAAAATGGAAGTTTTTCAATTAAGAATGCTGCTTGAATTTCATCTAATCTAGAATTTAAACCAATGTATTCATTTTGGTATTTTCTAACCGTACCATAATTGCTCAGTTTTTTAACAGTTTCGGCCAATTTTAAATCGTTGGTTACAACCATGCCCCCATCACCAAGAGCACCTAAATTCTTCCCAGGATAAAAACTATAAGCCTTTGGGTTACCATGCTTTGCTAAAAGGTTGTTATGCTTTAAACCATGTGCTTGGGCTGCATCTTCCACCACTAATAAATTATGCTTCTGAGCAATGGCATTAATACTATCCATTTCGCACATTTGGCCATATAAATGAACAGGTAAAATAGCCTTTGTTTTATTTGTTATGTGCCCTTTTATCAATTCTGGATTAATGTTATAGGTTTCCAATCTGGGCTCAACCAAAACAGGAACTAATCCAGCATTTAATACAGCAATTATAGAAGCGATAAAAGTATTAGCTGGCACAATTACCTCATCGCCCTTTTGTAATTTACCGAGTTCTATATAAGCTTTAAAAATCAAGCTGATGGCATCAAGTCCATTACCTACACCAATTCCAAACTTATTACTGCAATACTTAGCAAAATCGGTTTCGAAGCCACTAACCTCTTCTCCCAATATGTAATTTCCGTTTTTTAAAAACTGACAGAATTTTTTCTGAAATTTTTCTTCAAAAGGTTGATTTAGTTTTTGCAAATCAAGAAACTTGATCATATTATTACAGATTTTAGCTTTTTGTAATTACCAACTTCCACACTATAAAATTCTTGCACAATAGATCTGGCTCCAAACCCCTCTTTCCAGAATTGCAAACCAGTATTTATCTTTTTACCGTTGTCTTCGTTTGATGAACCAAAATCAAAATACAATTTGTTTTCAAAAATATTTTTAATTAGATGCTCAAACAAAAAGTCTAAACTACCTAAAGTGTTTTTATCTGAATTACCTGAAATATATTGGCAATGCGCAACATTTTCAGTTAAAAACATAGTTGTTCCGGCTACCAGTTTTTGATTATGATACACATTGAATTGTTTAATGTTTTCTGGAAATTTACGCTTTAAATCTGATATTTCAGCTAGAGAATGTACGGGCGACACGTTGTGCTTTTTACTTAAATTTGGAATTAAAACTTCATTCCAAAACCCTTCAAAAGTATTTTCTTCAACAATCTTCAATTCGTTTTTGGCACCTCGTTTAACGCCTTCTAACCTATTTTTTGATATCTGCAAAGGGCTTTTTCTATCAATTACAGAAAGTACTTCTTTTTTTACTACTAGAGCATCCAAAATAAACAAGATATAATTAATCTCTTGAATAGGAATATTCGAATACATTTGGGGCAATAATTTTAATTCAAAAACGTCCTTTCCTTGTTGGCTTAAATGTTTAAGCAACTCATAAAAAACATAAAGTACGTCTTTAAACTTTAGGTCGCTTTTTAAAACTACCCCCCCGTAGCTTAAACCTTGGTGTGAATAAATGGTGTCTCCTTTTTGGTTTGCTGGAAGCACGGCAACTAGCTTATCTTTTTTATAAACCATTAAAGAACTATCCGTAAACCTGTCGCTATGGTAATCCATAAAATCTCTATGGAACAGAAATGTAGCATTTTTGGTCACCTTCAAAAAATCGTTCCATTTGTTATAAAAATCTGGAGTATACCTTACAACTTTATATGTGCCCATCCTTTTATCTTTCTATCTTTTCGTTAACAACATTTCCTTTTTCATCAATTAATTTATAGACAGACTTTCCTAAAGCACCCTCTATGCGCAATTGGTAACTGCCATCTTCTTCCAAGTGCTGTAAATATGACTTATTTTTGCTTAAAGCAGAAAACAATACCCTAAATAAATTGACGTTACTTTTTAATTTTTTATCAAACTGCGAATTTTCAATCCCGTTCCATTTAATGGCACATAGTGTACTGAAAATAGAATTTACAAGAACTTCATTAGAAGTAGAAAAAAAATCGTTGTAATTCTCTATGCCTACCCAGCCTCCATGATCGGCGGCAATAATAATTACAGCACTTCGATCTTTTTCATTAATGAGGTTTACCATTCTTTTAACAGACGTATTGGCTTGGTTTATTCTATTTAAATAATCTTTACGATCTGCTTCTATAGATAACTCAAAATGAACATGGTGTGGCATTACCTTTTCAATAAAAAAAAACTTAGGCTTACCCTCCGTAACGCCTTTATTGAGCACACTTTCTAAATCTTTGTAAACATCCTTCTTAATGTTTTCACCAGTACTAAAATAAGAAATGCTTTTTGAAGGTATATTTTGAAAATCATATTTATTCTCGACCAAGTTTACCTGAAAGTACTCATCTTCAACAATAAAATAATTTATATAACCATTGTCTTTCAGGATTTCAACAACACTGTTTTTCCCGCTTATTATCACCCTTGCCCTAGGCATCTCTATGGATGGGAACAAAGCATCGCCAAAATAATGCTGCTTCATTGAAAAGATAGAAGAGTTGGAAATCAACGAAGCAGAGTAGTTGCTCCTAAAGTTATCATACACTTTAAAACCATTATCTTCCAGCCAATCGTATAAAATACTGGTAGAGCCATAAAGTTGATTCTCTAACGTCTTTTTATTTACATAACCGTCTGGCTGGATAAAATAAATATTTGGTTTTTCTTTAAGCTTTACAGAAAGGATATCATCCGGTAAGTTAGTCCAATTATCATTTGTTAAAAAATGATTATACAAATCTGGAACTAATTTTGGAACGACCAGAAGTGCCATTAATAACTGGAAAACTATAACTTTTTTAAGATAGTTTTTTAATAAAAAGCTAAAAATTGTAGCAATCAAGGTACCTATTAATAAACTTTCATTTTTTATGCCCCAAGTGCTTATTATGATCAAAAAAGTGAAAAAATTAAAATTGATGAGCGTAAAGAATAAATCTTCGTGTTTTTTTACATCATTTAATTTAGCGCCTATAATTTTGATTAAATATGATACAAAAATGGGCAATAACAAAAACAATAAAACAAACACCACAAAATGGCTTACCGAATCCCTAAGTGTGAAATTAGAATTATAGTATTTCAAAAGAGGATAGGCACCAGCCGATAAACCTATCAGCCATGGTATATGTTTCGAATTGCTAAGAAAGTTTAAAATATATGTTCTTATTTTCTCAAGCATTTTTAACTTTTAGTAAATACATGACACGTTCTGAATCGTTAATTTCAACCTTTTCAACAATACTAAAATGCCCTGTATAAACTTCTTCAAAAGACTTAATATTGTAAAAATCAAAATGCTCCTTAAACTCTCTTTTGGAATTTAACAATCGTTTTACCCAAGAATCGTCCCTTTTTGGGAATTCGATTATTAAATATTTAGAAAATGAAGCAAAAAATTTGGCAGACATCTCAAATGGAATATTCCCCGACAAAGACATATGATGAATAACGGCCAAAGCCATGGTAAGCTCTGGCTTAAAAGCCTTTATTCTTTCTAAAAAAGACTGACGTTCCTTATTGTTAAAACCAATGGCCGGTGACGGACTAAGCACATCTAAGACAAAAGGTGTTATATGAGTTTCACCATTTGCCTTCAAAGTATTATAGTTGAAGTTTACCGCATTATTGTCTATATCACAAACTAGTACTTGATCTAAGTCACTGCTAATTTGCCTAACAAAAGTACCATCGTTACCTCCAATATCAATTAATGTTTTAACGTTTAAACTTTCTACCCAACTATTTATGATTTTTGATTTTTGAATAAAGGCAGATTCTGTATAATTAACTTTACTGTAATAATCACCCCATTCAGACGATTCTTTCAAGTCTATTTTCTTTATGAAATTATACAGACTTTTTATAATGTTTAATTGCGATTTTTTTGATAATGAAGAGGTTTTTGTTTTTCCTTGGTAGTCGTCTTTAAAATTATTTTCGTACTTGGCTAACAAGTGTACATTTGAATAAATAAATGGATTGATCTTGGTTTTGGAGGGTAACATAGAAGCCAAAACTTTAACTGGTATTCCATCAATAAAGGCACTCATCAACTGTAACATAGGTGCACCATGATATTTTGCAAGAAGAAGTGGCCCGAGAAAATGTGAAACAAACTGTTTAAATGCGCGCCATGGCTCATTTTCATGATAAAAATCAAAAGACAAGGTATCTATAAAAGTGGCTTTCCCATTGTGGAATGTAACATTAAAAGCCGAAGCATCTTTTAAAGACATATCATTATCCAAACAAAATTTTTGAATTCTTAGGGTTAATAGTGCAGCTTCCTTGTATTGATTCAAACTCCACTCATATGGATAAGTTATGAACGGAATCTGCTCGGGCTGAATAATGATTTCTGTTGAAGTTGAATGAAGCTCATTATGTTCCACCAATAAACCAGCTGAAAACAATTTCTTATAAAGTCCTCTTTTTTTTAAGGCCTTATATTGATCAAAATAAATAGGTTCTATTCGGCGTTTAACGACACCATTATCAACAAAAATATATCCTGATGGATCTCTGAATGAAGAAGAATGCTTTTGCTTATTTATCACTTTTAGATTCATTTTCCAAATCAGTATCCGGTATATCTATATCCTCATAAAAATCATTTTTCTTGGCTATACCTAAAAACACTTTTATTTTAAAAAATAAATTTTTTGAAAACAATAAAACCCCAGCCACACCAGCCACAATGGCCTGAACTATCATGGCTCCCAATCCTGGGTCAAAATAAAGAAATTGCATAGATTCTGTTTTGTTACAAAAGTAATCAAATTTAGTTTACAACCAGTAAACTAAACTCTTATGAAGAAAGTAAATAGATTACTAAGTTGCTTTATCACTGCTAGTTTCCACCCCAAAAAGCGAACTACCAAATATGAGAAGTATAATTCCAAAATACATTAAATAGCTAACGAAATGGGCTATTACAGCGCCTTTAGCGCCATCAATCAAATTAATAAAGTAAATACTGGTGGTATAAAGTATAATAACTAAAAAGGCCTCGGTTAAAACATAATGCCAAAACATTTTTTTTGCCAAAAATTGGTAGGCTATTACAATAGAAAGCACTTTAACAAAGTCCCCAAGTAACTGCCATAAAAACAAATCTTCAACAGGTTCAAATTCATCAGTAAACACGGTCAAAACGATATAATGCTTTAAAAGATAAATAATTAATAGCCCAACAAAAAGCAAAGGAACAATGGTTTTATAAAAGCTGAACACCTCTTTTTTAAATTCCTTCGTGCTATCAATTTCAGCAAAACGTGGTAACAAGTATAATCCTATCAGGGAACTGATAAGCATCAAGTAATATTTTGATATTCTGGTCATGGCTTCCCAAAACCCAGCATCTTTAAATCCAATATTTTCAATAATATATGTTCTAATAGCAATGGCTACAAGAGGCAATAATATAGCTGAAAACACAGCCATTAAAGAGTAGGCACCCAACTTTTTCAATAAACCAAAACTCAAATTATTCGCTTTTATAAGCGGCACCAAACTACGCCGGTTAATAATTCCAACTAAGGTTATTAAAAATATTAATGATTCAGCAATTACGACAGATATTAAAGCGCCATCAATCTTGTTTTGATAGATTAAAAGTAAAGCTATCGAAACACTTAAAACCTGACCAATAATATTGATGATTATAAGAATTTTATACTTCGAAAACCCGTTCATTATGGCAAACGACAACAAGTTTAAAGAATAAAAAGGAAGAACTATAGCAAAGATTTGGATGACATATGCATAGTCATTATACGTAGGAAATATGATATTATTTATCCATTCAGCTTCGAAATAACAGAAAAAAGATACCAAAACGGTTAAAATAAAACCAGTATAGTATACAGTAGAAATGGTTTTACTTAACTCATGAACATCATCCTTAAATTCTGAAATATATTTTACAGATCCTCTATAAAACCCGCCTGTTCCAATAGTTTGAAAAGCACTAACAAAATTACGCAAGTTACCAACTAAGGCTAATCCTACCGGACCTATAAAAACCGCAATCGCTTTAGATGTTAATATACCAGCTATAATTTTGGTGATTACCGAGGCAATCTGCAAGGATGCCATTTCAACTAAAACCTTGCTATTTATATAATTTATTAATCTTCTCAATTAATATGAAGTTTTCCCGTTGCTTATTAAACAATTTAAATCAATAAAACACTCAATTGTAACACATATTTGAGCTGTTTATTATTGCTCACTTTTTAGAGGAATCAAATATACAAAATGATTTAACCTTTAAGGTTTTGTTTGGATGAAACACACATTGAAACGATAGAAAAATCTGCAGAAGATTTTATTTTTTAAAAAGATAATATAAGTTAATGCCCAAGATAGCCACATTGGTAATTATTATAGGCTTTGAAATTGGAGTAAGCACAAAGCCATAAAACACAAATAGTAAACACCCAAAGGCATTTACTATTCGTAATTTATTAACAGATTTCATTAAAAATGAAACCAAAACAGTAGCCATGGCAGTATAACCCACCCATTCTACCCAAGGAATTCCTAAAAACTCCATTTTAAAATTTATATCGATTTGTTTCGCTTACGATCTACCTCTTTTAAATAGATTTTACGTAATCGCAAGTGGTTAGGCGTCACCTCAACATACTCGTCTTTTTGGATGTATTCTAAAGCTTCCTCTAGCGAAAATTTAATAGCTGGAACAATTTTAGCCTTATCATCAGCACCAGAACTACGTACGTTACTCAACTTTTTGGTTTTGGTAACGTTAACGGTCATGTCATCACCACGTGAGTTTTCACCAATGACCTGCCCTTCGTAAATATCTTCACCCGGATCGATGAAAAACTTGCCTCGTTCCTGCAACTTATCAATTGAATAAGGAATGGCCTGACCATTCTCCATAGAAACCAAAGAACCATTTTGACGCTCTGGAATTCCTCCTTTTAATGGTTGATATTCCTTAAAGCGGTGTGCCATAATAGCCTCACCTGCAGTTGCAGTAAGGAGTTGATTTCTCAATCCAATAATTCCTCTTGACGGAATTATAAACTCGCAAACCATACGCTCACCTTTGGCCTCCATGCTAAGCATTTCACCTTTTCTCATGGTTACCATTTCAATAGCCTTTCCAGAAACTTCTTCGGGTAAATCAATGGTCATTTCTTCAACTGGCTCGCATTTAACACCATCAACTTCTTTTATAATCACCTGTGGCTGACCAATTTGAAGTTCGTAACCCTCGCGGCGCATCGTTTCAATTAAAACCGATAAGTGCAATACACCACGGCCAAAAACCATAAATTTATCTGCACTATCCGTTTCTGAAACTCGTAAAGCCAGGTTCTTTTCCAGTTCTTTGGTCAAACGCTCTTTAATATGGCGAGAGGTTACATATTTGCCGTCCTTACCAAAAAACGGCGAATCATTAATGGTAAACAACATGCTCATGGTCGGCTCGTCAATAGCGATGGTTTTTAACCCTTCAGGGTTTTCCCAATCGGCAACCGTATCACCAATTTCAAATCCTTCCAATCCAACAATAGCACAAATATCTCCAGCTTTTACTTCATCTACTTTTAATCGGCCCAAACCTTCAAAAGTATGAAGTTCCTTTATTCTTGATTTTACAATACTACCATCTCTTTTCACTAATGAAATGTTTTGTCCCACTTTTAATTCACCTCGGGTTAAACGCCCAATAGCAATTCGTCCGGTAAACGATGAAAAATCTAGTGAAGTAATCAACATTTGAGTGGTTCCTTCTTCAATTTTTGGTGCTGGAATATGTTCAATAACCATATCTAAAAGTGGCTCGATATTTTCGGTTGGTTTTTGCCAATCCTCACTCATCCAATTGTTTTTAGCCGAACCATAAACGGTTGGAAAATCCAATTGCCATTCTTCTGCACCCAATTCGAACATTAAATCGAATACTTTTTCATGCACCTCATCTGGCGTACAGTTTTCTTTATCAACTTTATTTACCACCACACAAGGTTTCAAACCTAAATCAATAGCTTTTTGAAGTACAAAACGAGTTTGTGGCATGGGGCCTTCAAAGGCATCAACTAACAATAAAACACCATCAGCCATGTTCAAAACACGTTCTACTTCTCCTCCAAAATCGGCGTGACCAGGGGTATCAATAATGTTAATTTTTGTGTCCTTATATTGTACAGATACGTTTTTTGAGGTAATGGTTATTCCACGCTCACGTTCCAAATCGTTGTTATCTAAAATTAAATCACCCGTGTTTTCATTCTCACGGAATAACTGACAGTGGTACATAATTTTATCAACCAAGGTTGTTTTCCCGTGGTCAACGTGTGCAATAATTGCAATGTTTTTAATATTAGCCATAATTATAGTGCCTTATTTTAAGCCTGCAAAGGTAGGTGTTATTCGTTAAATAAATGTTATATTTAAAGAGTATTATAATTTAAAATTTGTGTTTTCGTTAATTTTATAAATAATTGATTTTCAAACAGAAAAGATTAAAACCATGCCGACTTTAATCAATAAATACACAAATTGTATTCCGTACTTATATTTTATTGCCATCTCTGCTTATTGGTTTACGGTAATAAATAGGGCTGACGGCATTACCGCTTATCCCATTTTGTTTTTTGCCATTCCCTTTTTATGGCAAATTATAAAGCCAAATAAAAAATTAAACTTTACACTGGGCATCACTTTTGTTTGCATATCGTCATATCTTATTTTGGCGTTTTTATCCGATATGCTAAAAATTATATCCATTTCTTATCCTTTAAACCAACTTACACTTTATGGTGGACTTATTCTTTTCGCCAATTTAATAATGGCCTTATGGATTATAAGAAATAGTTTAAAAGGATACATTTAATGTGTAACTTTACGCATTAAATTTTTTTCCAAATGAAACTTTCTGAAATACCCAAATTAAAACATACCAACTCCAATAATTTCTTTTTGTTATGCGGCCCATGTGCTATTGAAGGCGAAGACATGGCTTTAAGAATTGCCGAAAAAGTTGTTGAAATAACCAATAAACTGGAAATTCCTTATGTTTTTAAAGGAAGTTTTAAAAAGGCCAACCGAAGTAGAATTGACAGTTTCACAGGAATAGGTAATGAAAAAGCACTGAAAATTTTAAGAAAGGTTTCTGAAACTTTTGATGTACCAACCGTTACAGACATCCATGAAGTTAATGATGCTGCAATGGCGGCTGAATATGTTGATGTGTTACAAATCCCCGCTTTTTTGGTTCGACAAACCGATTTAGTGGTCGCTGCAGCAGAAACGGGAAAAGTAGTGAATTTAAAAAAAGGACAGTTTATGAGCCCTGAGGCCATGAAACATGCCGTACAAAAGGTGAAAGATTCAGGTAGCTACAAAGCTTGGATAACAGATAGAGGAACCATGTTTGGTTATCAAGATATGATTGTTGATTTTCGTGGCATTCCCACAATGAAGGACTATGCTCCAGTTGTATTAGATGTCACTCATTCCCTACAACAGCCCAACCAATCGGCTGGAGTTACAGGCGGAAGACCAGACATGATTGAAACCATTGCCAGAGCTGGTATTGTTAATAACGTTGATGGTTTATTTATTGAAACCCATTTTGAACCTGCCAAAGCAAAAAGCGACGGTGCCAATATGCTGCATTTAGATAATTTGGAAAAACTGCTTACCAATTTGGTTGCTATTAGAAAAACGATTAACAGCCTAACCTAAATAAACCACGCTTTTTTACTTGCTTTTAACAGCTTGGAAGCAGCATTTAATAACGCCACAAAGTTTTCCTGATCTAAATCTTCCAAGGTTTTCAGTTGGATGGAGCGCACTTGCTTTCTGTTGTTATCATTCTTTAATACGGGAAAGTCTTGTTCTAGAAGAACCCCTTGCACAAAAGCCACATCGACATAATCTTTACCATTTAGAACATTTAAATAAACCATGGGCTTTTTGCCAATATTATAAAACGGAATTTTGTAACTATACCGTTCATTTACTTCTGGCAGCGTATTTAAGATAACACTGCGCACATACAACATAATAGATTGAAATGGTTCTTTTTGGTTTATAAAATACTGGTCAACTGGTTTCACGATATTGACTTTATTTCAAACTTAACAAAAAATTATGATGCAAAATTAAAAATTATTTATTTACTTTGTATTTCAAAGTACTTTCATATGGAATCAAAAGATTATTTAAAAGACATCAGCGAGATAAAGGATTTAATGAACAAATCGTCTCGATTTATATCACTTAGTGGTTTATCTGGAATACTTGCAGGTGTTTATGCGCTTATTGGAGCTGCAATAGCCTATTGGCTGGTAACAACTTCAGTTAAAGGTTATTTAATATTGGATGGGCTTATTTTCAGAATTTGTTTATTAATCCTATGCATGGTAGCTCTATTAAGCATTATAACCGCCATTGTTTTAACAACAAGAAAAGCAAAGAAACATGGCGCAAAAATTTGGGATGCAACATCTAAACGCTTAGTAATTAATTTTTTTATTCCTTTAATTTCTGGAGGTTTGTATATACTAATTATTTTAAGTCAAGGAAAGTACGGCCATACTGGTGGTTTAATGCTTATTTTTTATGGTTTGGCTTTAGTTAATGCATCTAAGTATAGTATAGGAGACATTAGATACTTAGGCTACATTGAGATTATATTAGGGTTAATTGCGGCTTCGTTACCTGGTTACGGATTTTGGCTATGGGTTTTAGGGTTTGGAATCATGCACATCGTGTATGGCACTTGGATGCATTTTAAATATGATAGAACATAAGTTTTTACTGAGATTAAAAGTCGCAAGGGAAATGAAGACTGCAAACTGAATACTGCCTACTGAACAGTGAAATCATGAGCATAATAAACAACATTAATAAAGTATTTGACCACCGTATTAGACTCGGTATTATGTCTGTTTTAATGGTTAACGAATATGCCGATTTCAACACGTTAAAAGAACTTTTGGGCGCTACCGATGGTAATTTAGCCAGCCACACCAAAGCCCTTGAAAAAGCTGAATATATTAATGTTGAAAAACAATTTATTGGGCGTAAACCGAATACCCGCTACTCGACTACCAAATTGGGCGAACTGGAATTTAAAAAGCATATTGAAGCGCTTGAAAAATTAATTAACAAGACATAAATAGGATGGAAAATTTTGTAAATCAACATTCAATAGTCAGAAAAATTTGGAGTAAAAGTGATACCATTCTTTTGGTATTTGCTGGTGCATCCGCTGAGTTTGCACTCAATAAATCTGTAGACTGGCTCTATTTCACGGGAAAATTACCAAAAGACCCTATGGGCAGACTCTTTTCGACTGTTAATTATGCTAGGCGCATTGTTTTCTCTGAATATAAAACAGCCCTAAACGCGATAGATAATATTTCAGCAATACACAGCACTGTTGAGCACAATCGTGGTAAAGCTATTCCAGATTGGGCTCATAAAGATGTCCTATTTATGCTCATCGATTATTCCATAAAATCCTTCGAAGTTATTGAAAGACCTTTAACTTTTGAAGAAAAACAAGAAGTCTTAAATGTGTTTAAAAACGTTGGTGAGAGAATGGGCTTAAATAATCTTCCTCCTACTTACTTTCAATTTGAAATCGCCCGAAAAAATCATTTGGAAAAAAACCTGCATAATGGCAAATACACAAAAGATCTTTATAGGCAATACAGAAAACATTTGGGTGTTTTTAGATATCACCTACTTATTGAAACCCAAATTCTACTATTACCCAATGAGGCACGGAAATTATTAAAGTTTAGGAAGCGTTCTGTGCTGAAACCACTGGTAACCATCTATAAAATTTTTAGAAGTTTTAAATTAGATTGGGCGATAAAAGAAGTATTACTGCCTTCCGAATATAAAAGCGATATTAAACGCCTAAACATCATTTCAAAATAGAATAAAAAAATTTTAATCTTTTACTTTGAAAAACAAAGTACTTTAAATAAAATTAATATGAAAAAAGCATCACTAATTATCTCAGCATTAATGTTTAGTTCTCTTTTTTACGATAAAACCATCGGAATAAACCTATTACTATTTAGCCTTATCACCATAGCTATTATCTTCTTGAACAATAAAAACAGTTTTAGGAACAAGAACACTATTCTTTATTCGACCATATATCTTATTACCGGCTTAGCCGTTTTTTTCCATGATTCAATACTTACCATTATTGCCAATCTTGTATCTTTTTTGACTCTCATTGGAATGGTTTCTAAAACCAGGTCGTCTATTTACATCAATTGGATTAATGGTCTATACAGTACTATTGCAGGAATGTTTCATCGGAAATTTTCTGAAGAAGAAAAATACAAAGAACAGAAGGCTGATAAGGCCGTTGATTACATCCATCTCATAAAGATTATTGGCATACCGATAATTGTTGTCATAATTTTTATTGTTCTGTACAAAAACGGCAACCCACTTTTTAATGGTCTTATTGAAAAAATCGACTTTAGCTTTATCAATTTACATTGGCTATTCATGGTAGGTTTGGGTTATTACTTATTTTCAAACATTCATAAACCCGTAAATGTAGAACCAGCTACAGAACTCGATCTAAAAACTGGCAATTCACTATTTAAAAGTGATAAGTTTTCTGCAATCAAACTGCAAAAAGAAAATCAAATGGGTCTTGTTCTCATCAGTCTTTTAAACGCCCTAATCATTATATATCTCATTACCGATATTATGTTCTTAACTAATAATATGGATTTGAGAGCCTCGGTTTTTTCAATTCAGGTCCATAGCAGCATTAATGCTCTAATCGTTTCCATTGTTATAGCAATTGTTATACTGCTCTATGTCTTTAGAGGCGATCTAAATTTTTTCAAGGAAAACACAACTTTAAAGCAGTTGGCGCTATTATGGATTATACTCAATACTCTATTAGTCATCAGCATTGTTATTAAAAACGGACAGTATATCTATTATTATGGACTTACTTACAAGAGAATTGGTGTCATGGTTTACTTAGCACTTTCTCTCATAGGCCTTATTTCCACCCTAATTAAAATAACTCAATTAAAAAACACCTGGTATTTATTTAGACTTAACGTGAAAACGGTTTTTATCGTTCTAATTGCTTGCAGTACAATTAATTGGGATTACCAAATAACCAGTTACAATTTCAAGTACGCCCAATCCTTAGATTTTAACTATCTGGTTAAACTATCGGACAACAATACATTTTTGCTCAAGGAACTGACAGAGACAAAAAATATGGACAAAAAATCAATTTCCATAATTGAACGAAAATATGAGCGCTATATAAAAAGATTAAAATCTAACGCTTGGCAAGAACTGCTATACGACAATTTAAAAATCAAAGAAAACTAAAATGGTTGTACTGATTCTTGTTGCCTTTTCTGTTTTGTGTATAATTCATTTTGGAATACTTAGACTTAGTATTTCATGTATCTATTGGTTCTCGAAAAAACCAAATGACAAGCAAAGTGCTTTTAAACTATACTTTCCCTATTACATCATGACGCTTTTTTCATTATGTGTGCTATGTATTATAAAATTTGGTTTCTATATGGTTATCATTTATTACTTCGTTTCGGTTTACTTTTCTGCATTGTGCATTTGGTTTATTGATTTGAAAAAGCACATAAAAAATCAAGAAAAATTAACCCAATAGTCAAAAAACAAAACCACCAGTTTACCATGACCTACTTCTTGTTACAGAAAATAAAATCGCTGCGGAAACAACTTATTATTTTTCTCTTTAAGCACTCCCAAAAAATATACACCAATATGTTCAAAAACCATAATTCTTGGAATATCACAAAAGAAGATTTACTTAAATTCCCAAAACCAACCTTCGGCAGACATCTTGGGGCATTTCTACACGAAAACAATTTTGAACTTATTCCAAAAGTAGAACGCCACGACTGCTATCATGTACTTTGCGGTTATAGCACAAATGTTGAAGATGAAATTGCCCTGCAATGCCTTTGTTTCGGCAATGGTAAGCGCAGTATTTATCTATATGGCGCAATAGTTTTGGGTATTATTATTTTACCTGATTACATAAGGTACTACCACAAATCATATTGCATCGGAAAAAACGCCAATAGTTTTCATCATTATAATTACAAAAAACTCCTTGAGGTTTCTATTGATCAATTCCGAACCATTATTTTTTCTCGCAAACAAGTTGCACATATTAAACATTTGTCATAATGCTAAACAAGAAGCACTTTAAAAAAGTAATTTATTTAATCCTATTCGTAACAATCTATAGCGTTTGTTTGAATTTCTGGATAACCTATCAAGCTAAAAATTCAATCTATAACAATGTGGATAAAATCCCCAAAAACAAAGTTGGCCTTATTTTAGGTGCTAATAAATTTGCTGGTTCTGGCCGAATTAATCTCTACTATAAGTACAGGTTAAATGCCGCCATTACATTATATAAATCAGGTAAAATTGAATACATTTTAATAAGTGGCGATAATAGTCGGAAAGATTATGATGAACCCTCGTTTTTTATAAATGATTTAATCGAAAATGGCATACCAGAGAACAAGATTTATCTTGATTTCGCGGGGTTTAGCACCCGAGATTCTATGGCTCGAGCAAACAAGATTTTTGGATTAAATAGTCTCACGATTATTTCACAAAAATTCCATAACGAGCGAGCCATATACCTTGCCAAACATTCTAAAATAAAAGCTATTGCCTTTAACGCAACAGACTTAACTGGTCGCTACGGCGTTAAAACAAAACTTCGTGAGCATTTGGCAAGAACCAAAGCTTCAATTGATATTCTCTTTAATGTAGGCCCTAAATTTTTAGGCGAAAAAATAGATATAAAATGATTCTAAAACCTAACACACCTTACATCATCATCACGTTCTTGATTTTCACTACAGAGATACTAATAGCAACCTACCTAAAAACCGGCTTTATACGCCATACGTTTGGCGACTTTATGGTAGTTATTCTCATTTATACGTTTATTAAAAGTTTTTTAGATATCGAACCTTTTAAACTGGCCGTAGCCGTTTTAGTATTTGCATATTCCATTGAATTCCTTCAAATGGTAAACCTATTAAAAATACTGAATCTTCAGGATAGTAAGGCTGCCAATCTCATTTTAGGCAGCACCTTTCAAATTACAGATTTAGTAGCTTACACCCTAGGTGCACTAACGGTTTTAATTATAGAACTCAAACTCCAAAAATCATGAACGACATAAAATATCTCATTCTAAATAGATATAAAACAATCTCCATATTAACCACAACAATGGGGTTTAGCATTATTTTGCTAATGATTAGAATGAAACTCACCCATTCATTTTTCTATTTGTTTTTGGTATGGAACTTATTTCTTGCAATCATACCTTTTGCTATTTCAAGCTATTTGATGTGTATTCCCAAACCGTCAAAAGTTAGTCTAATTATTTGGCCTGGTGCATGGCTGCTATTTTTACCAAATGCCCCTTACATTATTACCGATTTATTGCATTTAAAAATTAGTAACACCCATTTACTTTGGTTAGATATTTTGGTTGTATCATCCTTTGCGCTTAATGGCATGTTAATGTTCTATTGGTCTGTTTTAGACATGGAGAAGCTGCTAAAGCTATTTATTAAAAAATCAATTGTTAAGCACTGTTTTATTTTCCTTTTCTTTTTTACAAGCTTTGGGGTTTATCTGGGCAGATTTTTAAGGTACAATTCTTGGGAAATTATTAGTAATCCCAAATACCTTTTAGCCGATATCGTAAACATTACCCTAAAACCCATGGCAAACTTTGAAGCATGGTTGTTCACATTACTATTCGGAACATTTTTAAGTATTGGCTTTTGGGTGTTTAAAACGCTTTCGACAAAAGAAAACTAAACAAATCAAAACGAGCTTTTAACCTACACCTTCTTTAGATTTTCGGGGCAATACTTCTTCTGGGAAAGGGAATAAAATTGTGGAATTCTTTTCGGCAGCAATATTAGATAGAGTTTGATACAACCTCAATTTAATTGCAGATGGCGATTGGTCAATAAGTTTACCGGCTTCCAAAAGCTTTCCAGCCGCTTGTTCTTCGGCCAAAGCCAAAATAATACGTGCACGTCTAGAGCGTTCAGCCTCGGCTTGATTTGCCATCATTCGCTTCATGTTTTCGGGCAGTTGAATATCTTTAATCTTCACATCTATAATATCTATGCCCCATTGTTTAGTTTCAACCTCAACAATCTTTTTTATATTGTTACCCATTTCTTCACGTTTTGATAAAATGGTGTCCAATTCAACCTTACCACAAACATCGCGCAAAGCCGCCTGGGATAACTGAGTTATAGCAAACGTATATTCTTCAACTTCCAACACCGCCATTTCTGGGTCTACAACCTTAAAAAAAACAACACCGTCAATACTACACGGTACGTTGTCTTCGGTCATGACTTCTTGGGAAACCACATTTATAGTTATAACCCTTATATCTACTATCTGTATGGTCTCTACTAAAGGAATAACCCATCTAAAACCCGGCTGTAAAGTTTTTATGTGTTTACCGAACCTAAATTTTAAGGCTCTTTTGTACTCAAAAATTATACGTATGCCTGATAACAGAAATACGACAATTAAAACCGTAAAAATTAATGGAGGATTCATGACACATATCTTTTAATTAACGACCAGTGAATTACCTTATAAGATAGTGCTTTTTTAGAAATTATAAAAGAATATTAATCAAAATAAATTGGCTATAATAAGCACAGAAATATCTGATTAATTAATTTTAGTCGGACAAGCTAAAAAGGGGTTATTATTCCTTTTCTCTATTTTTTTCCTGGATTTTTCTAACAATTGAAGTTGCCGCTTTCCGGGTTACCAACCTCGGAATTACGGCCAAGAATTTATTAAAGCTCCCAGGAATGGCATAGCTTTTCCCTCTTAACATAGCATTATACCCATATAACGCAACTGATTTAGCAGAAGCCATATTAAAAGTGATTCTATTATCGCGTGTATCGGAAGATACCGTTTTTTGAAAAGCGGTTTTTGTTGGCCCTGGACATAATGCCGTTACCGTAACGCCTGTGCCTTTAAGTTCATTGGCAATGGCCTCTGAAAATGACAACATGTACCCTTTTGATGCATAATAAATTGACATGAGTGGCCCGGGCTGGAATGCCGCAAGTGAAGACATATTCAAAATTTTACCCGAACCGCGTTTTACCATACCCTCTAGTACTAACTTGGTTAAATGAGTAGTTGTCAAAATATGTACGTGCAGCATTTCAGATTCGCGTTCCCAATCGGTGTCTACAAAAGAACCAAACAGACCAAATCCAGCATTGTTTATCAAAACATCAACAGGCTGGTTATTAATGTCGTCCATTATCTCTTGAGCTACATTTTTCCGGCTCAAATCTTTAACTATCGTAAAAACTTCAATTTTAAAATTATCTTGAATTTCGGTTTTAACTTTTTCTAACCGAACAGCATCAATATCAACCAAAAACAAGCTGTAATTGTCTTTCGCCAGTAAAAAGGCTAGTTCGTAACCCAAACCAGATGCCGCTCCTGTTACCAAAGCTTTTTTCGTCATAAATCAATTTAAAATGGATTGTTAGGCTACAAATTTATTCCTTTTCATCAATATAATCCTGCAAATACGAAAAACGTTTGGTAAGTTGCCCATTTTCGGTGATTTTTGCTCGATGTAGAACACCATCTTTATCGCCATTAAAAAAAGCAGGAATAACGTGTTGTAAAAACTGTTCTCCAAAACCTTCACTAGCATCTCTTGGCAGTTCACATGGCAAATTATCTACGGCCATTACGGTAATAGCCTTGTCATCTTGATGATCTATTTCGGTTTCGTTTTGTGGGTCGTAACCATAAATAGGCTTGGCAATAGTTGAAGCCCGAAGCGTTGTAGCCACTGGACCATTAATATCACAACTAATATCGGCCACTACTTTTATATTAAAATCAGGTGACTTCACATCATCACGTGTGTACAAATATGGTGCACCATCGCCATAAAAATGTCCAGCAATATAAAAATCGGTTACTTTGGCAAACCGCATAAAGTTAGAATCGTACGCCTCAGGATGGTTGAAAAAATCGAATACATCGTCAACTATTTCACCGTTCTTACGTTTGTTATAATCCAGAACATCAATTTTACAATACACCGGCTCATTAAATGTTTTATTGAGGTAATCTTTAACAATAACAGATTTTACCCCCATGGCATCCAACATTTCTTGCGCACCATTTGATACTTTGCCGCTTCCAGTTAATAATATTTTTATGTTTGGTAATTTAATACTCTTTAACTCTTTTATTAAAGCGGCTTGGTTGGGTAACGGCCCCGCTTTGGGCAAATCCCATGAATTGTATTTTAAACCCCATGCTCTAAATCCATTATATGTCCCTACTATGCCAGCGTATCGTCCAAAACCAATTAACCGGAAACCTTCTTTGTTTACAATGGTTTCATGATCGTAAAGCTCAATGTTTTTTTCCAATATAGCTCGTAGTAACTTGCGATTGTAAGGTTGTTTTTTTATGGTATGGGAAAAGAAAAAGTATTTCTTATTGGGAATCAAAGCCTCAATAGGAACTTCCTTGACGCCAATCATGATATCGCAATCTGAAACATCTTGGGTTACTTCAAAACCGGCTGTTTTGTATTCTTCATCTGAAAAAACTCGAATATCGGAAGATTCTACCTTAAAAACAGCTTTGGAAAACTGCTTTTGTGCTTCTTTTAATTTTGATGGTGAAAATACCACGCGGCGGTCGGGCGGATTTTTACGTTCTTTTATTATGGCAAATTTCATAGGTCTAAGCGCCCAATAAAGGCAAATGTTTTATTTTATGATAGGTTAATGCTAATACAATACAGTGTTTTAATGCTTCTTCTGGAAAGTTTTCATTCAATTTGAATACAATGGCTCGGTTGCCTTCAAAATTAAAGGTGTTTTTATAAACAGTTTTGAAGGTTGAAACAGGTCTTGATGTACATTGAAAATACATGGCATATTGTTCTGGGTATTTGGGTTTCCAATCCATTCTTAATGTACTGCCATGTTTTGTTACGTAACTGGGCTCGCCCCATTTTAGGGTTTCTTCTATTTTGGTAATCCCATCAATTGTTGATGCGACTTTAAAAACCAGTTCTCTTAAATGCAATATTTGCCCTTTTACCGATTTGGGATTATTGTTGAAAACATCTTCAACTTTTGGGTTACTGACAATTTGCATAAATATTGAAACTGGAATAATTATTGCTTTAAATTTACAGGAATTAAAACGAATTACAAACTTTTTGATACCTTTGCTACCCGCGTTAAGGATTGAGGCATTTGTTGGAGCTACTCGCAGAGAGCGACTGCCGAAAGCCTGACCCGACAGGGTAACGCCAAGTAAAATTGATGAGTTCCTGACATCAAAGATGCATGAATACCTTAGTTGAAATTAGGATTTATGAATAAACAAATTCAGGATGAATTCAATTACTTAAATTAAAAATTTACTATTTCATTAAGGGGTCGACTGGTTTTGACAGCGAGATTAATTAAACGGTAAGCACGTCGTGTAATGGTTTTGAGACACGTAAAAGGCTAGACCAAATTTTAAACGGCGAGAATAACTACGCTTTAGCTGCGTAATCTGAATTATAGTAGGATTGGCCTCGGTACACAAGGTGTACAAGCTAAATGTCTCCGGAAAGCCTTAGTTAGTGGCGTTCCTTTTTGAGGCATCGTAAAAATTAACTAAGATATGGTAGCGCTTTGATGCCATTTCGAGATTTAGAAGCTAAGTTGTAAGTAGGTTGTCTTTAACCAGCTTGCAATCGAAAAACCAAGAAAAGAATAAACGTGTAGAAGGCTCTTTGGTTACTTGTTTGGACGAGGGTTCGAATCCCTCCGACTCCACAGAAATTAAAAAACCCGTATAAATTAACATTTATACGGGTTTTTCGTTTAGAAGGAATTAAGTGGACTAACTAACTCGTTGCTTGTCTTTCATTTTTTCAAGCAGCATTAATTCGCGCTGTATTTCTTCTTTTCTTTTATTGAACTTTTCAACTTTTTCGTCGACAGTAGCTTGATGAGCCAAACGCCTTAGACGTCTCGCTTCTTGTTTCTCCTGCTCCTTCTTTTTCTGCTGTTTCTGACTCATTTTTTCTCGGTAAACCGATAGATACGAATACCCATACATACTTAAAAATAGCAGGGCTATTATTCCTAAAATCACGAATCCGCTTTCCATATTTTTTAAAATTATTAATTTAAAGACTTTGATAACTGAAAATATGTCAAAAATCATTTAAGTATTTTGCTGTTAATTAGTAAATGTTAAATAAAATTAAGAAATATGCACCCTAACCTAAAATAAAAAAGGTGAATTACTGAAAAAGTAGTTGAATGTTAATTACGCCACAAATTTACAGTAAAAAAAAGGTTTAGTTTAACGAGAAACTTTAAAACCTTTTGATTCCCAGTTTTTAATTCCGCCGTCCAGACTGTATATTTTACCAAAACCAAGTTTGAGGAATTCTTCAATACTTTTACCGCTTCGTTTTCCTGAACGACAATACAAATAAACTGGTTTTTCTTTGCTTAAAGAACTTATAAGTTCAACGAATTTCTCGTCAAAAAAATTGTAGTTCTTAGAGCCTTCTATATGCGACACTTTAAATTCTTCTGGAGTTCGGACATCAATAAGTTGAACACTATCCGACTCCGATAAAGTATCGTTAAGTGTTTCAGGTTCGATTAAGTATTCTTTATCTACTGCCGATTGGCAATTCATAATAAAAACTGACAGAAATGCAAGAAGCCAGACCCGTTTCATAAGTTTTAATCTTTATCTACAACATCACCTGTCCAGTCCAATATACCACCTTCTAGGTTATATGCATTTTCAAAACCTAATTGTTCCATAATTTGACAAGCTTTACCACTACGGTTTCCAGAACGACAATACACATAATAGTTCTTGTTTTTATCAAGGTCTTCAATCTCGTTTATAAATTCTTGACCTTTATAAATATCTATATGAATGGCGCTGGGGATAATTCCATCAGCAACTTCAGCATCTGTTCTTACATCCAAAACAACAGCATTATCATCGTTTGCCAATTGTTCCGCCCATTCTTCTTGAGTTAAATCTTCCATGTATTTTAAAATATTATTTTCTGCAAAATTAGTACATCTCTGTCTATAGACGAAAAAAAAACATATCAATTACACTTGCCAATTGCCTTAATAATGTATTAAAACTTTTATTTCTTTATGAATTAAAAAAATAAATCGTTTTTAGTTCTTCCATCATAAAACCTGATTTTAATCGTTATTTTTGCGACAAATATTTTATCTTTTGAAAACATTCTTCCGTTTATACTTTTTGGCAATTATTAGTTTTGTTTCAATAACAATCTCACATGCCCAAGAAAAAAGAAAAATAGAAATTAAGTATTCGGGTTTTTTAAACACCGATGAAGAGCAGTATCCTGGAGCAAAAGTCTTAACACGCGATGATTCCCAACAAGTTCATATTGAGCATAGCGGAACAGACATGTGGTGTGACAAAGCCATTCATTACAGCAAAGAAAATTTCATCGAAGCCTATGGCAACGTCAAGATAAATCAGGGCGACACTATAAATATGACATCCAAATACGTTGAATACAGCGGTATTACAGAATTGGCTTTTGCACGTGGCGATGTGGTTTTAACCGACCCGAATTCTGTTATTACATCAGACACCCTATATTTTGATAAATTAAACGAGCAAGCCTTTTATAAAAGTGGCGGTACTGTTGTTAAAGACACTACCGTTACTATTACCAGTAAAATAGGAAGGCATTATATGAATATGAACAAGTTTCAGTTCGTTGATGACGTTGTTCTGGTTAGTGAAGAATCTACTATAAAATCAAACTTTTTTGATTTTTATTCTGATACTGGTTACGCCTACTTATTTGGCCCATCAACCATTATAACCGAAACTAGTGAAACCTACTGCGAAAAAGGTTTTTATGATACTGAAAACAGTGTAGGATATGCCCTTAAAAATGCTGAAATAAATTATGACAACCGCATTATTGAAGGCGACAGTTTATACTTTGATGATGCTAAAAGTTTTGCTTCGGCAACTAATAATATTAAAATTACAGACACTATAAACAATAGTATAGTAAAGGGCCACTATGCTGAGGTTTTCAAGGAAAAGGATTCGGTCTTTATCACGAAACGAGCTTTGGCCATTACCGTTCAAGAAAACGATTCCATTTATATACATGCCGATAAAATTATGGTTACCGGCAAACCAGAAAACAGAATAATCAATGCTTATTATAAAGCGAAGATGTATAAATCGGACATGAGCGGAAAGGCAGATTCTATTTATTCCAATCAAAAAACGGGTATAACGAAATTTATAAATATTCCGAAGTTTTCAACGGGCGACAAATTCTCGGTGAAACGAAAACCTGTATTATGGAATTTGGAAAACCAAATGACTGGCGATACCATTCATTTAATTTCCAACAACGAAACTGAAAAAATTGATTCTTTATTGGTATTTAATAATGCCTTCATTATTAGTCAGGATACCATAAGCAAAACAGGCTACAACCAGATTAATGGTATGCGACTAGTTGGCTTGTTCAATGATGAAAACCAGCTACGAAAGGTTGATATAATCAAGAACGCACAATCTATTTTCTATGCACGTAACGACAAACAAGAACTTATTGGAATTGATAAGGCTAAATCCGGTAGTATTGAAATACTATTCTCCAATGGCGACATAGATGAGTATTCTAGATTTAACCAAGTGGATGGTAATTTGTACCCTGAATCGAAATACCCAGAAAACCAAAAATTACTTAAAGGATTCGATTGGCGTGAAGAAGAACGACCAAAAAGCGTAGAAGATTTATTTAGGGACGACGAACCTTATAATATGCCCGTTATAAAAGGGCTGGACGATTATGTGCCTCAAGACGCCTTTTTCAATGAAGCCATGATGGAACGTATTGAACAGGCTGGAAAAAATAATTTTGAAAATAAGGCGGCGCGGAACGTTCCCGCAATAGACTCTACACGAATTAACTTATTAAAATCATATCAAGATTTAAGTTTAAATGACTGGAAAAAAACCAATATTAGAACTGAAAAAATTGTTTCGCCACAACCTACTAACCAACAAAACGCTATAACAAAACTTACTTCTACAATAGAAAAAAATGGTTATATCTATTTGAAAGATATTGAGAGTGATATCAATATAAAATTTTCTATAATAGCCAGGGGAAAGGGAAACATCAATATTATTATTCGTGATAATGAAAATCAACAATCCAATATTACAAATCAAAACTTTAAGCTTACTCCATTATGGAAAACGTACTCAATAAAATGTAAAAAAACAAACCCTCAAAATAAAATAACTATAGTTATAGGTGACATCGACCAGGATGAAGACGTTTTTGTACAAGGTCCCGAATTAATTGAATTTTCTGAGGAATAAGATGAAGGAAGATTTCCTAAAATACCAGGCACAAACTACGCCACACCCGTTGGCCATGGAAATCTCCCATGCTGAAGGCTCTTTTATTTATGACTCTAACAACAAAGCGTATTTAGATTTTGTCGCTGGCGTATCGGCCACGCCATTGGGGCACAACCATCCCAAAGTGATTAATGCCATAAAAGCACAATTGGATAGGTACATGCATGTTATGGTTTATGGTGAATACATTCAAAAACCTGCTGTTGATCTAACTAAGCTATTAGCACAACATCTTCCTTCTTCTTTAGAGAAAACATACTTAACCAACTCGGGTACCGAGGCCATTGAAGGTGCTTTAAAACTAGGAAAACGTGCTACAGGCAGAAGTGAAATTATTGGGGCTAAAAATGCCTATCACGGTAACACGATGGGATCGATGAGTGTTATGGGGTACGAAGAACGTAAACAAGCTTTCAGACCATTGCTGCCTGATGTAAAGTTCATTAATTTTAACAATGAAAATGAGATTGACCAAATTACTAAAAAAACAGCCTGTGTTATATTAGAAACCATCCAAGGAGGTGCTGGTTTTATTGAGCCTAAAAAAGGCTATCTTAGAAAAGTTCAAGAGCAATGTACTAAAGTTGGGGCTCTTTTTATTTTAGATGAAATCCAACCAGGTTTTGGGCGTACAGGGAAACTATTTGGTTTTGAAAACTACGATTGCATTCCGGACATTTTAGTTACCGGAAAAGCTTTGGGTGGCGGCATGCCCATTGGTGCATTTACAGCTTCCAGCCAACTTATGGATTTATTGAAAGAACATCCTAAATTAGGACACATCACTACTTTTGGCGGTCATCCAGTAATTGCCGCTTCGGCATTAGCTACACTGACCGAAATAACAGAAAGCCATTTAATTGAAGAAACGCTTACTAAAGAAAAATTATTCAGAAAACTTTTGATGCATCCTTTAATTAAGGAAATACGAGGTAAAGGCCTTATGCTTGCTCTAATTTTACCTTCAGCCGAAATAACAAATCAACTCATTTTAAAATCCCAAGACCTTGGGTTAATACTTTTTTGGTTGCTTTTTGAGCCAAAAGCAGTAAGAATAACTCCACCTTTAACCATATCAAATAGCGAAATTGAGCAAGGTTGCCGTATAATTATCGATGTTTTAGATGAAATACATCAGCAAAAATAAACACATAACCTATTGATTTTCAATTGAAAAACTCTGAAAAAACATATAATTGGCACGAGTGTTGATTACTTTGTTAAAAACATTTGTTTAAATTTTAAGCAAAAAGCAAATAGAACGTTAAATTTATTCGAGTAGAATCCCACAAATGTGCGTATGGAGTTTAGTCATAACGACAACAACAATTTACCGCTTACCAAGTTTGAATCAATGTTGAAAACAAATCATGTTTTGTTCTTTGATTCAGAAGAGTTTGAAAACATTATTCACCATTACCTCAATCAAGGTAAAACAGCCTTGGCTAAAAAAGCCATTAAGCTAGGTTTGGGTCAACACCCTACTTCAGTTAACTTAAGGCTATTTAAAGTTGAAGTTTTTGTTTTTGAGGATAAATTTAATGAAGCGAATGACTTACTAAATGAGTTGTATAGCATTGACCCAAACAACGAAGAAATTTACATCCAAAAAGCCAATATTTTTTCTAAACAAGACAATCACCAAAAGGCCATTGATGTACTGAAACAAGCATTAACACTAACGGAAGATGTAGTGGATTTATACTCGCTAATTGGGATGGAATATTTGTTCCTTGATGAATATGAAAATGCAAAAGGCTATTTTATGAAATGCTTAGAGGCTGATATTGATGACTATTCTGCCCTTTATAACATAATTTATTGCTTCGAATTTTTAAACCAACATGAAGATGCCATTTCATACCTTAATATCTTTTTAGATCAAAATCCTTATTGCGAAGTGGCTTGGCACCAATTAGGTAAGCAATATTTAACCCTAAAAGAACACAAAAAGGCTTTGGCTGCTTTTGATTTTGCCATAATATCTGACGACACCTTTGTAGGCGCCTATCTTGAACGAGGCAAAGTTTTAGAAAAATTAAAACGCTTTGAAGACGCCATAGAAAACTATACCGTTACGTTAAAATTAGACGACCCCACCTCATTCGCGCTATTACGTATTGGCCACTGCCATGAAAAGTTACAAAATGATGAATTAGCCTTACAGTACTATGACAGGACAGTTCACGAAGACCCATTATTAGATAAAGGTTGGATTGCCATTACCAAATTCTACAACAAAAAAGGTAATCTGCAAAAAGCGCTGTACTACATCAATAAAGCTCTAAATATAGATTCTGAGAATGTAATTTATTGGAAACTGTATTCGCAAATCAACCAAAGACTGAATTTTTACGAAGAAGCTGAACGCGGTTTCAAGAAAACATTGGAATTAGGCAATTACGAACTAAACACTTGGCTATCTCGCGGAGATTTACTCATTAAATTAGGTGAAATAGAGGCTGCTATCTTTAATTTCGAACAGGCAATGGACTTCTATCCAGAAAATGCGGAAATCGAATACCGTTTGTCCGGCGCATATTTCACACTTAACCAAGACAACAAGGGTACATTTCACTTAAAAAATGCTTTGAAAATTAACGGAGAATATGCGTTTATTCTAGACGAGCTTTTCCCGAATATCATCAATAAAACAGCGGCAAAAAACTTACTTAACACAAAACTTTAACTAAACGTTTAATTAAAATACATACCTTTGGTTTTTGCTAAAAAACCTATGATGCAAAGACGTTTAAAAGACTACCTTATTATATCATTTAAAGGACTGGCCATGGGTGCTGCCGACGCGATTCCAGGAGTTTCAGGAGGGACAATCGCCTTTATTTCTGGCATTTATGAAGAATTGATAAACACTATCAGCAACATCAACATTTCACTGATAAAAGCCCTTTTCAAAGAAGGCATAAAACCATTTTGGCAACAACTTAACGGCAACTTTTTATTAGCCTTGTTATCGGGTATAGTAATCAGTTTTGTTTCATTCATGAGGCTGGCCAAATACCTCTTGGAGTATCATCCTATTTTAATTTGGTCGTTCTTCTTCGGACTTATTGTAGCCAGTATTTATTTTGTTGGGAAACAAGTCACCAAGTGGAACATGGCAACAGTTATATCTTTTGTTATTGGCGCTGTAATCGCATTTTACATTAGTAAATTACCTTCATTGGGCACAAACGAAAGTTCTTGGTTTTTATTCTTGGCCGGTACTATTGCTATTTGCGCCATGATTTTACCGGGTATTTCAGGCTCGTTCATACTCATTATTCTCGGGGCATATAAAACACTAAGCAACGCCATTCATGATATTGACATAAGAAAATTACTTATTTTTATTTCAGGCGCAGTAATTGGCTTACTTAGTTTTAGTCGCGTTCTAAAATGGCTATTTAAGCATTTTCATAATGCGACATTGGCTGTTTTAACCGGGTTTATCTTTGGATCATTAAATCGGGTTTGGCCATGGAAAAACACCATTACTTGGCACACCAACTCTAAAGGATTAAAATCACCTTTGATTCAGGAGAGCGTTTCCCCAATGGCGTTTGAAGGGAATAACCAATTAGTATTTGCCTTTATTCTCATGATTTTGGGTTTTTTAACTATTTTTATTCTTGAAAGACTAGGTTCCAAAAAATAAACAT
The DNA here is from genome assembly GCF_045446075.1 of Flavisericum labens. Taxonomy (NCBI): domain Bacteria; kingdom Pseudomonadati; phylum Bacteroidota; class Flavobacteriia; order Flavobacteriales; family Flavobacteriaceae; genus Flavisericum; species Flavisericum labens. Next base: position 91,283 of record NZ_JBJJBQ010000002.1, on the reverse strand, counting down.
GCAAAGTACCAGAACATTTAGCGATAAACTTTTTTTAATCCTTAAAGGATTAGGTATGGGGGCTGCTAATAAGGTTCCTGGGGTTTCTGGAGGCGTTGTAGCTTTTGTTGCTGGCTTTTATGAGGAGTTTATTTATTCGTTAAAAAAAGTAAACGGTAAAGCCTTCAAACTACTTATAAATGGGCGCTTCAATAGTTTCTATCGCTATATTAACGGAAGGTTTTTAGGATTACTTTTTCTAGGCATGGTAGTTAGCTATTTTAGTGTTTCGAAAGCCTTAGATTACCTAATTAAAAACTACGAACTTTATGTTTGGAGCGTTTTTTTCGGAATGATTATTGGCTCAATATATTACATTAATAAAGATTTTAAGGATTGGAATTATAAAACCTATACCGCCATAATCGTAGGTATTATATTGGGTGTAGGTATTAGTTTTTTGAATCCTGCTAAGGAAAACGATAATTTATGGTTTGTTTTTTTCTGCGGAATTATTAGTGTATCAGGCATGACACTTCCAGGGTTTTCAGGGTCTTTTATCCTAATTCTTTTAGGAAATTATGTATTGCTTTTGGTGGATTCGGTGAACGCCCTTTACGATACGTTTTCAGATATTTTTAGTGGGGATTTCAGCTTTATTGAAAATACCGAGCGCATTAGAATGCTAACCGTATTGACCGTTTTCACCATAGGCTCCGTCACTGGCCTGGTTACATTTTCACACCTGCTAAGTTATATTTTAAAACATTATAAAAGTATTACCCTAGCCTCTATTATTGGATTTATTATTGGATCGCTAGGCGTCGTTTGGCCATGGAAAAAAACTATTTTTAAAACGGGAAACGACGGTGGTTTTATATTAGATTCAACAGGACAAAAAATCGTAAAAAACTACCAGCGCTTTTTACCAGAAGTAAATACAGAAACCTATTATGCCATCGGATTTGTAATTTTAGGCATTGCCATTGTTTTGGTATTAGAGTGGTACGGACAAAAAACTAGAAGAATAAAATGAACAAATTAGGACTTTTAGGAAGAAACATTTCATATTCATTTTCAAAATCTTATTTCAAAAAAAAATTTGAAAATGAAGGTATTCAGAACACTTCTTATGAAAACTTTGATATTGAAAACATCGATTTATTTCCATCAATCATAAAAAACACTGAAGACATAAAAGGGCTTAACGTTACTATTCCGTACAAAGAACAAGTGATACCTTTTCTTGACAAGATTAATAAAAAAGCAAAAGCTATTGGCGCTGTCAATACCATAAAAATGACTAAAAAAGGTAAATTGGTGGGCTATAATACCGATTGTTATGGTTTTAAAAAATCATTAAAACCACTACTAAGAAAACATCATAAAAAAGCACTGATTTTAGGAACAGGAGGCGCAAGTAAGGCTGTGGCTTATAGTTTGGACGAACTAGGAATTTCATACCACTATGTGTCGCGTACTCTAAAAAAAGGCGTAGCATTTAGTTACGACACATTAACCGAAGACGACGTTAAAAATCACCAAATAATTATTAATTGTTCGCCCGTTGGCACATTCCCAAATGTTAATGATTGTCCAAGCATTCCTTACCATTCAATTACCGAAAATCATATTTTATACGATTTAATTTACAATCCTGCAGAAACCCTATTCTTAAAAAAGGGAAAACAACATAATTCAAAAACCATTAATGGCCTGAAAATGCTAGAGTTACAAGCAGAAAAAGCATGGTCTATTTGGAACTTGGAATAAAATTAGCTCAAATCAATTAAAACTTTTTTATACCCTTTGTAAATACTTTACTTGTTAGTATCTTTAAGGTTCTTATATAACGAACCTTAACATTTTTTAAAATGTCTGATATTAACAAACCACAAGACGCAGAAGAAGTTGATAAAACGAGTTCAAACGAAAATTTATCTGAATTGGATACCACCCAAATAAATGATAAAACTTCGAATGTAGAATCTGAATCTAAGGAAGAAACCAAGCCTATTTCCGAGGAAAATAATGCAAAAAACCCTAGCGATTCAACTGATTCTGATTCGAATGAAGACGACAAGGTTTTGAATGAAATTGACGAATCAAACGCTGAAGATGCCGAAGACGAGGGTAATAAAGAAAGACATACCATAGAAGTTAAAGCCTACGATACCATGTCGTTGGAAGCACTCGCTATTGAATTGGAAAAATTGTTGAAAAATGAAAAAGTTCAAGCGATTCGTAACCACGTTAGCCAAATAAATTCAGAATTCAAAACAAAGTTTCAAGCGCTATTAGACGAGAAAAAGGAAGATTTTGTAAATGACGGCGGAAACGAAATTGACTTTTATTATTCTTCACCGGTTCAAAAAAGGTATAAAGATGCCTATAGAGAATACAGAAAGAAACTCAATGATCACTATCAAAATTTAGAAAAAAATCTAAAACAAAATTTAGCCGATAAACTCGAAATTATAGAGGAGTTGAAGGGCTTAATTAATGTTGAGGAAAATATAAACACCACCTACAAACACTTTAAGGAACTACAAGAACGTTGGCGAAATACTGGGCCTATTCCAAGGGACAAATACAACAACGCTTGGAATAGTTACCACCACCATGTAGAAATATTTTACGACTTTTTACATTTAAACAGAGATTTGCGCGATCTGGATTTTAAGCACAATTTAGAAAAGAAACTACTTATTATCGAACGCGCTGAAGAACTGGCGAAAGATGATAACATACAAAGGTCTTTTAGGGAACTTCAAGAATTGCACAAAATGTGGAAAGAAGAGCTAGGTCCAGTTGCGAGAGAACATCGTGAAGAAATTTGGGAGCGTTTTAAAGCTGCAACCAAAATAATTAACGATAAACGCCAGCTGTACTATAAAGAAATAGATAAAGTTTACGAAAAAAACTTAGAGAACAAGTTAGATATTATTGACAAAATCCAAGCCGTATCCTCCCAAGAGGGGAATACGCATGGTGCTTGGCAAAAAAGAATTCGCACTATTGAAGGACTTCGGGAAGAGTTTTTTAACGCCGGTAAAGTTCCTATAAAAGTCAATGAAGATACTTGGTCCAAATTTAAAGAAGCGGTAAGAACGTTTAACAGGAAAAAGAATGCTTTTTACAAAGGGCTAAAAAAGGAACAGTACAAAAACCTAGAATTAAAACTCGATTTAATTAAAATTGCCGAAGACAATAAGGAAAGTGAAGATTACGAAACCGTTACACCTTTGATGAAGAAAATACAAAGCGAATGGAAAAAAATTGGGCATGTACCAAGGAAAGACAGCGACAAAATCTGGAAACGCTTCAAGGCCGCCTGCAATCACTATTTTGATAGGATTCATGCCAAAAGAAATGCAGCCAGCAAAGAACAACTTGACGCTTTTAAAAGCAAGAACGACTTTTTAGCTTCGTTGAAAGATTTAAAATTACCCGACGACAAAGAAAAAAGCTTAAACCTTGTGAAACAACAGATTGCCGAATGGCAAAGTTTTGGGAAGGTACCCAACGATAAGCGCTACATAGAAGGCAAGTTTCAAAAAACCATTGACCAACTTCTTTCCAATTTGAAAATTTCTAAGAACGAAATTGAAATGATTAAATTCGAAAATAAATTGGATGTTCTCAATGCTTCTGACAATAATAGAGACTTGGATAATGAGCGTTCATTTATTCGCAAGAAAATTGATGAGGTGAAAAGTCAAATCAACCAACTTGAAAACAACCTACAATTCTTTACCAATGTTGACGACGATAATCCTGTGGTTAAAGAAGTTCGGGACAATATTAAATCGCATAAAGAATCTCTAAAAATTTGGAAAAACAAGCTGAGTAAAATCAAGGAATTGTACTAAGCTATTTTGGTCATCTTATCAAACTAAAATGACCACGATAGGTTTTCATTTCTCCAGAAATTTTGATTAACTCGGCTACAAACCAGTAATCTGAGTTTGGCAGGTATTGACCCTTAAATGTGCCATCCCACGAACCATTGGCTCTAAATTGTTTAATAAGTTGTCCGTAGCGATTATATATAGTAATCTTTGAGGCGTTAGTATAATCTGCTCCCAAGCCTTCAACTTTCCAAATATCGTTTTGACCATCATTGTTTGGCGTAAAAAATTTAGAAAAACCCAATATATATATTTCAATAGGAGGAGTTTCGCCACAGCCATTTTTATCTCTAACGTGAAGTATGTATTCTCCTGGTTTCAATTGATTAAAAAATGGGGAGTCTTGATAATTGCCACCGTTTAATGCAAATTCATAATCACCAATACCCAAATTATTATTCGTATTGTTTATAGAGATACTGTTATTTTCTGAGGCATCGGTAATGGTAACATCATCCAAATCTATATTTGCCCTTGCAGATTCTTTTACAGAAAAATTAACCGGCTCAGATTTACAGCCTAAACTTGAGGTTGCCAAAACACTATATTGCCCCCCCGAGGAGACCTCAACATAAGGCAAGTCACTTATAATTTGTCCGTTGGAATCAAACCATTGATAGGTGTAATTTTCAGCTTCATTATAGGTTGTCAACAAAACAGGACCTTCTTCCGTGCAATACGTCTCACTATTATCAACTTCAAACTTCGGTTCTTTATAAACAGTTAAATGTAAGGCAGGGCTAATACCAAAACAATGGCCATTATCTTCACTCTCTATACGAACATAAATTTCTTGATAAAATGCCTCTTTATTGATGTATGAACTTGGCTGTACTATTTCATTTACTTCCAATTGAGCATCCTGGGCATTTTCAAAATAACGTACACTTAAATTTTGACCTGTCGGAAATTGAGCCAAAAATGACGAGGAAATTTGCGTTAAATCAAATTCATGAAATCCATCAAAAATACCGTCGTCATCACAAGTATTTAATTCTTCAAAATAACCGATTGGGAACGAGGTTGTTGAAACCTTTAGATTAATCGTAGAAACTCGATAACATCCTTTGGAATCTTCAACCCGCGCATACACAGGGTTATTTTTTTGATTATTAACTGATGATGTCATAGGGTCATTTCCAATTTCGGCATCATTAAAAGTTGGATGATAGGAAATAGTAACATTTGATTCTGATGTGATATAGGGCGTTATTTCAGATAGATTAAACTCGGCAAAGCCATCCGCGACACCATCCACATCGCAATTTTTAAAATCAATCGAAGGTTCAGCAAAAGGCGGTTCATCTACTACAATGTTAAAAGAAGTTTCTGTGAGGCAGGAATTATTCATGGTATTCACAATTTTCACATAAATTGTTTGTCCACCTGCCACGGTGTTTATAAAATTATTTGGATTAGGTATAGGACTACTGTAAATGTCGTCTAAAAAATATTCAAAATAAAAATCTGATGGATTATTGCCGTTTAACAAATCCTGTTCATTAGTAGTTAAATCGAAATTGGTACGACCATTGGCATCGTTACCATCACTTAAATCGTCACATTCTGAATCCGTTAAAACAGGTGATAAAGGTGACACCACAGCCAAAGCATACAAATTTGTACTGGTAGATATATTTATAACTGGATCACCAGGCATGCCACCGTATTCTACAATGTATCCCTTCGGGTTATAGGGTCCTGGTCCATCTCCTGCTATTCTCAGGTCATTCCATGCTCCAGGTCTCCCAATAGAAGGGTCGGTAATATGTAAATAATCTTCACCTCCTCCTCCCCAGGCATTGTCAGGCTGATTAACGTTCCAATTTGCATAATTTGGTGATGACCCCATATTCCCTCCATTCCAAAAAACGGTTCCAGCTTCTGGTCCTGTCACCCATTTCCAAACCCCTTCTGTCTCTAAGTCTGTAGCGCCCAGCCATCCTGCTCCCGAGGCTTGCTCTCCAGCTAATTGATCTTCCTCAGGATAAAGTATTGTCGCCAAATAACCTTGTAATCCAAAATAAGTTCTGGCTTCTGCTTGTAGTTTTGCATCGGGCCACGAAATACCATTACTTGGCACAAATTCATAATAATGATCTGTTAGCGGCAAATAATTAGCATCACCAATAGTTATTGAAAATACTTTATCGTTTGGTTGAATACTAGAACTTTGAAAAACAATATCCTTTACGGCCGCAATCAAATCTACATACCCAACAGGGCTGGAAGCTATACCGCGTAATGTTAACTTGCCTTCTACTGCGCTCCATGAGGTCGTAATATTAGGATGCCCCGCAGGAAGCTGCAGTATATCATTACCTTGTTCATATCCGGTTGAAATCTGTATATATAATGCTTCAATTTCGGTATCATCAGGATCTACAATATTGAAATCTGTAACAATATTAATCTGGTTTTGTGGACAATAAGGCTGGTTACCCGTAGCTGTTAATATTGGCGCTATATTCTGAGACCAAGCACATTGGATTAACAAAATCCACAATAAGAATTGAAAAATGGAAAAATATGTTCGTTTGATAAACAACTGCTATTAATTTGCCTAAAGAAAACAAATATTTATTAAATACGGTACCAATTGGAAATGTTTAAGGCGAACAACAAGAATAGTACGATTAAGAGCCTGTTTAAATTTTTATGATAATAGCCCTAAAGGCTTTTGGCTTCTTCCCAAAACACATCCATTTCGGCCAATGTCATATCTTTTAATGGTTTATTGAGGCTTTTAGCCTTACTTTCCAAATATTGAAATCGTTTTGAGAACTTTTTGTTCGTTCTTTCTAAGGCGTTTTCTGGGTTTACATTCAAAAACCTAGCATAGTTTACCATGGAAAACAATACGTCGCCAAACTCGCTTTCAATGGTATCGGCATTACCACTTTTCACCTCAACCTTAAATTCGTTTAGCTCCTCTTCTACCTTCTCCCAAACTTGGCTAGGTTTTTCCCAATCGAAACCAACACCAGCTACCTTTTCCTGTATCCTATTCGCTTTCACCAATGCGGGCAAACTTTGTGGAACACCTTCCAGAACACTTTTTTTGCCCTCTTTAAGTTTTAAGTTTTCCCAATTTCGCTTTACGTCGTCTTCGTTTTCAACCTTTACATCGCTATAAATGTGTGGATGCCTACTAATCAATTTATCGCAGATACTGTTACAAACATCGGCAATATCAAAATCATTGGTTTCGCTGCCTATTTTCGAATAAAAAACAATATGCAGCAACACATCGCCCAATTCCTTTTTTACTTCTTCCAAATCATTATCTAAAATTGCATCGCCCAACTCGTAAGTTTCCTCTATGGTAAGATGGCGAAGTGTTTCCATGGTTTGTTTTTTGTCCCATGGACATTGCTCTCGAAGTTCGTCCATGATGGTTAACAATCTGTCAAAAGCTTTTAATTGATCGGCTCTGGAATTCATGATGAAGTGTTTTGGCAAAAATACAATTATTAATTGCTTTTTAGATTTACGCAAAATAGAAAAAGGCAGCCTAAAAATCAGCTGCCTTTTTGTAATTAACATTTACTATAAATTACTTAAAGAAATTCATAATATTTTCAATTTCATTTTCATCTATGTTGGCTTTTTGCATGGCATTTATTAAGGTTATCATTTTTTCGGGATTCATACCGTCTCCCAGAACCCTAACAATTCCAAAACCCAAATCTTTAGAATTACCGAATACCACAACCTCATCAGCTTCATCATCACCTATATATTTCACCACAATCCTGTTGCCCTTGTCATTAAATTCCATCAAGTCATTATACTTACTATTGCTTAAAATGGTTTTTACTTTGGCAAGTTCAGTGTTATAGGATTCTAAATCAGTTTCGCTGACTTTATATCCTAAAAAATTCAATTTATCAACCGATTCGTAAGCTTCGTTCTGTTCTGGCGTGAAATTAGATTTATCTATGTTTACCATAGACAAAGGAAAATCTTGCGATATAAAATTTTTGTTTTCTTGGTTATCTACATAATAACGCTGCAAACTCACCTCATTACCGCAGCTTAATAATAAAACTGCGGTAAATAATGTGAATACTAAATATAAAACTGTTCGTTGCATGATTGACGATTATTTATTTTTCTCAAGGTGCTGACCTCCAGGAATGTTCATTTTATCGGTAAGTTTTGATATTTCATTTAAATCGATATCGCCTGTTAACGATACAACTACTGTTTCGATTTTACGCTCCTTACCGTTAATTTCAATTTTATCATCCATAACCTTGTCTATACCGTTAACGAAAATTAAAAGCTCCTTAACATGGTCGGCATCTTTACCTTCCTTCACGTAGAAGTTTACATTGGTGCCGTCATCCCTAACTTCCATCAACTCCTCTAAACTACTTGAGCGTGATTTCACCCATTTGGCTATATCGCCAGAAATAGACTTGCTATCTGTTACAATAGTCTTAAAACTGGTGATGCTTTTTACCATGTCCATATAAGCCTTGGCTTCGGCATCATCGGTATCGATACCTATTTTGGCTATCATCTGGAACATTTTGGGTTTGATGTTTACATAAGTCACATCGTTGTTGTCGCTGTATTTTTCAAAAATATCCTTTTGTGCCAATGCCGTTAATGGTAGCAATAATAGGGCCATTGCGATTATTAATATTCTATTTTTCATGATTCTTGTTTTTAAGTGATTTAATAATTTCATTATTTTTTTTAATGCTCTAGTTTTTAAAAATGATACTTGTTGTGTTTTCAATCTCGTTAAGATAACCTAATGTTGAAGTACCTTTATTAACTTCATTTAAATATCCAACGGTTGAAGCGCCTTGGTTAAATTTTTCAGAAATCATTTCCATAGATTTTGAAAATTCATTGAAGGCTAATTCTGGGTCTTCATAGGTTCCTAAATTGTCACTATTTGACGATTTACTTATAAAAACCCCCAACATGATTACGGCTACGGCTGCGACACTAATCCATTTGTAATCATATTTACGTGTGGTTTTTAATGGAATGTCTTTAGTAAACTGTTCTTGTTGGTTTACCGAAAAATACGCGAACATGGGCTTGTAAACTTCTAAATGGGGTGCAACAGTGTCACTTGCAAAATAGTTTTTCAACACTTGCTCTTCCTTTAGCGTGGTTTCGCCGCTCTCGTACTTTTCAATTAGATTTTCTATATTATCTAACACCATAATTGTGTGTTTTAGTTAATTTTTCTCTTATCGTTTTTCGTGCTCTCGATAATGCTACTCGAATTGCCGTTTGGTTCATATCCAGCATTTTTGCAATCTCGTCATAATCATATTCTTCAATATCTCGTAATTGAATAATCATACGCTGTTGTTCGGGTAACTCTTCTATTATTTTGGCTACCCAGTTTACACTATCATTTAGCTCAACCTGTTTTTGTAATGCCGTTTGTTTGTCTTCGTAATTACTGTGTACCAATTTTAAATTTTGAGCTTGCTTCGATTTTAATTTATCGAAACAGTAATTCTTTGTCATCGTCATCGAAAAAGCTTCTACATTTTTATATTCTTGAATCTTTTTCTTGTTTTTCCATAATTTCAACAAAACTTCCTGCGTAGCATCTTCAGCTTCCTCGTTGGAAACCAACAAGCGTTTGGCCAGCCGGAACACCTTATCTTTAAAAGGCAAAACAATATTTAAAAACTCAGTTTGAGTCATTTTTTGGTTTGGTTTTATTAAAATAGCTTAGTTACGGCTATTTGATATTACGACGAACCACTTTCTGTTTTGTTACATACCACATAAATTTATTACCACAAAACATTAAATTATTAGTGTTTATGAGCCATAGATTCCCGTTTTCACGGGAATGACAACTTCAACTGAAACTTAAATTGAAAATTTAAGAGTGTATTTTAATTTTTTATTGAACAATAATGTAAGTAATTTTAGAGTTTTTTAGACTACATATTTTAAACTGTTATATGAAAAACTTTAAAACCCTAATTCTTCTTTTTGTCGTATTATTTGTTTCTGTAAGTTGTTTTGAAGACCAAGACGATGCACCTATTTCAACAGAAGAAATAAACGATTTTGTTTGGCGAGGCATGAACCTCTTTTATTTATATAAAGCCGATGTGCCAGATTTGGCCAATAACCGATTTTCGAGCGATGCAGAATACAATAACTATTTAAGCGGATTTCAATGGCCGGAAAACCTGTTTGAAAGCTTGATTTACGATAGAGAAAATGTAGACCGCTTTAGTTGGATTGTTGATGACTACATCGCTTTAGAACAATTTTTTGACGGCGTACTTAGTAGCAATGGTATGGAGTATCAACTTTTTAGATTTTCATCAACCAGCACCAACAGATATGGCGTAGTTACCCACGTATTACCAGGTACCAGTGCCGAAACCCAGGGAATAGAGCGGGGCGATATTTTTTACGGGATAGACGGAAACCAACTAACAACAACTAATGCTTCACAGCTTTTAAGTCAAAACAGCTATACCATTAATTTGGGAACCTACAACACAAATGGCACCGAAGAATTGAGTGACGATTCAATAGATACAACTTCAGAAGCCATTGCTTTAACCAAAGTACAATATACCGAAAACCCCATTTTAGTGAGTGATGTTTTGAATGTTAATACATCGAAAATAGCTTATTTAATGTACAACGGCTTTACAGGAACTGAACAATTCAACGCAGAGTTGAACGATGTTTTCGGTAATTTTAAAAATGCCGGGGCTACAGATTTGGTTTTAGATTTACGCTACAACCCTGGTGGTTCCGTTTACACCGCTATTGTGCTTTCCAGCTTAATTACCGGTCAATTTACAGGTGATGTATTTAGTACCGAACAGTGGAACGATGAGTTTCAAGAAGCCTATGAAAATGAAGATCCCGAGTTGCTAATCAATCGGTTTATTGACAATAATGAGGGCGCGCCACTAAATAGCCTTAATCTTTCAAAAGTATATATTTTAACATCCGGGAGAAGTGCTTCAGCTAGTGAACTGGTTATTAACTCGTTAAAACCTTACATTGACGTGGTTCAAATAGGAACCGCCACGGCCGGTAAATATCAAGCTTCAACGACACTGTACGATTCTCCTAATTTTAGGCGAGAAGGCGCCAACCCAAGTCATGCCTATGCTATGCAACCTTTAATATTTAAATCACTAAATGTCAATGGGGATACTGATTATTTTGACGGACTTACTCCAGATATTATATTAGGCGAACAAAATAACAATATGGGCATATTAGGTAATCAAAACGAACCACTTTTAGCAGAAGCTATAGCAGATATAACTGGGGCCGGGCGCTCCATAAATAAAAAAACGGAATATTTGGAAGTAACCCATGGCAGTGAAGATTTTGAACCCTTTGAAACTGGTATGTATATAAATAAAAATATTTCTGACCTCTTAAAACGTCCTGTTTTTGAATAAACATAAAACCTACTTCAACTGGAGCTCGGGCAAAGATTCTGCCTTGGCACTTTACCATTTGCTTCAAAACGAAAACTTTTTGGTAGACGAATTGGCAACCACAGTAAACAGCCATTACAATCGCGTTTCCATGCATGGACTAAGGAAAGACCTGTTGCTTGCCCAAACTAAAGCAATAAATATTCCCGCTAGTTTAATAGAATTGCCCGAAATGCCAAGCATGGAAGATTATGAAAGCATAATGAACCAAACCGTCTCCAAACTAAAAAGTGAAGGGTTTACCCACTCCGCCTTTGGCGATATTTTTTTAGAAGACCTTAAGGAGTACCGCGAAAACCAATTAGCAAAAGTGGGGTTGAAAGCCGTTTTTCCCATTTGGAAACGAAATACCAAAGAATTACTAAACGAGTTTTTAGACTTGGGTTTTAAGACCATTGTAGTTTGTGCCAACTCAAAATATTTTGATGAAGATTTTGTAGGAACCGTAATTGATGAAAACTTCATTGAAAACCTTCCCGAAGGTGTTGACCCTTGTGGTGAAAACGGTGAATTCCATACCTTTTGTTTTGATGGGCCTATTTTTAAAAATCCAATAAATTTTGCCATCGGCGAAAAAGTGTACCGAGAATACGATAATCCTAATACCGATGATTCCGTTTGTAAATCTGAAAAATATGGTATTTGGTATTGCGATTTAATTCCTATATAAAAATGCCCCCATTAAAGGAGGCATTTAAAATAAGTGGGAAGATTGGAGATGTTAATTTGTTCTACAAATTAATATTCAAACCTAAGTTTACGTTTCGTCCTTTGGTAGTATAACCCAAAATTTCAAAATAATCTTCGTTTAGTAAATTGGTTACACTTGCAAACAGCTTTACCTTTTGGTCAATTAATTTTTGGCTGAAATACAAATCCACTAAAGAAAAAGCACCTAATTCCTCGTTCATATAGGTCGCAAAGTTAGTATCGGTTCTACTACCTACATATTGATAGTTCAAAGAAGCAAAGGTGTTCTCACAAAAATCATATCCTATACTAGCATTCGCTTTATGCTTGGGTACTCTAAGGCGAACACCATCCTTTAACTCTGTAAAGGTATAATTGACATTAATCGATAGGTTTTCAACCAAGTTCATTTCAGCTTCAGCTTCCAAACCTTGCACCGTAGCATCCGTTGTAGTATTTTCATAAGCTGTGGTATAAACAACGGTATTCTCTTCTTTTCTATTGAAAAATAATCCGTTTACTCGAAAACCACTTTTAGTATTGTATTCTAAGCCAACTTCAATCGTTTTGTTTTCCTCAGGTTCTAAATCTGGGTTTGCTCCAAAAAAGCCGAACAACTGCGATAAGTTAGGCGCAATAAACGAAGTCGCATACGACCCAAAAACCTTGGCATAACCCATTTCAACAGGAATACTATACGATGGATTCAAACTATAAACAAAATGAGAACCATACTCGCTGTGATTGTTCAGTCTTCCTCCTACATTAATATTTAATCCAAAATCAGAAATATAAACGACATTCAAATAGGGGTCGGTGTTACTGAAACTTTCATCATTGGCAAAAACACTTTTGTATTCTCCATAATTTAAACCAACAACGGTGTGAAACGTTTCGTTAAAAATATATTTGTTGTATGCATCAACCAAATAGTTCTCTCCTTCGTTAACGGCACTAAAATCTGAAATGGTTTCTCGGTCTATTTTAGTGTAGGCCGCATTAACTTGAAAACTCCCATTTTTATATTTATACCGTGGAGAAACACCAACTCTTTTTTGCTGAGCCTTGTATATATCATCGGTATCTGCAAGGGTATAATTTGGTGGTGGAAATCCATCGATATCGGTTCTTAAATTATCGTAGCTTGCAAAAGCACTCAACTCAAAAGATTTACTGAATTCATACCCCAACTTTACACGGGTGTTGTTACGCGAAAATGGGTCTTTCTCTGGGTCATCTGATTTTGCTGCCGAAAGTCCATCGACATACCTATTAGCAAAACTAGCTACGTAATTAAACCTATTTAAACTACCATTAACGGTAACACTATTTGTAACATTAGAACCATTATAATTTTGGTCGTCTTGTGCTTGATTGGTGCCAACAACCGTTAAAAAACTAGCCGATATATTTTTATTAGAAGCTTTTTTTGTAACAATATTTATAACGGCGGTTGCTGCGGCATTTCCATAAAGCGTACTGGCCGCACCTTTTATGATCTCTATGAATTCAACAGTATTCAAATCCAATAATCTCAAATCAAAATCGCTGGACACAACCGATGGGTCATTTACCTGTACACCATCAATTAAAACCAAAACTTGGCGATTGTTACCGCCTCGCACATAATTTCCTAAATTTTGGCCATCTGTACTTCGGCTTCCATTAATTTCAATACCACTTTTGGTATTTATTAATTCTGAAATGGTACGCCCTTGATTGTTTTCAATTTCCTTGCTGGAAATTTTAATGACTGTTTTACCCGAATTTTCACGTTTTAGCTCAAAACGTGAATCTGAAATAACAACTTCATCCAGTTGTTCTACTTTTGTTGAATCTGCCTGATTTTGAGCAAACCCAACCATAGACATACACAGCATGCCTAAAAGACTTGTTTTTTTGTTCATTTAAATTAAAAAATTACTCGGAATCGCATGGATTTCATACGTAAACTTTTATCCCGAAAGTTCAACTTATTTGTTTTGAAAATGGCAGGTCTCCTGACTTGTTTTTATGTTACTTCACCTTCCCAGCACTTGGCCAGTGGTATTGTAGTTAATAACATCCTCTTAACGAGGTGCTGAAATGAATTCAGCATGAACTTACAGTTGCGGGAACAGTTCAAGAATGAAGAGTAACGATTTTTGATTTTTTGATTTTAGAATTTTTAATTCGTTAATCATCAACCTTAAATCATCAATCTTTTCACTTGATTCCCTTTTAATCCGTCCACGTGAAGTGTACAGAACCAAATATCGATACAAAAGTAATTTATTTATGAAAAGTGGCTCCTATTTAATCTATTTTTTCTTGTTCATTTTATAAATAAGGTAAATAAATCCGATAAGAAAATGAGCGATTATAACACCAGCTACTATATATATTGTTAAATTTGAACCGTCTCGCATAGGTATAATTTTAACCAAATTTAAACAACCACGGTATATTAAACCGTTATTATTGTTACATGGCATTTATGAAGCACTTTCTTCTTTACATAATCATTTTAATGTTAGGATATGGTTGTAAAAGCGAGCCGTCCAAACAATTGAAAGAAGACATCTTAGCCACCAACTTGAACCTAAAATACGCCAAAGGGTTTTCGGTTAAAGACTTTGGCACATATAAAATCTTAACAGTAGAAAAACCTTGGCCAGAGGCAAAAACCAATTACCGATTTGCTTTATTAAAATCGGGGTATGATGCTAAATTTTGGTCAACCGAAAAAGGACGTTTTGACGGCATCATTGAACTTCCTGTTAAAAAAATTGTGGTAACTTCAACCACCCATCTTCCGGCATTAAACCTCTTGGAAGAGACAGAAACTTTAGCTGGTTTTCCGGGTGTTGATTATATTTCATCTAAAAAATTTAGAGAGCGTGTCAATAATAAAACCATAAGGGAACTAGGAAAAAACGAAGGACTAAACACTGAAGTTTTGTTGGAATTAAACCCCAATGTTGTCATTGGTTTTGGTATTGATGGTAACAACCGTTCGCTCGAAACCATTAAAACATCAGGAGTTCCAGTAATTTTCAATGGCGATTGGGTGGAAGAATCGCCTTTGGCAAAAGCCGAATGGATTAAGTTCTTTGGCGCATTGTACAACAAAGAAAAAGAAGCCGATTCTATTTTCAACCATATTGAAAGCAATTATTTAAAAGCTAAAAAATTGGCTACTAACTTAAAAAAGAAGCCCACCGCATTAAGTGGTGCCATGCATAACGATGTTTGGTATTTACCCAACGGAACCAGCACCGAAGCCCAGCTTTTTAAAGATGCAGGAATTGACTATTTATGGAAAAATTCAAAAGGGACTGGCAGTTTAAAACTTAATTTTGAATCGGTTTTTGTGAAAGCTAAAAGTGCAGATATTTGGGTAAACCCGTCTAATTATTCCAGTTTACAAGCCTTAAAAAATGGTAATGAACACCATAGCATGTTTGATGCTTTTAAAAACAAACGAGTATATTCATTCACAAACACCACAGGAGATTCTGGTGGGGTACTATATTATGAATTGGGTATGACCCGACCCGATTTGGTACTAAAAGACCTTATTAAAATTTGTCATCCTGGTTTACTTGAAAATTACAAACCTAAGTTTTTTAAACCCCTGAAATAATTGCCTAAGCCAAATACATACAGACTTTCTTTTATTCTTTTAGTGCTCATACTGGCCGTTTGTTTTTTTGTGAATATTAGTTTAGGCTCAGTTTCCATTCCGTTAAAGGTTATTTTCAATAGCTTGATTGGAAACGCCACAGAGCCTGAAACCTGGCACCACATTGTAAAAAACTACAGGTTACCAAAAGCTTTAACTGCTATTATGGTAGGTTCTGGCCTTGGCATCTCTGGTTTACTTATGCAAACCTTATTTAGAAATCCATTAGCCGGTCCTTTTGTTTTGGGTATTAGCTCGGGTGCTAGTTTGGGTGTGGCTTTAGTTATTTTGGGGTCTAGCTTTTTTGGAGGTATTTTTGCAACACTTTTTGTTTCCAAGTGGGGTATTGTTATTGCAGCGAGTACAGGAAGTTTTTTAGTGCTATTGGCGGTTATGGCAGTATCCATAAAAGTGCGAGACACCATGGCTATTCTCATCATTGGGCTTATGTTTGCCAGTATCACCGCGGCCATTGTTAGTGTGCTTTCTTATTTTGGTTCTGCCGAACAATTACAACAGTACATTTTTTGGGGCTTTGGCAGTCTAGGTAATTTATCTTGGGAAGACCTATCTATCTTATGCTTTATTTTTGCTATTGGCATTACAGTAAGTGTTATTTCAATAAAATCTTTAAACTCATTATTGTTGGGTGAAAATTATGCCAAAAGTTTAGGGCTCAACATTCAAAAAAGTCGGCTGACCATCATTATAGCCACTAGTTTACTAGCTGGAACCATAACGGCTTTTACTGGTCCTATTGCATTTATCGGCCTGGCCATTCCGCACATCACTAGGCAAGTTTTTAACACTTCAAATCATAAAGTGCTATTACCGGCCGTTTTTTTATTTGGTGCCATTGTTATGCTTATTTGCGATGGCATCGCCCAGTTACCAAGCAGTGATTTCACTTTGCCCATCAACGCCATAACTTCGTTGGTTGGAGCTCCAGTAGTTATTTGGCTATTAATCCGAAAACGTAAAATGATATTTTAAATGACTCCAAAAGAAGAACATATCATTTTAAAAACCGAAAATCTTTCTGTTGGTTATACGTCCAAAAAGAAGACGACCGTTGTTGCTTCAAACATCCATATTGAATTAAAAAAAGGAGAACTTGTCGGGTTAATTGGTGCCAATGGCATAGGAAAATCGACACTTTTAAGGACGCTTACCAAGGTACAAAATCCGTTAGATGGATATATTTACATCAATGGAAAAGATACATCACACTATCCCCCCCTTAAACTGGCCAAGGTTTTAAGCTTAGTACTTACCGAACAAGTAGTCTCAAAAAATTTATCGGTTTTTGAATTGGTGGCTTTGGGCAGACAACCCTATACTAATTGGGTGGGAAATTTATCTGAAAAGGATATATCAATAGTTAAAAATGCTTTGCAACAAACCAATATTGAAGCATTAACAGACAAAAAATGCTTTGAACTAAGCGACGGCCAACTCCAAAAAGTAATGATTGCCCGCGCTTTGGCTCAAGATACCGAATTAATAGTCCTTGACGAACCTACCACCCATCTCGATATGTATCATAAAGCATACATTTTAAAACTCTTGCAAAAACTGGCTCAGGAAACTAATAAAACCATTCTATTTTCTTCACATGAAATTGATTTGGCTATTCAATTGTGCGATACATTAATTGTTATGGGCAACGACCAAGTGGTTTCCAACCAACCTTGCAAACTCATTGAAACAGGCGTTTTCGAAAATTTGTTTCCTAAAGATTTAATTGCTTTTGATAATAAAACAGGAAGTTTTAGGGTTAAAAAGTAGGCAAATAAAATTCTTTTGCCAAAAATTCACTATCTTTAATATCCGCTATCACCCCTGTATATCAACCTAATAAGCTTGCTATTTCAATTTTATCTCCTTAGAATTGACAACTAAAGGTTATGGTTATTTTAATAACTTAATTTTAAAATCATGAAAATTAAACTTGCCTTTCTAATAACCACAATTGTTGTCTTATTTACACTTATTTTTAAAGTATCACCCGATACAGCAATTGATTATTCAAAAAAAATTGGAGCGAACTCCATGAGCTGTACTCCTGCCAAGTTTTTGCTAAACGATGTTGATACCACAAAACAAATCGCTCCTTTATTTGAGAACTTAGGAAGCCATAGCTATAAAGTAACAACGAATAACACATTGGCCCAAAAGTTTTTTAATCAAGGGTTAAGGTTAACCTATGCCTTTAATCATGCTGAAGCACATCGCTCGTTTATGGAAGCCGCAAGGTTAGACCCAAATTGTGCCATGGCATTTTGGGGTCAGGCCTATGTTTTAGGTCCTAATATCAATGACCCATTTCCGGACGATGAACGCAAAACCAAATACAATGAGGCCATTGAAAAAGCCAAATCTTTAATCACAAAGGCTAATACAAAGGAGCGCGCTCTAATCAATGCTTTATCCCAAAGATACTCTACAAATTTGAAAACAGAAGTTGATTCATTAAACATGGCATACATGATTGCAATGGATGAAGTTGCTGAAACGTTTTCAACGGATGCAGATATTTTAACACTTTACGCTGCAGCCGTTATGAATACCGTTCCTTGGAATTACTGGGACAAGAAAGGTAATCCCTCACCTCATATTCCTGAGGCCAAAAATGCTCTAGAGCAAGCCATAAAAATAAATTCAAATCACCCAGGAGCACACCACTACTACATTCATATGGTTGAATTGCCTACGCCAGACTTAGCTGTGCCAAGTGCTGAAAAACTGGGAAGTTTAATGCCTGCAGCAGGACATATAGTGCACATGCCATCGCATATATATATTAGAGTGGGCAGGTATAAAGATGCCGTAACCGTAAATCAAAAAGCCATTTTAGCCGATGAGGATTATATTTCACAATGTTATTCACAAGGTATGTATCCGCTTGGCTATTACCCACACAATATTCATTTTTTATGGTCGGCATCGAGTTTATTAGGGGCAAGCGATATTGCTATAGAGGCGGCGAAAAAAACCGCTGAAAAAGTACCGGTAGGCGAGATGAAAGAACTTCATTTTTTACAAAATTTTGCATCAACCCCACTTTTGGCTTACACTAGATTTGGCAAATGGAATGACATTTTAACATTCCCTAAACCAAATGATGAGATAAAACATTTAAAACTTATTTGGCATTATGCCAGAGGCATTGCTTTTACGAGAAAAAACAACATCAAAGAAGCACAAGAAGAACTTGAAGCCATTGACAAACTCATCAAAGACCCAGAAATGGAAACGCTAATTGCTACTGGGTTCGATTCTGGAACTACCATAGCAAAACTGGCCTATGAAGTCGTTGCCGGGGAGATTGCCACAGCAAAAAATGATTTAGAATCGGCCATCTCCCATTTAGAAAAAGCTGTTAAAATGGAAGACTTATTAATATACAATGAACCTTCCGCTTGGCATATTCCTCCGAGGCAAAATTTAGGAGCGGTTCTTTTAAAAGCAAAAAAATATAAAGCTGCCGAGAGCATTTTTAAAGAAGATTTAGAAGTTCTTAGACAAAACGGATGGGCCTTAATGGGTTTATATAAAAGTTTAAAACTTCAAGGGAAATCAGGTGAAGCTGAAGGAGCCCTAGAAGAATTCCATGAAGCTTGGAAAGACAGCGACATAGAAATACATTCTTCAATATTGTAAATAACTTTTTCAAATTGATTTAGGATAGTGGCACTCATTATGGGCTAAAAATTTATCTTTGATATTATTTTTTCTGAATGAACGACAATCTTATTCTTATCCTATCAATTTTAATTTCGGCTGCCGTTGGCGGTTATTTAGGGATGCTTTTCACTAAATTAAAGAGCAAAAGTGAAAAAAGTACACTTGAAGAACGTCAAAATCAAATGAGATTAACCATTGATGATCTCAAACAAAATTTGAGCAAAATTGAATCTGAAAGAGAAGAAATTCGTCGTGAAAAAGACTTGTTGAATTCTGAATTGGCCACACGTAATGCAGAATACGAAAACCTTAAGCAATTAAATTTGCAACGCGATAAAGAACTGGAACAACGCCAAGAGCAATTACGAAAAGATTTTGAACTTTTAGCCAATAAAATCCTTGATGAAAAAACGAGTAAGTTTACCGAGCAGAACAAAGAAAACATCAAAAACATAC
This sequence comes from Flavisericum labens, assembly GCF_045446075.1. Classification (NCBI taxonomy): domain Bacteria; kingdom Pseudomonadati; phylum Bacteroidota; class Flavobacteriia; order Flavobacteriales; family Flavobacteriaceae; genus Flavisericum; species Flavisericum labens. Next base: position 71,427 of record NZ_JBJJBQ010000002.1, on the reverse strand, counting down.
TGAATCCGCTTCAAGAAAAAATAAAGACTTTTGAAGAAAAAGTGGATCTTACCCAAAAGGAAAGTATCAGTATGCATTCAGCCTTAAAGGAGCAGTTATTGGGGCTTAAAGACCTCAACCAACAAATGACCAAAGAAGCCACTAACCTTACGCGTGCTTTAAAAGGCGATAGCAAAATGCAAGGTAATTGGGGCGAATTGGTATTGGAGCGAGTCCTTGAAAAATCGGGGTTAGAAAAAGACCGTGAGTATTTTGTCCAGCAGAGCTTCACTCTGGAAAATGGTTCGCGTGTTTTGCCCGACGTGGTATTGCATCTTCCTGATGGTAAAATAATGATTATTGACTCGAAAGTATCACTTACCGATTACGAACGTTTGGTAAACGCCGAAGATGAAGAAAAAGCCCAGTTTCTAAAAGCGCACGTTAATTCTGTAAAAAAACATGTGGATCAACTATCTCAAAAAAGCTATCAGGATTTATATGATATAGAATCGCCCGACTTTGTTTTGATGTTTATCCCCATAGAGCCTGCTTTTGCAGTTGTGGTAAACGAAGATAATTCCATTTACAACAAAGCTTTTGAAAAGAATATTGTCATTGTTACACCTTCCACTCTTTTGGCAACTTTACGTACAATAGATACCATGTGGAATAATGAAAAACAACAACGAAACGCTATTGAAATTGCACGACAAGCCGGTGCCTTATACGACAAATTTGAAGGTTTAGTTATTGACTTAACTGGTGTTGGAAAGAAAATTGATGCTGCCAAAAGCGACTATTCTGCGGCCATGAACAAATTGGTTATAGGCCGAGGTAATATAGTAAGAAGCGTTGAAAAACTTAAAAAGATGGGAGCGAAAGCTAAAAAATCGTTGCCCGAAGCTATTATAAAACGATCTCAAGAAGAAGAATAAAATTTCACCCTAATATTATGTTTAAACACGCCAAAGAATCACAAGTAACAATAACACAATTAATGCTGCCTTCACACTCCAATTTTAGCGGAAAAATCCATGGAGGACATATTTTAAATTTAATGGACCAAATAGCCTTTGCTTGCGCCTCAAAACATTCCAGGAATTATTGTGTAACGGCATCGGTAAATCGTGTTGATTTTCTAAACCCCATAGAAGTTGGCGAATTGGTCACTTTAAAAGCATCCATTAATTATACGGGCAGAACCTCTATGGTAGTTGGATTGCGCATTGAATCTGAAAACGTTCAAACTGGAGATGTAAAACATTGCAATTCATCTTACTTCACCATGGTTGCCAAAGACGAAAACGGCAAAAATGTACCTGTTCCTGGCTTAATATTGGATAATGTACAAAGCGTAAGACGTTATGCCAGAAGTATTGCTCGCCAAGAGCAGGCAAAAACCAGAAGCACTAAATTCCATTCTTCAGAATTTAAAATTGAAGAACATTTAGATTTTATAAAAACTCAAAATGCGAAAATAGAACTTTAAGTTAAAAATGAATCCTAATGACCGCATTAGGCGTTATTTCTAGTGAGTATTGTTTGGTTTCAATAACACCATCACCACTTAACCTGTAAAAGTTATTGAGCTCATTTTTATTGCCCAAAACATTCCAGATTGACATACCAACCTTTGCTTTTGCTTTACCACTCAATTTAAACTTGTAAATAGCCGAAACATCTAAACGCATATAATCTTTTAAATTTGCGTCGTTAGTGGCTTGGTAGTTAATTTGGTTATTTACTATTTCATTACCCATTTGAGGTAATGTTGTTGGCTTACCTGAATGCCAATTGAAACCAGTAGAAATTTTTAAATTGGATAAGGCATAGGTTAAGCCAAAAGTCACAGTGTGAACAACATTATAATTACTCGGAAAGTAATCATCTTCTAAGGTTTTAAATAAATACCTATTATCAATGTATGAATAGCTTAGCCATGTATTAAAATTATTAAGATGCTTACGAAGTAAAAAATCAAAACCAATAGCATCATAACTTCCAATGGTCTTTAAAAATTCATATTGGTTTTGAAAACCTTGGCTTTGACTTGTAATACCGTCGACCAGCTTATAAAACCCATCTAAACCAGCCAACCAACCTTTGTTACTATAATTTAACCCAAAAGATATTTGCTTGCTTCTTAAGATAGGGATATCTTGATTATTAGATAGTTGCCACCTTCGTTTTTCTATTCCAAGAAAATCATTTTGAAAGTTAATAACCTGCGATGTGTTTTGGTTCTTAAACTCACCGAGCAGTTCTATTGAAAAATGATTAAGAAACTTATGGCTAATACTTAATCGGGGTTCCCAAATCGACTTTTTAAACTTATCAATATAATTGTACCTAAGACCCAGGTTTAAATTGGTATTTTTGCTTAAAGACAAAAGCTCTAATTGCGAAAAAACACCATGAGTTCTCAATACTTCTGAAATAAGCACCCTAAACAAAGGAACATCAACATCATCGAGATTAGTAACTTCGGTTTCAACAAAATGATAACCGCCCAAAAACTCTAAATGATTGGTTAATTTATACCTCGTTTTAAGCTTCATTCCTGTTTCAGAAACAATATTCTCCTGTAAAAATCGCTGTGAATCCAACAGATTTGCATTAATAGCCTTTAATTTATAATCGGTTTCGTAAACTTCAATTTTAGAATTCAATTTCTTATTCCAAATGCGGTTATAATGCAACGCACCTGCGATGCTATTTTGAGTTAAATTACTCTCTCGCGATTCAATATCACCATCTATTGTAGCATTTTCATTGAACTGAAGTTGATTGTGAACATTAATGAAGTTAAGTCGCAATTCTTCCTTGTCGTTTATTTTATAAATCCACCTCAAGGAGGTATCATAAAAATTAAAATCCTCATTAGTGTTAGTTATTGTAGCGGTGTTTGTCGCCACCTCTGTGTTCTGTGAAATTCTATCGAAAAAAGAGGTGTATGTAGGCGTTTCAACAAAATCGTTAATAGATTTTCTTGCGGCGACTTGTATAGAGGAAGATTTACCAATTGGTATATCTGCAAATCCACTTACATCTGTTAAATTAGCACCTATAACTCCTTTAAACTGATGACTTATAGCATGATTTGTTTGCATCATAATGGTTCCAGAAACACCATCGGTAAAACTAGCATCACTACCATTTTTGCGCAATGAAACTTTTTCTGTAATATATGGATTGTACATAGATATCAAGCCAAAAAAATGACCAGATTGATACATTTTAATGCCGTCCCAAAGTATTAAATTTTGGTCGTGGGTTCCGCCTCTAATATTAATGTTTGAGACCGTTTCATTTATGCTTTGTATTCCTGGGAATGCCTGAACTGATTGTAAAACGTCATTATCTATTAACCCTGGTAGTATATCAAAATCAGAAAAGTTTATTTCGTAAGAACCATCACTTATTTTGTTAATACCACTTGTAATATAGTTTGAAATCACCACCTTAGGCAATGACTGTAAATTAGGGGTTAAATAAATATTTGCGCATTCTTGATTTATAAACTCATTAAAAGACTTTGTTATGGTTTTATACCCTAAAAACCGTACCGTAAAGGCCTCATTTATATTTTCAATTTTAATTTGAAAATAACCTTTTTCGTCTGTAATTGTAGAACTATTTACTCCCTGAACAGTTGCCGCCGCCAACGATTGCATATTACTTTTATCCTTTACGTAACCACAAAAAAATAACTCTTTGGGTTTTATCAGCACAATAGTTTCGGTCATTTTTAAAAATGTCAACCCTGTTTTGGTTTCAAGATACAACATGACTTCCGTGAGCGACAAATCATTTGATGGAGGTATTACAAAAACGTTTTCAACGAGATCTTCTGCATAGTTAAATTGAACCCTATACTGTTTTTGCAGTGAGTCTATCACTTGAACTAACGATTCTTGTTTATGAGTAACTTGCGCATAAGTATTACATAAAACAAAAAATACTAAAATGAAAACTATATTTGTGCCTCTAAAGTTCCTTTCCATGAATAATTACCAAGTTTGAAGAACTCAATTCGTAGGTTATATTCATTGGCTGAGTTATAGCATTAAGGGCATTTTCAAGATTATCATGAGGAAATCCTCCTGTAAACAATCTGTTTTCGTCTGTATTTTCAATAGCAACTTCAATACTGTATTGTCTTTCAAGTTCAGATAACACCTCATTAATTGGAATGGCGTTAAACTCGCTCATATTATTCATCCATTTTGGTGACACATTTAAAGTATTTCCTTCGCTAAATTTACCATTGAGTATTTGGTAGGTATCTCCTGCCAACAACTTTCTAACAATAGTATCTGAGACCACTTTTACGACACCTTCAAAACACTTAACTTCAAAATAATTGTAGCGCTGCTTTACATTAAATTGAGTACCTATAACTGTCACCGTGCCACTAGAGGTTATAACATCAAAAACTTTCCCTTTAGCTACCTTAAAATAGGCTTCTCCTTTCAATTTTAAGATCCTATTGTTGGCCCAGTCTTTAGCATTATATTCTATGGATGACATGGCATTAAGCTCAATCTTGGACTTATCAGGCAGTTCTATAGAGGTTTTTTCCCTAGCTAAAGTTTCAATATAAGTGGTTGAGCTATAAAAAAATGTAAAACAAACCCCTAATGCTATTACAATAACACCGGCCATTTTTAAAAATGGTTTAAACCAACTTAATCGATTTGCACTATTTTCAGAAGACCTATATCTAGCTTTAAATGTATTAAAATCATCCAATTTGTTAAAATGAGATGCTTTAAAATGACTTGCATTCTCAATGATATATTTATTTAAGGAGGCATCATCTAGCTTATCGAAAATCTGTTTTTCGGATACAGTAAGCTCCTCATTTAACCATTTTTTTATTAAGTTTTCTCTATCCATCTATCCTTAACTTTATTATATAACAACTTAAAAATAAAATCTCCTCACTATTTTAATTTAAAACCTTCCAATTCTTTCTTTAAAATACTAAAAGCACTATATATTCTATATTCAACAACTTTTTGGGTTACCCCTAAAAACTCAGCAATCTCTTTATGTTTTTTTCCTTCAACTTTATTAAGTAAAAAAGCTACTCGCTGTTCTTTACTTAATTTTTCCAATATATATTGGTAACGCTGTAAAAATTGTTCTTTTTCTAAAAGAAACTCAGGCGTTTCGTTGTTATAACCTCTAGGTTTTTCTAAATGATATTTTAACACCACTTTTTGATGTTTTATTTCATTTAACATTAAATGATTCGCAACAGTAAACAAAAAAGATTTGGCTTTATTTAAACTTACCTTTTCACAATTGTTCCATAGTTTTATAAAGGCATCTTGCACTTTGTCAGTTGGGCTATATTGCGCTCCATACTTATAGTGTAAGAAGTTTTGCAGGTCTTGTGCATATGTATTATAAATATGCTCAAAAATCCTGTCTTCGCAAATGTTGTTATTAAGTTCTTTTGGCAAGGTTCTTATTTTTCAGGTTAAAGTTATGTAAAAAAACTTTAAAAAATTTCAGGAGTTTTTAGCCTATAGTTGTTTAATTATTAAAAGGCTCCTTAAGCTTTACAGACATGAATAAAATAATAATATTGTTTCTTAACTTATTAATTTGGACTTCATTTACTTCTTGTAGAACTGAAGAAAGCGAAATTATTGAAACTCCCGAAGAAGAGGCTCTTACCTCAAACTCAATCGTTGCTAATTTAATGCAAAAAACATCTACTAAAGATGGCTCTAACGATAATATTATTGATTTTGCCAATTGTTTCAGCATAAAACTGCCCGTTACGGTGACAGCCAATGGTCAAGAAATATCAATAAACTCTGAAGAAGATTATAAAATAATTGAATACATATTTGACGAAAATGACGACGATATAGATAGTATTAGCATTGCCTTTCCTATTACAATAATCTTATACAATTTTACCGAAGTTTCAATTAACAGCTACAGCGAACTTGTAAGTTATGCCAGTAATTGTAATGGAGAAAATGAAGCTGATGACGATATTGAGTGTCTGGATTTTAAATACCCCATAACTGCCTTTTTATATAATTCCAACAACGAAATAATTGATGCGGTAACTATAGATTCTGACAATTCCTTATACAATTTCATTAAAAACCTTGATAGCTTCGATTTAGTTACCATAGACTTCCCTTTAACCATAAACCTTTTGGACGGCACAGAAATAACAGTTAACAATTTAATCGAACTAGAAAACACCATTAATGAATATGAAGATTTTTGCGATGAAGATGATGACTTCGACTATAATGATGACGACTGCAATAATTGTAATCAAAACGACCTTATTGATTATTTAGTTAACTGTCCTGACTGGCAAGTTGATAAGCTTGAACGTTATGGTAATGATTACGATGATTATTACAAAGGCTACACCTTTAACTTTAGCACTGAGGGAACCATTTCGGTTTACTATGCGGGCGTTACAGATTATGGTACTTGGTCACTTTCAGGTACAGGTCAAGACATGATAATCACAATAAACATCCCGAATTTACCCTACTGCAACAATGATTGGATTGTACATGAAATATCCCAATATTCTGAATCAAAAATAGACCTGAGAGTTGGAAGCGACGATAGAATTAGATATGAAAATAATTGTAATTAAAATCAAACCCTAAAAACTAAAACCTATGAAAACAAAATTTATTTATGTGTTTTTAATCATGCTATGTTTCTCATTAATGTCATTTAGTTGTTCCAATGATGATGACGATATTATGACAAATGACAATAGTACTGAAATTAATGAAATAAAAAACACCATTCAAGCCAACAGTTGGACAATAACTAGTTTTGTGGATTCTGGTGCAGACGAAACAAACCACTATACAGGTTATAGCTTCACATTCAATTCAGATGGAACATTAACGGCAAGTAATGGAAGTAAAACGTACAACGGAACTTGGTCTATTACTGATGATAGCAACAGTAACGACGACAGCATTAGTAGTGATGATATTGATTTCAACATATACTTTGCATCACCAGCCATGTTTAATGACGACCTAACTGAAGACTGGGAGTTAGTTACACACAGTGCAACAAAAATTCAATTAATCCATATAAGTGGAGGTAATGGCGGTACAGACACCATAACCTTCGAAAAAAATTAAGCTAGTAGAAATACTTTTTATGAAGAAGAAAAATTTCAAAAATCAATATTACTTTCTGAGGCAAGTAACATTTTTGGTTAGCTAGCTAAACTGCTCCAGTAATAATCTACTGGGGCAGTTTAAAAACTTTAAAAAAATGAAAAAGTGGGGTACATTAATAGTAATTGTGATTATCGGCATTTTAGCCTATAACTACATATACCAAAAACATAGGAATATAAAAACCGAAAAAGCTGCATATGCATTATCAGCTATAGAAATCCGCGATGAGTTTAGTGTAAACCCTAATCAATCTGAATCAAAATACCTCAACAGAACCATAGAGATAAAGGGAGAGGTAACTGAAACATCGATTAACAGTATCACCTTAAACAATACGGTGTTCTGTCAGTTTTCAAATGAACTGGACACCTCATTAAAAATAAATTCCCAAATCACAATTAAAGGACGGTTTATTGGCTACGACGATTTGCTAGAGCAAATTAAACTAGACCAATGTTTAATAATAAATTAACTCCTAAAACAAAAGAAGCAATGAAAAAAACATTACTATTACTCGTATTTACTGCGCTTGGCCTTCAAGCGCAAACCACGCACGATCTTAACTGGGAGGTAGGAGTTGGCAGTAACGTCGATTTAACCATAACTGTTGGAGATATTGTTAGATGGACATGGACAGACAGCCAACCGCATACTGTTGAAAGCGAAGCGGGAAGTACCGAAAGTTTTGACAGTGGCACCTTAACGGGAAACGGCTCTACGTTTTCCTATCAGTTTGACCTGGTGGGCACAAACCCTTATTTTTGCGGCATACACCCTGCCATGAGAGGCACTATTACAGTTGAAGAAGGATTGAGTATTGACGAAGTTGCAAATAATGATTTTTCAATTTTACCCAATCCTGCTAGAACTCAAATCTTTTTAAAACTTCCGAGTGGTGTAAACCCTGAATTGATTTCTGTTTACAACTTGGTAGGGCAAGAAGTTTTTTCAATTGGAAAAATCGAAAATTCAATTGATATATCTAGCTTAAACAAGGGGCTATATTTTCTTAGTATCAGGTCCGAAACATTAAACCACACTAAACGATTTATAAAACTATAAAAACAACTACTCAAAATTAATTAATATGAAACACCTACTTTTCTTTATTTTATTCACTCCTTTATTAACTTATTCGCAAGATGACCTATTGGATGAAATCGATATTGACTCAACAGGAGTAGAATATGTTGATGCTACGTTTAAGGGCTTAAAAATTGTAAATTTTGAGTCAACAAAACTAGTAGCTAAAAACAATTTTACGTTTATTGTTGCGCATCGCTTCGGAAGTTTAAAAAATGGGGTTGACAGCTTTTTCGGGTTAGATGATGCGGTGACGCGACTAAATTTCATTTTCGGGATTTCTGATGGTTTAAACGTTAGTTTTTCCAGAAGTTCTTTTCAAAAAATCTACGAAGCAGCAGCTAAATATAGAATAGTAAGACAAAAAAATAATGGGTTTCCTTTTACGGTAGTGGGTTACAATTCTATTTTAGTTAATACAGGGTATGAAAAAGATAATTTACCGCTTCTGGAATTTAAGCACCGAGTAGGATATACAGCACAAGTACTAATTTCCAGAAAAATAACCAGTGATTTATCAATAGAGTTAGCACCAACTTTCTTTCATGATAATTATGTTGTAATAAATGAACAGGATAATTCACAATACGCTTTGGGTATTGGAGGACGTTATAAAATAAGCAAACGTATGTCGCTAAACATAGATTACGGGTGGCATTTAAATAGAGCGGATAACTCCCCTTTTAAAAACCCATTGTCTGTTGGTGTTGATATAGAAACTGGAGGGCACGTATTCCAAATGCACTTTACCAACGTACAAGGCATGAACACCAATTCTTTTCTGGGTCAAGGCTCCGGAGACTGGAGTGATGGCAATATTTATTTTGGTTTTAACCTAAGTAGAACATTTTAACCCCCTTTATACTATGAAAAATCTTATTTTAATCTTGTTTTTACCCTTAATACTTTTCAATTGTACTAACGCCAGCGAGGATGATTTGGTAGATGCCACCCCTTTACCTACAATTATTACTTATACTAATGATGTAAAACCAATTATAGATAACAACTGTTTAGATTGCCATGGCAATCCAACCAATAATGGTGCCAGTATATCGTTGGTTACTTATGATAATGTAAAATCTGCCATTCAAAACAATAACCTAATAAGTAAAATTAATGGTGAGGGTCCGGGAGGACAAATGCCTTTAGGAAGACCTAAATTACCTCAAAACTCTATCGATATTATCGAAAAATGGGAAACTGATGGATTCCAAGAAAACTAATAATTTAAAAATTTTAAAACATGAAAACTTTAAGAATACTTTTTTTACTTATCCTTTGCGGATTATTATTTAACTGTTCCAGTAGTAGCAATGATGACGATTATAACACACCTGACCCTGACCCCACTCCTACACCGGATCCAGACCCAACACCTATGGATGAAGTAACCTACGATGCAGATATAAAAAGCATTATAAGCAATAACTGCTTACAATGCCATGGCAGCCCGACAACAAATAACGCACCTATGTCATTAACCACCTATGCTCAGGTAAAAAATAATGTTGATAACATAATTAGCCGAATTAATAGTTCAACAAACCCAATGCCTCCGTCTCCTAATAGTCCTTTGTCGGCTAGTGAGAAAAGCTTAATTCAACAATGGAAAGATGACGGATTATTAGAAAATTAAATAAAATTAAAGCCGTTAAATAAAATACTATGAGAACTTTATTTTTTTACATCATTGTATGCTTTACGCTACATACCTATTCCCAAAGTAAATATATTACCAAATCTGGAAGTGTTAGTTTTGAAGCCTCAGTGCCTTCGTTTGAGGAAGTGAAAGCAGTAAACAATTCTGTAACGGCAATCACCAATATTGAAAACAACGAATTTGCCGCATTAGTGCTCGTAAAAGGCTTTCGCTTTAAAAACGCACTTATGGAAGAGCACTTTAATGAAAATTATGCCGAATCTAGCACCTACCCAAAAGCCACTTTTAAAGGTAAAATAATTCAAAAAAATAACAAGAATGAAATTGAAGGTGAATTAACTTTTCACGGTAAATCTAAATACATTAAAGGTATTCCCATAACTTATATCAAGAAAGATAAGTATATTGAAATAGCAGGTCATTTTACAGTAAGTGTTTCTGATTTTGACATAAAAATTCCGAAAATAGTTCAAAACAAGGTTTCTGAAAGTGTTAATATTACCTTTGTTTTTGACCTCGAGTCAAAATAAAAAAAGCCGCAAACTGCGGCTTTTTTTTATTTACTACTTACTCAAGTACATTTTTCGTCTGGAGTACAAATCGTAAAATTGGTCATCCTTTAGGCTATCTATAAACAAGATGCTTTCTCCTGTACTCTTCATTTCTGGTCCTAATGTTTTATCTACATTCGGAAATTTATTAAAAGAGAATACAGGCTGCTTGATGGCATATCCCTCTAATTTTGGGTTGAAAGTAAAGTCTTTTACTTTTTTCTCACCAAGCATCAATTTAGTAGCGTAATTTACATACGGTTCTCCGTAGGCCTTAGCAATAAACGGCACTGTTCTCGATGCTCTTGGGTTTGCTTCAATAATGTAAACTGTATCATCTTTAATTGCAAACTGAATATTTATCAAACCAACTGTATTAAGTGCCAAAGCAATCTTTTTGGTATGGTCTTTAATTTGCTGCATCACAAACTCGCCCAAATTGAACGGTGGCAACGTAGAGTTACTATCGCCCGAGTGGATACCACATGGCTCGATATGCTCCATAATACCTATGATGTAAACCTCCTCACCATCACAAATGGCATCCGCTTCTGCTTCAATAGCGCCTTCTAAATAATGGTCTAACAACAATTTATTATTAGGAATGCTGTGCAATAAACTCACAACGTGCTTTTCCAGCTCTTTTTCGTTAATTACAATTTTCATCCCTTGTCCACCCAATACATAAGATGGCCTTACTAGTATTGGAAAGTCTAACTCTTTTGCTACTTCCAACGCTTCGTCGGCAGTTTCGGCAGTATCAAATCGAGGGTATGGAATATTGTTTTCCTTTAATAAAGTAGAGAAACTTCCACGGTCTTCAGCTAAATCTAACGACTTGAAGCTTGTTCCGATGATTTTTATACCGTAACGATCTAATTTTTCGGCAAGTTTTAATGCCGTTTGCCCACCAAGTTGTACGATAACACCTTCTGGTTTTTCATGCTTAATAATATCGTAAATGTGTTCCCAAAAAACAGGTTCGAAATACAGTTTGTCAGCTGTATCAAAATCGGTTGAAACCGTTTCGGGGTTACAGTTTATCATAATAGTTTCGTAACCACATTCGGCCGCAGCCAATACACCGTGAACACAACAATAATCGAACTCGATACCTTGTCCAATTCTATTTGGCCCTGAACCTAAAACGATAATCTTTTTCTTATCGGTTACCACACTTTCGTTATCCGCATAACGGTTACCATCAGCCGTCTCCATATCGCTTTCAAAAGTAGAATAGTAGTACGGTGTTTTGGCCTCAAATTCTGCCGCACAAGTATCAACCAGCTTATAAACTCGGTTAATCCCTAATTCCTCCCTTTTATTGTAAACTTGACTTTCTAAACATTTTAGCATGTGAGCTATTTGTCTATCCCCATACCCCTTTTGTTTCGCCTCAAGCAAAAGTTCTTTTTCAATCGTATCGATATTGAACGTTGAAATTTCTTTTTCAAGGAAATACAGCTCTTCATATTGTCTTAAGAACCACATGTCTATCTTGGTGATTTCGTAGATTCTGCTTAACGGAATTCCCATTTTTATGGCATCGTAAATAATAAATACACGATCCCACGACGCAAATGTCAACTTTTCTATAATTTGTTCATAATTAGTATTTTCCTTACCGTCGGCACCTAAACCATTACGCTTAATTTCTAAAGATTGCGTGGCTTTGTGCAAGGCCTCCTGGAATGAACGCCCTATACCCATCACCTCTCCTACGGCCTTCATTTGAAGCCCTAAAGTACGATCAGACCCTTCAAATTTATCAAAGTTCCAACGTGGTATTTTAACAATCACATAATCTAAAGTAGGCTCGAACAAGGCCGAAGTAGATTTTGTGATTTGATTGTTTAATTCATCTAAATGGTAACCCAATGCTAATTTTGCAGCAATTTTTGCGATAGGATACCCCGTTGCTTTACTCGCTAATGCCGAAGAACGTGATACACGTGGGTTAATTTCAATGGCAATAATATCTTCTTTTTCATCTGGAGATACAGCAAATTGCACGTTACAACCTCCGGCAAAATCACCAATACTACGCATCATGTGTATGGCCATATCACGCATACGTTGATATGTTCTATCACTTAAAGTCATGGCTGGTGCTACCGTAATGGAGTCTCCCGTATGGATTCCCATAGGGTCCATATTTTCAATAGAACAAATAATAACCACATTATCGTTGGCATCCCTAAGAAGCTCTAACTCGTATTCTTTCCAGCCTAGTAATGCTTTATCTATCATCACCTCATGTATAGGTGAAATCTCCAAACCATGGCGCAATAACTTGTCGAAATCCTTTTCATCATAAACTATCGCGGCACCAGCTCCACCTAAGGTGAAAGATGAACGGATACACAACGGAAAACCAAACTCTTGTGCTATTTCTTTTCCTTTTAAGAAAGAAGTAGCCGTAGCTTGTGGCGCCATAGCCACACCTATTTTTTCCATTAAATTTCTAAACTGCTCTCTGTCTTCAGTAATATTAATGGCATCAATATCAACCCCTATAAGTTCTACTCCAAAATCTTCCCAAATACCTTTTTCGTCAGCTTCAATAGCCAAGTTTAGAGCCGTTTGCCCACCCATGGTTGGTAAAACAGCATCAATTTGAGGATGCTCTTTTAAAATTTTAATTAGTGATTTAGTAGTTAACGGTAACAAATAAATATGATCGGCCATGGAGGGGTCGGTCATAATTGTTGCTGGGTTAGAATTTATCAAAATAGTTTCTACTCCATCCTCTCTTAACGACCTTAAGGCTTGAGATCCTGAATAATCAAACTCACAAGCTTGTCCGATAACAATAGGTCCCGAACCAATAATTAAAATAGATTTTAGTTTTGAATTTTTTGGCATTTTCTTCTGGTTATATGTTGTATTTCAAATCGTTGCAAAAATAGTGATACCTAGGTATAAAAAAAGGCGTTACACTTAAGTAACACCTTTTAATTATGAACAATTGTTAATCATTATTTCTTATGTCTAACTTCAGATGACACAGATAATCTTTTTCTACCTTTAGCTCTTCTACGTGCTAAAACTTTTCTACCGTTAGCAGAAGCCATTCTTTCTCTAAAACCGTGCTTGTTTCTTCTTTTTCTTTTAGAAGGCTGAAATGTTCTTTTACTCATTATCTTGTATCTTTAAAATCTGAATAGTAATTTTTAACTTTAGGCTTTCCTAAAAACCGAGGGCAAATATACAAAGCCTTTATAACTTTGCAAACCTTTTTTAAAAATATTATTGAAAATATTCTATAAAACAACCCACCTCCCCCGACACCAGTATTTAAGTGTCATGAGGCAATTTTTTACAGGCTCGTCACACCTTATTTTTCATAAAATTTTAGTTTCTTTGCAGTCTTAAATACTTATTAAAGTTTCTTTTTAGGAAACCGGACCTAAAAATTGTATAAAAATTATGTTCAATAAAAATATAAAACTAGTAATTGCCGTGGGGCTAATAGCCTATGCTGTTTACCTTTTCACTGAAGGCTACGTTGGCAATGGCATCATGTTAATCTTATTATCGCTAATTTTTGTATTTCTATATTTTAAAAACGAATTTATTCTTTTAGCCTTTTTAAGGTTACGTAAGCAGGATTTTGATGGTGCAAAAAAGTGGTTAAGCAAAATTAAAAATCCGGAAGCTGCATTGGTAAAAAAACAACAGGGTTATTACAATTATTTACATGGTATCATGGTGTCTCAAACCAACATGAACGAGGCCGAAAAATACTTTAAAAATGCTATTTCTTTAGGATTATCTATGGACCACGATTTAGCCATGGCAAAATTGAACTTGGCCGGTATTGCTTTTTCAAAAAGAAGAAAGCAGGAAGCACAAAAACTACTTACCGAAGCTACTAAGCTGGACAAGCAAGGTATGCTTACCGATCAAATTAAAATGATGAAGGAAAATATGAAGCGCGCCCAAATGCCAAACCAACATTATGGTTCTGGTGGCTCTATACGTTCTCAAAAAAGGAGAGGTTAAATTAACGGCGACCACAACCTACAATACGACTCTTTTAGTTTTTCAATCTTTGGGCGGCTTGCCCATCGTTCAGGTTCAATCTGTTCAGCATGTTTTAAATCCTGGAGAAACTGCTGCTTAAGCATTTTGCTTTTTCCTTCATTGTATATAAAAGCATTGACTTCAAAATTAATGTTAAAGCTTCTGTAATCCATATTTGACGTACCTATGGTAGAAAAGATATCATCGACAACCATGGTTTTTGCATGCACAAATCCTTTAGTATAACGGTACACTTCAATACCTGCCTCCAAAAAATGCCGTAAATAAGAATTGGTAGCATGCTTAACAACCCAAGAATCTGATTTTTTTGGAATAATCAATTTAATATCCACACCACTTTTAGCAGCTACTTGTAGCGCCATAATCAATTGGTCATTGGGCACAAAATAAGGGGTCGTGATATAAACATAATTTTCCGCTGTGGTTATCGCTGTAAAAATGGCTTCCATGATATATGCCCAATCAGTATCTGGGCCACTAGCCGCTATTTGAACCGCCACATTATCTTTGCAATCGACCTCTGGAAAATAAGCGCGATCTATTTTTAGTTTTTCATTTGAAACAAAATGCCAAGTGGTAAAAAAATTAATCTGCAACGATTTCACCGATTCGCCCACAATGCGCACATGGGTATCGCGCCAAAAACTGTCGTTGTATTCATTAACATATTCATCGGCAATATTAATGCCACCTACATATGCTATTTCTCCGTCTATAACAGCGATTTTTCGATGGTTTCTGTAATTCATCTTTCCCGTAAACCTTGAGAAAACCACCGGCATAAATGGATGATGCTCAATACCGCAATCTTGAAACTTTTTTTTGGTTTTAGAAGACAGTTTACTGCCAACATCATCGTAAGCCAATCGCACTTGGACGTCTTCTGCTGCTTTATCGCACAGCACCTCTAAAATTTCGTCCCAAAGCCTGCCTTCAAATATCACATAATATTCTAAATGGATGTGATGTTTTGCCGATTTTAAATCCTCAATAAGTCGTTTAAACTTTTCATCGCCATTTATCAACACATCCATTTGGTTGCACAGGGTTAATGGCGAATTTTTGTTGCTGTACAGGAGCTTCACCAATTTCAACTTACCTTCAAGTTCGTTATCAACTTGATCTATTTCTTCCTTATCCAATTCCAATTCATCGTTTATCGATTTAATGGTAGCTTGGTTGAGGACGTGTTTTCTACTGAATATTTTATTCTTTCGGTATTCTTGTCCGAATAAATAGTAAATAAGCACCCCAAAAAACGGAAAAAACACTAAAACTATGACGTAAGACAAGGTTTTGGTAGGGTTGATGTTTTTAAGCACAATGGTTATAACCGCAGATATGGCTATAACGTAATTGAGCACTATTAATATAACCCAAATATGCTCTTTTATAAAGTCTATCACCACAGATTAGTTATAATATCCTTCTTTTGGAATATCAATAAAGTACTGTTTGCGAGATTTATTATTTAAATGAGGTTCGCGTAACCACGGGTTGTGTATTTTTAGCAGCTTATAGTTAATGCCAAACTGTTCGGCAAATTTTATAAAATCGGTAACCGCGGTATCTACTTCTACCTTAAATGTAGGTACTTGACTATAAAGATCCTTTTCACGAAAGTTGAATCCGTATTTTGAAGGGTTTGACAAAATTTCTTTGAAAGCCACAATCCTAAATACATATCGTCCCGTTTCTTCACCAAGCAACAAATCGTAGTAACCTGATACGTTCTGTTCTTTCAGCCGCCTCGACACACCCGCATTGCCAGCATTATAAGCGGCAGCAGCCAATGTCCATGACCCTAAATTTTCTTTTGCATCTAAAAGATACTTACAAGCTACCTCGGTTGCTTTTTCTAGATGGTAGCGTTCATCTACATTATCATTAACCTCTAGTCCGTTTTCACGACCAGTGGCTGGCATAATTTGCCAAACGCCTCGCGCTCCGGCAGGAGATACGGCATTTGTTAATCCGCTTTCGATAACGGCCAAATATTTAAAATCGTCTGGAACACCATATTTGGCAAGAATAGGCTCTACAATCGGGAAGTATTTTTTTGCTCGCTTGAACATAAGCAACCCATTTGATTGCCAATAGGTATTGACCAATAACTCCCTATCGATTCGTTCCAAAATATCGGGGTTTTCAATAGGTACTTGCTCTCCTGCAAAATTTAAATCTTGCGGAACTTGAAGTGCATAAACGTTATAATCGTTTATCAATTTCTTTTCAAAGTTTTCATCTGTTGGCGCGTCTTGTAGGGCATAAATAAATAATGCGCATAAACTTATTAATCCCACTAACGCCAGTGCTTTCTGTACAATCTTCATTTTTAAAAAGTTTTCTATAAAATTAAACAAATAAACCTAGTTATCTAAAATTATCCTAGGCAAATTTTCATTAAACCACTTATACTTATTGATTACCATAATGTGCGTGCCACCCTTTATAACCATACACTTTTTTATGTTTTTAATGGGAAACACAGGGTCGTTATCACCATGAATATGAACAAGATCTTTTCGGTATTCCATTTGTTCCCAGCACACCATATTTTTTATGGCCCAACTTAAATATTGGTCGTTATTAACCGAAAGATACTTTTTGTAAAGCTTTATTCGTTTTTCTATGGTTTTGCCAAACGTATACTTTTCAAGAACGTCTATTTTGCTAGCCAATTGTGTGGGCACAATCTTATAAGCCCCAGTAGCTTTTGCCAAAACCATTCTTTTGGGAAGCTCGTCCACACTTTTTATACTAGATATAATGATGAGTTTTTTTGCATGGATACATTTATCCATTTCTTGAACCAAAACCCCACCAAAAGACACACCGATTAACACAACATTACTGTGCTTTACTTTTTTGCACATTCGAACAGCATAATCGCTAAGCAACTCATTATCAAGGGGTATATGCCACTCCAAAAAATGCATCTTAAATTGATCCTCTGGCAATTTAATAAACTCGAAAATTTTTGGGCTAGCTGCCATTCCAGGCATAAAATAAACATGTATTAACTCTTGATGCATAGGAGATTAACCTTAGACTTCCTTTATTTTTAGCTTTTTTTTACGTACTTTTGCACAAAGTTATACAATAGTGCTCACTATTTCACATTCCTTATAAATTAAAATATTTTACCATGGTTGAAGCTGCAGAATTAATTGACAATGAGTTCTTGCGTCAATTTGAAATTAAAATTGATGGTCATTTAGCAAAAATTGAATACTCACTTCAAGAACGAAAGATCTTTTTAACCAAGCTAATTATCCCGGAAGACATTAAAGACGAGAATTTTCAAAAAGACTTTTTAGCTCTTGTCTTTGAACAAATTGCAGAACGCAATTTGAGTATTGTCCCTACTAGCCCAGAAATCGCAAAGTTTGTGAGAGGCAACAGAAAATACAAAAGAATGCTTCCTGTTGGGGTAAGGATATAGTGTTAGACAAAATAAAAAATCCGGAACTTTTAAAGTTCCGGATTTTTTATTTTATTTTTTGTGAGCGTTTATTGTTTCTTTAAAAAGACTGAATAATCATTGGATATTTTTTCCAGTAATATATCTTCCGAAGTACTTTGAACAAGTTCCCCATCAGAATTTATTAAATACTTTTCCTGAAGGGTATCGTCCATAATAGTAATTACATTATTACTTTCATTCCAATTAAATGAAGTAGCGCTTGATGTAATTGCTCCCGAACTAAAAAAAGACTCAGAAATTTTTAAACCTTCATTTTCAGGCGCGAATACTAATTTAAAAGTATTAGTGGTATTATTTTCAACCATAACCGCTTCCCAGACACCAAATAATTGATTACTTTCTTCAATGCTATCTTTAGAGCAAGACATAAATAATAATACAAGAGAAAGAAAGACTACTAGTTTGGGGCTGCATTTCATAATTAATAGGTTTGTTTATTTATTGTAGGTTTTCAAATTTATAGTAATCCTTAAACTTCAAATAATAAAAGCGTTTAAACCCAATTAAATTGGCTGAACTACAACCTCCTGTTATTCAGCAAGCATTTTAACATTAAAAAAATCAAACCTCACCAACCCGTCATCATCAATTTTCGTAAGTTCAACTTCATGCAAAGTGTTTACCAATTCTGGGTTCCAAGGGGCTTTTACCTTAACATAGTTTTCGGTAAACCCATGAATATAACCTTCTTTATTTTCACTTTCGAACAAAACAGTTCGAGTCGTGCCTAATTGCCTTTCGTAAAATGCACGACGTTTTTTAACCGATAAACCGCGTAACATTTTGCTACGTTTACTCCGCACATTTTTCGCCACTACACCTTCCATTTCTGCCGCTTCAGTATTATCGCGTTCAGAATAGGTAAATACGTGTAAATACGAAATATCCAACTCGTTTAAAAAATTGTAAGTTTCTAAAAAATGTTCGTCGGTTTCACCTGGAAAACCAACAATCACATCAACACCAATGCAGGCATGAGGCATCACTTCTTTTATTTTTGAAACACGGTCTACATACAATTCGCGCATGTAACGACGTTTCATCATTTTTAATATTTCGTTATTCCCAGACTGCAATGGCACATGAAAATGGGGTACAAAAGCCCTTGACTTCGACACCAAATCTATCGTGTCGTTCTTCAGCAAATTGGGCTCGATGGAAGAAATACGCAAACGCTCAATACCTTCTACTTCATCCAACTTGGTCACCAAATCCAAAAAAGTATGCTCGTGTTTTTTATTGCCAAATTCACCTTTTCCGTAATCACCAATATTCACACCAGTTAAAACAATCTCCTTGATATTTTTTTCTGAAATTTCCTTGGCGTTTTTAAGCACATTTTCCATAGTATCGCTACGGGAAATACCTCTTGCCAATGGGATGGTACAATAAGTGCATTTGTAATCGCAACCATCCTGAACCTTTAAAAATGCCCGGGTTCTGTCGCCAATAGAATAACTCCCCACATAAAAATCAGCCTCTTCAATTTCGCATGAATGCACCTCTCCAAAATCGTTTTTGGTCAGGTCGTTTAAGTAATCGGTAATCTTAAATTTTTCAGTGGCACCTAAAACCAAGTCTACACCATCAACATCGGCCAACTCTTGCGGCTTTAACTGGGCGTAACAGCCAACAGCAGCCACAAAGGCTTCAGGGTTTTTCTTTTGAGCCTGCTTCACAATGGTTTTGAAACGTTTATCGGCATTTTCGGTTACCGAACACGTATTTATCACATAAATATCAGCGTTTTCAGAAAAATCAACCCGATCAAAACCTTCATCATTAAAGCTTCTGGCAATGGTAGAAGTTTCAGAAAAATTCAGCTTACAACCTAAAGTATAAAATGCGACTTTTTTATTCATGAACCCTTTTATTATTCTGTACCAATCTCCATCGGGATTGTTTCAGAATCATTTAATATATATCTTTACATTTAAAAGATTGCAAATTTACAACTAATAAACCATATGATAAAACCTGTTTTAGGCCAAATAATATTCTATCTATCAATTAGTTGTACTTTATTTTTGTTTTTTTCTTGCGGAAACGACGCCAACCCAAACAGAGACCATTTGGTTTTTCGGTACAACGAATACGCTAATATCAACACCTTGGACCCAGCTTTTTCGAGAACGCTACAGGACAATTCCGTTTGCAACCAACTTTATAACGGACTTGTTCAATTGGATGACGAATTGAACATACTTCCAAGTATAGCAAAGCGTTGGCATATTTCTGAAGACGGATTAACATATACGTTCCATTTAAAAAACGACGTCTCCTTTCACAAACATGTACTTTTTGGAAAAGATTCAACAAGAACTGTAACTGCTCAAGATTTCACCTATAGCCTAAACCGCCTACTGGACGAAAAACTAGCCGCACCGGGCAGTTGGGTTTTAAACAAAGTTGATGATTTTGAAGCTGTTAACGACTCCACTTTTCAAATCTACCTAAAACAACCTTTTCCAGCCTTTATTGGCTTGTTGACCATGAAATACTGTTCGGTGGTGCCCAAGGAAATTGTAGAGCATTATGGCTCTGAATTTAGGTCGCAACCCATTGGAACCGGCCCTTTTAAATTTAAGCGCTGGGAAGAAAATATTAAACTCGTTTTAAGAAAAAATGAAAACTATTTTGAATCCGATGAAAATGGCGAGCGACTCCCCTATTTAGAAGCTGTTGCACTCACATTTTTACCCGATAAACAAAGTGAGTTCTTGCAGTTTGTGCAAGGCAATCTCGATTTTTTAAATAGCTTAGACGCCTCTTATAAAGACGAACTGTTAACGGCAGACGGAAAGCTAAGAAACAAATATGCTAAAACCGTTAATATGATTCGTGGCCCATATTTAAATACCGAATATTTGGGTTTTTATTTAGATTCAGACACACCAGAAATACAATCTGAACTCATTAGAAAAGCCATCAATTACGGTTTCGACCGAAAAAAAATGATGATTTATTTGCGCAACGGAATTGGTAACCCTGCTAACGGCGGTTTTATTCCCATCGGGCTTCCTGGTTACGACAAATCCATCGGCTTTGCATATCAACCGGAAAAAGCCAAACAGCTCATTGAGCAGTTTAGGGCTAAAAGCGGTATAACAAATCCTGAAATCACCTTAGTTACAACCAGTAATTATTTAAGTTTTTGTGAATTCATTCAACGAGAACTTGAAAAGGCAGGACTTACAATTAACGTAGACGTAATGCCCGAAGCCACTTTACGAGCAGCACGTTCAAACGGGAAAGTAGACATGTTTAGAAGCTCTTGGATTGCCGATTATTTGGACGCCGAAAATTATCTATCAATTTTTTATAGTAAAAATTTCGCGCCCAACGGCTCTAATTATTTCCATTATAAAAACACTGCTTTTGACAGCTTGTACAATAGAGCATTTACCATTACCGATATTGAAAAACGGAAGCACCTATACAAGACCATGGATTCCTTAGCTATGGACAAAGCTTTAATGGTACCATTGTATTATGATGAAGTGGTACGATTTACACAAAAAAATGTAAAAGGTTTGGGGATCAATCCGATTAATTTATTGGATTTACGACACGTTAGGAAAGAAAAGACTAACTAGTCTTATTCTTCAATATTTCTTCCAATATCATTAATTTCATCCTTCACAACTACTATAGATTTTTTCCATCGATTTTCAAGAAGGATATAAAACCCCCAAAGAGCAGCTAAACCTATGGGCAGAGCCAGTAAATTTACACCTAAATTAGACTCCCAATTAAACCCCCAATTGAACACGGCCATATCTAAAACAGCTATTAAAGCTAGTACAACAAAACCCGAAACATAATAAATAATAATACTTAAAATAGCATACAACCATTTACTTTGATTGTAGTCTTCGGCTAAATCGTAAAATCGTTTGCCGATAAAATAAATAAGTAAAATTCCGAGCATATGCTATCCTCTTCTGTATTTTTTAGTTTCCTCAAAAACGTGCTCTAAAATAGCTCGGTCTTTTTCGGAAAACTCAACACTTCTCCTTGCCATAACCACCTTGGAAACTTCAAACGACTTTTTTGTTAAGTATGTTGTGAAACCACTGCTACCTCCCCAACTGAAACTAGGGACAAAATTTCTTGGAAAACCACTACCAAAAATATTGGCACTTACGCCAACCACCGTACCGGTGTTAAACATAGTGTTTATACCACATTTACTATGATCGCCCATCATGAGTCCACAAAATTGAAGTCCTGTTCTAGCAAAACCTTCTGTTTGGTAGTCCCACAAGCGTACTTCAGTATAGTTGTTTTTCAAATTAGAATTATTAGTATCAGCCCCCAAATTGCACCATTCACCTAAAACGGAATTACCTAAAAAGCCATCATGACCTTTATTGGAATACCCAAAGATTACTGAATTATTAACCTCTCCACCAACCTTACTGTAAGGCCCTACCGTTGTAGGCCCATAAATTTTGGCACCTAACTTAAGAGCTGCACCTTGGCACAGTGCCAAAGGCCCACGGATTATTGCCCCTTCCATAATTTCAGCTTTCCGCCCAATATAAATGGGCCCGTTACTGGCGTTAAGTGTAGTGAATTCCAATTTTGCTCCTTTTTCTATAAATATATTTTCTGGAACTATTACATTATTACTTGACGGAATAGGTTGTGACTTTCGGTTTTTGGTAATTAATGCAAAATCTTCTTGAATAGCCTCGCCATTTTTCGAAAAAATATCCCAAGTATGTTCTATTTTAATAATGTCTTCACCAAATTCAATGGCTTCAAAAGCATCAAAATTAATATCGTCTTGTGCTTCTTTAGCGAAAAACGCAATAACATCTTCTCCTTTAAAAATAGCTTGATTTTCCCTGAGGTCTTTAATCATCTCAACCAATTCCAAATTTGGCAGGTATGAAGCATTTATCATCACATTTTCTTCCATCTCTACCATGGGGAATTTATCAGATAGATAATCTTCGGTAACCGTGGTTGTAGTGGTATCTAAAAAAGATTCCCATTTTTCTCTAATAGTTAAAATGCCAACACGTATATCAGCCACTGGTCTGGTATATGTAAATGGCAACAGGCTGTTTCGAGAAGGTCCATCAAAAAGAATATAATTCATAATAGCAGATGTTATAAACTGGATGTCAGAGCTGTTTCAAGTTCTTTTTCCAAAAAAAATTACACACTCAAATGTAGTTTAATTGTACAAAACAAAAAAGCCTTTCATTGCTGAAAGGCTTTAAAAATATCTTTGGTCTAAAATTACTTTTTAAACTTAGCGTATTTGTTCTTGAATTTATCAATACGACCAGCAGTATCTACCAATTTAGATTTACCAGTATAATATGGATGAGAGGTTCTAGAAATCTCCATTTTTACTAATGGATACTCAACACCTTCAACCTCGATAGTTTCATTAGTCTGTGCAGTAGATTTTGTTAAAAACACATCGTCGTTAGACATATCTTTAAACGCTACTACTCTATAATTTTCTGGATGTATACCTTTTCTCATCGCTAAATGCTTTTTATTCTTTTCAATTTTGGAAGTGCAAATTTAAGCAATTTTTATAAACGCACAACACTTTTTAATATTTTTTATTTCTGCTACAAATGTAACGTTTTAGTATCTTTGGCCACCAACAAACTAACTAACAAAAAACTTTTAAAATATTATGGATAAACAAACACCTTCTGTAAAACCAATTGCATACAATTATGGTTTATACCTTGCCTTAATAAACATAGCTGTTTTACTTATTATATATGCTGCAAATATTGATAAGAATTGGGGTTTATCAATTGTGAGCATCATACTTACCATTACTGTTTTTGTTCTTGGCATAAAAACATATAAAAGTTCTAACGACAACAAGTTAACCATCGGACAAGCCATAAAAGTTGGTCTAGCAATTGCAGTTATTGGTGGGATTCTTACGGCTTTATATTCTTATTTTCATTATGAATATATTTATCCAGAATTCATTGAATTGCAAAAAGAAACCGCATACAGCCAAATGCTTGAAAAATCTCCAGACTTAACTGATGAACAAATAGAAAAAGCAATGGGTATCAGTAATATTTTCATGAATTCAACCTTTTTTAGCCTATCCGCCATATTGGGCTCATTAATTTTCGGTTTAATTACGTCATTAATTTTAGGGCTAATTATGAAAAAAGAAGACTAAAATTCCTTAATTAAATTCAGTACTTTTGGTTATTGAAATTTGAAATCATTTATTTGAATGAACATATCTGTAGTTATACCACTACTTAACGAACAGGAGTCTTTAAAAGAATTACATAATTGGATTGAAAAAGTGATGGAATCCAATCGTTTTTCATATGAAATCATTTTTATTGATGATGGCAGTACCGACGATTCCTGGAACACTATTTTAAATCTTTCGGAACAAAACAGTAATGTAAAAGGGATTCGGTTTTTAAAAAACTTTGGGAAATCGCAGGCATTGCACGCCGGGTTCGATAAGGCCGAAGGTGACGTTGTTATTACCATGGATGCCGACCTACAGGACAGTCCTGATGAAATACCAGGTCTTTACCAAATGATTACTGAAGAAGAGTACGACCTAGTTTCAGGTTGGAAAAAGAAACGTTACGATTCGGTGATTTCTAAAAACATGCCTTCAAAACTATTCAATTGGGCAGCACGAAAAACCTCAGGAGTAAAACTTAACGATTTTAACTGTGGGCTTAAAGCATATAAAATTGAAGTAGTAAAAAACATTGATGTTAACGGCGAAATGCATCGTTACATTCCCGTTCTTTCAAAAAATGCCGGTTTTACCAAAATTGGAGAAAAAGTGGTGCAGCACCAAGCCCGCAAATACGGTGAAACCAAATTTGGCATGAACCGATTTATACACGGCTTTCTAGATTTAATCACCATTTGGTTTTTATCGCGATTCGGCAAACGCCCCATGCACCTATTTGGCGCCCTAGGCTTTATTATGTTTGCTATTGGTTTTGCGTTTTCGGCTTATTTGGGTTTAGATAAGTTGTTTTTGAACCCTTCAGGAAGGCTTATAACACAACGTCCACAATTTTATATCGCCCTTTCTACTATGATTATTGGTACTCAATTTTTTGTTGCAGGATTTTTAGGAGAAATTGTTTTGCGAAACAAATCAGATAAAAAAAGATATCTAATTAAAGAGAAATTAAAATTAAGTTAAGATTTTTCAAACTATTTATTAACTTTAAAACATCAGCCAATTGCTAGTTAATCAACGGCAATTGTTTAATTTTGAACTAAACTTTCACCATATTATGATACACATCGAACCAAAAATTTTAGAGAGAATTAATGCTTGGTTAACTCCTGCATTTGATGAAAACACACAATCAACTATTAAAGACAGTATTGCCAACAACCCAAAAGATATACAAGAAAGCTTTTATAAAGATTTAGAATTTGGTACCGGTGGTATGCGCGGCATCATGGGGGTTGGCACCAACAGAATCAACAAATACACTCTAGGAAAAAGTACCCAGGGTTTAAGCGATTATCTTAATAAATCATTCCCGGGAGAAAAAATAAAAACGGTTATCGCATACGATTGCCGTCACAATAGTAAAACTTTGGCTAAAGTTGTAGCCGACGTGTTTTCAGCAAATGGTATTGAAGTATACCTTTTTGAAGATTTACGTGCTACACCGGAGTTATCGTTTGCAGTAAGACATTTAAACTGCCATTGCGGAATTGTTTTAACGGCTTCGCACAATCCGCCAGAATACAATGGTTATAAAGTGTATTGGCAGGACGGAGGACAATTGGTACCTCCACACGATAGTGCCGTGATAAACATGATCAACGATTTGGACTATGCCGACATAAAATTTGAGGCCAATAATGACCTAATTCATTATATAGGAAAAGATGTTGATGCCGATTTTGTTGACGCATCAGTAGAAAATGGCTGTGTTGGTGCCACACAGGCTGCAAAAGACGATTTAACTATTGTCTTTACTTCGCTTCATGGGACTTCAATCACAGCAGTTCCTGAAACTTTAAGAAAGGCTGGTTATAAAAACGTTCATATTGTAAAAGAACAGGAAGTGCCTGATGGTGATTTCCCAACGGTAAAATCGCCAAACCCAGAAGAACCTGCAGCCTTAAAAATGGCATTGGAATTGGCAGAAGAAGTAAATGCCGATATAGTTATTGGTACCGACCCCGATTGCGATAGGTTGGGTGTGGCCGTTCGTAATTCTGAAAACAAACTGCAATTGTTAAACGGAAATCAAACGATGATTATGATGACGGATTTTCTGTTAAAACAATGGAAAGCAGAAGGTAAAATAAAAGGAAAAGAATTCATAGCAACCACTATAGTTTCAACGCCTATGCTAAACCAACTGGCTGATGCTTATGGCGTTGACAATAAAATTGTCCTAACCGGATTTAAATGGATTGCTAAACTTATTTACGACTTTACAGACTTGGATTTCATTGGCGGTGGTGAAGAAAGTTTTGGATATCTTGTCGGCGATTTTGTTCGCGATAAAGATGCCGTTACCTCAACTTTGCTGGCTTGTGAAATTGCAGCCATTACAAAATCGAATGGAAGTTCGTTCTATAAGGAACTTTTAAAACTTTACGTTGAGCATGGTCTATATAAAGAAAAATTGATATCGTTAACCAAAAAAGGGATTGAAGGGGCCGAAGAAATCAAACAAATGATGACTGATGCCAGAAACAATACGCTTAAAGTTATCAATGGTTCAAAAGTGGTGAAATTTGAGGATTATGACTTATCCGTTTGTAAAAACATGATAACCGGAGAAGAAAGCACTATTGATATTCCAAAATCCAACGTACTTATTTATTATACCGAAGATGGCAGCCAAGTGGCATTAAGGCCAAGTGGTACAGAACCAAAAATTAAATTCTATGTAAGTGTGAATACAAAATTAGGCAGTGTTGAAGATTTCAAAAAGACAGAGGCCGAACTTGACGCAAAGGCCGAAGCTATTTTAAAAGACATGAAACTAATTTAATAACCCGTATCTTTGTAAACAATTTACATGCTTTTATGGTAACCATAAAAGCATGTTTTATAAATAGACAATTCTGATTTAATGAATCATTTTTATAATATCTTAAGATATGCAAAGCCCTATAAAAAGTACGCCTTAGGCCATATCATTTCGAATATATTTTATGCGCTATTTGGCACATTGTCTTTTATTGCATTGATTCCTATGCTCGATATTTTATTCGAAAAAAAGAATGAAGTTAAACAGCTTACCAAACCGGTTTATGAAGGTATAGCCAATCTTAAAGATTACTATAAAGATTTCTTGGCTTACCACGTTAATCAATATGCTGAAAACGACCCTCAAAGGGCATTACTTTTAGTCGTTGGCCTTATCATTTCGTTATTTTTACTAAAGAACATTTTTGGTTATTTAGCCAATTATTTTATGGTCTTTTTAAGGAACGGTGTAGTACGTGATTTAAGGAACGCCGTTTACACAAAAACGGTTGAATTGCCACTTTCCTATTTCTCGGAACAAAAGAAAGGTGACATCATGGCGCGTGTAACCAATGATGTCTCAACGCTTCAATATTCTATGTTGCCCGTTTTAGAGCTCATTGCCAGAGAACCACTTATGATTATTTTCACCTTATTAGGGATGTTAATCTTGAGTGCCAAACTCACCATATTCGTATTTATTTTTATACCCATTTCAGGACTTATTATTTCAAGAATCGGTAAAAGTTTAAAACGAAAATCAGACCGTGTTCAAAACGAACAAGGTGTCATTTTATCAACATTAGAAGAAACTTTAACAGGATTGAGAATCATCAAAGGTTTTAATGCTGAACAAAAATTCGATAATAAATTTAGGGAATCTTCAAATCGTTTTTACAACTTTTCCAATAAACTGCTTAACCGTCAAAATTTAGCATCACCAACCAGTGAGTTTTTGGGTATTTTGGTTATTTCTATTTTACTGTGGTATGGTGGACAACTGGTGTTAGTTGATGGTTCATTAGATGGCAGCTCATTCATCGCATTTATGGGCTTGGCTTATAACATTATGGTTCCCGCGAAAGCTATTTCAAGAGGACTTTACAACGTAAAACAAGGAAATGCTGCTGCAGAACGTATTCAAGAAATCATTGATACGCCTAACCCGTTAAAAGATAAAGTCAACGCCATTGAACAAAAAGGTTTCGACGATAAAATAGAATTCAAAAATATTTCTTTTAAATACCAAAACGACTACGTTTTAAAAGATTTCTCATTAACTATTCCTAAAGGTAAAACCGTAGCATTGGTTGGACAGTCTGGTAGTGGAAAATCGACTATAGCCAATTTAATCACTCGTTTTTACCATGTAAACAAGGGCGAAATTCTAATTGACGGCATAAATATTAATGACCTTGCAACAAGCTCTTTACGCGAACAATTAGGAATTGTTACACAAGATGCCATTTTGTTTAACGACACTATTAAAAACAACTTGAAATTAGGAAATGACAAAGCATCTGAAGACAATATTATTGAAGCCCTGAAAGTTGCCAACGCTTGGGAATTTGTTAAAGATTTACCTAAAGGTATAGAAACTAATATTGGTGACGCAGGTGGCAAACTTTCTGGTGGACAAAAACAGCGCTTAAGTATTGCTCGTGCTGTCCTTAAAAGCCCGCCCATTATGGTTTTAGATGAAGCCACTTCTGCTCTTGATACTGAAAGTGAGCGATTGGTGCAAGTCGCTTTGGAAAATATGATGAAAAACAGAACATCAATAGTTATTGCGCATAGACTATCTACCATTCAAAATGCCGATGAGATTGTCGTGCTCAATAAAGGAGAAATAGTTGAACAAGGGAAACATAACGAGCTAATTGCCAAAAAAGGTGTTTACCAAAAGCTGGTTGAAATGCAAAGTTTCGAATAAACTAATAGTTATATAAAATAAAAAAGGATAGAGATTTGGGGGCTTCTATCCTTTTTTTGTTCTGTTAGATTTGGGACGTCTAACAACTTTAAGTAGGTTTCTGCTACAAACATAGGGCATAAATCTAATTCTCACAAGAAAAAATGCATTTAATCGTATTTTAAATACACTTTATCGATAACAATAATTTCATATTACTGGTTTTCAAGATGTTAGGTTTTATTAAAAATCACCAACTAAACCTTTTTAAACTTTTGCTATATTTAGGAGTCTAAAAACTAAAACATTTTTGTGGCTGACGAAGTACAACTGTTAGAACAATTAAAATCCGACAAGCATAAAGAAGAAGCGTTTAGAGCGTTAATTTCGCTTTACAAGGAACGCTTATATTGGCATATTAGAAATATTGTAAAGTCGCACGAGGATACCGACGATGTACTTCAAAACACATTTATAAAAATTTATAAAAATATTCATAAATTTAAAGGAGAAAGCAAATTGTTTTCGTGGATGTACCGCATAGCCACTAACGAGTCTATTACATTTATAAACAAAAAGGCGAGGCGTTTACAAACCACGCATGAAGAAGTACAGCAACAGGCTATAAACAACTTGACATCAGATGTTTATTTTGAAGGTTCTGAAATTCAGTTACAATTACAAAAAGCTATTGCTACCCTGCCGGAAAAACAGCAATTGGTGTTTAACATGAAGTATTTTCAAGAGTTAAAATATAAAGACATGTCTGAAATTTTAGAAACCAGCGAGGGCGCCCTCAAGGCCTCTTACCACATAGCTGTAAAAAAAATAGAAGACTATTTAACTAAAAATTAAACCTTTATAAAAAAAAGTAGTCTTATTAATAGAATGAAAGACAAAAAGCTACATAATATCAAAAACTCCGGTTTTACTGCGCCAAAGGGTTATTTTAACACTTTAGATGACAGGTTGTTTAATGAAGTTAAGCTAAAATCAAAGATAGACAACTCCGGTTTCAGTGTACCTGAAAACTATTTAAACAACTTAGAAAATACTATATTAAGTAAAGTTTCAGAAGAAAACACTCCAAAAGTTATATCTATTTTCAGTAAAAGAGACTTAATTTATATATCGGGCGTTGCAGCTGCTGTCTTGTTACTATTTAGTTTATCGATTTTAAAAACAGACCATATCACATTTGATAGTTTAGATACCGAAACTGTTGAAAATTACATTTTAGAAGAAAACATAGGCACATACGAAATTAATGCTGCCCTAACGGAAGATGATTTTTATGCAGACAATTTTTCCGAAGTTACTATTGACGATGATTCCTTTGAAAACTATATACTGAACGATATAGATATTGAAGATATAATGCTAGAATAACATATCATGAAAAAATTTATAATCCCCATATTAGTGCTGTTTATTTCAGTCAGTGCATTTTCGCAACACCGCGGAGATAAGTTTAAAAAGTTAAAAATACCTTTTATTTCAGAGCGCGTTAATCTAACCCCCGATGAAGCTGAAAAATTTTGGCCAATCTATAATGCCTACGAAGAAGCTAGTTCTAAATTAAGACATGAAAAAATCCGTAGCATTCACCGAGAAATTAAAGATAACCGTGATGGCATAAGTGAAACGAAAGCCAAAGAATTACTTGAAAATTTAACCAAGTACGAAAACGAACTTCAAGCCGAAGAATTAAAACTGATAAAACAGTTACAAAAAATTATTTCTAATAAAAAAATAATTCTTCTGAAAATGGCGGAAGAAGATTTTAAAAAACGGCTGTTTGACAGATACGTCAATAAAAAAATAAAACACAGAATGGAAAAAGAGAAGTAAAACAGTCCTTTTTTTATTCCCTGAAAGTAAGTTTTGAAATCCTATCAGCACCAGCAGCTTAAGCCACACTGTCATTCAAAAATCTAATTGTGTAAAAACCTTCATCATTCAGGTGCTTCCATGATTCACCGGCATCATTGCTAACGTCAACACCCTTAAAACCAACGGCTACCAACTCCTTAGCCTTTCCATTTGGGACATACTGAACGCAACTTCGATATCCTGGATTTTGGTTTTGGGCTACCAACTGCCATGTTTTTCCGCCATCGCTAGTTGCTATTTTATTGGCAGTATTGTCATTTGGTTTGGTATAGTCCCCACCAATGGCAAATCCGTTTAATTCGTTATAAAAATCAATTGAATAGATACCTTCGGTATCCTTTTCTTTTACAATAGGTGTATCAAAAACCTCCCAAGTTTTTCCTTTATCAGGTGAATAGTAAACACGACCATAAGTAGTTGCCACCCAAGCTTTATTTCCTACAATTGCAATATTGGTATCGCTGGCGGCAAAAGCCCCTTCATTTTCTGAGCCTTTTGGCAATTCGTTACAAGATAATTTTGTCCAAGTTTCGCCACCATCCCGAGTAATTATTACGCTTAAACACCCATCTGTAGAATCACCGATGGCAATACCTTCTTGGTCGTTCCAAAAACCCATAGAATCAAAAAAGGCTTTGGGATGCTTTTCATAATAAACCAACATCCCGTTTTTGTATAGCTCAGCAGGAGACCCTATAGAGAGGTAAAAAAAGTTATCATTCCTAATAGCGCAAGACCTAAAGCGGGATTCAGGATTCCGAACTAATTCAGTTTCAATTAACTCATTTAGCCCATCAAAGAATAAGGAATACTGCATTCCAACGGAAGAAATGCCCAATAACCTCTCATCATCCAACTCTAAAGTCCTAACATTCAAAAGCGAATCATGCACAAGTGTTTCAATTTCAATGGCATCAAAATTTCGAGGAATAAACCCGCCTTTCTTTCCGCAAGAAAACAATAAAAAGGCAGCTAAAAAGACTGTAAAAACTGATTTCATAAACACTAATTTTCTAGAAAGATAAACCTATTCATCTAATTAATAAAACATTCGAGAATTCGTGGCAATTAACGTAACTTTGCAGCCTTATTTACACAACATGCGATTACACAGAAATTTATGCTTTGCAGTTATTGACGGATTAACCTTAATTTTTAACGAAGGAAAGTATGCCGATAAAGTCATCCAACAATTATTAAAACGCGATAAACGTTGGGGCTCGCGCGACCGTGGTTTTGTAGCCGAAACCACCTACGATATTGTACGTTGGAAACGTCTTTATGCAGAAATTGCTGAAGTTAAAGAACCGTTTGACCGTGATAACCTATGGCGCATGTTTGCTGTCTGGGCGACCTTAAAAGGAATAAAATTACCCGATTGGAAATATTTTGAAAACACCCCAACTCGAAAAATAAAGGGGCGTTTTGATGAACTTTCAAAAATCCGAAAATTCAGGGAATCCATTCCCGATTGGATTGAAAACGTTGGACTTGAAGAATTAGGCGAAAAAGAGTGGACCCAAGAAATTGCCATGCAAAACCAACAGGCCGATGTCATTTTGCGCGTAAACACCTTAAAAACTACCAAAGAAAAACTACAAAGCATTCTTTTTGACGAAAATGACATTGAAACCGAGTTTATAAAAGGCTATCCTTCGGCTTTAAAATTAAAGGAACGTGCTAATGTTTTTGTTACTGATGCTTTTAAAAATGGATTATTTGAAGTTCAGGACGCCTCATCGCAATTGGTGGCCGATTTTCTAGATGTAAAACCGGGCATGAAAGTGGTTGACACCTGTGCCGGTGCCGGCGGAAAAACTTTGCACCTCGCTTCTTTAATGGAAAACAAAGGACAGGTTATAGCCATGGATATTTACGAAAGTAAACTAAAAAAGCTAAAAATTCGTGCGCGGCGTAACGGTGTGCATAACATTGAATTAAAAGTCATCGATTCCACGAAACCCATAAAAAAACTATACGATAAAGCCGACCGTGTTTTAATTGATGCTCCCTGTTCTGGTTTGGGTGTTTTACGAAGAAACCCCGATGCAAAATGGAAATTGGAACCTGAGTTTTTAGATCGTATCCGTGTGACCCAACAAGAAGTTTTACAACAGTACTCAAGAATGGTAAAACCCGAAGGTAAAATGGTTTACGCTACCTGTTCGGTATTGCCTTCTGAAAACCAAAAGCAGGTAGATGCCTTTTTAAAATCGGAAGCTGGAGCCAATTTCAGTTTGGTAAAAGATAAAAAGGTGTTGGCACATAAATCTGGGTTTGATGGCTTTTATATGGCTTTGATGGAGAGGAAGCCTTAGGTTTAAGTTGTTGTGTGTGTGCTGTGTCATTCTGAATTTATTTCAGAATCACACCACAAAATATTTATGGTGAGAACCTGAAACAAGTTCAGGTTGACAAAAAACAAAATCATACTATCATCTAAAACTTCTTCCGTATTTTTAAATCATGCAAACCGATTTAAAAAAACATCTTACGAGCATTCTAAACGAAACCATAACAAAAGTTTCGCCAGTTCATGGTGGCGATATCTCAACGTCTTATAAAGTTGAAGCGGAAGGCCAATCTTACTTTTTAAAGGTAAACAGCAATCCTGATGCATTGGATATGCTCAAGATTGAAGCCAGCGGTTTAAAACTTGTTGAAAACACCAACACCATAAAAACACCTCAAGTTTTAGCCTATGACGCGTTTCAAAACACAGCCTTTCTGTTGATGGAGTTTATCGAACCGAAACAACCATCATCTAAAGATTTAAAAGTTTAGGAGTTCAATTGGCTAAATTGCACCAATGTCATTCGAGAAATTTCGGCCTCGACCATAATAATTTTATTGGCAATTTGCTACAAAGTAATACCGAACATAAAACTTGGGGAAACTTTTATATTTACGAAAGGCTCCTGCCACAATTAAAATTAACAAAATCAAAAAATTTGCTTCACTCCAATGAAATTCCTCCTACGGAAACTATGGTTAAATCACTTTCTTCACTTTTCAGAAATATTAAGCCATCGTTACTTCATGGTGATTTATGGAGTGGTAATTATTTGATTTCTTCAGACGGCACACCCTATCTAATCGACCCGGCGGTGTATTATGGACATAGTGAAGTTGACATTGCCATGACTAAGCTTTTTGGAGGTTTTGGCGAAGACTTTTATGATGCTTATGTCGAAAGTATTCCGTTTACAAGTGATACTACAGCACGAATTGAAATATACCAACTGTACTATTTGTTAGTGCATCTTAATTTATTCGGACGCTCGTATTATGATTCGGTAAAATCTATACTCATAAAATATTTCTGAGTTACATTTGTACATTGTATTTTTCTGGAATCCCAGCAGGAATTTGCTCAGCATTTTCATCAAGCATTTGTCGCATGTCAATTTCAATACCTCGGGCAATAGTTGAGATTGGCACATCGTTTGGCGAACCTTCAAACGGGTTCTCTCCTACTCTAGCCATACGTTCCATAATATGAAATGCCCACGATACCACCCCACAAAACGGAATGGCCACCCAGACAAAAATTTTAGAAATTATTGGCGTGGAACCTGCAAAACCTTTAGCAATGTCTGCAAATTCAGGTACAATTCCAAACGGCAACAAAAACAGAAAAATGGCTACCAAATAATATGCTAATCCTGCGTATTGTCTAGGATATGGAAAGTTCTTTATGCGTTCAGATTTTCCTTGATGGTCAAACAAATCGCCCAAAACATTTTCCAATTCCAAAAACGAAAACTCCCAAACCAAACCTTGTTCTTTTAGTTCACGCAAATGTTTAGATTGCAAGTACAACAAAGCCGTTTGTTTATTACTTTTTGTAAGCACATATTTTTTTTCTGAATCAGATAAATACGCCTCTAATTCTTTTTCCAAAGCATATTTATATTCAGGAATATACATCTCTTTTTGCCACTCCCGATTGGTAACGTGCTCGCTAAACGATTCCCATGATTTTTTTTGCCGCATGGCATGGCGCAAGGCAGTCATCCAAGCAATATGACGATATACCAAGGTTTTTTTGTGGATTTTCAATTCATCTTCCGAAACGGGGTTATCACAATATTCGTTGGTTACCATATCCTGTACTTTCATTCCAAAGGCTCTAGAAGAATTTACAATGGCACCCCAAATTTTTCGTGCTTCCCAAATCCTATCGTAAGCCGAATTGTTTTGAAACCCTACTAAAAAAGCCACGGCTGTACCTATAAGGGCAACAGGCGTCCATGGTAAATCTAAAAACGTAAAATCAAATACATTATACAAAACGGCTATAATTGTAGCATACGAAATAAAGATAAAGGTTTCCCAACGGGACCAAATCATTAAATCTTTTACGGAGTAACGCTTTTTAGTAAGCATATCATTGTTTTATTCTCTAAATATAAAGAAAATTAAACACAATAAACCTTGTTAAAATACTGTTGATAACCAACCTTTCTTGAGAAAAAAAGGGGCTAGGAATGGGTAAAAAAGTGTATTTTTGCATTTTCTGAAACACTAACAAATTCAAACCTAATGATTCATTTCTTTGGAAACGTAAATAGCAAGGTTTTTGCTGTTCAAACAACAAAAGATTTATCTTCTGAAACCATTTCTAAATTAATCTGGCTTTTTGGCAACCAGCCTAAAATTGAGCAAGCATCGCTGGATGCGTTTTATGTTGGGCCTCGTGCTGCCATGATTACCCCTTGGAGTACTAATGCGGTAGAAATCACCCAAAACATGGGCATTACCGACATTATTAGAATTGAAGAATTTGAAACTGTTGCTGAAGGTTTTAAGAATTACGACCCGATGATCTCGGAAAAATTTAATGGTTTGAGCCAAAAGTCTTTTACCATTGATATTGAACCTGAACCAATTTTAAACATTGAAGATATTGCTGCTTATAATGCTCAGGAAGGTTTGTCATTAAGTGATGAAGAAGTGCTTTATTTAGAGGGTGTAGCAAAGAAAATTGGCAGGCCCCTTACCGACTCTGAAGTGTTTGGATTTTCACAAGTAAACAGTGAACATTGTCGCCATAAAATTTTTAACGGTACGTTTGTTATTGATGGTGAAGAAAAACCGACGTCGCTTTTTAAACTGATTAGAAAAACATCTGAAACACATCCAAACGATATTGTTTCGGCATATAAAGATAATGTAGCTTTTATTAAAGGCCCGAAAGTGGAACAATTCGCTCCTAAACGCGCCGACATTCCTGATTATTATACTACTCAGGATTTCGATTCTGTAATTTCGCTTAAAGCGGAAACCCATAATTTCCCTACTACCGTTGAGCCTTTTAACGGTGCCGCAACGGGTTCTGGTGGTGAAATTCGCGATAGATTGGCCGGCGGAAAAGGCTCACTACCTTTAGCTGGAACTGCGGTTTACATGACCTCATATTCACGTTTAGAAGAAAACCGTCCATGGGAAAATGGCGTTGCTGAACGCGATTGGTTGTACCAAACACCTATGGATATTTTGATAAAAGCCTCAAACGGTGCTTCGGACTTTGGGAATAAATTTGGGCAACCACTAATTTGTGGTTCGGTATTGACTTTCGAACATGAAGAAGAGGCTCGTAAATTAGGCTTCGACAAAGTTATTATGCAAGCTGGAGGTATTGGCTATGGTAAAACAGACCAAGCTCTAAAAGACACTCCTAAAAAAGGAGATAAAATAGTTATTCTAGGCGGTGAAAATTACCGTATTGGTATGGGTGGCGCCGCAGTTTCATCTGCTGACACTGGGGAATTTGCTTCCGGTATTGAGTTAAATGCAGTACAACGTTCTAACCCAGAGATGCAAAAACGTGCCGCAAACGCCGTTCGTGGCATGGTAGAGAGTGATGAGAATTTCATTGTTTCTATTCACGACCACGGTGCAGGAGGCCATTTAAATTGTCTTTCTGAGCTGGTTGAGGATACTGGTGGAAAAATCGATTTAGACAAATTACCTGTTGGCGACCCAACGCTTTCTGATAAAGAAATTATCGGTAACGAATCTCAAGAGCGTATGGGCTTGGTTATTGGCGAAAAGCATATTGACTTTTTACATCGAATAGCAGACCGCGAGCGTTCGCCGATGTACACCGTTGGTGACGTTACTGGTGACGACCGCTTTACTTTTCAATCTAAAACCAAAGGCAACAAACCTATGGATTTGGCTATGGAAGATATGTTTGGAAGCTCGCCAAAAACAGTAATGACAGACCAAACCGTAAAAAGAAATTATAGCGATGTCGCTTACAATTCTGATGAATTCCATAATTATTTAGAGCAAGTTTTGCAGCTTGAAGCTGTAGCCTGTAAAGATTGGTTGGTAAATAAAGTAGACCGTTGCGTTGGCGGAAAAGTAGCCAAACAACAATGCGCTGGCCCGTTGCAATTGCCCCTTAACAATGTTGGTGTAATGGCATTGGATTTTAAAGGAAAAGAAGGTATTGCCACTTCCATTGGGCACTCCCCTATTTCTGGGTTGATTAATCCGGTGGCAGGAAGTAGAAACTCTATAACTGAAGCCCTTACAAATATCATTTGGGCACCTTTAAAAGATGGATTAAAATCTATTTCTCTGTCGGCAAACTGGATGTGGCCATGTAAAAATGATGGGGAAGATGCGCGTTTATATGAAGCCGTTGAAGCCGTTTCAAAATTTGCCATCGATTTAGGTATTAATGTACCAACAGGAAAGGATTCGCTTTCCATGAAGCAAAAATACCCGAATGAAGATGTAATTTCTCCAGGCACCGTCATTATTTCGGCAGCCGGAAATTGCAACGATATCAACAAAGTGGTGGAGCCTGTTTTACAAAAAAATGCGGGTGATATTTATTACATCAATCTGTCAAAAGACAACTTTAAATTAGGCGGAAGTTCTTTTGCTCAAATATTGAACAAAGTTGGAAACGATGCACCGAATATAAACGATTCGGCTTACGTAAAAATCGTTTTTAACACCATTCAAAATCTAATAAGAAACGAACAAATAGTGGCCGGTCACGATGTCGCTTCTGGCGGACTAATTTCGACGTTGTTAGAGCTTTGTTTTGCAGACCATAATTTGGGAGCTGAATTAGACTTATCCAGACTGGATGAGAAAGATTCACTAAAAGTTTTATTCGCAGAAAACGCTGGTATTGTTATTCAAGCTAAGGATGATTCAATTGAAAAACCCCTTTCGGAAGCTAATATTGAATTTGTCAACATTGGAAAAGTTACCGAAAGTGACACCTTAAGTATTGTCAACCATACTGATGTATTTACTTTAACCGTTTCTAGATTACGTGATGTTTGGTACAAAACGTCTTACCTTTTGGATCAAAAACAAACAGCAAACGGTCTAGCGCAAGACCGATTTGATAATTACAAAAACCAAGCTTTACAATATACCTTTCCAAAACATTTTACAGGCAAATTACCAGCTATTGGAAACTCAAGACCAAAAGCAGCCATACTACGTGAAAAAGGAAGTAACTCGGAGCGCGAAATGGCCAACGCTATGTATTTAGCAGGTTTCGATGTAAAAGATGTACACATGACCGATTTAATTTCTGGTCGCGAAACACTAGAAGATATTCAGTTTTTAGGCGCCGTTGGTGGTTTTAGCAACAGTGATGTTTTAGGCTCTGCCAAAGGTTGGGCGGGTGCCATTAAATATAATGAAAAAGCAAATAGAGCTATTCATAAATTTTTTGAAAGGGAAGACACTTTATCTGTTGGAATTTGTAACGGTTGCCAGTTATTTATGGAATTGGAAGAAATCAACCCAGACCACGATATCCATGGCAAAATGCATCACAACAACTCGCATAAACACGAAAGTTCTTTTACTTCGGTAAAAATTCAAGAAAACAATTCGGTGATGCTTTCAACACTTGCAGGAAGCACCTTGGGTGTTTGGATTTCGCATGGTGAAGGAAAATTTAGCTTACCTTATTCTGAAGACCAATATCATATTGTCGCTAAGTACGGTTATGAAGGCTATCCACACAATCCAAACGGTTCAGATTTCAACACAGCCATGATGTGTGATAAAACAGGACGCCATTTAGTTACCATGCCACATATTGAGCGTTCTACGTTCCAATGGAATTGGGCACATTACCCTGAAAGCAGAAAAGACGAGGTTACACCTTGGTTGGAGGCATTTGTAAATGCTAGGTTATGGATTGAAAAGAAATAAGTTGATTGAACATCTAATAATTAAAAGACGG
The DNA here is from genome assembly GCF_045446075.1 of Flavisericum labens. Lineage (NCBI taxonomy): Bacteria > Pseudomonadati > Bacteroidota > Flavobacteriia > Flavobacteriales > Flavobacteriaceae > Flavisericum > Flavisericum labens. The sequence continues at coordinate 32,391 of NZ_JBJJBQ010000002.1, read as the reverse complement.
ATAAATAAATCTTTATCCGCCTTTTAATTTTAATTTATAATTCTTTAAATCGCCTCTTTTATAACAGCTTGTGCAGCAACCAATCGTGCAATAGGCACTCTATATGGCGAGCAGCTTACGTAATCCATTCCTGTCTTATAACAAAATTCTACGGAACTAGGTTCACCGCCATGCTCACCGCATATTCCAACTTTTAAATTAGGCTTAACGCTTCTGCCACGTTCTGTCCCCATTTTTACCAACTGGCCGACACCTTCCTGATCTAAAACTTCAAAGGGATCAACTTTTAAAATACCTTTTTCGATATAAATTGGTAAAAACTTGCTGGCATCATCACGGGAATACCCAAAAGTCATTTGTGTTAAGTCGTTTGTTCCAAAGGAAAAGAAATCCGCCTTCTCTGCAATTTTATCGGCCATTAAAGCAGCACGAGGAATTTCAATCATAGTTCCTACGAAATAATCTACACTATCTTTTCTTTCTTCAAAAACAGTATTGGCCGTATCTCTAATAATTTTTTCCTGAGCTTCAAATTCTTTAACTGTGCCAATCAACGGTACCATAATTTCAGGAACTACTGTCATTCCTTTTTCTTTAAGATTTAAAGCCGCTTCTATTATGGCGCGCGTTTGCATTTCGGTAATTTCTGGGTAGGTATTACCCAACCTACAACCTCTATGGCCCAACATGGGGTTAAATTCTTCCAACTCTGCTACTTTATTTTTTACGGCTTGTAATGAAATATGCATCTCGTCAGCAAGTTCTTTTTGGGTAGCCAATTGATGAGGTACAAATTCATGCAATGGTGGATCCAACAATCTAATTGTAACCGGTAAACCTTCCATTGCTTCAAAAATACCTTCGAAATCCTCACGTTGCATTGGTAATAAATCTTGCAAAGCAAGTTTTCTACCCTTAACGGTATCCGCTAAAATCATTTCGCGCATGGCTTTAATTCTATCTAGTTCAAAGAACATATGCTCAGTCCTTGTCAAACCAATACCTTGAGCTCCAAAATTTCTGGCTACTTTGGCATCTTTAGGTGTATCTGCATTGGTGCGCACTTTCATAACACCATACTTATCGGAAAGCTTCATGATTTGGGCAAATTCCCCAGTAAGTTCAGGTTCGGCAGTTTCTACTTTCCCCTCAATAATGTTTCCGGTTGAACCGTTTAAGGAAATCCAATCGCCTTCATGAAACTCCTGGCCTCCAACGGTAAGGGTTCTTGTTTTGTAATTAATTTTTAAGGCTCCAGCACCAGAAATACAGCATTTACCCATACCTCTCGCAACAACGGCCGCGTGTGATGTCATACCTCCACGTGCGGTTAAAATGCCCTTGGCTATATTCATACCTTCCAGATCTTCGGGAGAGGTTTCAATACGAACTAAAATGCTGCTTCTAAATTTATTGGCCTCATCTGCAAAAAACACGATTTTCCCAGTGGCTGCTCCTGGCGAAGCTGGTAGGCCTTGAGCAATAACATGTGCTTTTTTTAAAGCTTTTGAATCAAAAACAGGGTGCAGCAATTCATCCAATTTATTAGGTTCAACTCTTAACAATGCCTCTTTTTCATCAATTTTGCCTTCTTTCAATAAATCTATGGCAATTTTAACCATGGCCGCCCCTGTGCGTTTACCATTTCTGGTTTGAAGTATCCACAATTTTCCATCTTGAATGGTGAACTCCATATCCTGCATATCTCGATAATGCTCTTCAAGAGTTTTTTGGTAAGAATCCAGTTCCTCAAATATTGTGGGCATAAGTTCTTCCAAAGAGGGATAATTCTCTTTTCTGTCCTGCTCTTCTATTTGAGCCAATTCTGCCCATCGCTTCGAACCTAATTTGGTAATTTGTTGCGGTGTTCTTACCCCTGCAACGACATCTTCACCTTGGGCATTGATTAAATACTCGCCATTAAAAACATTCTCTCCAGTGCCTGCATCACGGGTAAAACAAACTCCCGTTCCAGAATTATCACCCATATTACCATATACCATGGCCTGTACATTTACGGCCGTTCCCCAATCGGCGGGATAACCATGCATATTTCTATAATAAACGGCTCTATCACCGTTCCAACTATTAAACACCGCAATAACGGCACCCCAAAGTTGCTCCCATGGGTCTGTTGGAAAACTGTGTCCTGTTCGTTTTTTTACAGCATCTTTGAAATCATAAACCAAATCTTTTAAATCTTGAATGGAAAATTCAGTATCTAGTTTAATGTTTCTTTTTTCTTTTAGGTGTTCCATGATTTCTTCAAAAGGGTCAATATCATCTTTTGAAGCAGGTTTCATACCTAAAACCACACCTCCATACATTTGAATAAAGCGTCGATAAGAATCCCAAGCAAATTGTTCATTATTGGTCTTTTTAGCCAGCCCTAAAACTACTTCGTCATTCATTCCTAAATTTAAAACGGTATCCATCATTCCTGGCATTGAAACTCGTGCTCCAGAGCGCACAGAAACCAGTAATGGGTTGTCTTTATCACCAAATTCGCTCCCCATTAAATTCTCAATGTTTTTGATGGACGCTTCCACTTCATCCTTAATAGTTTCGATAACCGCATCTCTTCCCAATCTATTATACTGCGTACAGATTTCGGTCGTGATTGTAAACCCTGGAGGTACCGGTATACCAATAGCGCTCATTTCTGCCAAATTTGCGCCCTTCCCTCCTAAAAGATTTTTCATTTCACTATTTCCATCAGCCTGTTTGTCCCCAAAACGGTAAACCCCAGCTTTTGTTTCTTCTAATAACTCCATGATTTTCTATTTAAAAGATTATAAAAATTGTTTTTTAATAACTTTTAAATTTAAGCATTGAACAACTGGTTTTCAATGACATAAATCATGTTCTTAATCTTGTTGGTTTTGTTCAAAATTGAACTTATCATCTCGGGGGCTTGCCAAAAAGACAGGAAAAGAAGCTATAAACAAGCTATTTGATAATAAAATTATTTAGGGTATCGCCTTTTAATATTCCGAATTAAATCTTCCAGGCCATTAAGCTTTAGCTCGTAGACTTGTTTTAGCATATCGCCCAATTTACCTTTTGGAAAACCTTTGCTATGGTACCAAACCACATAATACTCGGGCAAATCGATTAAATACCTATCCTTATATTTCCCAAAGGGCATTTTGGTATGGGCTAAGTCTATTAAAAATTGTTTGTCTGGAAGCATCAGATTTAATCTACAGATTTGAATTTTGAGAGTTTTTGAAGCTCAGCCTGAATATACACTTTCCATTTGATTTGAGATTCCTGATTTCTGGAAAAATCCGTCTCTTTATCATAGCGGTTTTGCACTTCGGCAAGCTCAAAATTTATGGATTCATTAATTTCTTTAAGTTTCTTTCCAATAGTGTTAGATACCTTCAACCGTCCAATACGTAGTCTCAACTTTCGGGCATAAAGCTCTGTAATATCAAAATGCAATTGCTCATGACCTAAAACGTGATTATCTGCCCTTCCCTTTTTATACCATGACGATTCGGGGTAAAAATGTGCATGAATCTCGGTGGAGTAACTTATTACTTGATTTTTGTCGGTTTGCTTTATGGAAAAACCAAATGTAATTCCTGATGCCGTAATAGCTGCAGCACTTACTAAATTATCTGGTTTTGCTCTAAAGTCTGACCATGACAATCGATACGATTCATTCCATGACTTTACAGGTTGGTCTTGTTTAAAACCAATAGTAAACCAACAAAACAGAATAATATATTTTAAAGAAAACACCATTTTATTGAATATAAAACGTCAAGCATTTTAGCTTATTGTTTTACCTCAACAATAGATAGGTTGTCATATTTCACAAGGTAAGCGGTGTCATTGTAATAACCGCCCATAAGTTTCTTTTTGTACCCGAATTTGTTTTCAATGTACTCGGTTAAAGGAGTGTTTTTTGCAGACAAGTACAAATCATCGGAGGACACCAAACGTAATACCACATCCATAGTTAAATCAAACCCCTTAACCGCTTTATTATTTGGTGTAATATTGTATAATTGCGTGTACTTCCTTAAAAATATTTGGTTATCATTTTCATTATAATCTTTTGTTCCAGTTGCAAAATGAAACTGAAGTTTGGACAAATGGGTGTTATTTATTTGGTCACCAACAAAAGCTGAATTTCGATCAGTGGTTACCAAAACAATTTCCCTTGGTTCTTCCTTTTCTTCGTCTTCACCATTTCTAGCTGGAGCATCACCAGTTCTAATTAGTGAAGCCAAAACACTCGTAACATTAGCCGCAAAACCTGCATTTTGTGTTTCTAAAAACACAACGTTTTTTCCTGGTTTTAAAGCATCCTCTATATCTTCAGGCGTTACAAAAAACTCGTCTTCCCCGTCTTTATTCTTTCTAGAGAGTACATGTTTAGCATAACCAAATTCACGCTTTAACTCATTGTAAATAGCCGTATTCTTTGTATCATGAATGATTAAAACATTTTTTTCCAAGGTATCGGATTTTACAAAACTCACAACTTTACTTTTCAATAAGTCATCTGAGGGTCTCGCTTGAAACACATTATCATACAAATTTAATTTTGTGCCAATTGGAGACACTATCGGGGTATTGTAACGTCTAAGTTCTGAAGCCGCTCTCTCAAAGTTCCTAGTTGTTAATGGACCTATAACCGCATCAACATCGTCAAAATTATTTTCTCTAATTATTCGTGATATTTCACTTATCTCGTTCTTGGTGTCATAAATATCAACTTTTAACGAAACACCTAATGATTTTAGCGAGTCAACAGCCATTAGGACACCAGTATGAAAATCTAAAGATGTGCTTAAATAAGGGTCGTTATTAATGCTTTTTTTAGTATCGGCGACCGTATCAAACTCTACACGATTCAACCTGAAAGGCAATAGTATAGCTATGCGTTTTGTACTAAAATCTGAAATACTATCAATTAAATTAATATTTTTTGATATTGAAAAACCCTCTGTGGAACTCGTATTAGGTATTTTCAAAATCATACCTTCTTTTAAACCGCTTTCCTTTAATTCTGGATTTAAAGCTTCAATCTCATCTTGCTCTAGACCTAGTTTCAGTTTCAATCGGTAAAAACCTTCTTTTGGCAATACCTTGTAGTAGCCATACTTTTCGTCTACAACCTTTTGTTCTCCTGAATCTAAATTTGGTACATTTATAACTTCGCCAACTTTTAAAACCTCAGCCATATCTGGATTGAGAGCTTCCAATTCGCTTACCGATATTCCAAACTTATAGGCAATACGCCACTTACCTTCTTTTGGTTTAACCGTGTAGGGCTTCGTTGTTTCAACCTCCTCAATCGTTTCAGTTATTTTATAGATTGGAATTTGAATTTTATCACCCTTTTTTAAGGTATTGGCGTATAAAAATTTATTGTGTTTTTTAATTTCTTCTTCCGAAACATTATAACGTTTGGTTAGGCTGTACAGCGTTTCCTTGCGCTTGGTTTTATGTTCTTTATAACCTTGCAGTTCTTTGGTGACAATAATTTCGGGCTTTTGCGCCTTAGATATTGGAATAATGAGTATGGTATTGGGCTTTAAACCTTCTTTGGCATCTGGGTTTAGCTTATAAATATCGTAGGGTGTTACATAATATTTTTTGGAAATTTCTTCAATGGTCTCCCCTTTTTTGACCTTATGGGTACTAAAATTTTGTGCATTTAAGGATGTAAAACCGAATACTAAAACCAGAACTATTGCTAAGAAAAATCTACTCATACTTTTTGATGTGAAAACCATAAATATAATAAAAACGCTAAGTATTTACTTATATACGTTATATGTTAGTTTAAGGGACGGCATGATGCCGCTTTTATTAAACTTAACATATAATATGCCAAAGACTACTTTAAATTGATAAAAAGATTACTCCCACTCAATGGTGGCAGGAGGCTTAGAGCTAATATCGTACACTACTCTATTAACGCCTTTTACCTTATTTATTATATCGTTTGATGTTTTTTGAAGAAATGCATAAGGCAAGTTTACCCAATCTGCTGTCATACCATCTGTACTTTCAACAGCTCTTAATGCCACACATTTTTCGTAGGTGCGCTCATCTCCCATAACTCCGACACTATTTACAGGAAGGAGCATAGCACCGGCTTGCCAGACTTTATCGTAAAGTCCCCATTCTTTCAGGCCGTTTATAAAAATGGCATCAACTTCTTGAAGAATTCTAACCTTTTCGGCGGTAATATCACCTAAAATACGAATGCCTAAACCAGGTCCAGGAAACGGATGACGACCTAACAATTCTGGATCAATACCCAAAGTAGCCCCTACTCGCCTAACTTCATCTTTAAATATGGCACGAAGTGGTTCTACTATTTTTAACTTCATAAAATCGGGCAATCCGCCTACGTTATGGTGACTTTTTATTGTAGCCGAAGGTCCTCCTGTAGCCGAAACACTTTCAATCACATCGGGGTAAATGGTACCTTGAGCCAACCAATCCACATCTTCCAATTTATGGGCCTCGTCATCGAACACTTCAATGAATGAATTACCAATGGCCTTTCGTTTTTTCTCGGGATCCTCAATACCTTTTAAAGCATCTAGGAAACGTTTTGAAGCATCAACGCCTTTTACATTAAGCCCCATACCTTTGTATTGATTTAGTACACTTTCAAATTCGTTTTTACGAAGCAATCCATTATTTACGAAAATACAATATAGATTCTCGCCAATGGCCTTGTTTAGAAGAACAGCTGCTACGGTAGAATCAACACCACCTGAAAGCCCTAAAACAACCTTCCCATTACCAACTTTTTCTTGAATGGCCTCAACGGTTTCTTCAACGAAGGATTGCGGCGTCCAATCTTGGTGTAACCCCGCTATTTTGACTAAAAAGTTTTCCAATAACTGTTTTCCATCCGTGGAGTGATAAACCTCTGGGTGAAACTGGATTGCATACGTTTCTTCTCCATCAATTCTGTAAGCCGCATTTTCTACATCGTGCGTGCTTGCAATTAAAACTCCATTTGTTGGCAGCTCTTTAATAGTATCGCTATGGCTCATCCAAACTTGACTACCCGTATGGATATGAGCAAAAAACGGCTCATTCCCTTTAATGAAAGATAAATTTGCGCGACCATATTCTCTAGTATTTGAAGGTGCTACTTCTCCGCCAGAAAAATGCGCTAAATATTGCGCACCATAACATACGGCCAACATAGGCTTCTTGCCTCTTATCTCCCTTAAATCGGGATGTAACGCTCCTTCGTTACGAACCGAGGTTGGGCTTCCCGATAAAATTACAGCTTTGTAATCTTCGATACCATCAGGAATCTTGTTGAACGGATGTATTTCGGAATAAATGTTGAGTTCTCTAACTCTGCGGGCAATAAGTTGTGTGTATTGCGATCCGAAGTCTAAAATTAGTACTTTGTCGTGTTGCATGCGCAAAAATAGTAATAGATTTTTTATTGACGAATTACCAATTATAATTTTTTGTTTAAATTTTCAACAGTCTACAAACTTATTAAAAATCAACTTTTTCACTTCATGGAATCCAAAATCATTTCAACATCATTTTTAGTGGTGTCAGGGTTAATGAAGCAAAATCGAGAAACCGTTTCAAATGTATCGCCGTTTTTCCACTTCGTTGGTGTTACCAAAGCAAAACCCTTTTCGTGATTTTCGTAGGTCCAATGCGTATAATCATCAGGCTTCCATCCTATTCTTCTATACAAAACACAAGATAAACTTGGGGCTCTAACCAATTCTAGATTAGGATTTTCTTCAATCAATTTCCCGGCAATTTGTGCCAACTCCAAACCACGTTCAACAGCCTCTTTATATTTATCGGTGCCATGTGTTGCCAATGAGAACCATAATGGCAACCCTCGCACACGACGGGTTAACTGTATTTGGTAATCGGTTGGATTAAAACCGTGAGCTCCTTCATCTTTAAAAATATCTAAATACGAACCTTGTTGCGAATGGGCCTCCTTGGCCAGAATAGGGTTTTTATAAATTACCGCACCGCAATCGTATGGCGAAAACATCCATTTGTGTGGGTCTATGGTAATGCTATCAGCCCTTTCAATACCATTAAACAAATGCCTTACGGAATCGGCGACCAATGCACCTCCACCATAAGCTGCATCGACATGAAACCAAAGTTTTTCGACTTCACAAATCTCAGCAATACCTTTTAAGTCATCAATAATACCGGCATTTGTTGTTCCACCGGTAGCCACTACTGCGAACAAACGTTTACGTTGATGAAAATTTAAGTCATCAATGGTATTTCTCAAATCTTTTCCTGTTAACTCTTCCTCAGAGTCTACCAACAAAATATCGACATCAGCTACCTTGGCCATGGCTTTTATTGAAGAATGCGCCCCAATGGATGTAATGATTAAACCTTTTTCTCTTTTGTAAGTATCATCTCTACGCCAATATTCGCGTGCAGTAACAATAGCAGATAAGTTGGCCGCTGTACCGCCACTGGTAAATACTCCAAAAGCGCCCTCTGGCAAACCGGTGAGTGAAACCATCCAACGCATAGCTTCATTCTCGCAAAAAATACCGCCTGCACCTTCCATCCAATAAGCCCCATGAATACTGGAAACCGAAGTCACCAAATCGAACATTACGGCCGCTCTAGTTGGTGATGCAGGCACAAATGCCAAATGCCTTGGATGGTCTATTGGCACATTAGCCTTAGATAAATATTTCTGCCAAAGTTTAAAAGCATACTCGCCTCCAACCCCTTCTCGCGTAACGGTTTCACCTACCAAAGCTCTTAATTCTTCTTCCTTTTTGGGTTTTCCTATAGGGTGTTCGGTCGCAGAAATTCTGTTGATGGCATATTTCATGACATCTAAGGTCATTTCTACTAAGTCCATGTCTACTTTGTGCATAATTTTATAAGTTCAAAACTAAAAACTCGCCTTTTAAAGGCTTTAAGTTTTCAATTAAATGAGGAATCAACGATTCACCATATTCCAGATAAAATTCTGAGAAGTTCGTGTTTCGCTCTTGCAGACCTTGATTTGGAAACAATTCATTTTGAAGTTCTGTCATTCGTAAAACTTCATCCGACAGTTTTCGTTTTTGCGCTTTTAACAACCGTTTTTCTAAATTATCCAATCCTTTTAACTGCTTAACTTCTTGCGCTTTTACAGCCCCTAAAAATGACTTATCGGTTTGTTCAGCCAGTTTATACAAATCTTCAAACTGTTGCTTTAAATGCTCTTTTTGCGGTGAGAAATCAATATCAACATTTGATATTTCACGTACTTTTTTATTGATAAAGTTATCTCGTTTCAGAAAAACCTCCTCTGCAGAAATATTTAACTTTTGAAGCTTTTTTAACTGATTATTAGATTGTAACAACACTGAATTTCGCAGTAACAAAATCGGAAACGGCACCTTTACCTCCTCAAAAAACTGTTTTAACTGAAACCAATACGCCAACTCTCCACCGCCACCAATATAGCATAGATTGGGCAAAATCACTTCTTGGTACAACGGGCGCATAATTACGTTGGGCGAAAACCGTTTTGGAAAATCAGAAACTTCTTTCAACATCTCACTCTTACTCCAAGATATTGTTGTATTTAAAACTTTATACACCTCATTTTCATAAACGATTCGTTCACGTAGATTTTCTTTTAAGTAAAACAGATTTATTTCCCTCGGATTTACCTGTATTTTATAGTTGTCGGGTAATTTATTAATTTGTTCATTGGTTTGAGAAACGAACTTAAAAGCCTTTTGCTTTACCAATTCTTCTTGCATGTACGGAATAAACTGTTTTTTCAGTTCGACATCGTTGGCATCGATAATAACAAGCCCAAAATCTTTAAACAGTTCATTAGCTAAATATCTTGTTGCATCGGTTAAATTATCATGTTTTAAATAGGTGTTTTCAAAAAGTTGCTTTAAAATATCAGCATTTTTGCCTTGCCCCAATTCTTGCGAAAACAAATCCAGAACAGCCTTTAATCCATTTGTTGAGAGTTCACCCACAGCACCCTTTGCCTTTTTATTCCAATTCAGTTTTTTTCCTTTGAAAGTAAAATAATTGATTTCTTCAAAATCGTGGTCTTCGGTAGCCATCCAATAAACTGGCACAAAATTTAAATCTGGATATGCTTTCTTTAATTCTTTTGAAAGATTTATAGCCGAAACAATTTTATAAAGAAAATAAAGTGGCCCCGTAAATAAATTGAGCTGATGCCCTGTAGTAACGGTAAAGGTGTTTTTAGATTTTAGACGTTCAATATTTTGAAGTGATTTTTCTGAAGCGTCGAGATTTTTGTATTGCTGCCTTAAAACTGAAACCAATGCCGTTCTTGATTCCGCAGAAAACCAATTCTTCTTATCTTCAATTTGCCCTTCAAAATTTTCAAGAGCTGGAAAGCGGTTGTAAAATAGCTTTAACTGCGGCTTTTCATCTAAATAATCACAAATTAATGATGAAAAATAGCCTGTCTTAGGAAACGGAATATGGTTGTACTGCATATTTCAGATTAAAATCATGTAAATATACAGCTATTCTATTTTTTGAATTCTAAAAATTACGTTAAGAGTTTTTTGGTCATCTTTATGACTTCTGAATTGCAATAATTTAAACTTAAAAATTCCTGAATCGGAGGTATTTTCCAAAACATCTTTAATTATAATCTTCCGGCAATAATTTGTTCAGGATGATAATGAAACCCTGAATTCTGAAGACGACACATCACTTGAAAAGCATTTGGAATTTCAGCCGGAGGTGGGTACAGAAAAATAAATCTATAAATGCCCATCTATTGTCAATTAGAATGAACTTCGCAAACAGCAAAACATACCACAAATAAAACTTAATTTCATGTTGCCGAGCAAATGGCCGTGCTCAATTTTTATTTGTATTATCCCATGAGTTCAAAACAACAATAACCACTCTTAAAATTAGATAATTACGTGTTTTTTTTGTACCTTATAACGTTAATCCCAATACGCCCTTTGTTATGAAAACCATATATAAACGCCATTTTATTTATACGCTTCTGGTCTTTTTTATGTACTGTCCAATATACAGTGCGCAAACCAAAGATAACTTTGTTGAACTGGAAGGTAAAATTGTCGATGCCGAGACAAACAACCCCTTAGTTTTTGTTGATATTGTTATTACAAATTCAAACATTAGCACCGTAACCAACAGCGATGGTGAATTTCTGCTAAAAGTACCTAGGCCTTTAATAAACGGCACCATCAATATTACACATCTTGGATACGAAAAACAAGAAATTCAGTTATCATCAATGAATAAAAACGAGCGAATAAAGCTTATACCCGCGTTGACAAAATTAAATGAAATTAATATTGTTGCAACATCACTAAATGCGCGCGAATTAGTTGAAAAAACATTAAAAACGAAAAGCACGCTTTACAACAACCATAACACCCTAATGACTGCTTTTTATAGAGAAACCATAAAAAAAAGAAGACGAAATGCCTCCCTTTCTGAAGCAGTTGTAAAAATCCACAAACAGCCCTATGGCAACTTTAGGAAAGACCATATTGAACTCGTAAAGGCGCGAAAAAATACAGATTACAGCAAATTAGACACTTTAGCTGTAAAACTGCAAGGTGGACCATTTGGCAATCTATATACAGATATCATAAAATACCCCGAGTATATTTTTACTGAGGAAAACATGATGCTATATGAGTTTAGTTATGCGAATTCTACCATAGTTAACAGCGAACTTATATATGTGGTTAATTTTAAACAAATTGAGGAAGTTAAAGACCCGTTATATTACGGTAAACTTTATATTGATGCAAAAACGCTAGCGCTAACCAGTGCTGTTTACAGCTTAAATGTTTCAAATAGAGAATTGTCTAGCAGAATTTTTGTTCGCAAAAAGCCACGCAAGGTCGAAGTTTTTCCCAAGGAGGCCAACTACCGCGTTAATTACCGAACGAAAGATGGTTTATGGCATTATGCCTATAGCAATATTTCTCTAACTCTTAAGGTAAATTGGAAAGGCAAATTGTTTAATAGCGTTTACACTCTAAGCAGTGAAATGGCCATTACCGATTGGGAAATTAAAGACACCAAATTGGCCCATGTAAGAAATCAATTAATACGCCCAACTACTATTTTAACCGAAAAAGCATCCGGGTTTTCCGACCCTCGATTTTGGGGCGCATACAATATTATTGAACCCGAAAAATCAATAGAATCAGCCATTAAGAAAATTCAAAGGCAATTAAAAAAAACTTAATCTTCATTCAGGAATAAATACCAAAATTCCTCATTAAGACCGATATCATATTAAAAAAACATATCGGTTTTTTTTTAATTTATTTTAACCATTTTATCAAATTAGCTAAATATCCATATAATTGAAAATACTGTCTTCTTTTTTAACAAATTCATAAAAACATAACCTAGTTATTTTTATATATTGCGTTTTTCGAAAAAAACAACCAAATATTTTTTTATCAACTAACTAAACAAAAAACAACAATTTTATGGAAACAGTTGCAAATTTTGCACTAGAACAAACTGAACTAATTTCGGCAATTGATACCGTTTGGGTATCCATTTGTGCCGCAATAATTTTTTTAATGGAAGGCGGTTTTGCACTTCTTGAAGCAGGTTTTGTACGTTCAAAAAACGCCATGAGCATTATAGCCAAAGTATTTATCGATGTAACGTTCGGAGGCCTTGCTTTTTACTTTGTAGGATTTGGAATTGCATATGGTAGTTCAAACGGTTGGTTTGCATTCGATACCGGGATTACAAACAACGATTTAGGATTAGGGCTTACCGTTTCAAATAAACTATTCTGGTTTATTCAATTAGGCTTTGCCATTGCGGCTATTTCAATAGTTTCGGGAGCGGTTGCCGAAAGAATGAAGGTATGGGCCTATGCGATTTATGTTGTCATATTTTGTGCCATTATGTATCCAATGGCGGCCAATTGGGTTTGGAATCCGAATGGCTGGCTAGCTTTAAGAGGTTTCAATGACTTTGCTGGCTCTGCTGCCGTTCATGCCATGGGAGGTTTTGCTGCTTTGGCAGCAGCTATTGTATTAGGGCCGCGTATGGGAAAATATGACAACAATGGCGAACCGGTTGCCATACCTGGACACAACCTACCTTTAGCCGCCGTAGGTGCTTTTATACTATGGTTTGGCTGGTTTGGCTTTAATCCCGGATCAACACTTGGTGCTGTGGGCAATTGGGAATTAATAGGAAGCATTGTTACCAATACATTTTTAGCCTCGGCCGCCGGTGGAATTTCAACAATGCTGTACACCTATTTTAAATACGGACAGATCGATATCACAATGACAATTAATGGTGTGCTTGCAGGCTTAGTAGCCGTAACTGCTGGTTGTAATGTTGTCGATTCCAGTTCTGCCATTGTAATTGGTTTAATTGCAGGAGTGCTTGTAGACGTTGCTGTAATTTTTATTGATAGATTGAAAATTGACGACCCCGTAGGAGCAATTGCAGTTCATGGTATCAATGGTTTATTTGGCGTTATTGCCGTTGGATTATTTGCAACAGAAGGTGGATTATTTTTTAGCGGTGAAACTAGCCTTCTTCTCACTCAAATTATAGGTGTTGCCGTAATAGGTGTTTTTTCTTTTGTGATTACTTTTATTATCCTAAGTATCATGAAAAAGACCATTGGCATACGGGTAGAAAAATCTGAAGAGCGCGCAGGTATCGATGCCGTATCATTTGGTGTTGAAGCGTACACCACTTTTGAATAAGAATTATAGAATAACTTTAAATTACAAAAATGAAAAAAGTAGAAGCCATAATAAGACCATCAAAGCTTAAAGATGTACAACGCGGATTAAAAGATGCGGATATCCCTTGCATTACTGTTGTTCCCGTTAAAGGAATAGGGTTACAAAAAAGTTACTCTGAACGCTATCGTGGAACCGAACAATCTATGATATTACAAAGCCGAGTCATGATTATTTGCGTGATTAGCGATAAGCACTTAGAAAAATGCATCAAAGTAATTAAAGACAATGCCTCTGAAAATCAAGTTGGTGATGGTAAGATATTTATATATCACGTAGAGGATGCTATTCGTTTAAGCACCGGTGTTCAAGGCGTTGATGCTATTATTTAAATGAGCAAAGTATTCACTCAATCTTAAGGGACGCCATATAAAAATCATCCTATTTTATTTATAGCTTAAAAAAGTTAATTTTATTAAATTTACATATTAACTTTTTTAAGCTTTGATAGACTTTCTTTTAACAAGCGACGCCATAATGGCACTGCTTACACTTACATTTTTAGAAATAATTTTAGGTATTGATAATATTGTTTTTATATCGATAGCCGCTAACAAATTGCCAGAAAACCAACAATCAAAAGCCACCAAAATTGGTTTGGTGCTGGCTATGGTTCAGCGCATAATATTGTTATTTTTTGTTAGCTTTTTAATTGGCTTAAAAGAACCTTTTTACACTATTGAACTTTCTTGGCTCCACATTGCCGTAAGTTGGCAAGCCGTTATACTTTTTGCAGGTGGATTGTTTTTAATCTATAAAAGTACTTCGGAAATACACGAGAAAGTAGAAACACCCAACCACGACGAAAAAAATCTCAATAAAAAGAAATTAAAGACTCTATCACAAGCTTTGATTCAAATACTGATTATTGATTTTATCTTTTCAATAGACTCCATTCTAACTGCAGTTGGAATGACGAACGGATTGCATCCTAACCACAACTACACGTTGGTATTGATGATTATTGCCGTTGTTATCTCAATAATTATTATGATTGGTTTTGCTAACCCAATTAGGAAATTTATCAAGATTCACCCTAGTATGCAGATTCTAGGGTTGGCTTTTTTGATATTGATTGGTTTTATGCTTATAACGGAAGCGGCACATTTATCGCACACCAAATTATTTGGAAATGAAGTGGGCGCAATCCCCAAAGGCTACCTTTATTTCGCCATTGCATTTTCACTTTTTGTAGAATTTTTGAATTTCAGGTTTAGCAAAAAGAACAAGGAATCAAAAGAATTAAAATAACGTCGTTTGGCCTTTATCGTCTTTTGTCGAATCGTCGTTATTCTCATTTTTCGGACCCAAAGGTTTTTCTTCATCTAAACTACCCGATACATTAGAGGACACGTTAGTCTCATCAACCACTTCCAATTCATCTGCATGCACCTCTTCCGGAGCTTCGTACGGCAAAGGATTTAATAAGTTTATTTGATTGACTTTATCTTTGGTAAGCTGGTTTCCTTGTGCAGAAACACCCTTAATATCAATGAAATCCTCTAGGTTGACCTCCAAATTATCCTTTCTGTCTTTACCACGCTCTTTTGCAAAAACAACTTCAGCCATCGGTTTCCAATCGGTAGACACAATTTCAAGTTGCGAATTTGGATGTTCAGAAATAAAAGATTCTTCCCGTCCTTCCTGCTCTATTAAAAATCGCTTAACGTAATATAATTCCTTTTCCCCATTATAATAAATGGCTGAAATGGGCTTTTTAGGCACCCATTTTTCCAGTACAATCATATCGTCATCAAAGTGCATGGTGACTTCAGGCGTAACCGTTTTTACGATTCCAGATTGCGAGATAATCAACAATTTATCTTCCCCCCTAAATTCACCAATGAGCTCTCCTCTACCATCAAGGTTTAAACGTTGAACGGTATCATCAAACCAAATTTTACGTGGCTTTAAAGTTGAAATACCTTTCTCCTTAAGCTCAACCCGTTTTACTGAATATTTAGTAACCAGGTTTCCTTTTGAAGCACGGCCTTTGATTATAATATCGGCAAAATCCATATCCCACTTCAGCTTTTTGATACTACCCACCTGACGCAACAAAATGGTTACCACTTCGGCCTCACCATTGGGGTTAGCGGAAAAATACAACACCACTGAACCTTTATTTCCGTTGGTCAAATCATATTCCCTATCGCGTGTCATACTGGTAACCGCAAAACGTTTTATATATGACGGACCTTTCTTGCCATCACGATAGATCATGTTGTAAATGGTGCGCTTGTCTTTCTTTTTGAATACCGCGACATGAATGATGTCTTTTCCAATAAAGGTTTTAGAGTCCACCTTGGTCACCATCATTTTCCCTTCTTTGGTAAACACAATAATATCATCAATATCACTACAATCACACACATATTCATCACGACGTAGCGACGTTCCAACAAAACCTTCTGTACGGTTCACATAAAGTTTAGTGTTTCTAATCACCACTTTCGTGGCATCAACATCATCAAAAATCCTGATTTCAGTTTTGCGCTCGCGTCCTGCGCCATATTCCTTTTTCAGTCTTTCGAAATAGGCAATGGTATATTCTATTAAATTGGCTAAATGACCTTTCACCTCTGCTATTTGGTCTTCTAAAGCATCAATTTTTTGTTGCGCTTTATCAATGTCAAATTTAGAAATACGCTTGATTCTAATTTCAGTAAGACGAACAATATCGTCTTCGGTCACGGCACGTTTTAAATGCTTTATATGTGGTTGAAGTCCTTTATCGATGGCTTTAATTACACCTTCCCAAGTTTCTTCTTCTTCAATATCGCGATAAATTCTATTTTCAATAAAAATACGTTCTAATGAAGCAAAATGCCACTGCTCTTCAAACTCGCCCAACTTTATTTCGAGCTCTTGTTTTAAAAGTTGGACTGTGTTATCTGTACTTCTACGAAGCATTTCGGAAACTCCAATAAAAAGCGGCTTATTATCTTCAATCACGCAGCCAAGCGGAGAAATAGAACTCTCGCAGCTAGTAAATGCGTAGAGCGCATCAATAGTTTTATCAGGTGATAAACCTGAAGGCAAATGCACCAAGATTTCGACCTCGGCAGCCGTATTATCTTCAATCTTTTTAACTTTTATTTTACCCTTATCGTTGGCCTTTAGAATCGAATCGATTAAGGATTGGGTGGTTGTACCAAACGGAAGCTCAGTAATAGTCAACGTGTTTTTATCAAACTGAGAAATTTTAGCACGAACACGTACTTTACCCCCTCTTAACCCGTCGTTGTAATTAGAAAAATCGGCGATACCAGCCGTTGGGAAATCGGGTAAAATAGTAAATCGCTTGCCCCGTAAATGTTTAATAGAAGCATCAATGAGTTCGATAAAATTATGTGGTAATATTTTAGTTGAAAGCCCTACGGCAATTCCTTCGCCACCCTGTGCCAACAATAGCGGAAACATAACCGGCAAGTTTACCGGTTCTTTTCGCCTACCATCATAACTGGCCTGCCACTCGGTAATTTTAGGGTTATAAACAACATCCAACGCAAATTTAGAGAGGCGTGCCTCAATGTAACGAGAAGCTGCAGCGCTATCACCAGTAAGGATGTTACCCCAGTTACCTTGGGTATCAATCAGCAAATCTTTCTGACCGATTTGCACCATGGCATCGGCTATACTGGCATCACCATGTGGATGATACTGCATAGTATGCCCCACAATGTTCGCCACTTTATTATAGCGCCCATCGTCAAGGTCTTTCATAGAATGCATAATACGACGCTGAACAGGCTTAAAACCATCTTCAATGGCTGGTACCGCACGCTCTAAAATAACGTACGATGCATAATCCAAAAACCAATCTTTGTACATACCCGTAACACGGGTTATGGTTTCTTGGGGCTCGCCTTCGTTTTTTATTAAATCGTCGTCGTTTTCTTCTTCTATCATTAAGAACTATGTTTCTTAGGCTTACCATTTAGGGTAACCTTACCCTTTATTTGTAACCTGTGTACTTGTTCGCTACTTGTGCGATTACGCAAATATGCGTAAGACCGTTTTTTTTTGGCTTTTTTGTATAACATAATATATCTATTTTAATCTAGTTTATTCTTTTATTAAATCCAGTTCAACTTTTAGGTTATCTATGATAAACCCCTGTCTTGATGGCGTATTTTTACCCATATAAAACGACAACAATTCGTCAATTGACATACCATCATCCAGCATTACTGGGTCCAGCCTGATATCGTCACCTATAAAATGCTTGAACTCATCAGGCGAAATTTCACCAAGTCCCTTAAATCGTGTGATTTCAGGTTTTGGCTTCAGCTTTTCTATAGCGTCGATACGCTCTTGCTCCGTATAGCAATAAATAGTTTCCTTTTTATTTCTTACTCGGAAGAGTGGCGTTTGTAAGATGTACAAATGTCCCTCTTTTATCACTTCGGGAAAGAATTGCAGAAAGAATGTTATTAACAACAATCTAATGTGCATACCATCAACATCGGCATCGGTAGCAATTACAACATTGTTATAACGTAAATCCTCTAACGATTCCTCTATATTTAAAGCTGCTTGAAGCAGGTTGAACTCTTCGTTTTCGTAAACAATTTTTTTAGTTAACCCATAGCAATTTAATGGCTTACCTTTTAAACTGAATACCGCTTGCGTATTTACATCGCGCGATTTGGTAATACTTCCAGAAGCCGAATCACCCTCGGTAATAAAAAGGGTCGTTTCTAAATTTCGGTTGTTCTTGGTGTCTCCAAAATGCACACGGCAATCTCGTAATTTTTTGTTATGTAAACTTGCTTTTTTAGCTCTATCTCGTGCTAATTTACGAATTCCGGAAAGCTCTTTACGCTCACGTTCAGCCTGCAAAATTTTACGCTGAATTTTTTCAGCCGTATCGGTATTTTTATGTAAATAATTATCGAGATTGGTTTTTACAAAATCATTGATATATGTTCTTACTGTTGGGTAATTTCCACCCATATCGGTTGAACCTAATTTGGTTTTGGTCTGACTTTCAAAAACAGGCTCCATCACTTTTATGGCTATAGCCGAAACTACCGATTTTCTAACATCGGAAGCATCATAATTTTTGCCATAAAATTCGCGAATGGTCTTTACCAAAGCTTCCCGAAAAGCATTTAAATGTGTTCCGCCTTGCGTGGTATTTTGACCGTTTACAAAAGAATGATATTCTTCACTGTATTGTGTTTTACTGTGCGTTAAGGCCACTTCAATGTCATCTCCCCGTAAATGAATAATAGGGTACAACAAATCTGATTCATTAATGGTTTCGCTCAATAAATCTTTTAATCCATTTTCACTAAAATACTTTTCACCATTAAAAACAATAGTTAACCCAGGGTTAAGATACACATAGTTTTTAAGCATCTTAACCACATACTCACTTCGGTATTTGTAATTTTTGAAGATGCTATCGTCTGGCACGAAAGACACTTTTGTTCCTTTTCTACGTGTAGTATCATCTAACTTTTCCTCGTTAGTTAATTCACCCTGCTCAAATTCTGCGGCCGCTGATTTTCCATCACGATTAGATTCTACCCTAAAATAATTTGAAAGTGCATTTACGGCTTTGGTACCTACCCCGTTTAAACCTACCGATTTTTTAAAGGCTTTGGAATCATACTTTCCACCGGTATTCATTTTTGAAACCACATCAACCACTTTTCCCAAAGGAATTCCGCGACCGTAATCGCGAACAATTACTTTATTGCCTTGTATGGAAATATCGATGGTTTTTCCGGCTCCCATCACAAATTCATCGATGGAATTATCCAAAACTTCTTTTAGCAAGATATAAATGCCATCATCTGGTGAACTGCCATCGCCCAATTTACCAATATACATTCCTGGACGCATACGGATATGCTCTTTCCAGTCTAAAGAACGTATATTATCTTCGGTATAATTGGTTTGTTCCGTCATATATCTATTTATGCAAAGTTTAGTGAGGGTTTGCTAATATAATATAACCATTTAAAAAAAGAAAAAGGCAGAACACAAAATAATTAACAATATACCATGGTATTGTTGAGAACCCAAATTAGACAATCGGCTTCTTTTTAACAGAGACCAATAATATCCCTAAAATAACTGCCAGAGCACCAAACCATTGCATTATCGTGAGGCGTTCATTTAAAAATATAGCAGCTAAAATGATGGTTGAAATAGGACCAAAACCTGCTATGACCGCAAAATTTGATGAATTGATACGATTAATAGCTTCGGAAACCAAATACGAAGGAATAACAGTTGCAAAAAAGGCGATTAAAAACCCGAATAAATATACCTGCCATCGGTGATTAAAAATATCAACTTTTGAAACCAATCCGTAATGAACAAAAACACATATACAAGAAACCAACATCGCGTAGGTTGTAAATTTAACCACCCCAAATTTTGGAATCAACCAACCGCTCCCTACCAAATAAGTAGCATAAGTTATGGCACAAAGCAAAATTAAAACCCCTCCAATAAGCGCATCGCTGCCCGTATTTACAACTTCTCCCCAAAAAGCAACAACAATTCCCAAATAACTCAAGGCGATGGCAATTATTTGAATTTGTGTAATGGGCTTCTTTAAAAATAGCTTATTAAAAACAAGAACAATTGTGGGGTACGAAAACAGTATGATACGCTCTAAACTTGCTTTTATATATTCCAACCCAACAAAATCGAAGTAACTAGATAAATAATAGCCCAAAAAACCAAAAAAGAATATCCAAGCATAATCTTTAGGCACTATTTTAACCGCATCTTTCTTTTTGCTATAAATTATGGCGACTACCAAATAAAATGGAAACGAAAACAACATACGCAACAGTAAAACACTAAGTGCATCAACATGGTAACGGTATGCCAATTTAACCATTACGGCTTTTGAAGAAAACATAACGATACCTAAAACACCCAATAACATGCCATAAATGAATGATTTTGTTGATTTCATTCATCTAAAATAAATGCTTAGATGATTAAGGAAATTCCAAAATTGAATGAATTACGACGTTCAACCCACTACTAAAGTTAAAAACTATAATGAACTTAAGCAGGAGCACCAAGGCAAGGCCTTAAAGAATTATCTTCAACTAAAACCCTATTACTTGTAAAGCTAAATTTTCAGCCTTTTCCTTTACAAAAAGGTTTCTTCGTATTAATCGGTTTTTAAGATATCTCTTTAAAAATAGAAAATTAAAAATTTGGTCTATAAACATATATCGTGCGGCATAGCTAAATATATCGACCATAACGGTTTCTCCATTTTTTTCGCTAAATAGGTGCTCATGCTTAAAAAACTTTAGGTCTCCATTGAGCATTTCATCTACAAAATAGTAAGGCGAATCAAATTCCGTTATTTTAAACTTTAAATGTTGCACAAAACCAAAACGTTTGACTTCCCAGTTTACCCACTCACCCAGTTCCATTAGCCCTGACACCTTTCCTCCTACTGCTATTTCTTCAAAAGATTTTAAAGATTCCTGATGAACATCTATACTTCGAGCTACATCAAAACAAGTTTTAGCATCAGCTTTTATTACGGTTTTTAATTTTATTAGAGACATTAAAGATTACATTAAGAGACTACAGCCACATTAATAAGGACACATAGTACGGAAACAAGTCACTTTAAAAAGTGAATTTTCTAAAACCTTTTAAAACTTATGTTCTAAACGTTAAATAAGAAGTGCATCACATCGCCATCTTTTACGATGTAGTTTTTGCCTTCTACACGCATTTTACCGGCTTCTTTCACTTTGGCTTCACTTCCATAAGTTACATAATCGTTATAGCCAATCACTTCGGCACGGATAAAACCTTTTTCAAAATCGGTATGGATTACTCCAGCTGCCTGAGGCGCCGTAGCACCAATATCAACGGTCCAAGCACGTACTTCTTTCACGCCAGCTGTAAAGTAAGTTTGCTGGTTCAATAATTTGTATGCTCCACGGATTAATTTAGCCGAACCAGGCTCATCCAACCCGATATCCTGAAGAAACATTTGGCGTTCTTCGTAGTCGTCCAACTCATTAATATCAGCCTCAGTTCCAACTGCCAAAACCAAAACCTCTGCCTTTTCATCGTTTACCGCTTCTTTTACTTTTTCAACATAATTGTTACCTGAAACAGCACTACCTTCATCTACATTACAAACGTACATAACGGGTTTATCAGTAATAAACTGATTAGTTTTTACGTAATCCTTATAATCATCTTCTGAAAACTCCAACGCTCTAACCGATTTTCCAGCTTCTAAACCTTCTTTGATTTTTAACAAAACAGCCTCTTCCGCCTGAGCTTCTTTATTACCCGTTTTAGCTGCGCGTTTTACTTTATCTAGTTTCTTCTCGGCAGTTTCCAAGTCTTTTAACTGCAACTCCATATCAATGGTTTCTTTATCACGAATAGGGTTTACATTGCCATCAACGTGCACTACGTTATCGTTATCAAAACAACGCAACACATGTAAAATTGCATCGGTTTCTCGGATATTTGCTAAAAACTGGTTCCCTAACCCTTCACCTTTGCTTGCTCCTTTTACCAATCCCGCGATATCTACAATCTCTACCGTAGCCGGCATAACACGCTCTGGATTAACCAAAGACTCCAATTTTTCCAAACGTGGGTCGGGTACGTTAACCACACCAATATTGGGTTCAATAGTACAGAACGGAAAGTTTGCACTTTGCGCCTTGGCGTTAGACAAACAATTGAACAGCGTTGACTTTCCTACGTTTGGCAATCCTACAATACCTGCTTTCATTTTTGGTTAAATTGATTATGTTAAAAGAATCGTCTTTTGGTTTTTGCGAGTGCAAATGTAGTTAATTCCGTGGTTATTTTTTGTAACATTATCCAGCTTTAATCGTTGGATTGTTATAAACCTTTATTATTAAGGTATAGCAACTTAATTACACAGATGAAGAAAATAATCACTAACATAGCCTTGGGCTTAATTTATTTTTCTGGTTTTTCACAAAGTATAACCGCAAGATTGGTTTCCAATGAAAATGACAAACCCATCCCCTATGCCTCAATAAAAACTGGTGAGCATACTGGTGTGATTTCCAACGAAGAAGGGTATTTTACTATAAAAAATCAAATTAAAACCATTACTATTTCGTGCATGGGTTACAAAAACAAGATCCTTAGCACGAAGGACATTAAAGCCTCAAATTTTATTATTAAATTAAGTGAAGCTACTAATCAACTTAGTGAAGTTTACATAAGCAACAAAATTCCCAATGCCGACTCTATTATTGCCCAAGTAAGACAAAATATTTCCAAAAATTACGATTACGAACTTAACAAGCATAGCATTTTCAGAAGAAGTTCAAATTATGCCAATTTTGAAAGTTTAGAGTTCGAAATTGAAAAAGCCTCACACGTTAGCAAAAAAAACATCAAAAAGGCCAATGCTGATTTAAGAACGCTTTCACAAAAAGTTCGAGAAAGTGATATGGTTCATTTTACTGATTTTAAGGGCGAACTATACGCATTCAATCAAGATAGCAGTAAATTGAACGTACAAAAAGCCACCAAATTGATAGATTACAAAAATGACTTTTCTATTGAAGAGATTCAAGAAAATGCACAAAATATTGTTTTAACCTACTTAGACACCACCAAAACCTATAAGGTTAAAACTGGCATATTTAAGGTTGAAGATTCGCTGTCATTAAATGGTGAAGATTTTAAAGACGACGACAAAAATGAATTCGAATTATCGAATTTAAATGACGAAACAAGAGCCTTATTGGGTAAGGCCCAATTTTTAGACGAGTCGTTTTTAAGCAACATCACGGACAAAAAGCATTACGAATACACCTTTAAAGACGCCACCATTAGTAACAACGAACTAAATTACATCATTCATTTTGAGCCCCGTCGCGGAAAAAGTAAATACACCGGTACCTTATACGTTAGCGATTCTACTTATGCCATAACCCGAGTAGACTATAATTACTATAAAAAACGTCATGGTGGCAAAGTGAACCTAAAACTACTTTTGGGAATTAAATATATAGCCAACGTTAGTGAAGGCACTTTACTTTTTGAGCGGCACACCAACAATATGTATCAGCCTAAATACATAAAACATACCTCTGGCAGTTATTTTTATGTAAGCCGCGATTTGAAATTTATTGAAAACAGCACGGCCAAAAACAAAATTGGTTTCAGTTTTAAAATTGAAGGCAGTAACGCCAATAAGGAAGAAATTCTTTTCACCGAAAACAGCAAATTAAGTTTAGGCGATTTTGAAACCATCAATCAAGAAAAGAAAGGAACATACCAAATTTTAAACAAGTTTGACCAAACCCTATGGGAAAGCGATGAAACTTTAGAGCCATTAGAAGAAATGAAAGCGTTTGAAGGCGGAGAGTGATTTGAGGAAATTGCAATTATCGTGTTTGGGCATGAAACTAAGGCATATTGGATCTGAGCACCTGTCCATCGAGATAAAGCTTGCTGTGTCTCCGAATCTTGCAGAAACCACTGCACGCCCTATGTTTTACACACTTTTTATAAGTTTGATTAAGTAAACTACCTTCGTCACTTTGGGATTTCAAAAAATTGTTTTTTAGTTACTGAAGTATGTTGCCCAATTAAAATAACGTATACCTATTCTTCTATTTGCCAGAGCTTCTTCTTTCCTGTACTGAAATCTTTACTTATGGTAGCCCGGTCATATTCTTTTCCTAGAACATCATAAGCTATATAGGTGAGCGTGTTATTCTCAACAGTTATGACCTGATAAAATTGATTCTGTTCAGCTGCTTTGTCTAACTGGTAACCCTGAGCTCTATAGGCTTTCATTTGCTCAGTCTCAAGTTGATATTGTTTAGGGCCGCTAACAGAGGTGACATATATGGTTCCGAGGTCACCATTGTCTTCTGATTTAGCAGTTCTGACGGGAACATGACCTCTTGCATAGGTATGATCATGACCATTTAGCACTAGGTCTACATTATATTTATCGAACAAAGGTTTCCAGTTTTTACGTGCAAACTCGAAGTCACGTCCTTTAGCTGGAGAGAATACAGAGTGATGACATGTTAAAATCTTCCATTTGGCCTTACAATTTTTTAGTTGCTGTTCAATATATTTAGTTTGTTCTTGTATTTCTTGTCGATTCGCAGAGTTGAGTACGATGATTCGAATGTCCTGATAATCGACTGTATACACAGTTTCGTGGAGTTCTGGCGGTAATCTCTTTTCAATTGGCAAGGTAAATTGTGGTCTCCATTGAATAGCAAGCTTTTTAGGTTCGCCATCAGTTAACCGTTGAAATTCATGATTTCCAACTACAGGTATCGCCGTCCATTGGCTATAAATAAAGCCACCAGCCTTAAACCACTGAGCCCATTCATGGTCGTGGTGCGCATCATTGATTAGATCCCCTGCGTGGATGACAAATGATGCTTTAGGAGCTGTTTGGTACACCATACGGATTACCCGAGACCAATGTGCGAGAATACTGTCCTGAGCATCGCCCAAGTACACGAATTGCGTAGAGGCATATCTCGTCTTTGCTGTGCGAAATTGAATCCACTCAGACCAATATTCTTTACCGTCTCCCACTCGATAAGCATAAAGTTTATCCGGTTTCAGTTCATCAAATATTACACTGTGATAGTGGACTAACAGGGAGGTATTCCCTTTATATAAACCTAAGTCAAATTGTTCAGTCATGGCATCTTTAGTCACACAATTGTTTGTAAACTTTGAATTTACCGTTGCTTCAGCAATTTGTGCGACTGCATTTATAATGCTTGTGTCGGTTCTCCAGGTAACGGCTCGACGTATTGCTGGGTCACCATGGAAAGTAAGCATAATTCGGTCCGGATCTTTGCTTGGAACCTCCCAATGATGAAGTCCATTCTGGTGATTGTGTTGTGCTGTTAACGGAATAACCGAAAGGCATACCATTGCAGCAAAGCAGAATGTTAGATAATTATATCTATTTATCCTTCTGACTGTTTTCACTTATATTAATCACTTTTATGTCTTAATTTAAAGATTAGCATAATTTCTTAGTTCTTTATTAAATCACAAAGAATCTGCATATTGGTTAATTAACCCTATAATATTACTGATGGCATAAAGATAAAATGCAGTTTCAATTCATTTTATCGATTGATAAACGAAATTATCACTTTAAAAACAGAAAATCAAACAGATAGTTATTTAATTATGTTAATTCATTAATAAAAGAATAAGACCAACAAGATTCTTAAAAAGAAGCAAGTTCAGCCTGTAGCCTAAAACTGGCTATTATAAATTTCCAAAACCATTTCGGTGGCATTTCTGGCGGATTCTCCTGTAACTAAACAATCGTCTCCCGTTTTTACAGCGTTTACAAAATCATTTAAAATAGTCTCATGGTTGGTGGTATCCGCAACGGCAGCCGTTGCTGCTCCAGTATGGGTGTTTTCGCTTGCGGATTGGGTAGTCGGGTTTTCAACGCCCTGAACATCCCAATGGGTGATGACGTCATTTTCTAAAATTAAATAACCTTTGCTGGTATAAATTTCCATTTTGGCCGGAAACCCAGGTTTTGTAGCTGTTGATGCCGTTATCGTTCCAATCATCCCCAAGTCATGAGCACAAATGACAGCACCGTGGTCTTCCACTTCAATATCATGAACAAAAGTACCCAACTTACTTACCAATTTATTAGGTTTCCCGAAAAACCAATAATACAAATCAATATAGTGCGAAGCCTGCTGAATAAAAGGTCCGCCACCATCAATTCCATAAGTCCCTCTGTACGGCGATGAATTATAATAGGCATCGTTGCGGTAGTTTTTAACCGATAAATCGACCGAAAAAATTTGCCCCAATTCACCAGAATCTATCATTTTTTTTACAATAGGATTATCTGAACTATAACGCCTTTGGTAGGCCACCCCAAGCCTAACATTATTATTGCGGCAAGCATCAATCATTTTGTCGATTGATTTTAAAGTAATATCTATAGGCTTTTCGCAAAGCACATGTTTACCCAAATTAGCGGCTTCAATGGCACTAAGATGATGGATACCATTGGGCGTGCAAATGATAACAGCATCAAAATCAATGTCAATTTCAGAAATGTTTTTAAAAAAAGGGAGATGGCTTAACGGATGTGGCTTTTCAGTTTTACCAGAAACAATGGCGACAACCTCAGCATTTTCAATGTTGTTTAATGCCGATAAGTAAGTACCTGCAATATTACCACTTCCTATAATGACGAACTTTATGGATTTGCTCATAGTTGATGTTTATAAAATTGAATTAGAACTATTCCCAACTCGCCACTAAGTTATAATTTTTCTTTTAGTATCATCAGTCATTAACAAACACAAACAAGACGCCGCTTTTAAAAGTTATAATAACTTCATTTGAAATAGCTTCATTTCTTGTGCCAATGCGTTTTCCAAAAGTTAAAGGTTCATCGGCAAGTGCATATTTTAAACCTTGGGTCGTTATGCCATGTGCTTCAGGAAAAGGAACTAAAGACACTATTTTATTTTTACTTTCGACTATCTTGGTTAGATTATCGGCTAAAAAATAATAGCCATAATTATCGAAAAAGTTAAGGTTCAATTTAGATTTCCATTTTATGGCTGCGCTCAAATTTCCCAAAAAATGGTCCTGCTCTTTTCCGCTAGCGCCATAAACATCAATATTAACAAAGCCTTTGTTGTGCAAGATTCTTAAAATCTTTTCAAAATCGGTATAATCTTGGTCGGGTGTTGGAATGGCCTCAATATGTGTTGGAAGACTTTCCAAAGCATCAAAATCACCACTGATAAAATCAGGCGTCACATTGTTTTCAGCTAAGAACCGATAAGCTCCATCTGTAGCACAAACAAGGTCGTAACTGGAAAAATCCGGTAGTTGTTTTGGGCGCTCGCCATCAATTAATAGGAATACTTTTTTTGAGTTCATTTAGAAAATAGTTACTGCTAAAATAAAAATCCCAAGCCAAAGCTCAGGATTTAATTTATTATTTCATGTCGATTAGATGTACTGAAATTGTTTCAGTATCGACTTATCCTTCTGGATGCATAAACTTTTGCTTAGCCAAAAGTTCTTCTTCAGTTTCCTCATGATCTTCATCAGGCACACAACAGTCTACAGGGCAAACCGCAGCACACTGTGGCTCGTCGTGGAAACCTTTACATTCCGTACATTTATCGGGTACAATGTAATAAAGCTCATCACTCACTGGTTCTTGTGCCTCATCGGCGTCAACCTCGGTTCCATTGGTAAGAACAACCTTGCCTTCTAAACTGGTTCCGTCTTTATAGCGCCAATCGTCCGCACCTTCATATATTGCTGTGTTTGGGCACTCAGGTTCACAAGCACCACAATTTATACATTCGTCTGTTATTATAATTGCCATAGCGTTTTTTTCTTTCTAACTTTGCAGTCGCAAAAATAAAGCCAAAACCATTCATAACCAAATTTCACGATGCAATTACAGGAAAGAATTACCGCTTTTGTAAAATTAGGAGATTTTTTAAGGCAATTTTCTAATGATATCATTCAAAAGGAGGATCATGTTGAACACAATGATATGTTCTTCGATGGTTTTAAGCATCAATTAAAATTGGCCCAAGAACACAATGGCTGGTTTACGCCAGAAAACATACGCTTTGCCATGAGTGGTTGGGCAGAGTCTTTAACCGAAGACCATTTAAACACCTGGCTTAACCCTTATAATTTCACTGACGCTAAGCCAAAACAAGTGGCCATAATTATGGCAGGCAATATTCCTTTAGTGGGGTTTCATGATTTTTTATCTGTACTGATTACGGGGCACCATGTTTTGGTAAAACAGTCTTCGAGTGACAAACACCTGTTGCCTTATCTGGCAAAATATCTAGAATATGTTGAACCTCAGTTTAAAGGAAAAATAAGTTTTTCAGAGAAAAAAGTTGAAGGTTTTGATGCCGTTATTGCAACCGGTAGTAACAACACAGCTCGTTATTTTGAATATTATTTTAAGGGCAAACCTTCCATTGTAAGAAACAACCGAAATTCTGTGGCTGTTTTAACAGGAAATGAATCTACGGAAGAACTAAAAAACCTATCAGAAGACATTTTTAGATACTATGGCTTGGGATGCCGAAACGTTTCAAAAGTATTTGTTCCAAAAGATTACAAATTCAATGATTTTTTCGAAGCCATTTACCATTGGCATCCTATAATTGAAAAAGCCAAATACGCCAACAATTATGATTACAACAAAGCCGTTTACTTAATGAGCGAATTTGATATGCTTGAAAATGGTTTCTTTATGATAAAAGAAGACGAAAGCTACGCCTCGCCCATTGCAACATTGTTTTACGAACATTACGACAATACAGAAGAACTAAAGAAAAAACTAGTTGCCGAAAAAGCCCAAATTCAATGTATTGTTTCCAAAGGTTTTATTGAAAAAGAAATTCCATTTGGCCATACCCAAAAACCACAACTTTGGGATTATGCCGATGATGTAGATTCCGTTGAATTTTTGTTAGCAATTTCTTGAAAAAATTATTGAATTTATAACATATAATCCCTAATTAATTAGCAACTTTGCATCTTAATTTTTACCACATATAATGAAAAAACATAACTTTAGCGCAGGACCAAGTATTTTACCACAAGAAGTATTGTTGAAGGCTTCTCAAGCAGTAATGGATTATAACGATTCTGGCTTGTCTTTAATTGAAATATCACACAGAAGCAAAGACTTTGTTGATATTATGGAAAATGCACGAGCTTTAGTTTTAGAATTACTAGGCTTAGAGGGCAAAGGCTATAAAGCATTGTTCTTACAAGGCGGTGCCAGCACCCAGTTTTTAATGGTGGCTTTAAACCTGTTGGAAAAAAGAGCAGGCTATTTAAATTCTGGTTCTTGGGCAGCAAAAGCCATAAAAGAAGCAAAAATATACGATGATATTTATGAAGTTGGTTCGTCAAAAGATGCTAACTACAATTACATCCCAAAAGGCTACGAAATCCCTGAAGATTACGATTATTTTCACTGCACATCAAACAACACCATTTTTGGAACGCAAATGAAGAGTTTTCCAAAAACCGATATTCCGTTGGTTTGCGATATGAGTAGCGATATAT
The DNA here is from genome assembly GCF_045446075.1 of Flavisericum labens. Classification (NCBI taxonomy): domain Bacteria; kingdom Pseudomonadati; phylum Bacteroidota; class Flavobacteriia; order Flavobacteriales; family Flavobacteriaceae; genus Flavisericum; species Flavisericum labens. Next base: position 2,497 of record NZ_JBJJBQ010000002.1, on the reverse strand, counting down.
TCTCTCGTACCTTGGATTTTTCTCAATTCGGATTAATCTACGCTGGAGCACAAAAAAACATGGGACCAGCAGGAACAACTTTAGTAGTAGTCAGAGAAGATATTTTAGGAAAAGTATCTCGTAAAATACCATCAATGATGGACTATAAAGTGCATATCGACAAAGGTAGTATGTTCAATACGCCACCTGTATTTCCAATTTACACTTCTATGTTAACCTTAGAATGGTTAAAAGGTCTTGGTGGTATTGCCGAAATTGAAAAAGAAAACGAAAAGAAAGCACGCTTGATGTATTCTGAAATTGACCTAAACCCATTATTTAAAGGGTTTGCTTCTAAAGAAGACAGGTCTTTGATGAATGCCACGTTTACTTTAGAAAATGAAAATTTAAAAGAAACCTTCGAAACCATGCTTAAAGAAGCTGGTATTAGTGCCGTAAATGGGCATAGAAGTGTTGGAGGCTATAGAGCTTCTATGTATAACGCCTTGCCTATTGATAGTGTAAAAGTGTTGGTGGAAGTAATGAGCGAATTGGAAAGTAAAGCATAAAGAAAAGTTTAACCTAATCGGTAAAATTCAAAAGCTGATAGTTGAACACTAAATTAAATATAACTTTTTACCTAAAAAATGAAAGTATTAGCAAACGACGGTATTTCACAAAGCGGAATTGATGCTTTAGAAAAAGGCGGTTACGAAGTAATTACAACCACCGTAGCCCAAGAACAATTAATAAACTACATTAACAAAAACGACATTGCAGTTTTATTGGTACGTAGTGCAACTACCGTGCGTAAAGACTTAATTGACGCTTGCCCAGACTTAAAAATTATTGGTCGTGGTGGCGTTGGAATGGATAATATTGATGTTGAGTATGCTCGTGAAAAAGGCTTAAACGTTATCAACACACCTGCAGCATCTTCACATTCTGTAGCAGAGTTGGTTTTTGGACATTTTTACGGATTGGCACGTTTTTTACACAACGCCAATAGAGAAATGCCTCTTGAAGGAGACAGTAATTTTAAAGGCCTAAAAAAAGCATACGCCAAAGGAACTGAATTAAAAGGAAAAACTTTAGGTGTTTTAGGTTTTGGACGAATTGGTCAAGCCACTGCAAAAGTAGCTTTAGGAGCTGGAATGAAAGTTATTGCTTTTGATCCATTTTTAGAAAAGGCCAACTTAGGATTAGAGTTTTTTGACGGACAAAAATTAAATTTTGAAATTGAAACCATTTCTAAAGAAGAAGTATTAAAACAAGCTGATTTTATTACGCTACACGTTCCTGCTCAAAAAGACTACGTGATTGATGAAGCCGAGTTCAATATGATGAAGGACGGTGTTATTTTAGCCAATGCAGCTCGTGGCGGTGTTGTTAATGAAGTAGCCCTAGTAAAAGCACTTGAAAGCGGTAAAGTAGCTAGAGCAGCTTTGGATGTTTTTGAAAAAGAACCAAAACCAGAAATGCAATTATTAATGAACCCTGCGTTATCATTAACACCCCATACCGGTGCGGCAACTAATGAAGCGCAAGATAGAATTGGAGAAGAATTAGCGTCACAAATTATTAGCATTCTAGGATAAATCCTTGGAATGCATTCGTCAAAACCATGTAGGTTTTGATGTAAATGTGACCTAAACGTTATAAATGAGTCCTAACCTTAGATGTTGGGACTTTTTTTGTACATTCAACATCCAATTTTACTCATCTTATTAAAAAAACATAAACAATCATGTCAGGAATTTTAGATTTATTGAACAGTGACCTAGGAAAAACATTAATTAGTGGTGTATCCAATCAAACCAATCAACCTCAAAACAAAACTCAGGATGTTTTAACTATGGCCTTGCCTGTATTAATGCAAGCTATGAAACGTAATGCCTCATCTCCTCAAGGTGCAGAGGGCTTAATGAGTGTCCTAAACAGCAAGCACGACGGAAGTATTTTAGACAATTTAGGTGGATTATTTAGTGGTGGTGTTGATGACAATGTTATGAACGACGGAAGTAAAATTTTAGGACACGTCTTAGGAAATAAACAACCAAGAGTAGAACAAACTTTAGGAGCCAAAGCAGGAATGGATGCAGGTTCTGTAGCACAAATACTAAAAATAGCTGCTCCTATTTTAATGGGTGTTTTAGGTAAAGAAACCAGACAAAACAAAGTGAGCGACCAAAGTGGTATTCAAAGTCTTTTAGGTGGGCTGATTCAAGGGAACTCGCCACAGCAGGAGCAAAGCTTTTTAGAATCTATTCTTGATGCTGACGGCGACGGCAGTGTAATTGATGATGTAGCAGGAATGGTATTAGGTGGAAACAAAAAGAAAGGTGGCCTAGGTGGACTGTTGGGCGGACTTTTTGGAGGAAAAAGATAAATTCCTGAATTATAATGTCTAGTCCTAAATAACCGATACAGATTATTAAAGGATTAAATTTATAAATTAAAGCTGAACAATGGTAACATTGTTCAGCTTTTTTGATTTGTATATTTTTCTTTTGAGTTT
>NZ_JBJJBQ010000019.1:0-14453 GCF_045446075.1 Flavisericum labens | reverse complement strand
GTATAAAAAAAAACGCCCTTAAAATGGGCGTTTTGTATCATGATTTTGTAAAATTATGGGCTTGTGCAACGGCTACCATTGTTGCCATTAGTTATTTTTTATTCGTTTTAGTTTAATTACGTACAAATAAACTTTGTCGTCAGTGTTCCACTTTAGATAATCTCTCTCTTGAGAAACGACCTTAAATTTTGAGTAAAGTTCATTGTTTAGAAAAAAGGTCAGAATGTAATTTTTGTCATCATATTTCCATTTCCATTTTCCTAAATGTTCAGTTTCTGTCCAATTCTCATTATTTGTGTCAGTTATCCTTAATTTTCCGCTTCTCTTAAAATTTAAATCGGTAAAGTCTTTATTTTTGTTCTGTTCTGATTTAATTAGTCCGCTGCTCAATTTCACGAAATCCTCTTTAAAGTTTAGAATTTTGTAAAGACTAATAGAGTCAGCTTTATAGAAATTCTGTTTTTCATTATTTGCAAACCATTCTATTTTATTGAAATTGATACTTCTTATTTCTCTCTCAAAATCTTTTAGAGTTACTTGATTTTCTTTTTTTGAATAGTCTCCGTAGGCTATTTTTTTATCAAAATCGACACTTAAATAATCGGTAAAGCAACTAAAAAAGTCATAGTCATTTTTTTCGCCATTCTCATCAGTTTCTGTTAACAAAGAAGGTGCAATTAAATAGTATTTTCCGATTTCAAAGTTTGCAATGTATGGTCGACATAAAGCTCCATTGTCTCCCCAAATTTTTATTTTTTTGCGTTTTTCAGAACCTATATATTTTTCAATTATTTCTACTGTCATTGACAAGGGCATTTTTCCATCATAGCCGTCAATTTGCTCTTCAATAAAGTCTGAGTATTCAATTACTTTTATTAATGCAACCAATTCAGAACCTTTAGAAATATTGCTGAACGAACAATCGCCTGTACATTCACAACTACAAGCATATGATTTTATTGAAATCAGTAGTATAAAAAGTATGGCGAAAGTTTTTTTCATAATTAATGGCAACGGTCTTGTATAAGAGTAGTGGCGGTTTAAGACCACAAGCCTTTCAGTTTAGACCATAGATTATTTTTATCTTTTTCTTTGGGTTTAGCACTATTCCCGCCATTACTTTTATACGTTGTTGGGCTTAGTATTTTTTCTTTATCTTCTTTAGATTCGCTTTCTTCTATTACTGTTTTCTCCTTGTGTTGCAATATTTGATTTAACGTATCATTGTCAATTTGTTCGGCACTTAAAACTGTATTCAAAAAATCAACTGAATTAAAAAAACCATTTTCTTTTAAAGCTTTAATATCACTTATGTTGATTCTCATTCCTTTTCCAATTAAAAACTGAATAAATTCGATTGTTCTCCCTCTTTCTATAAATCTGATTACAGGGTAAATCGAATCAGAAACGTCATATCCTTTAATAATTAACTCTTCTAACTTTTCAATATTTTCAGGACCATTATAAAACATAGACTTAACATATTCTCTATGAGTCTTATTAATTGCTTCTCTATTCTCTTCAATACTTTCAGATTCTTTCGTAAAATCTGATTCACTTTTTAAATGTTCAATACTTTCAAGTTCAGCTTTTTCTTTTTTTAATTCAGAAATTCTTTTCTTGATTTCATTTTTCTTTTGTTCAAAATCAATTATTACTTTACTAGTGTCATTGTTTTCTTCTCTTTCAGAGATTAATTTTTCATAGGAATAAACTTGCATTTCATAGTCATTAGGATATTCTGAAATAGCTATTTTTCTAATGTGACTATCTTCAATTTTTGACATTTTTTGTTTTGCATCAAGTTGTTTGTCATAAACATATTGTTGCATTTCATAATCGAAAGGATAATCCCTTTTTGCTAAAATCTCAATTTCTGAATCTTTAACAGAAGCCATATATTTTTTAGCAACTACATTTTTATCATAGATATGTTGTTGCATACAATAATCATTTTTGTATTGATTTATAGCAAATTCCTCTAATTCATTATCTATTACAGCTGACATATACAAAAACGCTTCAACTTGATTTCTGTATACGTAATCTCTCATTTCCTTATCATCGGGATATTCCTTTTTCGCAAATCGTTTGATTTTCGCTTGAATTTTCTTATCTAATTTAGCATCATTATTTACTTCTTTGTTTTTTTCTATTTGCTTAGTTTCTATGTTTTCTTTTGGTTCAACTATTTCCAACTTATCACTTTCCTTATTTTCAATTTCGTTCTCTACAAACGAATTCCAATCATCATCCGATTTAGATTTTTCAACTTTTTCTTCTTCTGTAAGTTCCGTTGGTTTTTCGATTTTTGTTAAACCTCTATATTCGAAGTTTATTGGTTTAGTTTTTCCAGTTTCGATAAATTCAATTTGATATTCTCCTTTTTCTTCGTTGACTTCTAATACTTTGCCTTGTTTCCAAATTAAGTGATTGACCATATCACCAACAACAAATTTCTTTTGAATTAATTGTCGATTTGCGTTAAGTTTAAGTTGTTCTTTAGCTTCATTTATGATTTCTTGACTTAATTCTCCTTTTCGTACAAAATAATTGTCGCTTATTTCAAATAAAAAGCGAGAAGGGTATTTGTTTAAACCTGTGCTGAAATTGAAGCCTTCAGATTCAGTCATATAGAATGCTTTTTCAGCTCTTGTAATTGCAACGTAAGTCAAACGTCTTTCTTCTTCAAGTGCTTTTGCTCTTCTTTCTTTAATTGACATTGCACTAGGTAAAACACCTTCGGTGAAGCCACAAAGAAAAACGTAAGGAAACTCTAATCCTTTAGAGGTGTGAATTGTCATTAATTTAACTCGGTCATTTCTGTCATCTTCAATATCCATATCTGTGTAAAGTGCAATTTCTTGCAAATATTCAGTAAGGATTATTGGCTCTTCGTCTTGTGTTTCTAATAAAATTATAGAGTTCTGAAGTTCTTTAATATTATCTAATCTATCTGTGTCTCCATCAGTTCTGTAATATGCTGAAAGTCCACTTTCATCCATTATTTCTTTTACTAAATCTGAAATAATTAAATCTGCTTTTGATTTTTTGTACTTTTCTATAAGTTCAATAAATTCAATTGCTCCTTTACGACTCAACTCTTTTTTCGAAATGTTCTGTTTTAAAGCTGTATAGAGAGAAATGCTTTCTCTTTCTGCAATTTTTGCGACATTTTCGATAAATTTCTTACCTAAACCTCTGCTTGGTGTATTTACAACTCTTAAAAAAGAAAAATCATCTTCAAATTCAATCAATCTTAAATATGCTAAGACATCTTTAATTTCTTTACGTTCAAAGAATCGAATGCCTCCAAAAACTGAATAAGGAATATTTTCTCTAATTAGCGACTGCTCAATACTTCTTGAAATATGATTTGCTCTATATAATATTGCAAAATCTGAATATTTACAGGTTTCATCTTTTACAAGTCTTTTAATTTCGTTTGCAACCCATAATCCTTCTTGATAGTCATTTTCTCCGTGAAAATGAACAACTTCAACACCTTCGGGATTTTGAGTAAACATATCTTTATCAACTCGAATTTTATTTTTTTTAATAATATGATTCCCTAGGCTCAATATATTTGGTGTAGACCGATAATTTTGATTCATAACAATTGTTTTAGAATCAATAAATTGCTTGTCAAAATCAACCAAAATTTCTGGTTTTGCACCTCTCCATTCATAAATCGTTTGGTCAGGGTCACCAACTACAAATAAATTTTGATGAAACCTTGAAAGCATTTCGATTAAGTAGAATTGTTTTTCAGATGAATCTTGAGTTTCATCAACTTGAATATAATGAAGTCTTTTTTGCCACTTTTCCAAAACATCTGGATTATTTGAAAAAATATAAATGGCAAAATTTATAAGGTCAGCAAAATCTAATGCAAAGTTACGTTGTTGTTTTTCTAAATATTTAATAAATATTTTTTCTGCTATATTTTCAGAATCATTTTTTTTTGATTCCAAGACATAAGCTAAATAACCAAGCGAGTTTTTTTCTCTATTTATGTAAGCAAGTGATTGTTTAAAAGTAAATACTTTGGATGTTATGCCGAGGTCATTATAAATACTTCGAAGAACAGTTTTCTGGTCTTCAACGTCCATTATAATGAAGTTTTTTGGGTATTTAATTTTGTTGATGTCTTCTCTTAATACTCGAACACAAAATCCGTGGTAAGTGGTTATGTAACTTAAATCCGAATTTTCTCCGATTAATCTTTTTACTCTTTTTCGCATTTCTTGCGCAGCCTTATTTGTAAAGGTTACACAAAGGATATTGGAAGAGTTAATTCCTAATGCTTCGACAATGTATGCATATCTTTGAGTGAGAGCTTTAGTTTTTCCCGAACCTGCACCTGCAATTACTCTAACAAATCCTTCTGTTTCTGTTACAGCTTCCAACTGTTGTTCGTTCAAGTTTTCTTTTAGCTTCTCAATACCAATCATTATTAAAGGTCTTTTTAATCTTCATCATCCAATTCGATAACTCCATCTTTTAGTTCGGGAAATACTTTTGTAGTATCTATTTCGTCTAGTGAAGTTACATCTTTAAGTTTTCTTTGAATTGCTCTAGTACGAACACCCATCACATCATCTAATTGATTTAAGCCTGTTCTTATATTATTTTGAGCTTTTGACATCATACCTCCAAAATTTTCAAATTCCTTTTTTACTGCTCCCAAAACGTGCCAAACTTCACTACTTCTTTTTTGTATCGCAAGTGTTTTGAATCCCATTTGTAAACTGTTTAGAATTGCAGCTAATGTTGTTGGTCCTGTTACGATTATTTTATAATCTCTTTGCAAAGTTTCTAATAATGAAGCCTTTCTAACTACTTCTGCATAAATACCTTCAAATGGTAAAAACATAATTCCAAAATCTGTTGTATTTGGTGGGTCGATATATTTTTCGCTAATGTCTTTCGCCATTTTCTTTATCGTATTGTCTAATTCTTTTTGAGCAAATTGAATTTTGTCTAAATCTCCATCTTCATAAGCTTCTTGAAGTTTTTCATAAACATCTTTAGGGAATTTAGCATCTACAGGTAGCCAAACAACAGATTCATCTTCATTTTTCCCTGGTAGTTTTATGGCAAATTCAACTGTTGCTGAACTTCCTTTTTTTGTTTTTACATTTGCTTCATATTGGTCTGGTGCTAGGATTTGTTCTAATAGCATTGCAAGTTGAACCTCTCCAATTCCTCCACGCATCTTAACATTACTAAGTACTTTTTTCAAGCCCCCAACATCAGTTGCTAGGTTCTTCATTTCTCCTAAACCTTCTTGAACAGATTTTAACTGTTTGCCAACTGTTTCAAATGATTGAGTTAAACGTTCATTTAATGTTTTTTGAAGTTTTTCGTCAACTGTTTTTCTTACTTCGTTGAGTTGTTTTGTGTTATCCTCTCTAATTTCTTTGAGTTGATTTTCAACTGTTTCTTTTACTTCTTTAATCCTTTTTTCGGATTCTTGATTTATTTCAGTTTGTTGCTTGCTAAAAGCATCAAATCTGTCTTTTAATAAATCATTAAGTCTTTTTGTGTTTGTTTCAAACCCTTCTTTAAAACCATCCAAAGATTTTGATAACTCTTCTCTTTGGTTTTTCGACAATGAACTTGATTCTTCTCTATTTCTTTGAAATTCATCTTTCATTGATTTATCTGTTCTTTCCAATGAAGAATCAAATTTTATGAGTGAATTTTTTGTTTCATTGAAGTTTCCCTCAATATCAAAATCAAGTTTTATCTTTTTAACTAAAGTGACAATCAGATTTACTGCAAGTAAGATTATCAGTATTATAAGTAGTATTATTTCTGTCGTCATATTTGGTTTTTCATATTAAGCCCAACTAGTATATATAAAAACCTTTCTTCATTATAACCAGCCATTTAGGTTGGCTATGCGGAATAAAAGGTAGTTTTGTTTAATTCAACAAGTTCTTGTATTATGGTTTTTAATTACCGCTAATATAATAAAATTCATACAATTTATTTAGGAAGCGGACTTATAATCTTTACATCCTGAAAAGCAATGGCACCACGAATAATACTGGATATAACATCTTGTAGGGCCTCGATAATCTGCATTTTTAATTCACTTTTGTGGTAAATGATACTAACCTCACGAGCCGGAGACGGTTCGGTAAAATAATGTAGGTTTTCGTTTTCATTGGTGTTAATATCCAGAGTATGCAAATAAGGTAAAAGGGTCATGCCCAAGCCTTCGTTAGAGAGTTTTATAAGGGTTTCAATACTGCCGCTTTCTAGCTGGAATTGCTCATCCGATTGGTTTTTAAACGCTTTACATAAGTTGATGACGCCATCACGAAAACAATGCCCATCTTCAAGAAGAAGCATGTCGTTAATATCCAAATCACTCACTTCAATCTTATTATTGCTATGCAATCTGTGTCCTTTAGGAATATAACTAACAAAGGGTTCGTAATACAAAACACGTTCTTTTATGCTTTCTTGTTCTAACGGAGTAGCGGCAATGGCAGCATCTAAATGGCCTTCTTTAATTCTGGTAATAATTTCTTCGGTGGTCAATTCCTCTATTTTAAGCTTAACTTTTGGATGTTTTTTAATAAAGGATTTTAAGAACATGGGTAATAAAGTAGGCATAACCGTAGGGATAATACCGAGTTTAAACTCACCGCCAATAAACCCTTTTTGTTGGTCTACAATATCCTGAATTCTATACGATTCGTTTACAATATTTCTGGCTTGGTTTACAATTTTTTTACCTACTTCGGTAAGTTCAATAGGTTTTTTACTGCGGTCGAAAATTTGAATATCCAATTCATCCTCAAGCTTTTGTATTTGCATGCTTAAGGTAGGTTGGGTAACAAAACATTTTTCGGCTGCTTTAGTGAAATTTTGGTTTTCGGCAACAGCTAAAACATAGTATAATTGTGTAATGGTCATGTGAATCAATTTAGGCTATAAAATTATAAAAACTATCAATAAAATTTATAGAAAATAGCGTTAATTATAAATTGAATTTGTGGTAAATAGATTAGGATTTGATTATTTAGGAGTGGTTTTATTGGAAAGCCATTTTTTAAATTGTCTAAACAACCTTTGTTTTACAATAACCCCCGAGACTTTATTTCTAAATATTTGTTTATCGTATCTATGGTTAAATTTTCTGGTGTGGTAAGAATAGAATAAATACCGTGTTTTTTCAGTTCGTTAACGATTAAACGTTTTTCAAAAGCGAATTTTTCGGCAATCACTTTATCATAAACTTCTTGAATTGTTTTGGCCTCATCATCGATGATGGTATTCAATTCGGTGTTTTTGAAGAAAATAACCACCAATAAATGACTTTTTGAAATAGCTTGTAGGTAGGGTAGTTGCCTCTCCAATCCGTTTAAGGTTTCAAAATTGGTGTACATTAAAATAAGGCTACGCTGTGTGATTTGCCTTTTTATGTTGGCATAGAGTCGGCTAAAATCACTTTCGTAAAAATCGGTTTTCACGTTGTAAAGCGATTCTAATATAAGTTGCATTTGCGAACTTCGCCGTTCGGCAACCACTACATTTTCAATGCGTTTAGAAAACGAGAGCATCCCGGCCTTGTCGTGCTTTTTTAGAACAACGTTGCTAATAACCAAAGTGGAATTAATGGCATAATCAAGTAAACTTAAACCCTCAAAAGGCATTTTCATAATACGCCCTTTGTCGATTACGGAATAAACGGGTTGCGATTTTTCATCCTGAAATTGATTAACCATCAATTGGTTTTTCTTAGCCGTCGCTTTCCAGTTTATGGTGCGCAAATCATCGCCCATTACATAGCCTTTTATTTGTTCAAACTCCATGGAATGTCCCAATCGGCGCACTTTCTTGAGTCCGAAGTCTAAAGAATTCTGGTTGATATTGAGCAATTCAAACTTTTTCAACTGCAAAAAACTAGGGTAGGTGGGTACCATGGCACCATCATTAAAAGTAAAGCGTTTTGCTACTATTTTTAAAATGGTTGATACGTAAATATTTAGGCTTCCAAAATGGTATTCGCCACGTTCTGTTGGTTTTAATTGGTAGTTTATGGTTTTCTGTTTTCTTGAAGAAATGGTGTCTTTCAACTTGAAATTCCGCACTTGAAATTGCTCGGGTATTTCGTCAATAATTTCTAAATAAACCTTGAAAGGGTAGTTGTTATTGATTATTAGGCTAATGCCATTTTTGTCGCCATTAGAGAATTTATCGGGTGCGATCCTTTGGGCTTCAATTTTGTTTTTTCCGATAAAAATAATGAGGACATCTAAAATAAAAAGCGACAGTAAAATTAAAATACAAAGCTGGGCAACATTGAATAACACGGGAATGAAATAACTTAAAGCAAACAGTACCACAATGCCAATGCCGGCATAGAAAAAACGGGGTTGTATGTAAAAGGATTTAAGGAATTTCAATTTTTGTTAGTTGTTAGATTTTAATTCTTCAATTTCAACAGGAACTCCTATTTCTTCAATAGGGTCATGATTACCATTGTCTTTTGGGTTATCGCCATATTCATTTGGGCCATAATCACTATCAGCAAAAACCATCCAAAACACATAGAACGGAATAATTTGATACCAACCGCTATTTCCACGGTCATGACAACGTTTTGCCCCTTGCGCTAGAATAAAATATACGGAAGGTAAAAGGATAATTAAATTGATTATTTCGGAGATTTGGATGTCGAGTGTCAAATATATTAAGTCTGCAAAGTTAGCAAATATCATATAGGCTAAATAGCTCAATCCGTATTCTAGTCGTCTTATTCTTCCTTTAAATGAAAATGGGTTTTTAAACATGATGTGTTTTAGTTAAAAGTTAGTTTTTCCAACAGCCAACAGCCAACAGCTATCTTGGAATCTCCACCGTTTCAATAATTTGTTTGATAATCTGTTTACTGGTTACGCCTTCCATCTCGCGTTCTGGCGTAACGATAACACGATGGTGAAGCACTGGAATGGCTGCACGTTTTATGTCTTCTGGAGTTACAAAATCACGACCGTTCATCGCGGCAAAGGCTTTACTGGCTTTAAGAATGGCTATGGAAGCTCTAGGTGAAGCGCCCAAATATAAAAAGGGATTGCTTCTCGTCGAAACAATGATTTGTGCAATGTATTTTAATAGATGTTCTTCAACCAGAACTTTTGTGACCAGTTGTTGGTACTCGGCAATTTGTTGGGCTGTTAAAAATGACGTGATTTTATCGGTTTTAGTTTTCTCTTTCAATTGATGTTCTCTGGAAAGGATTTCAATTTCATCATCCAAATTGGGATAATCGACATCAATTTTAAACAGAAAACGGTCTAATTGTGCTTCCGGTAAACGGTAGGTGCCTTCCTGCTCAATAGGATTTTGCGTAGCCAAGACCATAAACGGAACGTCGAGTACATATTTGTTGCCATCAATAGTAATTTGCTGTTCTTCCATCACTTCAAACAAGGCAGCTTGCGTTTTTGCCGGCGCTCTATTGATTTCGTCAATTAAAATCATGTTCGAGAAAATAGGACCTTTTTTAAATTCAAACTCGGAGTCTTTAAGGTTAAAGACCGATGTCCCCAGAATATCACTGGGCATTAAATCGGGTGTAAATTGAATACGACTAAACCCAACACTCAACGATTTGGCCAGTAGTTTTGCCGTAATGGTTTTTGCCACGCCCGGTACACCCTCAATGAGCGAATGGCCTTTGGCCAAAAGTGAGGCGATAAGCATATCAACCATATCTTTTTGCCCAACAATTACTTTGCCTACTTCATGCTTTATTTGGTTAACACTTTGTTGTAGACCCGATAAATCAAGTCTGTTTTGAAACTGTAATGTATTGGTGTCTTCCAAGGTACTGCCATCGATTGAGTCGACAACGTTTTCCTCTATTTCGGTGAGGTCTTTTGGTTTTTGGGTTTCTTTATTTTCGTCCATAATTATTTGGTGTAAAATGCTTCTATGTGGTAGTTTAATTTAATTAAGTTGTCTTCAAAAAACTCGTTTTTAGTTCTTAGCCAATTTATAAAATCGATCACTTTTTTTATATCAGCTTTTTTCTTTCCGGTTTTAGAAGTCAGTTTTTCTATAAATTCTTCATTTAAAACCGAAGTGTCTAAATTATAATCGGTTCTAATTTTTTCTAAAAAGTACGTTATTTTTTTGTGAACTAGGTTCTTGTGGTCTTGGGTTTCAAAGTAAAGGTTCGATACCGTTTTTACAAAATTAACCGTGGTATTAGGCAATGGTTTTATGATTCTTATAATCCGTTGACGGCGTTTAGCGTTGAAAATCATAAAAAGAATACCGAAAATAACAGCGGTGTACCAAGCCCACTTGAATGATAACTGTTCTAAAAACCAACTAAGGTTTGATTCTTTTTCAACATCGCCATAATAATTGGTTTGTATTTTGGTATACGAATCAAAATACACATCATTTTCGGGTAAATACGATAAAACACCTTCAGCGTAGCGGTGTCGGTTGCCCTTTAAAATATTGTAATTGGTGAAGGCTTTGGGTTCGGTATGCAAGTAGATTTCACCGTTTCCGAAAGGCACTTTAAGGAAATTGGCATGTTTATAATCGATTTTAGAATGCCCTAAAGCACGATGATTTATACTGTCGAAAGAAGAAAAATAACTGTCCCCTTCATTTCGGTCGATAATGATATCATCAATATTGATGTATTTTAAAGATTCAGTTGAAATACTGTCTTTTTCATTACCAATAAAATCGACGCTAATGCCCAGTGTATCATGAATTTTCTGCGGAAAGTAATAATCTGAAATAAAAAGTGTATTTCCATGGTCAACAAAATTCAATAGTTCGTCAACCGAGTCGTCCTCTAAATAATCAGAATTCCCGATGATTATGAAACTGCCTTTGGCCACATGTTCGCCATAGCCATCTTCAGAGTTGGCTTGTAAATAACTGGCAGGTTGGTGGTAAACCGTACGGACTTTATAACCATCAAAAAGATGGGGTAATTCTTTGTAAAGCACGCTTACACCATAAGGTTTGTTGCTTTTTTCATTGAAAGATTCTTCCCAATCTACCGTTTTGGTGCGTTTTATGTCTAGAACAACAGCCGCCGTAACCACTAGCGCGACAATAATGAGTATGATGGGTAAAACCTTTTTCATCCTTAATTAACCTGTTTTAATAGGGTTGCGAAATTGGTTTTGGCTTTTTTGTAATTGTCTGCGTTTAAGGGAAATTCGCCATACCAAATGTAATTGTACAAGTAGGAGGTGTACTCAAAATCTTTACTAAAAGGCTTTCCGGTGATTTCATTTAAATATTCGCTGTTGGTTTTGTCATCTTCAAATTTTATGTGGTTTTTCAAACTTAAGTGTTTTAAGACTAATAGGTAATAATAACGAATGGCGAGCCTGTAATCGCCCGACTTTTCGGCACTTAAAATAAAGGAATCAATATCGGTTTCTTCAATGTTTTCTGCAGTAATTTCATTGTAGAGGTTAACCGTCTTGTTTCGATTTCTAGTAAATAATCCGGAACTGCCTTCATTCATTAAAATATAGACCAGAAAAACCACAGCGCCAATTATAGCGATGTAGAACAGCCAACTTAGTGGGCCTAGATTTATGGAAAAATGCTCGTCGTTATCGTCTTCTTTTTTAAGGTCGTCTGTTTTTTTATAATCTTTATATTCTCCCGAACCTGATGGTGTTTCAGTAACAATATCGACGCCTTCGTAGTTGTATTTACTTCCGCTGTAGCGTTCTTTAAAATCATTGTCGAACTGTCTCGTTTTTTCAGGTTCTTGTGAAGTATTAAAACCAAAAGAAGTCTGCAGTCCAAAAAGCATCGACAGCAGGAAAAAGAAGGTATATAGTTTATAGGTTTTCAAAGATGCGACTAACTTAATAAAGGGGGTTGGGTGATTTGCTTCTGAATTTTAAACGGGTAAACCAAATAATAATAACTAATGATGCCCAAGGTAATTAAAATGATGCCCACTGATAACCAATAGGGCATGATGTTGGAATAGCGGGTAACGAAGCCTTCCAGAAAACCAGCCGCAAAAGTAAATGGCATGGTGCTGATTAAAATTTTAATGCCCGTTTTGGCGCCCATTTTAAATGAGGTATATCTGGAATGTGTACCCGGGAATAAAATACTGGCTCCTAGTATTAATCCGGCGGCACATTCAATAACAATGGCGAAAATTTCCATGGAACCATGAATCCAAATACCGCGAACACTTTCCCAAAACACATTTTTTTCATAAAAGAAATACTGAAACGAGCCCAGCATAATACAGTTGTTAAACATAATGTAAAGCGTACCAATACCAAGAAAAACACCCAAAACAAAAGCGATTATGCCCACTTTTAAATTGTTTATGGTAATACCTATAAAACTACCCCAATTGCTCCCACTTTTATAAACGGCAACGGGGTCGCCTTTTTCAATATTTTCTAATGACATGTTTACATAATTATCGCCCAAAACGGAGCGTACAAACTCGCCGTCGTTGGCAGCAGAAATGGCGCCAATAAAAGTAAAAGCGAAAAAAATGATAAATGCCACATAGATAAACTTGCGATATTGATAGCAAATTAGGGGTGCTTCGGTTTTCCAAAAACCAACCAGCCTATTGGTGTCATGGCGTTTGGTTTTATAAATTTTCTGAAATGCTTTGGCCGCCAATTGGTTTAAATAGGTAATCACCTTACTTTTGGGGTAGTAAGTTTGTGCGTAAGCCAAATCGTTTATTAAATGAATATACTGTGAAGCCAGCTCATCGGGGTCTTTAAAATCGTTATTGAAAATGGCTTTTTCAAAACTTAACCATTTTTCCTTATTTTGTTTGATGAATGAAACTTCCCTCATATATTTGATAAATTAAAATATAAAATGTCAGAGTTACAAATTAACACGACCCAAAATGTAAAAATAGCATTCCGTGCTGCTGGAGCGGGAGAGCGGTTGTTGGCTTTTTTAATTGATATGGCCATAAAAATTGGTTATTTGATGCTTATGAGCTGGGCGTTTGGGGCGTTTGATAACATGGACCAGTGGTCGCAAATAGCCATAAATACGGTGTTGAGTTTTCCGGTAATGTTTTACACCTTGGCATTAGAATCGCTTTTTGAGGGGCAAACCATTGGTAAAAGGGTTATGAAAATTAGGGTGGTTAAAATTGATGGTTACCAGGCTTCTTTTTCAGATTATGTGGTGCGGTGGTTCTTTAGGATTGTTGATATTTATATTTTCGGAATGGGCTTTTTCGTAATGATGTTCAACAAAAAAACACAACGCATCGGCGATATGGCAGCGGGTACGGCCGTCATAGGACTGAAAGATAGCGTGAATATTAGTCATACCATTCTCGAAAATTTACGCGAGGATTATAAGCCCACTTATCCCAATGTGATTAAACTTTCCGATAATGATGCGCGAATAATAAAAGATACGTTTAGTTCGGCTAGAGTAGCAAAAGATTATCCAACGTTGATAAAACTGCGTAATAAAATTATTGAAGTAGTAGGCATCAAGGAAGTGAAACAAAAAACCGATATGGAGTTTATAGATGTCATTTTAAAAGATTATAATTTTTACACCCAAGATATGTAAGCAGGTCGCCAAATTTTTCAAATGAAATGCAGAAAAATTTGTTCAGACTGCTTATTCCGATTTTGTTTCGGAATCTTATCAAACTTTAAATTTTGTGATGGAGAAGCAAGTTCATCATGACGTTTTTTTAATTAGAAACTTATGTTCTACACCATAGACATTTTAGGAACCATAGCCTTTGCGATTTCTGGCGTTTTGATTGCCTTTAACAAGAGAATGGATTTATTTGGCATTTTAATCATTGCCTTCGTGACGGCAGTTGGTGGTGGTACGTTACGCGATTTGCTTATTGGTGAAACGCCGGTGAGCTGGATGAAAGACATGACCTATACTTACGTGATTTTAGTATCTGCAATTTGCGCCATTATTTTTAGAAGTAAAATTAATTATTTGCGCACTTCACTATTCTTATTCGATACTATTGGTATTGGGTTGTACACCTTAGTGGGTATTGAAAAAGGCTTGAATGCGGACTTACATCCTTTTGTCTGCATTGCTTTAGGAACAATGACAGCTAGTTTTGGTGGTGTAATACGCGATATTTTGTGCAATGAAATACCTGTTATTTTTAGAAAGGAAATTTATGCTACGGCCTGTATTTTGGGTGGTGTTACTTATTTTGTGCTTCGGGAATTTCCCATAAAAGATGATTTTGTTTTTATAATCGCGGGACTTGTTGTTATTGTAACGCGATTACTGGCTGTTAAGTTTAAAATTGCTTTACCGAATATTTATAGGAATACAAATTAAAATGGGGTGGTTTCGTTTAACGTGTTCCTTTAGTTTGTAATAAATATATTTAGATAGAAAAAGAGGAGAACTATAACGTGTTTTAGCCTTACAGATCCATGACA
>NZ_JBJJBQ010000018.1:0-19738 GCF_045446075.1 Flavisericum labens | reverse complement strand
CAATGTTACCATTGTTCAGCTTTAATTTATAAATTTAATCCTTTAATAATCTGTATCGGTTATTTAGGACTAGACATAATTTTAGTTGGTAAACTCAATTTATTGAAAAATGAAGTTTTGGCGTGTTTTGAAAATAGTACTTTTGGTGAGTAGTATAATACTAGTATTGCTAATGTCTATTTTAATGTATTTTGTTTTAATTGTTGAAACATCACCTTTTGAATATACCATGCTTATTCCGGTGTTTCTGATGTTAACCGGTGTTTTAAGTGTTGTTTTTCATTTTAAAACTTTAGAAATTTACAACGTAAAAAAGTATACCGTTACAGAATTTAAAAATGTATTGCTTTGGGCTGTAAATGCTGTATTTGCCATCGGGCTCATCACAACAGCTTTGTACCTTATCTATACCCTTCTTGAGGCAGATTTTAGAGAGGAATATTCTATATTTATTTCGTTGTTGTCCATTTTCGCCTTAATGATTTTGTTAGGCTCAGGCTTGCTTCTTGAAGAAAGGTTTCTTTATAATATTGTTTTTAAAAATAAAAGAGATGCTTTTGCAGAGCGTATTGATAACATTAAAGGAAATCGAAAGGATCCTTAATGTGTACTTTTCTTCAAAATGGGTTTAATACTTCTCTGGCACAAAGGTTTGGTAGTTCAATGGTGGCCTAACATAGCCTTCATAGTCGGGTAGTTCGGGTAATTCTATAGGTTTTACATCCATTTTTTCGTAGGGTATCATACTTAAAACATGGCTAATGCAGTTCAGGCGCGCCTTTTTCTTGTTGTCTGAATTCACCACATACCATGGTACTTGTTTTGTGTCGGTATGAGCAAACATATTGTCTTTAGCTTTAGAATATTCTAACCAGCGCGAACGCGATTCTAAATCCATAGGGCTAAACTTCCAGCGTTTTAATGGGTTGTTTATCCGGTTTTTAAAACGTCGTTCTTGTTCCTCGTCACTTACCGAAAACCAATATTTCAACACAACTATACCAGACCTAACTAGCATACGCTCAAATTCTGGGCAGGAGCGAAGGAACTCACGATATTCCTCATCGGTACAAAATCCCATTACTTTTTCAACGCCAGCACGATTATACCAGCTTCTATCAAAAAGTACAATTTCACCCGCTGCTGGCAAATACTGGACATACCTTTGAAAATACCATTGCGTTTTTTCTTTTTCAGTAGGAACCCCCAAAGCAACTACTTTACAGACACGTGGATTTAATGGCTCTGTGAATCTTTTTATGGTACCACCTTTACCAGAGGCATCCCTGCCCTCAAAAACAATAACAACTTTTAACCCTCGCTTTTTTACCCATTGCTGCAAGTGTACAAGTTCTGTATGTAATTTGGCTAGTTCTTTATCGTAGTTAAACTTTTTGGATTTGCTGTTTTTCATGCCCTACAAGTTAATAAAAAATAAAAACCTATTGAGGTGCTGACATATCATTTAGTTGATATTTTAAAATTCGTATACCTTGCCGAGCGTGTAAACATATGTCGTAGTCCAATGCGGCCTTTTTTAATAGGTGCAATATTTGAAATGTTCCAAGAGAATAACCTCTTTTCATTTTCTCCTTCAACCTTAAAGAAAAGCCATTTATCCGTTTTTATGGTCGTTATTTTATAGGTGATATTGGGCTTAAAAAGTCCTGTGTCGAATGAATCCGGTTGTATTTCTGTACTGCTGTTGAAATTTTTTCCATCTGGAACCGGATAAAATCGTGCTCGAACATATTCCTGGCTAGTATGGTTGTTATAAGCCGCATAACTAATATGCAAGAGTTTCATGTGGTTATAATAGGTTTTCATGGCTGGAATACCTCTTTTTTTCTTCCACTTATAAATATTTTTTTTAAAGGGCTTTACACCCGTTGCTTGAATGTATAAAATATTAACCCATTTTTGTTTGGTGTCGGTTCTGGTATAGTCGTACTCTATTTTTACATCGCCTTTAAAAGATTTTTTTGTCCAAAGTACAGCATGATGAGCGTCATCTCGTTCAATAGGCCCAGCGGTAAAAGTCATACTCTTGTTATTTGTTTCAACTTTGGCTCGTTTACCATCTAAAAACCAATGGTCTTGCCAGTTTGTGGTATTCGAATCATCAAACTTAAGTTGCCATTTTTCCGATTTGTTCAGCCTGTCAAAATCAGCATACTGACCAAAAGATATAATCGGAAAAAGAAAAAATAATAGGGTTATAACAATTTTCATTTTAAATGTTCAGCCTTTTAAGACGTTATTATGGTTAAACAGAAATATTTGGCGTATTAATGATTAATTAGATAAAACCATCCTAAATGTTCATAAAGAATAGCTAACTTTGTATGATTTTCCTAAATATAAGAAACCTAGATTTACAGTTATGAAGAAATTATTACTATTATTTATACCGATGCTCTTTTGTGCTTTTGTTGCAAAAGAAACATCAAATGATTTGAACAGCATGTCAAATCAACTAAATGATTTTGATGTGCTGGTTGATCCACCGGCTTTTCCAGGTGCCGAAGGTTTTGGGAAATTTGCTACTGGCGGGAGAGGCGGACAAGTTATATACGTTACCAATTTAAACAATTCTGGAACTGGGAGCTTACGTGCCGCAGTGCAGGCTAGTGGTCCGAGAATAGTGGTGTTTAAGGTTTCTGGGGTTATTACGCTTAATAGCGATTTAAAAATAACCAACGATAATATTACCATAGCGGGACAGACGGCTCCTGGCGATGGGATATGTTTAAAAAACTACTCTGTAACGGTAGATGCCAATAATGTGATTATCCGTTTTATGAGATTTAGAATGGGCGACGAAGCCCAACATGAAGGCGATGCGTTAGGCGGTAGATTTCATAATAATATTATTATCGACCATTGTTCCATGAGTTGGTCAACAGACGAATGTGTCTCTTTTTACAACAACGAAAGCTCAACAGTACAATGGTGCATTATCTCAGAAAGTCTGCGTAATTCCGTGCACGGAAAAGGAGCCCATGGCTATGGCGGTATTTGGGGAGGTAAAAACGCTTCCTTTCATCATAATTTGCTGGCTCATCACGACAGCAGAAATGCGAGACTTGGAGAATCTGCGGGGACGTCTTTCGCGCTTACTGATTTGGTAGATATTAGAAATAATGTTATTTACAATTGGGGGCATAATAGTGCTTATGGTGGTGAGGCCATGAACGTGAATATCATTAACAACTATTATAAACCAGGACCTGCAACATTGACAAATAATGGAACCACCAAAGAAGGACGAATTATATCAATAGATAAAAACAAAGTTAAAGGCACCGCAGTTTATGATACGTGGGGCAAGTTTTATATTGATGGAAATTATGTTGATGGTCACTCTAATCCAACAAATGATAATTGGACGTATGGCGTTTATAATCAGTTTCATAGTTCGTACACCTCCTACACACAAACTTGTAAGGACAGTAACGGAAATACCATAACATGCGAGTACACTATTCCTGTCTCTGAAGGTGATAAAATAGCCATGAAGTTGAATACACCACTTGATGTGCAGGGCAATGTTACAACGCACTCCGCAACAGAAGCTTACAGCAAAGTACTAGCTTACGGAGGTGCCTCTTTGATACGTGATGCGATTGATACACGTATAGTAAACGAAACTGAAAACGGTACTTACACCTATACAGGGTCAAATGGTAGTACTCTTGGTATTATTGATACACAAGGTGATGTTGGCGGATGGCCGACATATAACTCCACCCCAGCGCCCTCCGATACTGATAATGACGGCATGCCAGATGATTGGGAAGATGCCAATGGACTTGATAAAAATAATGCTTCCGATGGGCCATCAACCTCGTTGGATGGTGGTTACACTAATGTTGAAGTTTATTTAAATAGCCTTGTTGAAGACATAATCAATAGTCAAAACGATAATGCCTTATCCGTTCAAGACAATATTTTGGACAATGCGTTGATAAAAATATATCCAGTACCATTTAAGAATGAATTCTTTATAGATTTAGTAGAAGTGGGAAGTGTTAAGCAAATCGCGGTATTTAATATATTGGGAAAACAAATTCGCTTGATAAAGGAAGACGAAATTGAAGATAAAACTGCAAAAGTAAATATTGATGCTGCTCCAGGTATTTACGCTGTCAAGGTTATTACTGAAAATGGTATTATAAATAAAATCATTGTTAAAGAATAAAAACTAAAGGAATATTTAAAAAGAAAGCTTCGGAAAATATTATTCCTGAAAGGTTTTCTTTGTTTTCCATGTACCATTTATAGCCTTATCCTCGGTATTAAAAAACACTTTGTAATACTACTTTTTGCTCGGCTTTTTACGGTGCCATTGGTTTGCTCCTTATAGGCTTAAAAGTAGTTTATTTAACATAAGTGAAGAAAAAGTTATGGCAGTGGCCTGTCTATGAAATAGAACTTAATTGTTATTGATGATAAGCCGTATTATGAGTGAGGGTTGCCCCGCATGTGTTGCAAGTTCCGGCAGATCCAGATCCCCCTGCACATCCATTGCTACAGATATAATGCATTACGCCAGATGCTTTGCTGGTAGGATTATTGGGAGCATTATTGTAAGGCCCTGCAAAAGGAGCACTACTGGGTTTGTTATGATATGCAGCATTATGTGTTAAAAGATTTCCGCAGGTCTTACAGTTAACAGCTGTATTAGCACCACCAGAACAACCTTTGAGACAAGTGTAGTGAAAGACTTGTCCTGTTGAATTTTGAGTTTCCACTGGAGATGTTGATGGCACCGGTGCAGTAGGCGTGTTCTCAACCTGAACTGATTTTTGGACTTCTTGTTTTGCTGATTTAGAACTTTTATTACAGGAAAGAACTAAAACTAAAAATAGCACTGTAAAAAGGTTAAAGTATTTCATAATTTTTTTATTAATCCTGAAGTGGGCAACGATTTCTAATGTGTTTATTTAGGTTTCTAAGAGATGGATACAATTTAATTAATTCTCCAACATACATTAAAAAAGTTTTTTATCAGTATTAGCGAATATACTAGAAATTTTTGACAGTAGCTATGAGTACATTTATGCCTCCGCATTAAAAAATACTTTATAAAAATGCATTTTCTTTTCTTCGTCGTAACCGCGCTCTAAATACTCGGTTGAAGCGTCGGGGACATCAATATCCAGTTTTATCTGTATGTGAGTATCCAGTTTTATGTCAGTTTTAATTTTGCGTTTTTCCTTGTTTACAACAGCTTCGGCGACATCAAACTGATTTCGGATAACCAAGTTTTGCTCGCCTTCAAATTCCTTTTTAAAGCTGTCAAATTCTTTTTTGTGTTTGTCTTCTTCAAAAAGTTCGTCTTTAAAACGTTCAATGTTTACCACTTCGTTTTCTTTGAAAAAGTCGATGGTTTTGGATAAAAAAGTGTTTCTTTCTTGAGCGCCGTAAGTGGTCTTTATAATTTCTGTAGAAAAATCTTTGCACAATTCTATATACTGCTGAGTGTGGTTATTGGAATCATCGGCATATTTTATGTTTAAAAAATGGTTTAGCCAGTATTGGGCGTCGTAGCTATTATTGTCAACGCTAAGAACAATATGGCCTTCGCCATCGCTCTGATTTAAAATTAGGCAACCTTTATCTACTTTTTTTGAGTTAATCCCTTTTTGGACAAGTACATCATAACTATTATTTTCTAAATAGGTTTGGAAGAAATTCACTTTGTTTTCTATTTTAAAAATACCGAGGGCATTGGTAGTTATTTCGTTAAACTCAATGCCTTCAAATAGCACAACCAAAACATCCCCGGTTTTTATGTTGGCAGAATTTGATTGCTCGTACAAATGCATAACGATGTGCTTTGAAACATCAATGAAATTGTCATCTTCATTTAGTATTTGGGCCGCATAGCTATTTATTTCATTAAGAGCAATGTTGGCATGGTGGTTAAACCGGTAACTTTGCACCACGCTTCCAAAGGGGCGTAATAAAAACGGTAGCATTAAATCATAACTGGCTTCATCAAAATCCACCAATTTTTCCGAAAAGGCATTTTTTGTATCGTTGAATTTGTTTCCGACTTTATGAATAATGAACTTTGAAATGGACGCGTTTTTTCTAGAAATCATATGATAAGAATTTGTGTTGCAATAGTACTAATTTCAAAAATAAAAAGAGCAAAAATAGGCACCAAAGCATTACACTTTGGTGCCCGAGACTTGAGGACTTTAGATTTGGTTATCGTTAAATTTTTAGATGAATTAAATTGCTGAATACAGAATGCGCGAAAAGAATAATGAGAAAGGTTTTTTGGTGATATCTCATTTGTAACGAATTGATTAATAGCTGGGTTAAAGATAAAGATTAGTTTTTTACTGACAAATTACTGCGGCAAATTTTATTCAATCATATAGTATTAGGTATTGCCATGTTTCTATGGATAATAGATTATCGTTTGATATTAATTGATTTGGTAGAGGATAACCGAATTGCTTTCACCTTTGGTGACAAATTCTAATTTTCGATCCCTGTCAATATTATCCAACTGTATTGAAGAGCTTCCGTATACTGGAAAATTAGTGATGGGTTTAGACTGGCTGTCAAAAAGGTAAACTTTGTGCGATTGCAAATCGGTGGTTGAAACGTAGATTTTATCGTATATATAAAAGATACTTGGCCTGGTGTAATTGCCAAAATCCATTTCGATAGTTCTGTTTTTTATAGAAATTTTGTTTTCGCTTTGCGCTACCAAAGTTTTGCTTGTAGTTTCTAAAAAATGCTTTTCAGAAAGATTTAAGCCGGCACTGGAAACGTTTCCTCTTGTGTCAACTGAAAAAAGTTTTCCATTGGCCGTGGTTGTTGTAAATTTGTTATTGTATAAAAATACAGGTTGGTTGGAGTAATTGCTTTGGCTTTTTGGTGTTATCCTGTTTTTTCCTATCCTATCTAAAATATAAAGTTTGTTTTCGGTTTTTAGGGTTAAGTAGTCTTTCCTGCCAATCCTGAAATGCTTGGGTTGAGATAAGATTGTGCCATTGGCCGATTTAAACATGAAGCCTTTAACAATATTACCTTTAACATTATACATTAAAACGTTTTTGCCTTGGGTAACCATCAGCCTATAATTTTTTCGTTTATCGTAATCGAAAACTGAAAGCGGCTGGGTAATTTTATCGTTGAATTTTAAGGGGAATGGCCGAACTTCTTTTCCGTTTCTGTCTAATACATAAACTCGATTTGGCGTGGCAAAAATCAGTTGAAGTCTTCCGTTTTTGTAAATATCAATTTGCTCGATGTTACCTAAAATGTTGCCCTGTAATTGTTTTTTCCAAAGGATTTTTCCGGTGTTGGAAATTAAATAAAGGTTGTTGTTTACGTCTTGTACCACAATTTCTTTCTGACCGGTAATATGGTTTTTAACAAACTGCGGATTGTTCAAAATAGCGTTGTCCAGTTTGATGTTGAGTTCTTCAGATACCGAATTTTGTTCAACCTTGGTTTTGTTTTTACTTATTATGGCATTAACATGTGCAAAATGATTGTCGTATATAAACTGTATGGCTGAAATATTGTCGTTTTTTACTTTGTAATTTTCTTCAGCTTTCAAGTTCTTGTCAATAATAGACTTTAAGGTTGAAGTATTACTGACTTGAAGAAAAGATGCCGCACTACTCAATTTTTCACTAATGTTGTTATAATATGTTCGGTGGCTTAGTGTCGTTTCATTTTGATAATTAGCAATAATATTTACAAGCATATCTTGGTTGCCAGCAAACACAAAAAAGTGGTCTAGAATACAATAGGAGTTGGCTTTTTCATAAGAAATAAAAGGCGAAAATATTTGAGGAAATAGGCTAGGGGTACTGAAATTATAAATGTCAACATCGCGGTAGGTGTCAATTTTTGTCTGTTCACTCAACAAGGCTTCTTGGGTAGCAATAACATCAATTGAATTCAAGACAATTGCTCTGTTTTCATCTTCATAAATAACGCCAATTTCAGAAATATTATTAAAAAGTGCTGAATTTTGGGTTATGGAATCTTTTTTGTTAAAACGATTTAAATTGGTTTCAAACGTCTTGAAGTCATCAAAAGTAATACTCAAAAAACCATCACTGTTTGAAGGTGAAATGTCCTGTGTCTGGTTTTCTTGCGGAATCGTGTTCTTAAATACATTTACCAAACTTTCGGTTGAATCGTTGGCCTTGGTGATGCCATTGAAATACATTACGTTTTGCCCTAGTTCAAGGTCGATAGCCAGATAATTTGTAAACTTTTTAAAAGACAATGAATCTTCAATAAAAAAAGAATTCACTGGTGTGTTATTGCTGGTTGATTTTAAAATGACCGAAAGTGTTTTGTCATTGCTCGACGTTTTATAAATCTTTTCGAGTTCGTTGCTTACTGTTCTATTTCCAAAAATAGCTGAGGTCACTTTTTTCGATGACGAGGCAAAAAACACACTGTCAACCACAGTGCTATAAAAGGTGTTTTTATTTAATGTTGATTTGGTAATCGATTTATTTTTATAGTTAAGAGTTTCTTCAGTGTAATTCTTCAAAGAATCGGTTTCAAACAGGCTTTTGTTAAACTTGGTGATGATGGAATATTGTAAACTGTCATTCTCATCTGTCGAAAAACAAATCAGAATATCACTTGATGGCTTAAAGTGCGATAGGTTCTCCAATCTTTTTTCAAGGTGAGTGTAGCTATTGGTTTTTGATATTTGTTGCAAAAAACCGCTGTTTTTTATGCTGCTCTTTAAGCTTTCCAGATTTGATGTCCTCAGAACTATAGAAGCATTTTTTGGGACAAAATCTATTAAAGCCTTATTTTTTTTTGTAGGACTAGAACAGTTGAAAAATAAAACAAGTAGGAGGGAGAGGCAAAATAATCTCATGGATAAAAATTAATTTTTACAAACCTAATATTTTTTTGACTCATTAAAAATTTATAAGTCTAACTTTAACTGTTCAGGTAATAGTCTAAACGATTTTCGATGGTATTTTGTTATGCCGTATTTTTTAATGGCCTCTCGGTGTTCTTTGGTGGGGTAACCTTTATTTTTTTTCCAATTGTACATAGGAAACTCTTCGTGAATCATTTCCATGTATTGGTCTCTATGGGTTTTGGCCAAAATAGAGGCCGCAGCAATGCTTAGGTATTTGCCGTCTCCTTTTATAATAGTCTCAAAAGGAATTTGGGCGTAAGGCTTAAACTTATTGCCATCAACAATAATGAATTTGGGTCGGGGTTTTAATTGGTCAATCGATTTATGCATGGCCAAAATGGAAGCATTTAAAACATTTATGGTATCAATTTCTTCTTGAAAAACATGGGAGACCCCAAATGTTACAGCTTGGTTTTCTATTGTGGGTTTTAAAAGCTCTCGTTTTTTTTCACTGAGTTGTTTGGAGTCGTTCAATACCTCGTTCTTAAAATCTTTAGGAAGGATTACTGCCGCTGCAGTTACAGGACCGGCCAAGCATCCTCGGCCAGCTTCGTCGGTACCGCATTCTAATATAAATTTTGAGTGATTGATTAGTAGCATTGACTTGTTTTTACGTAATGGCAGAATAAGAAATGTATAGTTGATGGCGTAATTTGCATTGTAGAATATTTAATAATTTGGTCATTTTCCGTTGTTTTTTACAACGAAATTAATGATTTGTTAATTTAAAGCGATTCTAACGTTATACTTTTTGTTTTTTTTTAAGATGTTTTTGTTAAACTTTTTGCTTTTTCAATATAATATTATGAAATTCGTTTCGGACTAACTCAAATAATTATTTTATGAAATTGAACTTGACAAGTTTGTTAACGCTGCTTTTGGCGTTTTCAATTCAACTTTCCTTTGCTCAAGAAAAAACCATCTCAGGTACCATAACAGACGCTAGCAATATGCCACTTCCAGGGGTTACTATTGTTATTGATGGCACTAATAAAGGAGTGACATCAAACTTTGATGGCGAATATAGCATTTTTGCCAAAACAGGCGATGTTATAAAATTCAGTTTTGTGGGGATGCAAACGCAAACCATTACCGTTGGAGCCCAGGAAGTTATTAATGTCACCATGGTCGAGGACGTTGAAAGTTTGGAAACTGTTGTAATTACAGGTTATCAAAATGTAAGACGGGAATTGTTTACCGGGGCATCCCAAACCATTAAAGCGGCTGATGTAAAACTTGATGGTGTAGCCGATGTGTCTCGCGCGTTAGAAGGCCGAGCTGCAGGTGTAAGTGTTCAAAATGTTACCGGAACTTTTGGTGCCGCACCCAGAATTACCATTCGTGGTTCTTCATCTATTTTAGGCGATACAAAGCCAATTTGGATTATTGATGGCGTTATTCAAGAAGAAATTGTTAACCTTTCGGTATCCGATTTAGTGTCTGGTGATGCCAGTACGCTTTTAAGTTCTGCTGTTGCGGGTTTAAACGCATCAGATATTGAAAGTTTTGAAATTCTAAAGGATGCTTCTGCAACGGCGCTTTACGGAGCTAGAGCATTAAACGGAGTGGTGGTTATTACCACTAAATCTGGTAAAAAGAACCAGAAACCTACGTTTAATTATGGATCTGAATACGCTGTTAGGGATATTCCGAGATACACTAATTATGACTTGCTTAACTCTCAGGAAACGGTATCGGTTTACAGAGAAATGGAATCGAAAGGGTTTCTAGATTTACCTTCTTCCTTTCAAGGAAGATATGGTGGAATCTATAATATTATGTACCGTGCCATAAATAATTATAACGAAAATACAGGGCAATTTGAATTGGAAAACACGCCAGAGGCAAGAGCAAGGTTTTTGCAACAATATGAACGAGCCAATAGTAATTGGTTTAAAACTTTGTTCAGTACGGCTCCAACGCAGACACATACCTTAAGTTTTTCCAGTGGTGGAGAAAATGCGACATCTTATGCATCATTGGGCTATTACACTGATGGCGGGTGGTCTGTTGCAGATAGGGTAAGGCGAATAACGGGTAATTTACGTAATACCTATTATTTGGCTGATGATAAATTAAAGATTACTACTCAACTACAAGGTTCTATAAGAAACCAATTAGCACCTGGTACGTTTGCCAGAGAAGAAGATTTAGTTAGCGGCTCTTACACCAGAGATTTCGATATCAATCCTTTTAGTTATGCTATCAATACAAGTCGAGCTTTACGCCCCAGAGATAATGATGGCAATTTAGAGTATTCTAGATACAATTGGGCGCCGTTTAATATTTTAAACGAATTGAAAAATAATGGAATAGAATTAAATGTTTCCGACATCAAGTTTCAAGGTCAGGCAGAATATAAGATTAATGATAATTTAACCTATAATTTTTTAGGTTCTGCAAGATATGCTTCATCTAATGGCGAGCATTCTATAACAGAGAATTCAAATGTGGCTGCAGCCTACAGAGCAGATGAAACCACTATTGTTCAAGATGCCAATGTATTTTTATTTACAGATCCAGACGAACCTAATTCTAGACCTCGTGTAGTTTTGCCGGTAGGAGGGATTTTAAAAACATCAAAAAATACCTTGGTTACCTATACCTTCAGAAATACTTTAGATTTCACGAAACGATTTAACGATGTTCATGGTCTTCGTATTTATGGTGGTCAAGAATACCGATATACTGACAGAAGTGAAAGTGATAATACAGGCTATGGTTATCAATTTAGCCGAGGGGGAACGGTGTTCACAGACCCTGACATTTTGAAAAAAGCTATTTTGGAAGGTAACCCATATTTCTCATCACAAGAGACTCGGCAACGTGAAGTGTCCTTCTTTACAAATGTTACATATGATTATAAGAAAAAATATGTATTGAATCTTACGGGAAATTATGAGGGTTCTAACCGAGCGGGAAAATCTTCAGATTCCAGGTGGCTGCCAACTTATACGATAGGTGGTAAGTGGAATGTAGATAAAGAAGACTTTATTAAAAATTCTAACGTGATTTCCAGTTTAGCGTTTAGACCAAGTTACGGTTTGGTCGCTTTATTGGCTGATAATGCTACTAATAACTTGGCGGTTTTCAGAAACCAAATTACAGATAGGTTTAATAATGATGATAGAGAGAATTACATCGACATTGAGGATTTGCAAAATACCGAACTAACTTGGGAAAAAACACTTGAACTTAATTTAGGGTTGGATGTAGGTTTCTTCAATAATAGAATTAGAATGAATTTTGATGCTTATTTTAGAAAAGGTAAGGATTTAATTGATTTGATAAGAACTACGGGAATTGGTGGTGAGTCAATAAAATTGGGCAATAATTCTGAAATGACAACTAATGGAGTAGAATTTCAGTTGAACACTGTAAATATGGATTCTGATAATTTCAGTTGGAAAACGGGATTCAATATTTCACACTTCAACCAAGAGATTACTTCTTTAAAGCAAGAATCGAACGTGTTCGATTTGGTTACTGGGACTGGTCGTGGTAATGCTATTGGCTATCCAAAAGGGTCACTCTTTTCTTTTAACTTTGAAGGACTTAATGAGTTTGGTTTGCCGGTATTTTTAACCGATGACGTAGATTTCGACCCATCAAAACCTTATGACTTAATCGATTTTCAGGATACTGACAATGTACTGGATTATTTGGTTTACGAAGGGCCAACAGAGCCTAATATTTCTGGTGGGCTTTCAAATAGCTTTAAATATAAAAATTGGGATTTCAGTTTCTTTATTTCGTTTTCAGCAGGAAACAAGGTAAGGCTAAATCCGGCATACAATTCGGAATATACAGATTTAGATGTTTTTCCACGTGAATTTGTAAACCGGTGGTTAATCCCTGGAGACGAAAATATCACAGATGTACCGACAATTGCATCGCAAAGTGTATTGCAAGCATTTGGTGACAATGAGGTTGAAAGAGCTTATAACGCTTATAATTACTCTACTGCAAGGACGGCCGATGGCGGTTTTATAAGAATGAAAAATATCTCATTAGGGTATAGCCTGGATACAAATACTACCTATAGGTTGGGGCTTTCTAGTTTTAGATTAAGTGTACAAACTACAAATCCGTTCTTAATTTACTCAGACTCCAAGCTTGGAGGTCAGGATCCTGAGTTTTTCAGATCTGGTGGTGTAGCCTATCCAATTTCAAGGCTGTTCACGTTTTCACTTAATGTTGGGTTTTAAAAAAAAGATAATATGAAAAATATAAAGTTTAATATAATAAAGGTCTTAATACTGGTCTTATTAACATCTTCATGTAACGATGTTTTAGATGAAACACCAGATAATAGAACTACAATTGACTCCCCAGAGAAAATAGCTGAATTGCTTGTAGGGGCTTACCCCGATGCGGCTTATGTAAGCTTTTTAGAGCCAATGTCTGATAATGCGGGAGACAAAGGGCCAAGTGCTGATACAGGAATTGATTTTGCTACTACTCTAAACCAACGCATGTTTTTTTGGGATGATATTAATGACATAGATATAGACACGCCAACCAATTACTGGAATCGCGCTTATAAGGCTATAGCTCAAGCCAATCAAGCTTTGGTGTCTATTGAAGAGTTAGGAGGAGGCGCTGAGCTAAATCATCTTAAGGGTGAAGCTTTGATATGCAGAGCCTATGCCCATTTTATGTTGGTGACTATTTTTTCGAAAGCTTACAATCCTGCAACTGCAGTTTCAGATATTGGCATACCATACGTTTCTCAACCTGAAACCGTGCTGTTGGGAGATTACGATAGAGGAACAGTTGCTGATGTTTATGAAAACATAAGAGCAGATATTAAAAACGGCTTACCATTAATCGAAGACGATTATAATGTTGAAGCTTTTCATTTTACAAAACAAGCAGCAAATGCTTTTGCTTCCCGATTTTATTTACATACGGGAGAATGGCAGAAAGTAATTGATCACAGTACTTTGGCTTTAGGTCTTGGCGGTACAGGGGTTCTAAGAAATTGGGAAAACCAATATAGACCAAAAACCTATTCCGAACAAACACTTAGATATACATCGTCAACAGCGGAACCAGCAAATTTACTTTTGGTGTCAGCAGAATCTATATACGACAGATATCATTATGCGGCCAGATATCAGTTAAATAATAACAAAAGTGATGAAATTTTCCCGGCAGTTAATGGCACCGGTCAACCTTGGTCTTATGATGTTTATGGAAGTGGAGATTTGTTTTTCAATGTCCCTAAATTTCAAGAGTATTTTAAAGTTACTAATCAGGCTGCTGGCACGGGTACCCCCTTTGTAACGTTTGTTCTATTATCAACAGATGAAGCCTTGCTGAATAGAGCAGAAGCCTATGCGATGCTAGGGCAATTCAATAATGCAGCCGCAGACATTAATTTGTCGTACTCAGTAAAAACAAGAGGTTACGATGCGTCGCTTGATGAGCTTTCAGTTTCAGATATTCAACAACGATTTTCAGTGGCCAACCCCATGCTGTATACACCTTTTTATTCCATCCCTCAAGAATCACTGGCCTTTGTTAATGCTGTGTTAACCATTAAAAGGACTATATTTTATAACGACGGCTTAAGGTGGTTTGATAATAAAAGGCACAATATGGTTATTGAACATCGGGATGTTTTTGGCAATACATATACGTTGCCTAAAAATGATAGCAGAAGGCTAGTGCAAATACCGGAAGCCGCTCAGTCTTTTGGTATATCTCCAAACCCAAGGTAAGATTTTGAAAAAT
This sequence comes from Flavisericum labens, assembly GCF_045446075.1. Classification (NCBI taxonomy): domain Bacteria; kingdom Pseudomonadati; phylum Bacteroidota; class Flavobacteriia; order Flavobacteriales; family Flavobacteriaceae; genus Flavisericum; species Flavisericum labens. Next base: position 5,067 of record NZ_JBJJBQ010000018.1, on the reverse strand, counting down.
ATAAAACATTACAATATGAAAAGAAATATATACATGGCAATTGTAAGCATGGTTTTGGTGTTAGCCGTATCATGCAGCGATGGTTCAGACGCTGTTGGCGAATCTCAAATAGACACGGCCCCTCCAATATTAAACGATTTGGATATTTGGTTAAGAAATAGCTTTGTTAAACCATATAACATAGAAATCCTTTATAAATGGGATATTAACGATACCGATGTCGATAGGTTTTTGCATCCACCCTACGAATCTAGTGTGAAACCCGTAGCTGAGGCGTTGCAAAAAGCTTGGATTGAGCCTTATTCGCAAGTAGGAGGAATCGATTTTATTAAAAAGATAGCGCCTAGGCAGTTTACTTTTGTGGGGAGTTTTAATTATAATCCAAATAGCCCTACCATTACCCTAGGGGTTGCAGAAGCCGGAGCAAAGATTACATTGTTTAATATTGACTTTCTTGATTTTACCGATATTAACAGTATCAAACAACCATTAAAAACTGTACAGCACGAGTATGGTCATATTTTAAATCAAAATGTTCCTATAGATCCTGAATATGGGCAAATTAATCCGGCAGACTATACTGCGCAGTGGTTTAACAGAACGGATCAGGAAGCCAGAGAACTAGGTTATATAACTGCTTATGGCTCTAGTCAAGAAAGTGAAGATTTTGTAGAGATGGTTTCAGAAATGCTTACTAATTCCAAAGATGAATTTGATGCCATGGTGGAAAGTATAGACAATGAAGAGTCAAAAGCCATTATCAGGTTAAAAGAAGAAATGGTAGTGAAGTATTATAAAGAGAATTTTGATATTGATATTTATGAACTACAGGCTTTAACTGCGGCAGCAACTCAAGAACTTGTAAATTAAAAAAACTATGAAAAAGATATATAGAAATAATTGGCTAATCTGTTTGGCTTTGCTGCTTTTTGTATCGTGTAACAACGATGATGGGGAAGTGTTGTTTGATCAAAGCCCCGCAGATAGACTAGCAGAACAAAACGAAGTACTATTAAATTTATTGACAACGGAACCCCAAGGGTACAAAGCGTTGTACTTTTCAAAAAATGATGAGTTTGGCGGTTTTACCTATTATATGAAATTTAACACCGATGGTACTGTAAGAATGACGTCTGATTTTGATGAGGATACCGATATTCAAACATCATCGTATGATGTAAGGACGGGTACAACAACAGAACTTGTGTTCACTACAAGAAACCATATACAAAAGGTTAGTAACCCAGATTATCCTGGGCTAGTGGGTACTGGTTTTAAGGGGACTTCGGTATTTCAATTCTTTAGTGAAGAAGAAGGTGTTATAACATTTCGTGATGTGAGAAATACAAGTACTGGAATACTTATTTTAACACCAACTAATTTTTCTGATTTCGACACTGAAAGTTTGGCGAGTGTTGAAACATCATTGGTCAATCGTGAAAATTTCACAACTTCTGATGCCGTTACCTCTTTTCCTTTTTTAAGTGTTGAAAATGGTTCTGAGGTCGATAGATATGCCTTAAATTATAATAACGTTACTTTGTTCGCAAACCCAACTAAACAAGATGCTAGTGGAGCTGTTACCGATGAAGAATTTGGAATTGCCTTTACTGAAGATGGGTTGGTAATAAGTCCTGCATTGGAGGTTAATGGCGTTGCTTTTGAAAACTTCTTATTAGATGATTCCTCTGGTCTTCAGTATGTTTCCGTTGTAGATGGGGTTACTGCTAAAATAGGGTATGGGAATACCCCTGTAACACCCCTAGATCCTTATGCCTTTGGAGAGCGTAGGAACTTTGCGATTTTTAATGATTTGGAGTTAGAAAAATCCAGTAATGCCTTTCTTAGCTTTTATCAGGACTATACAGCGCAGTTAGAGTCATTCTATGGTTTAACAATAAATTTCGTGTATTTTGTAGGGCTGAATGATGGCACGCAACCTATTCTGGTTTTCGCTACTAATTTTGGGAATTTCCTATTTGGGTTAGACTTTGAAGTAAATGATGGTGTTGTAGTATTTACAGACACAGGCTTGTCTAATACTTCAGCAGGTAATAAAGCCATTTTTCAACCATTAATTGATGTTTTTATTGGTGGACCTTCTGGTTTTTATCTGAACAATACAGGGAATTTAGATATTTATTCTAATAGGACATTTTCAATGATTAGTGTAGCAGATCCAACTATTGAGATAAACTACTACGATCAATAAACTTTTTTTGACTTAATTGCTGAACTAAATGAGCCTCTGCATTAATAGGATGTAGAGGTTTTTTTAAATGTATTGATTCTCTTAAATAATTTGTCCACTTTTTAGCGTTATCATATTTTGTGTTTACATTTGCAACTTCAAAAGGCATTATGAAAAAAGTAATTTTATTTATCTTTTTACTATTCGTTACAATGGGGGTTCAAGCCCAAGATAAAAAAGTTAAAAATGGAGGTGAACAACGGAGAGCAAGTTTATCACGACAAGACTCCCTAACAAGGTCACCAAAACAAAAAGATACGATTAAAGCAGTCCGTGCCTTAAAAAGAATTACGGGGCTTGATCAAGAGGCCAATAATAAAGCCAAAATTGAAGATTACCTTATTATTTCTTCCGAAAACGATACTACCTATGTCGATACCACTCTAACCATACAAAAGGACTATAAGTTTAATTATTTAAGAAAGGATAATTTCGGACTGATTCCTTTTGCAAATCTCGGACAGACCTATAATAGCTTAACACTCGATTTTCAAAATACCAACTTAATGCCGCTGTTTGGTGCTCGGGCCAGGCATTTTAATTATATGGAAGTTGAAGACATATACTACTACCGCGTGCCAACACCATTAACCGAGCTCTTTTTTAGAACTGCATTCGAGCAAGGCCAGCTTGTCGATTCCTTTTTTACGGTAAATACCTCTCCGCAGTTCAATTTTTCAATTGCCTATAAAGGTTTGCGTTCGTTGGGTAAATATCAAAACATCCTTACCAGTACTGGTAATTTCAGGTTTACATCCAATTATCAGACTAGTGACAAGCGCTACAAGGTACAAGGTCATATTGTAACGCAAGATTTGTTGAATCAAGAAAATGGTGGGCTTAGCGATAACAGTATAGAACCCTTTGAAACGGGAGAGCCAGAGTTTTTAGATCGTTCTATCCTTGATGTCAATTTTGAAAATGCCGAAAGCATCCTGCGAGGAAAACGCTTTTATTTAAACCATAGTTACAATATATTTAACCATGTAGAACAAGAAGTTCAAGAAGAAGTTAAATTAGATTCGCTAAACGATTCCATAAAGGTAAGAAAGCCTATGGGTAAGTTCTTGGAAAAAAATAAACTTGATCTTAGACATATTATATCATTTGAAGATAAATTCTTTGAATACAACCAAGCAACCGCAGCCACCGGTATTTTTGGAGAAGCCTTTAACACCAGAAATCTAAAAGAGCGTGTAACACTCGAAAACTTTTATAACAAGCTGCAGTTGGAGTACTATAACCATTTGTTGGGCAACTTTCAATTCAATATAAGTAACAACAACTACAATTATGGTTATAACAGGTTGGTGTTGTTAAACGGACAAACCATAACCAACCGTTTAAAAGGTAACGTGTATTCAGCAGGAGGGAAATATCAAAAGCAATACAAAGGTTTTAATTTGCAAGGAGAAATGGGGGTCAACGTCTCTGGTGATTTTGAAGGCAATTTTATAAAAGCCCTCGCTAGTTTCAAACTAAGAGAAGGTGTTTCGGCACAAGCGTCCCTCAATCACAGTTCGCGCGCACCTAATTACAATACTTTGCTTTATCAAAGTAATTACATAAACTATAATTGGCAGAATAATTTTAACAATACAGAAACGCAGCAGTTAGCGTTTCAATTGAAATTGAAGAACTACGCAAAAGTCACTGTGGATTTTTCAACCATCAACGATTATGTTTATTTCAAGAAAGAAGCCGATACACTTGAGGTAAAACCTTACCAAAACAATAACACCATAAACTATCTTCGGTTAAAGTTCGAAAACGAATTAAAATTCGGCAAATTCGCTTTGGCCAATACCATAATGTACCAAAACGTAAAAGATGACAATAACATCTTGAACATGCCAGAATTCAATACCAGAAACACACTTTATTTTTCAAGCCACGTGTTTAGAAAGGCTTTGTATTTGCAAACGGGTGTAACCTTAAACTACTTTACAAAGTATTATATGGACGCCTATAGTCCACTTTTGGCCGAATTTTATACTCAGACTGATAGAAAGTATGGCAGCTTCCCAAGGTTTGATTACTTTTTAAATGCAAAAATTCGCCAAACACGAATCTATTTTAAGGCAGAGCATTTCAATTCAGCGTACACAGGTTACAACTATTACTCGGCGCCCAATTACCCTTATCGCGATTTTATTATCCGTTTTGGTGTAGTTTGGAACTTCTTTTTATAAAAACCATTATAATTTTCATTTAGCGTTCCCCTGGGGGTCGGGCTTTTTGCCGTATCTTTTTTTCATTTCTCAAAAAAGGATGCCGCTCCAATCCCTAACGTAGTGCTGTGCCAAGACCCAGGTAAGATATTAAGGTTGGGTACTGCCATGGTCTTATCTGTGGTTTGCAATAAGAAAAGAAAGCTATCCATTGCCATAATACAGGTTTCAGATTGTGCATTATGCAAAGTTGTTTGCATAAAAAAGCAATATTGTTTTGATTGTAACCTATTGGTACATATAATATTAAAAAACAGTTGCAGAAATATTAAAAAAAAGCTTCAAAAAAGTTTGTTTGTAAATAAAAAAGGGTAGTATATTTGCACCCCGCTAAGCAAGACATCAGCATTGTAAGGCGTCAAGTTCATAGACAGTTTATTGGTATTTAAAGGAGGTTAAAAAAACTTTTAAAAAAAAACCAAAAAAACTTTGCAGATTGAAAAAAGGCTGTACATTTGCAGCCGCTAAAAACGGCATATGGGCCTTCGGCGGGAGTTCATAAAGATTGCGTTTTGTTTTTGGGAAGAAGGCCAGAAATTTTTTTCCAAAAAAACATCAAAAAGTATTGTGGAGTTAAAAAAAGGG
>NZ_JBJJBQ010000017.1:0-22318 GCF_045446075.1 Flavisericum labens | reverse complement strand
TAGACCTGTAAGTATTTATGTATATTTGGGTGTATATATAATAAAAATAAACACACCAGTGTGTTTATACACATGTTCTACGCAATTTGACCAACCAATGAACAAAGGATTAAAATATGGACTTCTGATTTTCGGAATTGTAATAATTACAGTTGTCGGATTTATTGGATTTGGACTTTATTCAATGGAAATTGAAGACCATTATGGCGACTTAAAGGAATTATATTATGATTCAGAAAACGGAGATTTGATTGTAAACAAAACAACATCCGAATTTGGAATAATTGAGAAAAACTGGAAACGAATTAATATTAGAACTCAACAAAAAGATTCGACTGATTTATATAATTGGGTTTATCAAAACGGGGCAGAAACTAAATCGGAAATTTATCGAGCGAAAAACGGAGAAACTGAACTGAACGGAATTACATACTCTGAATTGGAAAAAAGAATTGAAAATTCGGAATTTAAACTAATAATTAAGAATTAAATATGGAACCAAGTCTTTTGACTTCAATTATCGGAATTATCTTTTTTGCGGTAATTATGTATTTCGGATTTAAATACGCAGATGGAAAATGGAAAGTATCTGAATCTAAAAAAACTGAATACGTGAATTGGTCAAACAAACACGGAAAAACGATAAAAAAAGGAATTATTATAATATCAATAATTTACGGAATTTCGATGATAATTCAAATTTCGAATATGATTTAGCGGAATAAAAACTGCGTAGAACAACGTGTATAATTAATGGCTAGTTCTTGCCTACTTACGAAAATCCTCGCGGATTTTCTATTCGGTTTTTATTTGCTAAATTAGGTGCTTAAACACGCCACTAATCATACACAAGACCGTTACCAACAAGCGAAAAAAGAGCCAACCGCACAAATAGCACATTTGGTTTTTGCCGACACGAAAGCCAACGCAGAAAAAACCAAAAGAGCTATTTTTTGCCAACGCTCACCGAGAATAATGAGAATTGAAATATGACAATAGAAAATTACATTGACAACATAAATCAGAGATACAAACTCGGAAATGCGACAGAACATACATTTAGAGGCGACTTACAGCAACTCATTGAAAGTTTAGTGCCTGAAATTAGAGCAACCAACGAACCGAAAAGACAATCTTGCGGAGCACCTGACTACATCTTGACAAAAAAAGATATTCCTGTAGGATTTATTGAAGCGAAAAACATTGGAGATAAAGACCTTGAAGGAAAAAAGAAATCAGTAAACAAAGAACAATTTGACCGATACAAATCATCATTAGACAATCTAATTTTCACGGATTACATAGATTTTCATTTATACAATGATGGAGAATTTATTACCAAAATCGCCATCGCAGAAATTACTGAAAGAGGAATTGTTGCACTACCTCAAAATTTTGCAAGGTTTGAAAACCTTATCAAAGACTTTTGTACACACATTGGACAAAACATAAAAAGTTCAAAAAAATTAGCAGAAATGATGGCGGGCAAAGCCTGCCTTCTTTCTGATGTTATTGAAAAGGCTTTGACCAGTGATGAAGACAATCAAGAAGATAGTACTTTGAAAGAGCAAATGACTGCTTTTAAAAGTATTCTGATTCACGACATTACACCAAAAGGATTTGCGGATGTTTATGCTCAAACCATTGCTTACGGAATGTTTGCTGCTCGTTTGCACGACCCAACTTTAGATACGTTTAGCCGACAAGAAGCAGCAGAACTGATTCCTAAATCAAATCCGTTTTTAAGAAAACTCTTTGGCTACATAGCTGGACCCGATATTGACGACCGAATTAAATGGATTGTAGATAACCTTACCGAAATATTTTTAGCCTGTAATGTTGAAGAAATTCTAAAAAATTATGGAAAGACTACAAAAATGGAAGACCCAATTATCCATTTTTATGAAACTTTCTTGGCAGAATATGACCCAAAGCTAAGAAAAGCAAGAGGTGTTTGGTACACTCCTGCTCCTGTTGTCAATTTCATTGTTCGTGCAGTTGATGATATTCTAAAAACAGAATTTGATTTGCCACAAGGTTTGGCAGACACTTCTAAAACAAAAATTACTGTAAATACACAAACTCCTGACAAGCGTTCTACAACTGGTTACAAACAAATGGAACAAGAAGTACATAAAGTACAAATTCTTGACCCAGCAACAGGAACTGGAACCTTTTTAGCAGAAGTAATAAAACACGTAAACAAAAAATTTAAAGGACAAGAAGGAATTTGGAGCGGTTATGTAGAAAAACATTTACTACCAAGATTAAACGGTTTCGAGTTGTTAATGGCAAGTTATGCAATGGCTCATTTGCAATTGGACTTACTGCTAAAAGAAACAGGATTTAAACCAACAAAAGACCAGCGAACAAGAGTTTACCTAACCAATAGTTTAGAAGAATACCATCCAGACACAGGTACTTTATTTGCAAATTGGTTAAGTAGTGAAGCTAATGAAGCTAACCACATAAAACGTGATACTCCTGTAATGTGCGTTATTGGAAACCCTCCTTATAGCGGTATTTCTTCCAATAATGGAAAATGGATTAGTGATTTAATTGAAGATTACAAATATGTTGATGGTGTTCATTTCAATGAACGTAAACATTGGCTGAATGATGACTATGTAAAATTCTTACGCTATGGACAGCATTTTATTGAAAAAAACGGAAGTGGTGTTTTGGCTTTTATCAATCCTCACGGTTTTTTAGACAACCCAACATTTAGAGGTATGCGTTGGAATTTATTAAAAACCTATGATAAGATTTACACCATAGATTTACACGGAAATTCTACTAAAAAAGAAACCGCTCCTGATGGCTCAATTGACCAGAATGTATTTGACATTATGCAAGGCGTTGCAATCACAGTATTTGTAAAAACAGGGAAAAAGAAAACAAATCAATTGGGAAAAGTATTTCATTACGATTTGTTTGGGAAAAGAGACGTTAAGTACAATTACTTATCTGAAAACTCAATAAAAACAACAGAATTTAAAGAACTTACACCTAAAGAACCAAATTACTTTTTTGTTCCTAAGGATAATAAACAATTAGAAAACTACAATAAGGGATTTTTGGTTTCTAACTTAATGCAAGTGCAGTCAATGGGCATTACTTCCGCAAGAGATTCTTTTGTAATCAATTTTGAAAAAGAAGTTTTGAAAAATATTATAATAGATTTTGCAAACATTGAAATTGATGATTCGATAACAAGAGAGAAATTCTTTGGAAACAAAAAAGCGGGTAAATATTTGAAAGGAGACACAAGAGGGTGGAAAATGAGTGAAGCGAGAATCGCAATTGCCAATAATACACATAATGATTTCTTGTTACCAATATCATATCGACCTTTTGATATGAGGACTATTTACTATTCAGACTCAATGGTTGATTGGGGACGTGAAGAAGTAATGAAACACCTTACTCAAGACAATATTGCACTGTGTTTGGTAAGAGTGGGGCGTGATGCTGATGCTCACAATTATTTTTTATCAAATAATATTACAGACAAGAGTATTTCTTCTTCTTTAGATAATGCAAATGTTTTCCCCCTATATGTTTATTCTGAAAACAGCGGACAACAAACTATTGAAGAAACAACAGAAAGAAAGCCAAATCTAAATCAAGAAATTGTAAATGAAATTACTGAAAAGTTAGGATTGACCTTTACCAACGAAAAAGAAAATTCAGAAAATACTTTTGCACCAATTGACATTTTAGATTACATCTATGCGGTATTGCATTCGCCAAACTATCGCGAGAAATACAAAGAATTTTTAAAAATAGATTTTCCACGAGTACCTTATCCAAAAGACAAAGAGTCTTTTTGGGAATTGGTAAAATTGGGCGGAGAAATACGCCAAATTCATTTATTGGAATCTCCAAAAGTGGAAGATTACATTACAACTTATCCAAAAGATGGAGAAAACAACATAACAACTAAAATTGGGAAAAAAGATTGGGAATTATTTGATGAAGAAAAGCAATTGGGCAGAATTTGGATAAATGAAGAACAATACTTTGACAACATCCCATTAACCGCTTGGGAATTTTACATTGGTGGCTACCAACCTGCTCAAAAATGGCTAAAAGACCGAAAAGAAAGAACCTTAGAATTTGATGATATTTTACATTATCAAAAAATCATTGTTGCTCTTTCTGAAACGGACAGATTAATGAAAGAAATTGATAAAATTGAAATCATCTAAACATTACACCAAATGGATTTTAAGAATTTAGATGAATATTACGAATACCTTGAAAATGATATCAATTTTCAGTATTTGGATTTAAACACGTACAAATACATCACGGCTTTACGAGATAAGATTGAAGATGAAAGCACGAAAAAGTTATGTTCGTATGAATTATTCTTTGCTGACTTTTCAATTGAAGAAGGTAAACATATTCCAAAATTCCAAAGCGGTGCAAATGCCTATCCAACATTAGAGCTATTTGACGATAATTACGATTACATCAAAACACGAGCAGATAAAGTACAAAACCCAAAATACAAAGCAAAGTACAATCATCTACTTTGGTTAAGTCCGCAGAAACATATTGATTTTGCCAGAGAAGCAATTGAAAGTTATTTATTGCTTTTAAAAAATTCTTCGTTTTCAGTTGATGATAATTTGCAATGCTTTTCATTTGCCAAGTACTTCAAAAATCTTTTTATCCTTAGTCAAACTGTAAACCACAAAAAAGATGAAATTATAAGTTATTTGGATTCGCTTTTGGAAAGTGATAAACTAAACGATTTTACAAAATATTCATTGATGGATTTCATCATTAAGAATGGTAAAAAAATAGATACTTCAATTACTCAAAAATTCTTCGATTATTCACAAAACAAAATTTCCAATTTAGACGAAACGGTTATAGAAAGCTATTTAAAATTACTCGTTATTCTTAGTCAAAAACTTAATACTTCACCAAGTGAATTTCACGAAAAATTAGGCGATTATCATATTTCCCAACTTGATAAGGAAAAGAACAAAGGTTTTATTGCTCATCATTATTACACAAACGCATTAGAAGAATACAAAAAGGCAAACAATAAAACTAAGATTGAAGAAATAGCCGTTTTACTTGAACAAGCGAAAAAGACAATTGACCTCAAAAAGGTTTCTTTTGAATTAGAAGATGAGAAATATAATAAGCTTTTAAACCAATGGTGGGATTCTATTAAAGAAAAAACTACACAACTAACAGAAAATGGAAATGCTAAGGATATCTACGGCTATTTGATTTTAGATAATTTATTGCCTAAAGCTGCTGTCTTGCATGAAGAAATAAAGCCAGTTATGCTCGATTTAGTTACTACAATGTCGTTTGACATTAATAAAAATGTAAGTAAGAACAAATCGGGCGGAATAAATCCATACTCAATACACATTAATAATTTTTCTATCAATCACATTTGGTTTGTTGTTTCAAAAGGAATTAAATGCGGTAAAATTTCCTTTAATAGTTTAATTGACTACTTAAAAAACAATTCTTGGTACGGACAAGATTATACTTATTTGGACACAAACAACGAAACACAAGGTTTCAATTGGATTGAATTGCTTTCACCATCAATACAAAGTTTTTTCGTTCAAACAGAAATTGATATAAAAACAAACAAGCATAATCCTCAAGGATATATTTTGGCAATAGACAGCTTGGCATTAAAATTTGAAGGTTTATTACGTGAGTTATCAAGAATGATTGGTGCTCAGACAATAGAAATTAAAGAAAACGGAACAGAAGAAAGGATTGGTTTCGACAAATTATTGGATAATGAAAAACTAAAAGCATTAATTCCAGAAGATGATATTGCATTTTTTAAATTTTTGTTCACATCAAGCGGAATGAATTTGAGAAACAATGTTGCTCATTGCTTTTTTACGACTAAAAATTACACATCAGCAGTTATGCTTTTACTAATTGTTGCATTACTAAGACTTGGAAATTATAAACTTGAAACGAAAGAAAAAGAACTTTAAATGAAAAGCCAACGCATAAAGTCATACACATTGCCAAGTCGCTCGAAATACCAACCACACGAGCCAAACTTATCAAAGAGTATGCCATTGCCAACGCTACAAACAGAACGGAAAAACAGCCAGTTGGTAACACTGTATATAGCCAATAGGGCGTTTATAGCTTAATCAAGGTTTGGTGCTTTTAATAAAGTCCGCCAAGCTAAAATTTATGATATTGAAAAGAAAATTAAATATAAAAATGTTTAGCTTGGCTAAGTGCAAGTTTGAAAGTTCAATGCTTTCTATTGCCCTACTGTCCATATACTAAACGTTGTAAGTAATTTGAGAAAAACGCTAAACATACTGTTATTTCTGTCATTCGGACTTCTTTCTTGCAAGTCTGAAAAGAAATACTCGGACTATGACGAAACCGATTTTTATGAAGTTCAAGGAATAATAAGTTATGCAAATCAGACAAGTGACCCTTTCGATAGTACGACGGAAAAAAATGTGAGTTTTACCTATTTTTTAGACCGACCAAATCCGAAAACGGGAATTGAGAATAACTTGGAAATGTTTGAAGCTCAAAACGGATATCCTTTAATAGTTCTTGTGCATAAAGAAGACGAAAACATAAGTTTTTATGGTCGAGTTGGAATTCTTGAAAATTTGAACGAAAAGGAAAAAGAATTTCTATCTAAGCACATCGAAAAAGAAATGTCTAAGCTAAAGAAAAAGACACCTGAATATATTTATAACGCACTAATAAAAGACTCTGTAAAAGAAAATAAAACGGACAAAAAATAAAAAACTACTTACAACACCGTATAAAAAAAATTGCTAGTTTTAGCTAAACCAAAGTTAGTTGCTCGTTTGCTAGCATCTGATTTTCCTTCGGAAAATCCTCGCACACAAACACGCAACTTTCCTTATACATAAACGTTACCTGCAAGCTGAAAAAAGCCAGCCGCACAAATAGCACATTTGGTTTTTTCCAACGCAAAAGCCAACGCTAAAAAAACCAAAAGAGCTATTTTAGCCAACACACGAGAAAAGTGAAAATAAAAGAACTAAATAAAATATGTCAGAAGACCAAAAAAGAATATTAGAAACCCAACTTTGGGGAATAGCGAACCTATTAAGAGGAAAGATAAGTGCAGACGACTACCGAGACTACATTCTCGGTTTTATCTTTTATAAATACCTGAGTGAGAAACAATATCTCTATGCTAACGAACTACTTAAAGGCGAAGAAGTAACCGATTATAAAGAAGTAACCGATACGGAAACGCTTGATGCAATTAAAGAAGAATCCCTTTTGAAATTGGGTTACTTCCTGCAACCTAAAGAATTGTTTTCGGAATTAGCGAAAAAAGGTAATGCCGATACTGAAAGTGAAAGCAATTATATCATAGAGGACTTACAAGCGGTAATGAACCACATTGAGCAAAGCACAATGGGTACGGAATCTGAAGAAGACTTCAATGCCTTGTTTGAGGACTTGGATTTGACTTCAACAAAAATTGGTAGAACCGTTGGAGCGAGAAATGAAGTAATTGTAAAAATCTTAAACCACCTCGACAAAATCGATTTCAAATTACAAGATATTGATGCAGATGTTCTTGGTGATGCATACGAGTATTTGATTGCAAAATTTGCAGCAGGAGCAGGAAAATCGGCAGGAGAATTTTATACACCACAACAGGTTTCTAAAATATTGGCAAAAATTGTAACCACAGGAAAAACAAAACTAAAATCAGTATATGACCCAACCTGCGGTTCGGGTTCTTTATTGCTTCGTGTGGCTCGTGAGGTAGAAGATGTTGGAGAGTTTTATGGACAGGAACTCAACCGTACTACGTACAACTTGGCTCGAATGAATATGATACTGCACGACATTCATTTTCGTGAATTTAGTATTGAACAAGAAGATACCTTGGAAAACCCACAACATCTCGAAAAACGTTTTGAAGCCGTAGTTGCCAATCCACCATTTTCGGCACATTGGAAAAGCGACAAGAATCCTTTGAACAATACAGACGAACGCTTTAGCCAATATGGTCGATTAGCACCAAAAACAAAAGCGGATTATGCGTTCATAACGCATATGATTTACCAATTGGCTGACAACGGAATTATGGCAACTGTTGTACCACACGGTGTTTTGTTTAGAGGTGCTGCTGAAGGAACAATACGCGAATATTTGATAAAAGAACTTAATTACTTAGATGCTGTTATTGGCTTGCCTGCAAATATCTTTTATGGCACCTCTATTCCAACCTGTATTTTGGTATTCAAAAAATGTAGAGAAGTAGATGACAACATTGTTTTTATTGATGCCAGTGGAGACGACCATTACATCAAAAACGGCAACCAAAACGAATTGCGTGATGAAGATGTAGAGAACATCATCAACACCTACCGTAACCGAGAAACAAAAGACAAATACAGCTATGTAGCCAGCTTAGAAGCAATTGCAGAAAATGATTACAATCTTAATATTCCTCGTTATGTAGATACGTTTGAAGAGGAAGAACCCATTGACTTAGCGGAAGTTTCAGAACGATTGGTTGGTTATGATAATGACCTTGAGGATGTGAATAATGAAATTATTGGCTTTTGTTCTGAATTAGGTATTGTACCACCTTTTAAAGTTGAAGAAGATGGAGAATAACATTACACCAGAATTACGGTTTCCTGAATTTGATGGAATTATTGATAAAAATGTGCTCAATACATTTTGTGAAATAAACCCAAAAACAGAGGATTTACCAGAGAAGTTCATCTACATTGATTTAGAAAGTGTGAATAATGGACGTTTAGAAAAAGAAAATGAAATTACCAAAGAAGGTGCACCAAGTCGAGCACAAAGAGTTTTGCAAAAAGGTGACATTCTTTTTCAAACCGTGAGACCATATCAAAAAAACAATTATTTCTTTAAAAAGGAAGGAAGTTATGTAGCTTCAACGGGTTATGCTCAAATAAGGACTAATCAATCAAAGAAATTTATATTCCATTATTTGCACACAACGAAATTTGTAAATAATGTCCTAAGAAGATGTACAGGAACAAGCTATCCAGCTATTGGCACTACCGATTTAAAAACAGTTCCCGTTTTCTTTCCAATCCCAGATGAACAAGAAAAAGTCGGTTCTTTTCTATCTAGTATAGACAAACGAATCAATCTTTTAGAAAAAAAGAAAACAGATTTAGAGCAATACAAAAAAGGTGTAATGCAAAAAATCTTTTCACAAGAAATACGCTTTAAAAAAGAGGACGGAACAGATTTTCCAGATTGGGAAGAAAAGAAGTTGGGAAATTTAGGAAATACATTTAATGGATTAACAGGAAAGACAAAAGTAGATTTCGGAGAAGGTAAACCTTACATACAGTATATGCAGATTTTTAGCGACTCTAAAATCAACACATCACAATTTGGATTGGTTAAAATTGAAGAAGGCGAAAATCAGAGCAAGGCACAACTCGGAGATGTATTTTTCACAACATCATCTGAAACACCTAATGAAATTGGAACTGCTTCGGTCTTAACAGAACCCGTAGACGAAGTGTATCTAAACAGTTTTTGTTTTGGCTTTAGACCAAATTCTTTGGATGAGTTAATTCCCGAATTTTCTCAGTTCTTTTTTAGAAGTGAAAATGTGAGACGTAAGATTATTCCATTGGCACAAGGAAGCACTCGTTTCAATATGTCGAAAGTGGAACTAATGAAATTGAAATTTGATATTCCTAAAAAGGATGAGCAAGAAAAAATTGCATCTTTCTTGGGATCTATTGATAAGGCAATTCAAAAATTAGAAAACCAAATTGAAGATAGCAAAGAATTCAAACAAGGTTTACTGCAAAAAATGTTTGTGTAAGAATGATAAAAATAAGAAACATCATAAAGGCAAACATTGAAAACAGTGGTCATTTTGAAGAGTATTTCAAAATAATAGATATTATTCAGGCCAATGAAATAGCAAATCCAGATATATGCATAGAAAGTTGTAAAGCACTTATTGAAGGAGTTTCAAAAACTATAATAATAAGCCTTGACAACACCAAAACACCAGCCAATATTGATGACGAGAATCTACCAAAATTATTCAAGCAATCTATGAATTTGCTTTCTGATAATTGTGAAGATATTGAAGGAGATTTTGTTGTTAGGTTCTCTGCAATTATTCAAGTTTTAGGAGAAATTAGAAATAAAAGAGGCGATATTTCACACGGAAGAATGGCACCAAAACCCATTTTTAGCTCGTCTAAACTTGCAACCACAGTCAAAAATATGACTGAAAATATACTTGAATATGTACTCGAACATTACTTTAGTTTGGACTTATCGAGCGGCAAACTGATTTATGAGGAAATAGAAGATTACAACAATTGGCTTGATGAGAACACAGAATTTCCAATAAAAAAGGCAAAGTATAGTCAACTACTTTATGAAAATGACTATGACGAATACGAGAGCAGGTATTCTGACGAATTTTTGAAAACCGACGAAACAGAAGAAGAAGTTGCTGTTGAAGTTGAGAAAGAACAAGCTGAGGAAGTTGAAACACCTGAAAAGGAAGTTGTCGAAGCGGTGGAAGAAAAGCCAAAAGAAGAAATAAAAAGATTGGTAAACACCTTTGATGAAGAGGCATTTTGGGATGAACCTACGACAGGAAAAGTTTCAGTTTTTGCAGAGGAAGAGAACCTAAAAACCACAGAATTAAAAGAATTGGTAACCGACTACCTATTTAGTGACAAAAAGCCTTTGCGTGATGCTGTGGCAAACGCTATGAATGAGAAGCCAGCACTAAAAGACAGAGCAAAAGTAATTGAAACACTTACGGGAAAAATTATTGATTTGGCTGATGAATTACAAAATCCAACAGACGAAGAGGAATGACCACACAGCCAGAACAAATATTAGAAAACAACTTGGTTTCCCAGTTACAAAAATTGGGTTACAAAAAAGCAGTTATAAGAAATGAAACCGACCTTTTAGATAATCTGAAACGTCAATTGGAAATTCATAATAAGACTACTATTTCTGACAGTGATTTTAAGCAAATTCTTAACTACATCAATAAAGGCAATGTATTTGAACGAGCAAAGATTTTACGAGATAGAGTTCCATACACCAACGACAAAGGCGAGCATAAAACCATTGAATTAATAAATCAGATACATTGGTGTCAGAACGAATTCCAAGTTACCCAACAGGTAGAAATGGAAGGCTCATATAAAAACAGATATGATGTAACCATTTTAATCAACGGTTTGCCTTTGGTGCAAATAGAATTAAAACGAAGAGGTTTGGAGCTTAAAGAAGCCTTTAACCAAACCAACCGTTATGAAAGACATTCCTACGGAGCAGGACAAGGTTTATTTCAGTTTATACAAATCTTCGTAATCAGCAACGGTGTAAATACAAAGTATTACGCCAATAGTCCATTAAAAGCTCGTTCGTTTAAACAAACCTTTTATTGGAGTGATGTAAAGAACAAACTAAACACACAGCTATCCACTTTTACTGATATATTTTTAGAGCCTTGTCATATTTCAAAAATGATAACGAAATATGTGGTGCTTAACGAATCGCAGAAAATATTGATGGTGCTTCGTCCCTATCAATTCTATGCTGTAGAAGCGATTATTGAGCGAGTAAAGAATACAACCGATTATGGTTATGTGTGGCACACAACAGGTTCAGGTAAAACATTAACTTCTTTTAAAGCAGCACAAATACTAACAAATCTACCTCAAGTACATAAAGTGGTTTTCGTAGTTGACCGTAGAGATTTAGATTATCAGACAACCAAAGAATTTAATGCGTTTAGTAAAGGAAGTATTGATGGTACAAATAATACCAACGCTTTGGTAAAACAAATGGTTGGCGATAACAAACTGATGGTTACTACCATTCAAAAACTAAATACCGCAATAAGTAAGAAAAGGTATTTGAGCAGAATGGAGACATTAAAAGATGAACGCATTGTATTCATTTTTGATGAGTGCCACCGTTCTCAGTTCGGAAAAACACACGAAACAATCAAAAATTTCTTTACAAATTGCCAAATGTTCGGTTTTACAGGCACGCCAATATTTGAAGCTAATGCAGGAAAAAATGAGTATGGTAAGCGAACAACGACAATGCTCTTTGATAAAATTTTGCACAAGTATGTGATTACAGATGCCATCAGAGATGAAAACGTATTAAAATTTTCTATCGAATACATCAGCACTTTCAAGAAGAAAGACCACATTTTGGATATTGACGTAGAAGCCATTGATGAAGCAGAAGTAATGAACGCACCAGAGCGTTTAAATAACATTGTAGATTACATCATAACCAATCATAATCGCAAGACAAATAGCAGAGAGTTTACAAGCATCTTTGCTGTCTCTAACATTGCCACTTTAATTGAGTATTACCAATTATTTCATCAGAAAAAAGAGGCAGGAGAACACAATTTACGAGTAGCCACTATATTTTCTTATCAAGCTAACGAAGAAGATAAAGAAGCTGTAGGAGATACATTTATTGATGACGAATTCTTAAACAACGACACATACAGTATTGCAGCTGAACCACAACAAAAATATGGTAATCAGCATACCAGAGACTATTTGGAAGACTTTATGGGTCATTACAACAAACAGTTTAGTACAAATTACACGACTAAAGACAGCAAAAGTTTTTACAACTATTACAATGATGTAGCAAAACGAGTTAAGCACAAACAAATAGACGTTTTGTTAGTGGTAAATATGTTTTTAACAGGCTTTGATAGCAAAGCACTGAACACACTTTACGTTGACAAAAATCTACGTTATCACGGTTTGATTCAAGCCTATTCTCGTACCAATAGAATTTTGAATGAGTTGAAATCACAAGGAAACATTGTTTGTTTTAGGAATTTGAAAGGAGCTACTGATGAAGCCATTTCACTTTTTTCAAATATCAATGCAAAAGATGAAATCATAATGCAACCTTATGAAGAATATGTTGCAAAATTCAATCAAGCATTTATCTCATTATTGCAAATCGCACCAACTGTAAATAGTGTAAATGACCTTCCAAGCGAAGAAGAGGAATTAGAATTCATCAAAGCTTTTAGAGAGCTAATGCGACTGAAAAACGTATTGGCAACCTTTACAGAATTTGACTTTGTGGACTTATCAATGGACGAACAAAATTTTGAAGATTATAAGTCCAAATATCTTGACCTTTACGACAAAGCAAAATCGGCTCAAGCAAAAGAGAAAGTATCAATTCTTCAAGACGTAGATTTTGAATTAGAGTTAATTCACAGAGATGAAATCAATGTAGCTTATATCTTGAAACTCTTAGCAAAATTAAAGGATTCAGATGCTGAAGAACAAGAAAAGCAGAAGAAGGCAATTTTAGAATTGATGTCAGGAGACACTCAGATGCGTAGTAAACGTGAACTGATTGAACGATTTATTCAAGAGAATTTACCACATATTGACGATTCAGACGATATTCCAGATGAGTTTGCCAATTATTGGAGCAAAGAAAGAGTTACAGCAATTGAAAATTTAAGTGAAGAAGAAAATTTAGATGCTGAAAAATTGCAAGAGGTTATTGGAAACTATTTGTTTACGGAGAAAAAACCATTGAGAGATGAAATAATTGGAATGTTGAAAGAACGCCCAAGTTTGAAAGACCGAAAAACAATAGCCGAACGAGTGACTGAAAAAATAGTCGGATTTGTAGAAACATTTATAAGTGGAATAACAAGACCGTAAAGAAATGCCAACGCTAAAAGCCATACACATTTGCAATTCGCACCAGCCAACGCTGCAACCAAAAATTGCAAAAGAGTATGTCTTTGCCAACGCTGAAAACCAAGCAGAACGAAGAAAGCCAGCAGGTAACAATGTGTATAAGCAATAGCGGTTTTAGGGCAAAATTGAAAAGAAATGAATATTAATAAAGGTAAGTGTTTAACCGAAAAGTTAGTGGTTTTTAATCCGCTACTGCTCATACACTAGACCGTTGTACACAATACCCAAGCGCCTGAAATGAAAATCGAAAAACTGATAATCGGAATTTTAATAATCAGCTTATTTGCTTGTAATAATTCAAAAATTACTGAAGTTAAAACTCAACCACCTGAAATTGAATTTGACTTTTCTGATATGCCAGAAAATTATGAGGCTAAACCTGAAACTTACGTGAATGATTTGGAAAAAATCTTTACGAAAGAACAAAATGAGGAATTAGAAAAGCTTTTAGTTAAACTTCAAAAAGAAAGCGGAAAAAAAATTCTGATTTTAACAGTTCCTTCAAAAGAGAAATTAAACAAAAATTGGAGTATTGACAACGGATTTACAAACAGCGGAATTATAATAACTGTTAGTGAATCTTTAAAAGATGTCGGAATTGGAATAGCCAAAGACACGAAAGATATTTTACCTGAAAGTACTCGTGAAAAGATTATTAAAAACACTATCATTCCTGAATTTGAAAAGGGAAATTATTATGGCGGAATTAATAAAGGAATAGATGAAATTTTAAATAATTGGAAATAAAAGTACTGTGTACAACACTGCCTATAGTTTACTGCTTGGCAGTTTTTCCTTCGGAAAAACCACGCAAGCGTGAACGTTAGTGTTTATTTGTTAAATTTATTGCTGAACCGACGCAGCAAACCATAGCCAAAAACGTTGTGCCACATTTGACAAATGACAGATAAAGAGATAATAAAACATATCGATTTAATAATTAAAAATATTGAGGACTTTGATGCTTTCGGTATCAAAGACCCTGTTTTTGACCAATTAAAACCTGAAACAAAAGACGAAAAAGAGTATTTTTTCAAGTTAATCGACCAAATAGAATTGTTTGCTAAAAACAATGACTTGTTCATTCGTAGAACAAAAGGCGACTGGTTCAGATTAACCGAGAAAGGCAAAAGACTAAAACAATCTAATAAGTCGCTTAAACACTTTGAGAAATCAGAAAATAAAACCGAATGGTATAACAAACCTTGGGTCGGATATTTAATAGCAGCCATTGTTTTTATATTTACTGTTTACCAACATTTTGACAATCGTTCTCTAAATCGTGAAGTTGACCTTTTAAATAAAAAATCTGACTCTCTAAATAATTTACTTTTAACTTATAAAGATTCTGTTTCTGAATTGAAACTACAACTTGACAAGCAAAAACGAGAATTAAAACAAGATACATTACCCAAGTCTTATCCTTCCGATTTAAAAAATTAAAAACGTGGCACAACAATGTATATAAAAAATTGCTTTTTTTGTTCTTTTCTCTATGTTCCATCTTTTCTGTTTTTTTTGTTTTTAAACCGAAAAGTAACGCATATTAACACGCAACTTTTCATATAATAGACCGTTACCCAACATTTTGAAGACAGCAACTTATAAATTGAATTTTAAGTCTATTACTAGATTATTGAGAACTAATATTGTAATCCTAGTCTTCGTAATAGTTTTAAATCATTTCTATTTCAAAATTTACAATCTAAAAGCTATACTAATTGCTCTAGGATATTGTTTCATTTTGTTCAATGGCCCCGCAATTTATTTGATCTTGAATTATTATAAGTTTAACAAAAACACTGAATTTTCAATTGATAGTAATTCAAACATAATTACAATTACCCAAAGAGGAATAACTAAACAATATTCTCTAGCAAATGTGAAATACTCAATATATAATCTTGGTAAATATTGGCAAAACGCGATTGACAAAAATTACCGAATTCCAACACTTTTCTCGGACTTTGGATATTGGGATTTAACCTTTGAAAATGGAGACCGTTATTATCTCACGACTTTACTTCATGACTTCTTGTTAGAAGAAGATAAGCTTAAGGATACAAAATACCGATTTAGACTCATTCCATATATAGATAAATCAGAAACGGAAAAAGGAATTGAACTAAAACCAATAAAGTATAAACCAAAAAGTAGAATTGAAAAATTAAAAGAAAGCTATAAAGAGAAAACAGTTGAGGAACTGAAATATATTATTGAAAATAAAGGTAAATATCAAAAAGAAGCAATTGCCGTTGCGGAACAAATTCTGAAAGAAAAAAACGTTGGGTAACACCGTATAAAATTAATTGCTAGTTCGAGCTTGCTTACGAAAATCCTCGCGGATTTTCTATTCGGTTTGTATTTGCTAAATTAGGTGCTTAAAACACGCAACTAATCTTATACAACAACGTTGGCAGTAATTTGAAAATTCACAAAATTAAAACAATTTAACCAATGAAAAAGATAATATTTTGGATTTCAATTTCACTGAATTTAATATTGGTTCTCGGAATATTATGGAATAATTTTAATTCACCTTCGAATAAATTAGGTGTTTTAAAACAGGATATTGAAGTTGGTTACTTTATGGGAAAGGAGACTGTATTCACTTTACCAAAAGGACTGACTGTAAAAGACAAATCTGAACGTGGAATAGCCGCAATCGGACAATTTGAAAATAATAGATTTTCAATAGTTATTACATCAGATAAAGACATAGTAGACTATAATGTTGATGAAAAGGAACTGAATCAAAACGGTAATTACTATTCAGCTGAATTTAAAACTTATTTGAGCGAAGAATAGATGAGAAAAAGTAAGACTTTAAAATGGACTTTGATTTCGATTTGTGGAATTGGAATGGTGCTGACAAGTTTTACTGTGCTATATGATTTGCTAATTCCTGACATTTGCTATTACCACACTCACGAAATGAATTCATTTTTGAATTTGTTTTATAGCGCTGAACCAGCAAGTAATGGACATCCAGAACCGAATATTTTGAATTTTATTTTATCATTATTAGTTGGTGGAATAATTGGAAATGGAATTTATAGAATACTGACAAAAAAGGATGAATTAAAAATAAAAACTACTGCCAACAATGTATAACCGCAATTACGGCGGATTCGACTACGTCCGAATCCACTCGGAATTGCTAACATCAGTGCTAAACCGAAAATTAACGCATATTAACCCGTAACTGACGGTTATACGAGACCGTTGTGTATAATGCCCGAAACCGACAAAATGCATTTTTCAAAAGAAATACAAAGAATTTTAACCGAGACTAATTCCAAAGTGGAATTGGCAAAAACAGTTGATGGAATTCTACCAAATCGTTATGCATTTTACAACAAAGATGGAAGAAGTTTTCGAGCGGAATTTGCTCAAACTGACAAGGACTTTTCGATTGTTCTATTTGAGCGGACTAAAAAGCAAGACTATGAACAATGCTTCGCGCGTGGGATTTTTGGTGATTTAAAAAGACTATCAAAAGTAATCGAATTTTGGATTGGAGAACAAAAATCAATTTCCGAAATAAAATCCGAATTTAATGAACTCGAAATCTACGAAGATTTTGACTTTGAAAATCCAAATTCAGATATCGAAAAAGCTTGGAACAAAGTCAAGAATATGTTCTTTAATGACACGAAATTTTGGGAGAATACGGAATGGAAAAACAGGTATTTGAAAATGCTACTCGGAGCAAAAAAGCATACTGAATTTTATGAACTGTTTCCTTTCACAAGTCATTATTGGTTAAGATTTAGTCCCAAAAAGGAATTTATAACCGAATGTTGGGCACTTGACACTTATATTGTTCCAATATTTCATAGTAAGGAACAACCAAAGGAACTTGGAAATTACTATGTATCAACAGATGAAAACAAAGACGGAAATTACTTTTCGGATTTGAATGACGCTCTTGATTTTTATGCTTCAAAACTGAAAGAAACTGAACCGATTAAATGGAATTAAAACAATAAAAGCACTATACACAACAATGGCTATAAGTAATTGCTTGTTCTCGCCTACTTTGGAAATTCCTGCGGAATTTCAAACTTGGTGAGTACTTGCAAAGTTAAGTGCTAACCCACGCAACTACTCATAGCCGAGACCGTTGTGCCTAATGCGGGAAAAACATTCAGGCAGAAAAATTGTACCTTTACAAAATGGAATATTGGGAAGAAATAAATACTAAACTAAAACCTTGGATTGACACTGATTTGAATAAAACAGTGGTTGATTTATTTGCTGGTTGCGGTGGACTTTCCCTGGGCTTTGAGGCTAATGGATTTAAAACTATTGGCTATGAAATGGATGAAAATGCGACAAAAACATACAACGAAAACCTAATCGGAGAATGTTTTAATCAAAAACTGACAACTGAAACCATTTATCCAAAAGCAGATATTGTTATTGGAGGTCCACCTTGTCAACCATTTAGTGTTGGAGGCAAACAACTTGGTTTAAAAGATTCTCGTGATGGATTTCCGATTTTCTTAGCAGCAATAAAACAATTAGACCCAGAAGTTCTTCTTTTCGAGAACGTTCGTGGAATGTTGTATAAAAACAAATGGTATTTAAAAGAAGTTATCGAAGAACTTGAGAAACTGGGTTATTATGTGAGTTACTCGCTTTTAAATGCTAAAGATTATGAAGTTCCACAAAACAGAGAAAGAGTAATTGTAATAGGTTCTAAAAAGAAAAACAGATTCCCTAAAAAAATAAATCGAAAAGTTACAGCAGGAGAAGCTCTAGGAGAATTAGCTTTTCAATTTGATGAAGACTCAAAATTCTTCACAAAATCTATGGATGAATATGTTGCTAGATATGAAAAAGCTTCAAAATGCGTAAATCCAAGAGATTTATATTTAGATAGACCTGCTCGAACCTTAACTTGTAGAAATTTAGCTGGAGCTACTGGAGATATGCATCGAGTTAGATTAAAAGATGGGAGAAGACGTAGAATTACAGTTAGAGAGGCTGCTAGACTTCAAAGTTTTCCTGATTGGTTTGATTTTATAGGTACACAAACACATCAATATAATCAAATAGGAAATGCAGTAGCACCAAATTTCGCTTATCATTTGGCTTCCAGTATTAAAGACTATTTGACTAATGATTTGACATATTTAATTACAGAAAACGAACAATTCAAACTATTCGAGAATGAAGCAATATATCAGTCCAGATAAATTTAAAAATAAGTCCAAAGAAGTTCAGGAACTGATAAACACTACACTTTTCATTTTAGACAGCTTTGGAATCCCTATTGATTCTACACCAAGGCGATTAGAAAGAATGGCAATTGCTTTTTTAGCAACTGCTGATATTAAAAATATAGATGATTTCAAATCAATTAAGGACTTGAACAGTGGATATTCCTTAAAGACAAGGGATGTAATTAACTATGTCAACAAAAATTTCGGAGAAGACATTAGTTCAGGCTCATATGACGACATAAGGAGAAAAGACTTAAAACTGCTGACTGTTGCAGAGGTTGTTTTAAGGTCTAGTCCAAATTCTGCAACAAACGATTCTACTCGTGGATATTGTATTAATCCAATGTATGCAGAACTCATAAGAAAATATGGTTCTAAAAATTGGGAGGAACTTGTTGCAAAAAAGCTTCAAGGAATTGAGCCGTTAAATCAAAAACTAAAAAGACAAAGAGAAATACAAAAGGTAAAAGTATCTCTGCCATCTGGAGGAAAACTTGAATTTTCTGCTGGAGAGCATAATGATTTACAAAAAGCCATAATTGAGGATTTTCTACCTAGATATGGTTTTGGAGCAGAAGTTTTATATGTTGGAGATACTTCAAATAAGTATTTACATTTAGAAACTGGGAAACTCGAAGAACTAAATTTCTTTGAAATTTCTCACGAAGAATTACCTGATGTAATTGCATATTCTAAAGAAAAGAATTGGCTTTATCTAATTGAAGCAGTTCATTCATCGGGACCAATTAGCGAAATTAGATTACTACAACTTGAGAAATTAACGGAGAATTGTAAAGCTGATATTGTTTACGTAACCGCTTTTTTAGATAGACCAAAGTTTAGGAAATTTATGGCAGATATTGCTTGGGAAACTGAAGTTTGGATAGCGGATAATCCTGACCATATGGTTCATTTCAATGGAGATAAATTTCTCGGACCATACAAAGGATAAAGCACTAGGCACAACAATGTATAAAAATAATAGCGGTTTAATGGCTAAAACGAATGTAAGTAAATATAAATAAGGTCTGTGTTTAACCGAAAGTTTAGAGCTTAAAAATCCGCTACTATTCTTATACTAGACCGTTGTAGTGCATTTAAGAAAAACATTTTAGAATGATAAGAAACTATTGGAATGAAGAATGGAAAGAGATTGAATTTGACGATAGAATTGCTGAAAACGAAAAATTCAAAATCTCTAATTACGGACGAATTTTAAACTGTAAAGACGAAAAGGAATTTGAGGTAAAAAAATCATTTATCAATGGCTACCAAAATCTTCCGCTAAAACAAAAACGAAATGGAAAGTCGACTAGCAGATATGTTCACAAACTTGTGGCTCAACACTTCCTCGAACAGAATGAGGGAATTTATGTAATTCATCTAAATTACAACAAAACCGACAATCGTGTAGAAAACCTAAAATGGGCAACGAAAAGAGAAAAAGAACTTCATCAATTTAACAATCCGAACTGGAAAGAAATCGTTGAAAAAAGAAGTAAAAAAATTGGCAAATTAAACGAAGGAAAAGTAAGAATAATTAAACGCCAATTAAAAAACAAGAGAACAAGAATTAATATGATAGCAAAACGTTTTGGAGTATCTGATACGCAAATTCATAGAATAAGAAAAGGAGAAAATTGGAGTCAGGTAACCGAATATTAATGAAAAAAAACGCACTACAACATCGGCTATAGTTCACTGCTACGGAATTTCCTACTGGAAATTCCAAGCATTTCACTAACTTTGGGGAATACTCGGAATAATTCTGCCGAATTATTCCGCAGCGAAACCATAGCCAAAACCGTTGTGCAACATATGAGAAAAACTGAAAGACATATTAGAAAGAGAAATCGTTTCTCGATGATTTTTCCAATTTTGACAATTATCGGAATTGGAATTGTTGTTGTGCTCTCTTCGTTTTATGAAAAAAGTTGGACATATAACTGGAATGGAATTCGACAACAAATAAAGGACAGTGTAAAAGTTGCGGAATATGGAGGAATTTCAAGCGGAGTAGTTGGAATTGATGCCAGACGTCCAAAACAATTTGACAGAAGATTTTGGATTATGAAAAATGCAACGGAATCTGAACTTTTAAAACTGACAGACTATCCAAATGGTACAATAAAAACCATTGCATACGAAGGACTAATTAGAAAACCTGAATTTAAAAATAAAACGGATTTGATTTTAAAAGCTATTTCGGACACCGAATATCCAGTTGAATTTCAATCAGGCTGTGTCGGAACAAATATGAATATTAGCGAATATCTTGTCGATTTTGTTTTATACATAGACGATAAAAGTCCACCACCACCAATTGGATTTGAAAATAAGTTTGGACTTTCGGAAAGTGAGCGGAATAAAATACTTGTTGAATACAGAAAAATTCCAAGTTTATGGAAATAAAAATACGTTGCACAACAATGTATAACCGCAATTACGGCGGATTCGACTACGTCCGAATCCACTCGGAATTGCTAACGCCAGTGCTTAACCGAAAATTAACGCATATTAACCCGTAACTGACGGTTATACGAGACCGTTGTAAGCAATTTGCCCAAACCGAAAAACACACTACAAATTAGAATATGAGCGAGAATAAATTTATCGAAAAGTTTCAACACAAAACTGATTCGGAATTAGAATATATTTTAGAGAATAAAAAGAGTTATAACGAACAAGCTGTTTCAGCTTCAATTCAAATTTTAAAAGAACGCAACGGAGAATCATCGGAATTAAAAAGCGTTGAAAAACAAATTGAAACCGAAAAAGAAAAAAAGGAAATAATTCAAAGAAAAGAAGTCGAAGAGAGTAAAAAGAAAAATAATATTACTGACGACCCAAATGCACCTGAATTACATTCAAAAAAAGTAATTATGGTTTTTTCTGGACTTTTTTCAACCATATTCGGAGCAGTTTTACTAATGTACAATATGAAACAAATTGAAAATAAAGCAGGTAGAATTCAAGTCTTAATTTTTGGAATTTTATATACAATCGCAACTTTGGTAGTTGTGAATTTAGTGAATATTGGCGGAAACATTGCTTTGATTTTTAATATTGCAGGAGGTGGAATTTTGACAGAATATTTCTGGAATAAATTTATTGGAAAAGATTTTGAACACAGAAAAAGAAGTTGGATAAAACCAGCAATAATATCGGTTTTAATAACAATTCCGTTGATTTTAGCAATGATTTACGGACAATAAAAACTGCTTACAACACCGGTAGCCGTTGCACAAGCCCATAATTTTACAAAATCATGATACAAAACGCCCATTTTAAGGGCGTTTTTTTTTATAC
>NZ_JBJJBQ010000016.1:0-23278 GCF_045446075.1 Flavisericum labens | reverse complement strand
CGTTTGATATACCCATCGTTTTCTGGTAATTCCATTACACTAAGGTTTTAGTGTATCGCTATTTCAGGACGGGACATTAGTATAAATAAAAAAGCTTCTCATTTCTGAGAAGCTTTATATTTTTTTCGATACTTTTCTCAATTAAAGAGAAGCAACGTGTTTTGCTAAACCAGATTTAAGATTGGCAGCTTTGTTATCATGAATAATGTTTTTCTTTGCTAGTTTATCTAACATAGAAACTACAGAAGGAAACAAGGCTTCAGCTTCTTTTTTATCAGTTAACTCACGTAACTTTTTGATAGCATTACGAGTCGTTTTGTGCTGATATTTGTTCACAACCCGTCTTGATTCGTTTCTTCTAATTCTTTTTAATGCTGACTTATGATTTGCCATTTGCTTTTTTTATTTATAAAATATTGTAGCCCGTAGGGGAATCGAACCCCTCTTACCAGGATGAAAACCTGGCGTCCTAGCCGATAGACGAACGGGCCATTTTTGATTTTGAGTGTGCAAATATAAATTAAAATTTAAAACCTGCAACACCTTTTCAAAAAACTAACAATGTTTCCATTGCGGATGCAAAAATACAACTATTTTTAAATGTTGCAAGAGCTAAATAATTTTTTTTCAAAAAAAATTATTCAAGAGCCTTTTCTGCCATATGCTTAGTACGCTTTTGCGAACAATACTCTACGTTTTGATGGTTTTCCGGAATACACACAAACACCATCTTCTTCATTACTTTCTAGTGGAATACACCTAATTGTTGCTTTGGTCAATTCCTTTATTTTGTCTTCAGTTTCGTTGGTGCCGTCCCAATGCGCAGAAATAAATCCGGTTTTAGTTTCAAGAACTTCTTTAAATTCCTCAAAAGTATCCACCTCGGTAGTATGATTATCTCTAAACTTTAGAGCTTTATTAAATAAGGTCTCTTGTATCTCGTTCAACAAAACCTCAACCTTATCGTTCAAGCTATCTAGGGCAACAATTTCTTTGGTTAATGTATCTCGTCGAGCCAATTCAACCGTTCCGTTAGCCAAGTCTTTTGGCCCGATGGCTATTCGCAAAGGCACACCCTGTAACTCGTGCTGTGCAAACTTGGCACCTGGCCTGTGCGTAGTTCTACCGTCGAATTTAACAGATATGTTTTTTACCCTTAAATCGCTCATAATACTATTTGCCACTTCGGTAATTGCGCTTAAGTCTTCTTCACTTTTATAAATAGGCACAATAACCACTTGGTTTGGCGCCAAACTTGGAGGCAACACCAATCCGTTATCATCACTGTGGGTCATAATCAATGCCCCCATCAATCGAGTTGACACACCCCATGACGTGGCCCAAACATAATCTTGCTTACCTTCTTTGTTGGCAAACTTTACATCAAAAGCTTTTGCGAAATTCTGCCCTAAGAAATGTGATGTCCCGGCCTGTAGTGCTTTTCCATCCTGCATCAAAGCCTCAATACAATAAGTTTCAACAGCACCTGCAAATCGTTCACTTTCGGTTTTTAAACCTTGAATCACGGGAATGGCCATAAATTTTTCAGCAAAAGTGGCATATACATTATTCATTTGTTCAGCTTCAGCCACGGCTTCTTTTTTGGTTTCGTGAGCGGTATGCCCTTCTTGCCATAAAAATTCGGCCGTACGCAAAAACAAACGAGTACGCATTTCCCAGCGCACCACATTGGCCCATTGGTTTATTAAAAGCGGTAAATCTCTGTAAGATTGAATCCAATTTCTGTAAGTATTCCAGATAATCGCCTCACTAGTTGGCCTTACCACTAGCTCTTCTTCTAGTCTTGCTTCTGGATCTACTCGAAGCTTTCCTGGATTATCCGGGTCGTTTTGCAACCTATAATGGGTTACAACGGCGCACTCTTTTGCAAAACCTTCCGCATTTTTCTCCTCGGCCTCAAACAAACTTTTAGGTACAAATAATGGAAAATATGCATTTTGATGACCAGTTTCTTTGAACATTTTATCCAATTCGGCCTTCATTTTTTCCCAAATCGCATAGCCATATGGCTTAATAACCATACAACCTCTTACGGCCGAGTTCTCAGCCAAGTCTGCCTTAACAACCAACTCATTATACCATTTGGAATAATCGCTAGCTCTACTGGTAAGTTTTTTACTCATATTAAAGTTTTGGCACAAATATTGTGACTTAGTTAAATAAAAAATAGTTCAGCAAAACTAACTATTTTTGTTATGTTCAACAATAAAATTAAACAGATATGCAATTTAACAACTACATAAAAAGAAAATTGCCAATATTAGCTCTGTTTGGGCTTTTACTTGGTTTATCGTCATGTGGTTCTTACCAGTATGTTGGTGTGGACGATGATGGCATTTATGGTGAGCCAGAAAGGCGTTCAACTTATGAAGAAGCAGTTGTTGAAGTGCCAAACGAAAATAATAGTAACTACTATAAAAACTATTTTAAAACCAAAGCGATTGAAGCTGACAGCTATAATGGCGAAGATGCTATTTTCACAGATATTGATTCTTACGAAAGCAACAATTTTGAAAACGACAGCATTGCAAACAACTATGAAGGTTATGCTGGCTGGGGACAAAACAGCAATAGCGTAACCATTAATTACATTGATAACGGTTGGAACAACTGGGGCTGGAATGCCGGTTTCGGCTGGGGCTGGAACAGTTGGAGATACAACCGATGGGGCTGGAACAATTGGGGCTGGAACAATTGGGGGTACTACGATCCCTTTTACTACCCACCCTATTATGGTGGCTTTTATGGCGGCTGGGCATACAACCCATGGTATGGCGGTTATTATGGCTATAACAACTATGGCTATTACGGCAACCGTTATTACAATAACAGATATAGCAGAAGAGGCTTATCATATAGCGCTACAAGAAGAGGCAGTTATGCCGGCAATTATTCTAACCGCTCTGGCAGCGTAAGCAGACGAAGCAGCGTTAGCACAGCAAACAGAAGAACAGCATCTAAATATAATACCGCTAGAAGGAGCAGCGTTAACAGAAGCTCTTCGGCATCAACAGCTAACAGAAGAACTTATAACACGAATGGTATAAGAACCAATTCTGGTGTTACAAGAAGAAGCACGGTTACTAGAACCCCTTCTACAAACTCTAAATCCAGAGCATCATCATCAACTATGAGACGAAGTTCTAGCCGGGTTTACAGACAGCCAACGCGAAGCAGTTCTAATTCTAACACTTACAGAAGATCAAGTTCATCTTCCAGAAATTCAACCTATACTCCGAGCAGAAGTTCTAGTTCAAGATCTAGCGGATCAGTATCTCGATCATCAGGAAGCAGCAGAAGCAGCTCTGGAGGCTCAAGATCTTCAGGTGGAGGAAGAAGACGATAACCCTATATTTTAAAGAAACAAAAATCAGATGAAAAAGTTACAGATACTATGCATAGGTTTACTATCTATGTCTACGGTTTACGCTCAAGATATAAGTGACGCGTTAAGATATTCGCATGACGAAATACAGGGAACTGCCCGTTTTAGGGCAATGAGTGGAGCATTTGGTGCTCTTGGTGGCGATATGAGTGCCGTAAGCTTAAATCCAGCAGGTTCTGCCGTCTTTACAAGAAGTCATGCTTCCATTACAGGTTCAAACGTAGATACTGAAAATAACACCGAATATTTTGGGAATTTTACGAGTTCAAATGTTTCTAATTTTGACATCAATCAAGCAGGTGCAGCATTTGTCTTTGCCAACCGAAACAGTAATTCACCTTGGCGAAAATTTACGCTTGCTGTTGCCTATGATAGAACAAATAATTTTGATAACAGCTGGAACGCAAGAGGTTTGAACACAAATAATGATAACAATTTTAGTAATTCAATAGCCAGTTATTTTTATGATTATGCTGAAGGAGTTAGATTAGGAGACATTTCACTTTTAGACGGTGAATTTATAGAAGACGCTTACCAAGATATAGGTAATGTATTTGGCTTTGCTCACCAACAGGCATTTTTAGGCTACCAAGCTTTTATTCTTGACCCAGCTATGGATGAAGATGAAAACACATCTTATATAGGAAATGTGAATCCTGGAAATTTTTTACATGACTACTTTTATACGACAACAGGTTACAACGGAAAAGTAGCGTTCAATATGGCTACCCAATATAAAGATAATTTGTACCTAGGTTTAAACCTAAACTCCCACTTTTTGGATTATCAACGCATAACTTCCTTGCAAGAAGATAATAATAATGGTGGTCCAATAAATTTTATTGACTTTGACAATACACTTTCTACAACTGGAAATGGGTTTTCATTTCAACTAGGAGGCATCATGAAACTAAGTCCCGAATTTAGATTGGGAGTTACATATGACTCTCCTATCTGGTACACCATTGAAGAAGAAACAACTCAATATATAAATTCTAACGCAGCCGATTCTGAAATTGAATATATTTCAGATATAGTTAACGTTTACCCAAGATATAAATTACAAACTCCGGCTAAAGTAACAGGAAGTTTAGCCTATGTATTCGGAAAACAAGGTTTGATTAGTTTTGATTACTCTAAGAAAGATTACGGTAAAACTAAATTTAAACCAGAAGCTGATTATTTAGATTTAAATGATGGTATTGCCAATGTATTAACCGATGCATCAACTTACCGTTTAGGAGGAGAATACAAACACAAAGAATTCAGTTTTAGAGGAGGCTACCGTTTTGAGGAAAGCCCATACGCCGACGGCGAAACTGTTGGCGACTTAACTGGCTATTCCTTAGGATTGGGGTACAACTTTGGAAATACAAAGTTAGACCTTACTTACGACAGATCTGAACGTACAAATGCTACTCCTTTATACAATATAGGCTTGATCGACACAGCCAATATAGAACGAATAAACTCTAATATTACCATAACATTAAGTTTTAATATTTAACCTGCTTTTTATTAAACTTAAAAAGGCTTGAACTAAAACAGTTCAAGCCTTTTTTTACGAATTTATACAATGAATACATTAGATTAAACAAAACCGAAATTTTGACATTACCTCAAGGTAAAAAAATGAAAGAATGTCATGTTTAAACACCCCCAAAACCCTAAAAAAACAAAATACGACCTAATCTTTAGAATGGCATTTTATTTGCAATTAAAAAACTGTAAAACAAATGTTTAACTTAAATTTTTTAATTATGAGCAATTTAGCAACATTACCGAAAAATGGAGGTTTAGCAAATAAAAAATCGTTATCGAGCTTCCCTTCGTTATCGAACTGGTTTGATGACTTTTCAATTGGCGAATTTCCATCGTTATTTTCGTCGAACTTTAATACAGGGCTTTCAGTACCTAAGGTAAATATTAAAGAGGTGGCTGATGCCTTTTCTGTAGAAATGGCTGTTCCAGGTTTTAAAAAATCTGATTTCAACATAAATTTAGAAGATAACACCTTGTCCATTTCTGCTGAAATAAAAGAAAATAACGAACATAAAGACGAAGGTTATACACGCCGAGAGTTTGGCTATTCCTCATTCAAAAGGATTTTCACTTTACCAGAAACCGTTGATGATGCAAAAATTAATGCTAGTTACCATGATGGTATTTTGAACATTCTTCTTCCTAAAAAAGAAGAGGCCAAACAAAAACCTGCAAGAACCATAGATATTTCTTAAAGAATAAGAAATATTAACATTTTTCAACAAAAAAAAGCCTGCTAAAAAAGCAGGTTTTTTTTATTAAAAACCTAAACAAACACCTGTATATCAAATCATTAAATACGAATTCAATTTTAAACCAATATGACAAATATCATAGTTAAAATCTTAGATATTGAATAATTTTATGTTACCCATAGAAGCATAGTTGTCAATTTAAATATTAAAAATCATGAAAGCTAAAAAGAACCCGCAGCTTGAAATTGGAAGAAATAGCAGCACCTATTTTGCTATCGGGCTTAGTTTAATGCTACTTTTTTCTTGGCAAGTTCTAGAATATAAAACTTATGAGAAAAGCGAGGTAACCATAGATGTTGTGAATATGGAAGGTGAGGAAGATGAAAAAGATATTCCAATAATCAATATTAATACGCCGCCACCGCCACCGCCACCACCAGCCGTGATACAGGAAAACATTCAAATTGTTGAGGACACCGAAGATATTGAAGAGACTATAATAGAAAGCACCGAAACCAATCAAGAAGATGCTATTGTTGAAAGAAATATTGTTGACGTAGGCGATGTTCATGTTGAAGATTATGAAGAAGAAGTTCAAGTAGCATTTGCCATTATAGAACAGGTACCTATTTTTCCTGGCTGCGAAGGAAAATCAAAAGCTGCAACCAAGGCATGTTTTGAGAAAAAAATACAAGAACATGTTATTAAGAATTTTAATTACCCACAAACTGCAATAGATTTGAGTATACAAGGTCGCGTATCTGTAATATTTATTATCGACTCTAAAGGACACACCACCAACGTACGCTCAAGAGGACCAGATAAAATTTTGGAAACTGAAGCCGAGCGCATAATAGGCTCTCTTCCCAAAATGAAACCTGGCATGCAACGTGGCAGACCAGTAAAGGTATCCTATGCAGTACCAATATATTTTAAACTAGCAGGGATATAAGTAAACTATATTATAGCGAATCCCTATTTAACCCCCAATGCAATGCATTGGGGGTTTTCTTTAGCGAAAAATCACTATTTCTTCGTCAACCGACGCATAGCTACCCATTGCTTTAGCATCTCTCTGGAGTCTTGAGCAGGGTAACCAAGTACAGTTTTTCCTGCTTCAACATCACCAACCACACCAGAACCAGCCCCAACAGTTGCACCGGAATGAATGGTTGTATGGTCTTTTATGGAAGCTGCACCACCAATTATCACACCGTCGCCCAAAGTTACCGACCCAGCCAGTCCACTATGTCCAGCCATAATACACGAACGCCCCATCACGCTATTGTGGCCAATCTGAACCAGGTTATCAATTTTACTGCCATCGCCTATAATTGTCGAACTAAATTTAGCTCTGTCCACACAGGAGTTAGCCCCTATTTCTACATAATGACCAATAATTACGTTGCCTATTTGAGGTATTTTAACCAATCCGCGGCCATCATCACTTGGGCGATAACCAAAACCATCAGAACCAATACTAACATTAGTATGGAAAATACAATGGCTACCAATAACGCAACGTTCGCGAATTACAGTTCCAGACCAAGCTATTGTGTTATCGCCAATAACAGTTTCGTCAAATACACAAACATTGGGATAAAACACAACGCCATCTCCTAGCACTACATCTTTTCCTATATAGCAATGGGCTCCAATTTTACAGCCCTCACCAATTTTTGCAGTCTCGTGGACAACTGCAGTTGGATGTATATCGGTTTCAAACACTGGTGCTGGAGGATTAAAAAGTTCCAATACCTTAGCCATGGCTAAATCGGCATTTTTTACTTTAATAATCGCTCTATTTTCACCTGGCTCCAACGACAAATTATCGTTAACCAGTGCAGCACTGGCTTCAGATTCTTCCCAATATTTTAAATATTTGGTACTGCCAATAAATGTGATATGCTGCTTTTTTGCCTTGCGTAATTGCTCTGGGCCTTCAATTTCCTGAGAAGTATGCCCTATTAATTCTCCCTTTAAAAGGTCGTTTATTTCTTGAATCGTGTAAGATGCCATATTGTATGTTTAAGTTAGTAGGTCTGTAAATCTACTAGAAAAAAACATAAAATCACATTTTTACTCTTCTATTCTATTTTCATCAAATGCGGATGGTAATAATTTAGGAATAAACTTAACCACCAGTGGCAACAATAGCGCGCCACCGGGCAACAGAAAAATAGCCAAACTGGGAATAGACTTAAAAATATCCAAAAGCTGTTCCTGCACTTTCTTGTGCTCTTCAGGCGTTAAATCACGCATGGTTGATTGCGACAACAACACCATAAGTTCTTTGCTATCTTTTAACTCTTGGTACAAACGCTTGCTGTTTCTCGAAATGAGCTTGTAAACCATTTTACTCGAATTGTCATAAAAACTTTGAACGATGTTTTTCGAGCTTAAAAGGGCTATATTATCTTTATGAATGCTATAAAAATGATTGACGGTTTTAATAGACTGCATAATGCGTGAAATATCCAATTTTAAATCGCGCCCCAACCTTTCTAAAAATTGTTCTTCCTTTACATCAATCATCTGGTCGCTCCATGTGGCCATACATGATATATCTAATATGTAATACTTTTCTTGAGGTGTATTTAAATACTCAAGGGCTTTGCCATACGTAAGGTGCCTATTATCGTTATAACGCAACGAAGACTCGAACAATTTAATTAAACTGTCGTCATATTGATTTTTATCTGCTTTTGAATTAAGCACGTCCAATGATATCGCAACTATTGAAGCCTCAAGGTTTTTTACGTAATCAATACTGATGCTCTGAGTTTTCAGGTATTCCATATAAGCCAAAACATCAACATAAAGCAAAGCGTTTATAATAAAATAGTTGAAGTTTTTGGTTAGTACATTGACATCAATTTGAATACGCTTATGAATAATTTTCTCTAATTGCTCATTAGATTTTTTTCCACCCAATAGCCCTTGAAAGAAGGACGTTTTAATTTCATTTATAGCTGTGTAAAAGCTTATCACACTCTCAACAAATGGCGTATCGCTTCTAGATTTTGCATGTGCATATAAAAATGACAGGCACAAATTGGTTTTACAGAGTTCCCCTTCAGTTAAATCATTTTTAGGAAAAACCTGGGCAACAACTTCAAAATTGCTCCCATAAATAAATCCGCAAGCTCTTAAGGCATCATAAAACGATTCCTCATCATACTTTAAAAAGAGATTGTTCTTTTCAACCTCTCTTACCAGTTTCTTTATCCAACCTGCCGAAGATGGGTTCATAGTTTCTAAAAGGATAATTAACAATGTAAATGTAATGCTTTAGTCTAATAATTTGCAAATATTCGTATTAACAAAATTTTAACAAAACCGTGTTTTTCTTTTTTCCGTAGGTATGAGTGAGAGTCAAAAATAATAATAACAAAAATCTCAAAAAAATCATGAAAAATTTAAAAACAGTATTAGGAATAGGAATTATCGCTGCGGCTAGTTTCTTTATTATTGCGGCAGACCATATCGATGCGCCTGCCGTACAGGGTGGCAATAGTGATATTACCGACTTTTATGCATTTCAAGGCGAAAATTCAGATAATATGGTATTCGTTGCAAACTTACAAGGTTTACTTAGCCCAAGTGCCACAGGCAGTGCCACTTTTAACGAAAATGTATTGTTAGAATTTAATATCGACAATACAGGTGACAATGTAGAAGACTTAGTTATCCAAGCCATTCCAAGAGATGGAAAAATGTTCTTTTTTGGACCTGTAGCACCTTCTCAAACCGGACTTAACAGCATCGTACAAACCAATGCAACCGCAGTTGGCATAGTTGACATCACAACTTATGGCGAAAATGCTAAAATAAGTTCTTACGAAGGCATGAGCTTTTTTGCTGGGCCTAGAGACGACCCATTTTTTATGGACTTTGCGCAATATTCTGAAATAATTGCAGGTAATGCAACAAGTTTTAACAGCCCAGGAGCAGATACTTTTGCAGGAACTAATGTGATGTCCATAGTAGTTGAAGTGCCAAAAAGTATGATTGGGGGTTCTGGAACCATCAATACTTGGGTAGAATCTAAAAGAAAATAACAACACAACCTTATAAAAATTTGAAATATGAAAACGATAAAAAGAATAAAAATAGCAACAGTTGCATTTGCAGTAACCATACTGGCATTTAACTGTTCGAACAATGATGACAATATCATGCAACCCATGGGACCAGATTTTTCCGGCACGTACTCTCAAGAAGATCAAATGGGTAGACCAGCCGTAAACACCGTATTTGTTGCAAGTGCAGACAAAGATATGTTTAACGTTACTGTTCCATCAGATCAAAATGCGGCATTCCAAAGTAAATTTCAGTCCAACTTAATGGCATTAAGTCCAGCTTATGCAAATGCAGAAGACAAAAATGCATTAGGGTTAGATGCAGCCACTTTTACTGGCTTACTTGCTACCGACGTTTTAAATGTATCATTAGATGGCCCAACAACATTTTACGACGGAACGAATGTATTAACTGGAAGAACATTGTCAGACGATGTTATTACGGTTGAATTGCTTCTAATTTTTGGAGGTGAGGACTTTTCAGAAAATCCTGGATTATCTAATGATAATGTTGATTCCAACGATAAAGCCTTTTTGAGCTCCTTCCCTTATCTGGCTTCGCCTTGGTAAAACCTGAATAACCTACTTTAAACTCTAGAGCAAGGGCGCACACACCCTTGTTTTAGAGTAATTAAAACAACAAAAAACTTAAAAACAAAACGCAATGAAACCTTTAAAACACATAGCCGTAGCTCTGACAATTATATTGTTGGCGAGCTGTGGTAGCAAAGAAAAACAAATAACAAATAGAGAAGACTACGCTAATTATTTACACAATACAGAGAGCGAGATGTTGCAATTGGCAAAATCCGATTTAAACTTCTGGGAAAAAAAGCTAGAAAAAGAACCAAATCAGTTCCCATACTTTGCCAAAGCTGCAGCATCTCAATCTCAAATTTTTAACCAAACAGGGGAAATTGAAGCTCTAATAAAAGCCGAAAAGTATTTAATTAAGGCTAACGAAGCTACCTCATATAATAAAGCAGGCTACCTAAGAGCCTTAGCACGAAATTATATTTCACAACACAGATTTAAAGAAGCTTTGGGCTTATTAAAAAAAGCGGAAGACAACGGTGAAAACCTCAAAGGCACGCAGAAAATGCTATTTGATGTTCATATGGAATTAGGAAATTTCGATATCGCTAAAACATATCTGGAAAAAACGAGAAAAGATGGTAATTTTGATTATTTAATCAGACTATCAAAATGGTCTGACCACCGAGGAAATTTAGAGGCTGCCATAAAATATATGGAACAGGCCAAAACCATTGCCGAATCTTCAAACGTTCCATCAACCAAACAATGGGTTTATACGAATTTGGCTGATTATTACGGTCATGCCGGAAAAATACAAGACTCGTACCAACATTATTTGAAAGCCTTGGAATTAAACCCTGAAGACGCCTATGCCAAAAAAGGCATTGCCTGGATTGTCTATTCTTATGAAAAAAATGGCGATGAAGCCCTACATATACTAAACACCATAACAAAAAACCATAAATCTCCGGATTATTATTTACTGAAAGCAGAAATTGCCGAGTTTAAAAATGATCAAGGTTTAAAAGAAGAGCAACTTCAGCTTTATGCCGAAGCGGTTAAAAATCCATTTTATGGCGACATGTACAACAAGCACAACACGCTTTTATTGGCAGAAGACCCAAATACCACGGCAAAGGCTTTAATGATTGCAAATGAAGAAATACAAAACAGGCCAACACCGCAATCGTATGATTTACTGGCTTGGACGCATTACAACCACGGTAAGACTGAAGAAGCATTAAAAGTGATGGAAAATCATGTAGTAGGTAAAACTTCAGAACCTGATGTTCTATTTCATTTGGCTAAAATCTACAAGGCCAACAACAAAATAGAGCAAACAAAAAAATTAAAAAAAGAGTTATTAGAAAGCAGTTTTGAACTCGGGCCTATAACTGCTCAGGAAATACAGAATTTATGAAAAAGGGATAGTTAGTTTGTTTTTAAAAAGCCCGTTTGTAGTGTTTGATTTTTAGGGTTTTTTGTTAGATAGAAGCACTTAGTTGCAGCAATGCGGCTGGGTGCTTTTTGATTATTTTAGACTACGGATAAAGCAAGTACTTTTCACGCTTTTCCTTAAAAGCTTCTAACCCTGCTTTCCATGTAACCTTTATTTCTTCCTCCGATAAACCTTCTTCTATTTGCTTTTGTAGTTTTTTCGTTCCGGCAAGTTTCACAAAGAAATTGTTAAAGTATTCAGATGTATTGTTTGTGCTCCTGTAAGCTTCAATCAGCCATCTTAAGTTTAACGAACCTAAATCTTCTAATTGTCTCAAATCTTTTCCAAAGCACAATTTTTCTCGATGTTTTGGGTATTTAGCCCCATCGTTTGGTTGTGGAGTAAACTGAAAATCAAACAATTTAGAATTTAAAAATGGGCTTCCAAAAATTTGAAATTGCATTTCGGTTCCTCTCCCGGCACTTACATTCGTGCCTTCAAAAAAACATAAACTGGGATAAAGATTGATAGCTTTATCGTTTGGTAAATTCGGGCTCGGTTTTATGGGTAAGCTGTAACTTAAATTATGATTATAATTTTTAACCCGGACTACCGTTAAATCACACTGCACTCCATTATCCAGCCACTTTTCACCGTTAATCATTTGGGCGTATTCGCCAATGCTCATTCCATGAACCACAGGAACGGGGTGCATACCCACAAAACTTTGGTGTTCTGGCTCTAAAATAGGCCCATCAATATAATGTCCGTTAGGGTTTGGTCTATCTAAAACTATTAACGGAATATTTTGTTCGGCGCAAGCTTCCATGACATAATGCAAAGACGAGATATAGGTATAAAAACGCGCGCCTACATCTTGAATATCAAACACCACAACATCCAAATCTTCCAACTGTTCTTTCGATGGCTTTTTATTTTTCCCATAAAGTGAAATAATTGGAATTCCTGTCTTGGTGTCTATGCCATCCTTTACTACTTCTCCTGCGTCAGCGGTGCCACGAAAGCCGTGTTCGGGGGCAAATACAGTTTTCACATCAATATTTAATACCACTAACGAATCGATAAGATGAACAAAAATATTTGCGTTTATTTTTAAATTTTTATTCGGAACATAATCTGTAAAAATGGCTTTAATGTTCTTCATCGGCTTTTTTATCACGGAAGTTTGATTGGCCACAATCCCTACTCGCTTTCCTCTCAATAATGGTAAGTACAACTCCACTTGGTTTGCACCAACAACAACATTGGTGTCAATTTTAACTTTTTTCAGAATATCCACTTCTGTCTTCGTTCTTCCTTCTTCCGTCTTCCTCACGTTTCCGCAAGAAATTAATACCAAAACAAATAATAAAACTGTATTTTTGAACACACTAAACTTCATTTAAAAATTGAATTACGAGTTTTTTATTGCTAAACGCATTATTGACAGCAAAGCGTATAAAAGTAGTATATCGGCACCAATAATAAAAATTGGCATTGCCGCTATTGCTATTGGCATTATAGTTATGATGATTGCCATTGCCACAGGTATTGGGCTTCAGCAAAAAATACGTGATAAAGTGGTTGCTTTTAACGGGCATGTCTCTATTACCAATTACGATAGCAACAACTCGCAAGAAAGTGTTATTCCCATTTCAAAAAAACAAGAATTTTACCCAGAATTTAAAACCATTGAAGGTATTAAGCACATTCAAGGTATAGCTTCAAAATTTGGAGTAATACGTACCGAAACTGATTTTGAAGGTGTGTATTTAAAAGGCGTTGGGGACGATTATAACTGGGATTATTTTAAAGAATTTTTAATTGACGGCCGATTGCCTGATTACACCCAAAAACGAAATGAAGACGTATTAATTTCAGAATACTTGGCCAACCGATTAAATTTTAAAGTGGGCGACAAGTTCCAGATGGTTTTTGCAAAAGACGACCCCGAAAAATTACCGAACATGCTAACTTACCATGTAACCGGGATTTACAGTTCGGGATTTCAAGATTTAGACGCACAATATATTTTGGGAGACATTAGGCACCTGCAACGTATTAATCGCTGGGAAGACGACCAAATTGGAAATTTTGAAGTTTTTCTTGATGATTATGGCGATTTAGAACAAAAAGCCAAAGAAATTTACCAAAACACCCCATCTACATTTAACACGCAAACCGTTACTGATAAATATTATTCCATATTCGAATGGGTTAAAATTTTCGATAAAAATATTTACGGTATTATTGGCATTATGATACTCGTAGCAGGCATCAACATGATTACGGCACTTTTGGTTTTAATACTGGAGCGCACCCAAATGATAGGTATTTTAAAAGCGTTGGGGAGCAATAACTGGAGCATACGCAAACTATTTATTTACAACGCATCCTATTTAATTTTACTCGGCCTATTTTGGGGAAATTTAATTGGTTTAGGGCTACTGTTTGCGCAAAAATATTTTAAACTTTTCCCGTTGGATCCCAGTGTATATTACGTTACTGAAGCCCCAGTTTACATTAGCTTCGGTTATATTTTCGCACTCAACATAGGCACCATGGTACTATGCCTGCTTATGCTTTTAATACCGTCGTACATCATTACCAAAATATCACCAGTTAAGGCCATTAGGTTTCAGTAAATAAAATTGTTGATACTATCTCAAATTACAGTTTCTCTGTAAGATGGTTTACCTCAACTACCCCTCCGGCTTTCATATTTCCTATTTTGAATTTACCTATCCGAACGCGAACCAATCGCAACGTAGGAAACCCTACTGCCGATGTCATTTTACGAACCTGCCTAAATTTGCCCTCTGTTAAGATTATCGATACCCAAGTGGTTGGACCATGACGTTCATCACGAATCTTTTTGGCTCGCGCTGGTAAATCTGGAGTTTCAATTAACCGATGCACCTCACAGGGTTTTGTTAAATACTTGTTGCCTTCAATACTAATCTCTACGCCCATTTTTAGTTGCTCTATCGCCACTTCTGAAATCGTGCCATCAACCTGTGCATAATATTCCTTTTCAACTTTTTGACTATTAACTAAAGCACTGCTTTTTCCGTCGGTAGTGAGCAGCAACAAACCTTCTGATGCTTCATCTAGTCGTCCAACAGCCATGGTGCCATCAGGAAAATCGTAAAACTCACCTAAAAAGGTTTTTGATTGTTGTTTACTGGAATTGCTTTTAAACTGACTTAAAACGCCATAAGGTTTAAAAATGAGAAAATGCCTGTGGCTATTTTTATTTGACTCCACTTAAAATTTTATAAACAAGTTCTTTAGTAGGTTTTTGGCCATTAATTTTGGCTTTAACGGCTTCAAAAGTCATTTTAAAATCGCATCCCGATTTATATTCACTACATCCGTAGGCCGTTTTACCTTTCAAAATATTTCCCGTCTTACATTTTGGGCATTTCAATTCGTCAGGTTTCGATTTCGAGGAAGTCTTTTTTGGTTCTAGTTTCACTTTAAAATCATCATCAAAACGAAGCAATCCCTCTATTTTTCCTTTTCCCATTTCGGTTTTAAAACCCTTAAGATTTACCGTGCTTCCTTTTTGTAATAACCTGACAAACTGTTTTTCAGAAATCTTTTTTTCGGCAAACTTAAAAGGCAACACAAAATTGCAACCTGCTTTAAAGGCACTGCAACCATAGGCCGACTTCCCTTTTAATAAGGTTCCTTTTTTACATTTTGGGCAGGTTTCAGTTAAAAGCCCCCTTTGCTTTTTATCAGCACCCTTAGCAGCTCTGCTTTTAATAACGTTAGCTTGGGAAATATTGGCTCGTTTCGTTTCGCTACGAACTTCATAAACTAGGGCATCAACCATACGTTTCATATTTTTTATAAACGCACCGGCACTAAATTCGCCTTTTTCGATGTCTTTCAACTGCTTTTCCCAAGAACCCGTAAGTTCGGCGGACTTCAATAATTCATTTTGAATGGTCTCTATTAATTGAATGCCCGTAACCGTTGGGAGCACCTGCTTTTTATTTCGCTTTATATATTTCCTTTTAAACAGCGTTTCAATAATATTGGCTCGTGTTGATGGGCGGCCAATGCCATTTTCTTTCATCAAGTCGCGAAGCTCTTCATCATCAACCTGCTTGCCGGCCGTTTCCATAGCGCGCAATAACGACGCCTCTGTAAATTGGTTGGGCGGTTTGGTTTCCTTTTCTAAAAACGAAGGTTCGTGAGGCCCTTTTTCACCTTTTTCGAATGTGGGCAAAACTCCCGATTCTTTCTCCTTTTTATTGGGGTTTTCAAAAACTACACGCCAGCCCTTATCCAAAATTTCTTTGCCCGTAACTTTAAAAGTCACCTCAGCAGCACTTCCTAAAACTGTGGTGTTCGACACATTACAATCTTCGTAAAACACAGCGATAAAGCGTTTTACTATGATGCTGTAAACCTGTTGTTGTGTAGGGTTTAATTGAGTCTGCATCCCCGTGGGAATTATGGCGTGGTGATCAGTCACTTTTTTATCGTCAAAAACACGTTTCGATTTTTTAATTTTTTTTCCCAATATAGGTTGTGTTAAAGCCGAATACTGGGTAAGTTTTTGAAGAATTCCGGGTACTTTCGGATATATATCGTTTGGTAAAAATGTGGTATCCACTCTAGGATAAGTCACCACTTTACGCTCATATAGTGCTTGAACGATTTTTAAAGTTTCATCGGCCGAAAAGCCAAATTTAGTATTACAATACACTTGTAGTCCCGTTAAATCGAACAGTTTAGGAGCATATTCCTTGCCTTTTTTCTTGTTGATGGAAACGATTTCAAATTCGGCTTCTTTGACTTTATTGGCCAAAGTTTCACCGTCTTCCTTTTTAAAAAAACG
The DNA here is from genome assembly GCF_045446075.1 of Flavisericum labens. Classification (NCBI taxonomy): domain Bacteria; kingdom Pseudomonadati; phylum Bacteroidota; class Flavobacteriia; order Flavobacteriales; family Flavobacteriaceae; genus Flavisericum; species Flavisericum labens. The sequence goes on along the minus strand of NZ_JBJJBQ010000016.1, from coordinate 6,723 downwards.
CCCATCTTCATAGCTAAAAAGGGTTTCTCTATACAAGGTTTGAAGTTCCCAATACGGTTGCGGCTTAAAATTTTCAATGTCCTTAAACCGATTGACCACCATAGCCAAAGTTGGGGTTTGCACGCGTCCTACCGAAAGTACTTGTTTGTAACCACCGTGTTTTAAGGTGTAGAGTCTTGTAGCGTTCATACCCAATAACCAATCACCAATAGCTCGGGAAAATCCTGCATAATATAAATTGTCGTAGTCGGTCGCTGGTTTCAAGTTTTCAAAGCCTTCTTTTATGGCTTCCGTGGTCAATGAGGAAATCCACAGCCGTTTTACTTCACCTTTGTATTGGGCTTCGTTCATTACCCAGCGTTGAATGAGTTCTCCCTCCTGCCCGGCATCACCACAATTTATTACTACTTCAGCTTTGTCGAATAATCCCTTTACAATTTTAAATTGCTTCTGAATGCCCGAATTGGCCACTACTTTGGTTTCAAACTTTTCTGGTAGCATGGGCAAATTGTTCAAGTCCCAGCTTTTCCAATATGGTTTGTAGTCGTTTGGTTCTTTTAAAGTACAAAGATGACCGAAGGTATAAGTTACTGCATAGCCATTGCCTTCAAAATAGCCATCGCGCTTGGTATTGGCTCCTAAAACAGAGGCAATCTCGCGGGCAACACTTGGTTTTTCGGCTATACAGACTTTCACTTAATGGTTTTTAAATAGGTCTGCAAATTAAATATTTTGATGTGTTTTTTGAAGTGAAGTTTTTAGGAGTTATTAACCAACAGGAAAAAACCTAATCACCTTCTTTCTGCATAAAATCAGGAAATCCGCTCGGTGTCCATTTTACTACTCTAGCTCGTGTAGCTCGATTTGGATCGGAGAGTTCGTGACCTTTAATTCCGTTATAATCTCGGGCGTGGTAAATCATGATATCGGTTTTCCCATCTTCGGAAGTTGTAAATGAATTGTGCCCTGGTCCATAGCGTTTTAAGTCTTCGTTAGTATAAAATATCGGGGCTGGCGATTTGTGCCAATTCGATGCATCCAAAATATCGGCGTCTTTATCAATCCAAAGCAAGCCTAAACAATAATTGCTATTTGTGGCACTGGCCGAATAGGTTACAAATATTTTTCCGTTTCGTTGTATTACAGCGGGGCCTTCATTAACGTTGTATTTCATCCGTTCCCAACTAAATTCCGGCTCTGTAATGACCACTTCGGGACCAACAAGTTCTGTTGGCGATGCCATTTCAGAAAGCACCAATGCCGTACCGTGCTTACCGCCCCGCACATTTTGCGCCCATATCATATATCTCTTATCATTATGCTGAAAAATTGTGGCATCAAGCGAAAACGATTCTATATCGGTTTTTATCTGTCCTTCTTCCTTCCATTCTCCTTCCATGGGGTTTTCGGATGCATTGGAGAGCACCCACATTCTAATATTCCAAACATTTTCGGCTTCCCCAGCAGCGAAATAAATATACCAAACCCCATCAATTTTATGAAGCTCTGGTGCCCAAATATGATGTCCCATAACACCTTTTTTGTGCCTAGTCCAGACGACCTTTTCTTCAGCTTTTTTTAAACCGTTTATCGTCGCGGCTTTTCTCAGAACAATTTTATCGTACTCGGGCACGGTGGCAATTAGGTAATATGTACCGTCCTCTGATTTATGAACCCATGGGTCGGCTCGTTTTTCAGCCAATGGGTTATTGAATTCTATGTTTTGAGAAAACAATGAGTTACTGTTCAAAAGAACACATACTGATACAACAAATAACTTAGCTATATTCATTTTTTATTTTTATAGAAATTTAAAGTAACTACCACTCACGCTTCTTATTAAGCTCCTCCAAAGCTTCCAGTTCTTTCTGCGGAATTACCTTTAAAAATGAAGGGTGTTGCTCGATAGCGTATTCTATCTTTTTTACGATTTCATCGGTAGTTTCATTATCGTAATCAATCTCTAAGGGCGTCTTAATTTCTATAGATTGCAGAATATTTTTCTTTTTTATGCGCAATCCTTTTTTATCGAACGACCTTCTAAAACCATCAATAACAATAGGAATTACAATGGGTTTATAACGTTTAATAATGTGCGCCGTTCCTTTTCTAATCGGCTTAAAAGGTGTGGTAGTGCCTTGTGGAAAAGTAATGACCCAACCATCATCTAAAGCCTTTCCTATACTGGAAATGTCACTCATTTTAACTTGTCGGTTCACATCTTTCCCCTCTGAACGCCAAGTACGTTCGATACTTACCGACCCTACGTATGCCAAAACTTTTGGCAACAAACCAGCTTTCATCGTTTCTTTGGCCGCTACGTAATAAATGTTCAATTTAGGGTTCCAGAGATAACCTACATTTTTTATGGAATCTACACGTCCGCTCAAACTAGCATTGAACACGTGAAACATAGCTACCACATCAGCAAAATAGGTTTGGTGGTTGGAAACAAACAACACCTTGGTGTCCGGTAAATCTTTTATAATTTCAGACCCCTCGATTTGCAGTTCGTTAAAACCTCGAAAACGCCTATGTGTCATGGCTCCTAAAACTCTGATGAGCCATTTTTTAATAATCAATATATGTCCAAAGGGGTTTCTTTTAAACAATCCCATAAATTACACTTCTTGTTTGCTTGGTTATACAATTTAAACAAATTATGCCAAAACCTGCTCAAATTACGCTTACAAATGTAATAAACTATCCAAATTACGAAAGTTGTTTCAGGATATCTTTAATTTCACTGAGCATCATCGCCGTTGCTCCCCAAACTACAAAATCGTTAAGCAAAAACGCAGGTACCTCAACTTCAACACTGTACGAGGTTTTTACTTTTTTAGTAATTAAGCTTTTATCATCCAAAAAATGTTTTATAGCTACCTCAATAATGGCTTCAACCTCATCTTCTTGCTTTATAAATTGTGGTTTTTGCTTTACCACCCCCATAAATGGCTGTACATAAAAGTTACTTGGTGGAATATAAACGCGTGACAAGGTTTTAATTACTTCTATACTATCGAGAGGTACACCTATCTCCTCTTCAGTTTCTCTTAAAGCGGCATCTTCCAAAGATTGGTCTTGGGGTTCCAACTTACCACCAGGGAACGCCACTTGGGCAGAATGCACACCCTTATAAGTTTTTCTTAAAATAAAAACCAGCTGTGTTTGCTCTTTTTCATTAGGATAAAACAATGCCAGCACACCTGCATGCTTGGCGCGCTTTATAGCCTGAGCCTGTTTTTTTAAAAGCTCCTGCCTAAACGGTGGCATCATTTTAAAATGCGATATTTCGCCTAAAAGCGGTATATTTTTTATTTTTGAAAGCGATTGCTGAAATTCGTCGAAATTCATTTAGAAAAAAGCCCTAATCGGCATTTAAAATATTAAAAAATGAGACTTTACTTATTAATGTGCCTTTGTATCGTTTTTTTGAATTGTGAAGATAAAAAAACTAAAAACAAAAGCGCTCCCAAAACCGAAGTTGTAAAAAAAGACAACTCTGTTATAAATACTAAAACAGAAGCTAAGGCTGTAAGTGAATTGCCGGAGCGTGAATTCCCCCTATTAACTGAGAAAAACGCTATGGAATTTTTCTTGCAGTACGACAAAAAACACAAGGAAAACAAAGTGCGCATAACGACTGATTTAGGTTCATTCGATGTCTTGCTATATGACGAAACCAAATTTCACCGCTCGAATTTTATTTTCCTTACCAAACAAAACTATTTTAATGGCACCCAATTTTACCGTGTAATTGATGATTTTATGGTACAGGCTGGCCACAGCGACGACCAAGAAACTTTAGACAAACGTCATGCCATTGGGCAGTACTTACTGCCGCCTGACACGAAACGTGGCTTTAAGCACGACCGTGGTGTTATTTCCATGCCCAGTAGCGAAATAGACAATCCACATAAATTAGCCTCGCCTTTTGAGTTTTTTATTGTGCAACAAAAGGGTGGCGCCCATTACCTAAATGGCGATTATACCATTTTTGGGCATGTAACGCGGGGCATGGACGTGATTGATAAAATTGCCGCCGTAGAAACCGATGATGCCGATTGGCCGCTACGGAATATTTATATTAGAAATGTAGAGATTATTGAGTAGTGCTATGTTTATATATCTTTGTGTACATTACTTGACTTTGTAAAAAAATTCAACTACCTTAGTTTAACAATCGATAAAGTTCATTGAAACGGAACTTTATCTTTGCATTGTACGTCATTTGATCACCTTCAAGAAAATCATCCATCCATTAACGAAAATTGTCCATTTTAATTCATTCCATTCTTCATCATCTTTGTAGTGTCAATATTGACAAACAATTTTAAAAAATAAAAAAATGGAAAGTGTAACTGAAACGGAATTGAATGTTCCTACAAGAAATGAAGTATCTCAAACAAATCAAGAGATCTTTGACAATTTAGACAAAGCTTTGGGTTTTGTACCAAACCTTTATGCAACTATAGGGTATTCAGACCATGGTTTAAAACGGTACTTGGACTTCCAAAATGCTAAAACATCTTTATCAAACAAAGAGAAAGAAGCAGTAAACCTTATCGTTAGTCAGGTAAATAGTTGTATATATTGTCAAAGTGCGCATTTAGTATTAGGGAAAATGAATGGATTTAATGATGAACAATTATTAGATATCAGAAAAGGAAGTAGTGAAAACTCAAAATTGAACGCATTGGTAAAATTGGCAGCAGACATCACTCAAAACAGAGGAAAAGCTAGTAATGAAAATGTGGAAGACTTTTTTGCTCAAGGATATACTAAAGAAAATCTTGTAGATGTAATACTTCAGGTGAGTGATAAAACTGCTATGAATTATCTACATAACCTTACAAAAGTGCCTGTAGATTTTCCTATAGCAGAAACCATTTAAACCAAACAAAGGAAATATGGGTTTTCATATTTCCTTTATTTTTAACCTTTAATTCAATTTAGAGATGAACCTAGTTAAGAATGTACTAGCTTTTTTAAAAAGAGACCCAAATGATAACAAGTTAAAATCACCTAAAGGATTTTGCCCAAATTGTTGGGGAAGACAGGAATATGGAGGTAACTTTTATAAAGCTTTAAAGACTGCAAACATCAAAGATTTGGAGTATAAAAAAGGCTGGATTACATTGTATGTCGAGAGTAACTTAAAAGGAATTTACTTACAGACCAAAGTAAACAAACTGGTCTGCAATGTATGCTTTAAAAGCTACAATACTTGTCGGTAAACATATTTAATTTATAAAATCAAAAAAGTACGCACATCATGAAAAAGCTTCCAATACCGCCTTTTAACGAAGAAACGGCAAAACAAAAAGTTCTAATTGCTGAAGACGCATGGAATTCTAAAGACCCAATACAAGTTTCAAAAGCTTATACCACAGATTCGGAATGGCGAAACAGAACACAGTTTATTACTGGACGAGAAGAAATTGTAACCTTTTTAACACAAAAATGGAAAAACGAAAAGCATTATAAACTAAAAAAAGAGCTTTGGGGTTTTAAAGAAAATAGAATGGCTGTTAGATTTGAGTATGAATACCAAGATAAAAACGACCAATGGTACAGAGCCTATGGCAATGAGCTTTGGGAATTTGATGAAAATGGGCTTATGCAAAAACGCTATGCTAGTATAAACGATTTAAAAATTACAGAAAACGAAAGAAAACTAATGTAACATAAATCATGACGCAAAATAACCGCCTTACGCTCATTAACCCGCAAACGGGTAATCTGGCATTTAAAATATATCATTTAGAAAAAGACAACCCATTTGACCATATCCAAAGGCTAAATTATTACTCGCTCATTTGGATACAAAAAGGCAATGGAACCCTAAAAGCTGATTTTTCTGAATACGATTTTGATGAGAATGTGTTGTTGTCTTTTTCTCCCTATCAACCATTTATGATTAGTACTAAAACAGACATAAGTGGTGTGGTAATTCATTTTCATCCCGATTTTTTCTGTATTCATAAACACCACAATGAAATTGCTTGTCATGGTGTGTTATTCAATAATATTTACAATCCGCCTATGGTTCAAGTAAATGAAAATACTACGACAAGTTTTGAAATGATAATAGAGCAATTAAAGGAAGAAATGAAAAAGACAGCTTTAGCACAATATGAATTATTGATTTCCTATTTAAAAATATTTTTAATAACCGCCTCAAGATTAAAAACAGAACAACAAACCGAAGCACAAAAAGCAACTACCAATAATGAAGAACCCTTCATTTTACAGAATTTAAAGAATTATATTGAAAAGCATTATAAAACAAAACATTCTGCTAGTGAATATGCCAATATGTTAGCAATTACGCCAAAAGCATTAACAAGACTAACCAAAGCCCATTTTAATAAAACCTTAACCGACTTAATCTCGGAACGCATCATTATAGAAGCCAAAAGAGAATTATACTTAACCAATAAAACAGTAAAAGAAATTGCATACGAGTTAGGATATAATGACGAATATTATTTTAGCAGATTTTTTAAAAAAAATGCAGATGCATCTCCACAACTTTATAGAGAAACTGTTGGTTTTGATAGAGCTTCTGTTAGTTAAAAAATAAAAAACAAACGCACAACAAAGTTGTGTATAATTATTAACTATATTATTAGCTAACTTAAGTTATACGTATTCCAAGATCAAATCCTAATAAAATTTAGTTTTATTTTTTAAGCTGCATATTGCTGAAGTACCACATAA
>NZ_JBJJBQ010000015.1:0-23819 GCF_045446075.1 Flavisericum labens | reverse complement strand
CTTCAGTACACTCAATAGTAACATCACTAGGTAATGTTAGTACAGGTGGAGTAGTATCTTCCACAGTAATAGTTTGTATGGCATTTGTAAAATGTCCACACTCATCTGTTGCTTTCCAAGTTCTCTCTATTGTTTTCGTGTTTCCACAGTTTGCAGTTTCATTATCAGTGTATGTAATTGTAACATCTCCGCAGTTATCTTGACCTGTAGCAATTCCGGTATCCGCAGGTTCAGTAGAATTACCACATTCGACAGTTACATTGGTCGGAGGTGTAATTGAAGGATTTTGATTGTCCACAATAGAGAAAGTAGCTGTCGTTGTAGCCTCATTGCCACAATCGTCTTCAGCTGTAAAAGTTACTGTTGCTGAACCCGTAGCACCACAGTCATTACTTAATCCAATGAAGTCATTAGACCAGGTCACACTACCACACAAATCGGATGCAACTGCTCCACCCTTATTATCTAACCACGCATTAAGCGATATAGGGTTTCCTGAACCATCACATTCTACAGTTTCATTAGAAGCTTGAGTATCAATAGAAGGAGGGGTTATATCTGGTAAAACTTGAAAAGTTTGAGTTTCTTCTGTAACTCCAGCAGTCCATCTATAAGTAATAAAATATCCATTACAAACATCAACAGTATAATCATCAACACTAGGAACAACTGTAACAGGACCGTTACAATCACTTGCCGTTAACGTTTCTTGTACTGGAAGGCTATCATTACAATTAATATTGCTGATTGGAGCAGGTTGTGAGTCAAAAGAAGGATTTGCTCCCCCTGTTATAGTTACAGTTTGTTCACAGGTTACGGTTACGCCATTATCATCAGTAGCACTATGTGTAATAGTTGTTACTCCAAGTGGGTAGGGGTCTGTAATATCTAAACCATCACTACGTGCAGCTGTTACGGTTAAATTTGTTGTTAAATTTGTTCCGGCACAGTCTTCATCTGTTGCATTTGGGCTAGGAATGCTTACTGTTGCTGTACAGAGACCTGGATCTGATCCCTGTGTAATCGGGGTTGGACAAGTTATTACAGGAGGTGTGTCAAGTACATGAACCGTAATACAACAGGTTTCATCATATATAGCTCCATTAGGATCAGTATAAGTTGCTGTATAACATAAATCGTGAGTCCCTACAGGTAAAAATTCAGGAGGTTCTGGCCCTGTAACGGTAAAATCAACACCACCAGTACATGAACCTTCAACAACAACACCATCAATACTTATTTTATCTACAATATTGGTATTACTAGGTTTAGATCCAGTATAAGTAAATTCATATTTAATCCTGTAAGACCCATCACTAGGAAGATTTGGATCTACTGCATAAGTTTCATATCCAGGTCCAGTATTTGTAGCGTCAATATCTACTGTAGTTCCAGAGAACACCTCATTCCCCATATCATCAATATAATAAACCTTCATATTGTAATTACCGTCTGTGTAATCCACATCTATTTCAACAGGTTCACCAACTTCCAAATATAAATATGGAGTGATAATATATGAAATGGGACCTCCACTACTTGAAAACAATCTTACATAACCACCATCCGTTCCAACTCGTTGTACATAATTGAAGTCCCAACAATCTACACCAAGTAAAGACTCATTGAGCTTAAAATCCATGATAAAGGAATTTGAACCAGGTCCGCCTGAACATGTTTCAGAGGCTTGTGGAATAGTCCAAGTTTGTAACAGAGCACCCCACTCTGAGGGGTCATCTGGATTGTATTGATCAGCACAAATTTCAATATCCGATTGAGGACAATTTGTGAATTCTATACAATTGTTAGGGTCTCCTTGTGCTCCAGCACTAAATATTCCCAGAAAAATTGCAAGGAATAATAATTTAGGTAAAACCTTATAAGTATTAGTTTTCATAAGCTTGTAGATTTGTATTGACTTTAGCAAGATTTTTATATATGTAAATAGGTTGCACCACAGCGTTGTCGTGCAAAAGTGCTTCGATTCTTAAAAAAAAGTAATGAGGGAAAATGTCGTGGAATAACGACATTAAAAACTTTAAGTGTGAAATCAGATTTGGGGTCATCGTTATTCAGTTAATAGTTAAACAAATCAACATAGATGTTATTATTATATCAAAAAAATGTGTTAAATCACTTAAAAATTCGACTAAGGGTATTTCAAGTTCGATTAATCGAGATATTTGTATGATTTAACGATGTAAGTTATTATGTAAACCGCTTCTAATGTATTGATAATCCATAATTAATGTTATTTATTTTATTAAAATTGATAATTATATCTTTAATAATAAGCAAATAAATTGAATTTTATCGAGAAAAACAACATTTTATCGATAAAAAAGAGCATTTAATCGATTATGGTAAGAAAATTAACTACTTAAAACAAGTAAAATCTTTTATTAAAGTATCGTGATAGACCATGAACGTTCTATAAACAATAAAGGATTTTTTAAGTTCTTAAAAGATGTTAGGGCAATTACACCTTGGTCTTGGAAGTTTAAATTGGTAACTCACAAAAATTTCATGTGAACCTGTACTGTAGGCTCTTAGGTTAGATGTGTTGAATTCGTATGAATAGCCAAAGCGTAGGGCTTCAGAAGCTTGTATGGTTACATAGCCCCCCATTGCATCATTAATCCGATGGGCTAGACCTAACCATAATACTTCCTTTATTAAAAAATTAGCTGTTAAATCTAATGAAAGGGGGGAGCCATTAGTATATTTTAACATAACGGTAGGCTTAAATTTAACTTGAGGATTAAATTCTAAAATATAGCCACCAGCCAAATAATAACTAGCTCTTTCGATAGCTTCGTATGTGATATCTGTTTCATTTGTATAACTAATGATTCGAGGAGATGATAAGCTTATAAACAACTCATCTGATCTTAAATAGAAGCCCACGCCAAAATTAGGCTTCCATTTATTAAATATTCTATCGAGATATTGGTCGTTAGCAGCAGATTGGTCCATTAATAAATCGGGATCGAGACCATATTTACTCAATCCACCTTTTAAACCAAAGGAAAATCGATAGAAATCATTGAGGACAATCATATATGAAGCATCTGCATAAACATATGTAGTATTTTCGTAACCAAGTTCATCTTTAATAAGCGAGAGCCCCAATCCTAAATTGCTTCCAGGAACCGATGAATCTATAGCAAGTGTTTGTGTTATGGGAGCACCATTAACACCAACCCATTGGTTTCTGTTTAAAAAGGTAACAACCATGGCTTCTCTACTGCCAACATAAGCAGGATTGATGGAAGTTGTGTTGAACATATATTGGCTAAATTGTGGTAATTGTTGCCCAACAACCAAAAAAGGAAGTAAAATTAAAAGTAAATAGAAATTTTTCATTTGATTACACATTGCCATTATTATTTCGTTCCGAAATAAATATATCCTTGAATGGGTTTTAATCCACTATTTTTTAAATTAACAATGTAATAGTAGGTTCCTGTAGGAAGTTTTTCTGCATTTCCCGATGAACCTTTTGGAGCCTTACCCTGCCATTTATTGTCATAGTCATTTGATTCAAAAACTTTTGTGCCCCAGCGGTTATATAACTGAACTTGTACTTTAATATCACAAGTGCTTAAATCGTCAATAGCTTCGTTTAATTTGAAAAAGACATTAAAGGTGTCATTACGTAGATCATTATTTGGAGTCAATATTTTTGAAATATCGACATCTGCCGTTGAACTTATACAGGAGTACACAACACAGTCATCGTTTAAATTAATATCAAATTGGTTAGTCAGTTTACATGAATTGTTGGTTACTGTATAATTGAATAAATAGTTTCCTTCGGGAACAGTGGTAGGGTCAAAAATGGTCCCATCAATTACATTCATGCCCGAACCGCTCCAACTACCATTATCATTTGTATTTACCAAATCATTTAAATCAATAATGGAGTCGCTAATACAAACATTCATTGCGGTGGTTGATGTTTCGTTATATGAACTCATATGTATTATCTGCTCAAATGAATTTGAATTATTGCATTCATCTGTAGCTGTCCAAGTTCTTTTAATATCATAGTTTTCAGAATCTATAATAGTTTTTTCTTCATTAAAAGTAACAGAAACGTTGGAGGTGCAATTATCAGAAAAGCTTACCGTTGGTGGATTTGGCTCAATGGCACAGTTTAAATAAATTTCAGTATCTAAATCAACATCTATCTGTGGTTCCATATCATCAATTATGAAAACATTATGGTTTACATCAGTATAGTTGCCGCAAAGATCAGTAATTCGATATGTTCTTATAATAACATCGTTACAATTTTGAGCATTGGTTTCTTCAGATAAAAAGGTTACTGTAAAATCACCATTATTGTCTGAAGCCACAGTAACAACATCAGGATTTATAGTTGGTATATCATTAATGCAACTAACAATGGTATCTGTAGGATTGTTGCCAGTGGGTGATACGTTGTCTATTATTTCAATGACATGGTTAACATCAATATAATTACCACAGTTATCTGTAATACGATAGGTTCTTGTAATTATTTCATTACATGTTTCATTGTTTGACATTTCATTGATATAGGTAACCACCGGAACGCCACAGTTATCGGCTTCATCGGTAATAATTAAAGGGTCTGGTGCTGGGACGCTATTGAAGTCGCGTACTACAGTATTTTCGGGGTTACTTGCAGTTGGAGCAATCATATCATGTATAATTATATTCTGGGTAAGGTCTGTAAAATTACCGCAAGCATCCGATACGCGATATGTTCTTGTTATGGTTTCGGGACATGATAAGTTATCAGAGACATCGGAAAGGAATACTACGATTGGGGTTGAAAAATTATCAGCAGCATCTGAAACTAAATTAATGTCTGGGCTAGGAATATTATCGTTACAGGTTAGCTGTATACCTGCTAAATTACTGGCTGTTGGGGGTACATTATCATTTATAATGATATGGTGGCTCACATTTATTGAGTTTCCACAGGCATCAGTAATGCTATATGTTCTAGTTAGTATTTCCTCACAAGTATTTTGGGTTACTGTTTCTGAAACGAAAGCAACTGCAGGAACTCCACAATTATCTGTTTCGTCAATAATAATAGTAGAATCCTGAGCAGGAATAGGATCATTGCTATTTAGATATGTGGAAGGAGGATTACTAGCAGTTGGAGGTGTAATATCTTGAATGGTTATTTGTTGTTCTATATCGATATAATTCCCGCAGTCATCAGAAACACGATAGGTTCTTATTATAATTTCAGGACAGGTTTGCCCGTTGCTAACATCCGAAATAAATGAAACTACAGGAACTGAGCAATTATCTTGAGCATCTGATATTACACTGATATCTGGTTCAGGTAGATACTCAATACATTCAACCTGTATGGCAACTGGTGCGCTTGCTGTTGGCAATGTAGTATCTTCAACCGTAATAGTTTGTATCAGTAAGGTCTCATTATTACAATTGTCGGTAACACTAAAGGTTCTGGTGACAACCTCCGAGCAAGAATTGGTAGTTACTACGTCTGAAACAAAGGCAACAACGGGGGTTGAGCAATTATCTGCTTCGTCAGTAATACTATTTGGGTCGGCTTCAGGAACCTGGTCTATACATTGGTAGCTTGCATCTGGGGGAGCTGTTCCTGTAGGCGGTGTGGTATCATTAACCGTAATGATTTGTTCTAACAAAATGGAATTATCACATGAATCGGTAACACTATAAGTTCTTGTAATGGTTGTGGGACATGAATTAGTGTCAGTGTTATCTGAAACCCAAGCAACTTGAGGAGTTCCACAGTTATCCATTTCATCTGTAATAATATCTACATTGGGAGATGGTACATCTTCAATACATTGCACAACCACAGGCCTTGGATTTGTTGCTGCTGGTGCAATATCATCTTTAATAATAATGGCTTGTTTGACATCGATATAATTCCCACAATTATCAGAAATACGATAAGTTCGTGTGGTGGTTTCCGGACACGACAAATTATCAGACACATCGGAAATCCATGAGATTATTGGTGCAGAACAATTATCTGAAGCATCGGCTACAACTATTGTGTTGGGAGCAGGAATATCTGATGTACATTGTACATTAATAGGATCTGGATTGCTAGCAAAAGGTAATTCTGTGTCATTTATTTCAATGATTTGTGTGGCAGTTTCAAGTTTGTTACAACTGTCTACAATCGTAAATGTTCTTGTAACCGTTAAAGGACAAGACCCAGAGGCCACATCTACATAAGTGAGTGAAACCAAATCGTTGTACAAGACAATATTCCCTCCTATATCATTAAATTGTGTCTCTGTAATATTTACAGCACTAGAGCTATAAGTTAATATCGGTATATCTGTTGTACTACAGCCTTCAATATTGCTATTGGATGGTGCATAAATCTCAGGAGGAAAGTTCGAATTAAAACTAGGTATTTCCATTTCATGAGTATCACTGTCTTTAGTGTCATTTACTGTTAAGCTCACGGTATAAGGACCAGTGGATGTATATGTATGGGATGGGGTTTCTAATGTACTTGTTGTACCATCACCAAAATTCCATAAAAAAGTATAAGTGTATGGAGGAACACCGCCTCGTGTTGTTGACGTAAAATCTAACGTATTGGGTGTAGAGCAACTTGAACTGAATTCAAAATTGGTAATTAAAGGTCCTTGAACATCTATGTATGGAATCTGATAGCATTTAGCGCCATTACACCCACATCCCTTACTATCGTTTGGTTGCCAAGACATATAAAAGTCCTTTAAAACAATTTGATCGCCACAGCCCCAATCAAATGTGTATAAATTCATAAGAATATCAGTTGGAACACTATCGTATTCATAATAGCAGTCGTCAACGGTTTCTGTGAACACACCATTTATGTAAACATTAAAATGAATATAAAGCGAGTATCTGTCGGCAGCGCTATTGGTTATAAAGTTTGTCCAAATATGTGTTTCTAGGCTTACGCCCAAGTCACAATAACCGGGGGAATAAGGTGTTCCATTTTCGTTACCTAAATAAAAGTAATCTAATTGATAGTCATTGGCCGTACAAGAAGAGTTTTCACACACCGCTGTTTGAGCATTGACTATGTGGGCAATAAAAAAAACTGCCAAAAATAGTAATATGGGTTGTGTTTTCATTAGGTTAAATTTAGGTTGGGGTCAATTTATCCTGTTTTTGTTTTATTAGTCTTAGGGTTTCATTACTACCAGTTCTTAATTTTAGTTAAGTCTTAAATATACAATAAAATCTTTAAAGTGATATTAAAATACGATGAAATACAACTTTTGTATTCTTTTTCTTAAAAAAATAATTATTTAGGAAGTTATTTAGTATAAAATATAGAGCATTTGAAAAGAGAATAATTTTTTAAATAAAAATATGTCAAGTCATTAAAAACTCAACAGGTAATTTATTTGCGTCTTCATTTAATCGAAAAGAATTCCTTGACGCTCTGCGTCCGGGTTTTCATTGAAATGGTCATTCCCGTGAAATAGTAGATTCATGAATTCAAAAATTTTAAATATATATTAATGAATAAAACGTAAATCTAAATAGCAGAATTTTGGTTTTTGACCCTAAGGGCTAAATAAAATGAGCAAAATACTTCTATGCCTCTGCCTCGAGGATAGTTCTTTTATTCAAATTTTTTATAAGATTTAGAAACATTAATTTATTGATTATGTCTTTTGAATCTATAATTTGTTATTAAATTAGCGGTAATTAGCCTAAATTCACAGTTGAAATAAAGAAATAAAAGTTATTTACTTTAAGAAAATGAAAAAACTAACCTTGGTAAGGCATGCAAAATCATCATGGGAATATGATGTTATTGACCATGAAAGACCCCTAAAAAAGCGTGGTTATAATGACGCTGATTTGGTTTCAAACCGCTTAAAAAGGGAGAATTTTAAAATAAACTTGGTGATGTCCAGTGATGCTGTTCGTGCAAAGACAACTGCTGAAATATTTATCAGAAATTTAGATATTGATAAAAATATTATAAAGTTTAATCATGAGTTATATGATTTTTCTGGAGAAAGCCTCATCGAAGTCATTAAAAATTGTGATGATTCGGTTGATAGTTTAATGATTTTTGGGCACAACCACGCCATTACCGCTTTTGTCAATACATATGGTGATAAATATATTGTTAATGTGCCAACAACAGGATTGGTCGTTTTTAAATTTGATATAGAAAAATGGTCTGATCTTAAACCAGGTGAAACCGTACTTACTATATTCCCTAAAGATTTGAAATAGGAATTTTTTAAATTTCATATTCTGAATCATTTTTTTCTTATTTATCAAGTTTATTGGTTGTATTAGCCTAAATTTTTCCTGTAAATAGAATATATTTGTTTTTTTAGTAAAACAGTTTAGAGTTTAATGATAGAATTAGAAACACCTACCAATAACAGATACATAAATAGAGAGATTAGTTGGTTACAGTTTAATGCTCGAGTTTTGCAGGAAGCAGAGGACGAAACTGTTCCGCTTATAGAAAGACTAAGATTTTTAGGTATTTTTTCGAATAATTTAGACGAGTTTTTTAAAGTGCGTTACGCTACGGTAAAGCGTATAGTTGAAGCAGGGAAAGGAGGCAAAAGTGAATTAGGAGGTATTAGGGCCAAAGAATTATTGGAAATTATAACTCAAATTGTAATTAAACAGCAAAGCGAAAGTTTACTTGTTTTACAGGATATTAGGAACAAACTAAAAGAGGAAAATATTCATGTTATTGACGAAACGCAAATTACAAGTTCGCAACATGACTTTATAAAAGAGTATTTTCTTAAAACGGTAAGTCCAGCTTTAGTAACCATTATCTTAAATGATTTAGTTGTCCTTCCTAATTTAAAGGACAGCGCAGCTTATTTAGCCGTAAAAATGGTGATGCCCCAAGACAAAAAACAATTTGCTCTTATAGAAATCCCAAAATCCGTTGATAGGTTTGTTGTACTCCCCAAACAAGGTGATAATGATTATATCATAATGGTGGATGATCTGTTGAGGCATTGTCTGAGTGACATTTTCAATATTTTTGATTATAGAAGCATCACCGCCCACATGATAAAAATTACACGTGACGGAGAATTAGATTTTGAAAGTGATTTAAGCAAAAGTTTCATTGAAAAAATATCAGATAGTGTAAAACATAGAGAAATTGGTGAACCGGTAAGATTTGTTTACGACAAAACCATAAATAAGGAAACCCTTCAATACTTGATGGATAAAATGGGTATTGATAATACTGATAGCATAATTCCCGGAGGAAGATACCATAACAGGAGAGACTACATGGGCTTTCCTAGTTTGGGAAGAACAGATTTAATGTACGAGAAAATTGAGGCACTTCCTATTAAAAACTTAAGCTTACAGGACAGTATTTTTCAGGCTATTTTGGATAAAGACTATTTACTGCACGCGCCTTACCAAACCTTCTCGTATGTAGTGAAATTTCTTAGAGAAGCGGCTTTAGACCCAGCAGTTAAAACTATAAAAATAACCATTTACCGTCTTGCTGAAATTTCTCATATTGCAAGTTCATTAATTAACGCGGCTGTTAACGGAAAAGCCGTTACTGTATCTATAGAACTTCGTGCCCGGTTTGACGAACAGGCCAATATTGATTATGCCCAACAAATGAAAGATGAAGGGGTGAATCTTATTTTTGGTGTTCCCGGATTAAAGGTACATAGCAAAATGTGTGTTATTGAGCGAGAACAAGGAAAGAACAATAAAATAATGCGCTATGGCTTTATCAGTACAGGTAACTTTAATGAGTCGACCGCCAAAATTTACACAGACTATACCCTGTTTACCACCAACCAAAAGATATTAAAAGACGTTGATAAAATATTTTCGTTTTTTGAAGCCAACTACAAAATTAACCGTTATAAACATTTAATTGTTTCACCGCATTTTACTAAAAAAGACGTTTTCAAATTAATTGATGACGAAATTGAAAAAGTAAAACAGGGTAAAGAAGGAGTGATTAGGCTTAAAATGAATAGTATCTCTAGTTATCCTATGGTAGACAAGCTTTACGAAGCGAGTCGCGCTGGTGTAAAAATACAAATGATAGTTAGAGGACTTTGCTGTTTAATACCTGGTGTGAAAGGGATGAGCGAAAATATTGAGGTAATTAGCGTGGTTGATAAATTTTTAGAGCACTCCAGAATTTATATTTTTGGTAAAGATCAAGAAGCCAAATTGTACATTTCGTCTGCCGACTGGATGACCCGAAATATTGAAAATAGGGTAGAGGTTAGTTGCCCAATTTATGATGAAGATATCAAACAAGAAATTATTGATACTTTCAATATTAGTTGGAGCGATAATGTGAAGGCAAGATGGCTAAATGAAGAACAGAAAAATCAATATCGAGTAAACGACAAGCCAAGAACCAGGTCACAGTTTGCCGTTTACGAATATTATCAAAAAAAATTAGAAGACTAACATGCTTTCAATCAAAAAATACGCGGCCATTGATATAGGTTCAAATGCCGTTAGGTTATTAATCTCTAATATTATTGAAGAAAAAGGCAAGCCCGTTACGTTTAAAAAAAACTCGTTGGTTCGTGTTCCTATTCGTTTGGGTGCAGATGTTTTTATTAAGAATAAGATTTCTAAAGAAAACGCGGAGCGCATTCTTGATACTATGTTAGCTTTCAACTTGCTAATGAAATCCCACAAAGTGGCGAAATATAAAGCTTGTGCTACTTCTGCGATGCGGGAATCTTCCAACGGAAAGCAAATTGTCGATCAGGTTTTGGAACATTCTGGTATTAGTATTGATGTTATTGGAGGTGAAGAGGAAGCGGCAATAATCGCAGCAACCGATTTGGATAAATACATTGACTCCAATAAAACCTATCTCTATGTTGATGTTGGTGGTGGTAGTACAGAGTTTACTGTGATCGACAGAGGAAACCAAGTCGCTTCAAAATCCTTTAAAATTGGAACAGTTCGCTTGCTAAACGATATGGTTAAAAACGAATCTTGGCACGAGCTTAGAGAGTGGATTGGAGAGAATGTTAAAGATTATGATAAAATATCTGTTTTAGGTTCTGGAGGAAACATTAATAAGATATTTAAAATTTCAGGAAAATCTATAGGTAAGCCGCTGTCTTATTTCTATATGACTTCATATTACAATACGCTTCAATCCTATTCATATGAAGAGCGAATTACAGAACTGAGCTTAAATCAGGATAGGGCTGATGTAATTATTCCTGCAATGAGAATTTATCTCTCTGCCATGAAATGGAGCGGAGCGAAAAATATATATGTCCCAAAAATAGGTTTAGCAGATGGTATTATAAAAAGCATCTACTACGACACCGTATCAAGCAATACACAGTAAAATTATGCACTTCAGCCTTAATAATTGTTTTTTTTTAAAATTATAATATATATTCGTGCTTGTTAATTACTTAATTATTAATTGTAACCCAAATCTATTAATAATGAAATAAGCCAATAAAGATCCGCTTTAAAACAAAGCTAAATTGGTTAATCGCATCTGATAGATTTAAAAATAAAAAAACAGATGAAAAAAATTTTACTCTTAACGTTACTTAGTTTTTCTTTTTATGGTTTTTCACAAAACCAAGATTCACAAACTGTTAGCACAACTAAAGCACCAAAAAAAAGTGGTTCCACATTTCAAGGTGTAAAGTACGGTGTTCGCGCAGGTTACACCATTTCGCATTTAGATTTTGATGGAGTTCCTACTATGGTAAACAAACACAGAAACAGCTTTTATATTGGTTTTTTTGCCGATATTGGTATGTCTAAAACCTTTTCAATCGTTCCAGAACTTCAGTTTTCTCCTGAAGGTGCGCGTGCTGAAGTTCTTAATTTAGATTTTATACAAATGCCCGTGTTTTTCAAGTTTAAATTAAGCGAAAAATTTCATGCTGGTTTAGGACCTCAAATAGGACTGAAAGTGCATAAAGAAGATGATGGCATGAAAAATTTAGGCTATTCGGGTGTTGCAGGTTTGGAATATAAAATAAACTATGGTTTATTTGTTGAAGCTAGGTATATTTACGGCTTAGCTAATGTTTTTGACGATGTAGCAGGTGTTTCTGCTAAAAACCGAAACATACAAATAGGGATAGGTTATCAGTTTTAACCGTGTACGGTTTCACTTTTACCTAAACCTTTCATAATCTCCGCTTCATATTCAAGAAGTTGCTGCCATTTGGTGTCAACTTCTTTTTTATTCCCGTATTTTCTGGCAAAACTTAAAAACATTGTATAATGGTTGGCTTCACTCACCATAAGGTTTCGATAGAATTCAGCGAGTTCCTTGTCCTCTAGTTCTTCAGATAGCAATCTAAAACGTTCACAGCTTCTGGCCTCAATTAGCGCAGCATAAAGCAATCTGTGCACCAATTGTGTGGTCCTGCTTCCGCCTTTTGGGAAAAATTTTATCAATTGTACTACATAATCATCTCGACGGTCACGGCCCAAGACCCACCCACGTTCAATAATTTTGTCATGGACCATCTTAAAATGGCTAATTTCTTCTTTAACCAATGCTACCATTTCTTGTACAAGCTCTGTATATTCTGGAAAACTAACTATTAATGAAATAGCGGTGCTAGTTGCCTTTTGTTCGCAAAAAGCATGATCGGTTAATATTTCTTTAATGTTTTTTTCTACGATATTTACCCAACGTGGGTCAGTAGGAAGTTTCAATCCTAGCATAAGCTATTTGTTTAAAAATTACAGATCTAAATCAAAGGTTTTTCTTAGTACATCAATATTTGGATTTTTCTCCTTTAGTTTTTCAAATTTTTCAATTGGTGTATAGGCGTATTGTTTTTCCATGACTTCATTTACGGTAATGGACAGGCTAATATCATAATTATTTAAAGCTTTCCTGATGGTGGCCAAAAGCTCATATTGTTGGCGCTCAAGTTCCACTTTATTCGTTTCGTTTGGAAATTCTAAATGAGCAACAGTACCTTTAATTTTGGGTTTATCAATAGACAATATCGAGGCCAAATTATGTTTGCCTTTTTTGGTTAATTTTTCAATATAAGCGTTCCAAACCTTTAGAAATTCTTTTTCGGTAAAAGGCTCTTTAGGCAGTTCTTCCTCGTCAACTACCACTTCCATTTGCTTAATTTGATGCTCTTTTTTTGCTCGTATGCTCTTTAATGAAAGCCCAGAAGTACGCTTGTTTTCTTGATTTAATTCAATTTTAGGAGGTTCTTTAACCTGAAATGCTTCTAAAACTTTTGATTCTTCCTGAGGTTTTTCTTTTTTATTCGTTTTTTCTTCTGAAGAAACAGCAGACACTTCATTATTATTCGGTGGTTTTACCGGAATAGGTGTAATACCCTTCTTTTTGAAATAGGCCGCTGGAATTATGTAGTTTTTGCTATTTTTTTTTTCTCCATCAAAAGTGATAGAGGCAAGTTGCATAAGACATAACTCAACGAGTAAACGTTGATTTTTACTTGTTTTGTATTTGAGGTCGCAATCGTTTGCCAGATTGATGCCCTGCATTAAAAATTGTTGCGAAGCTTTTTTGGATTGCTCAAGGTATTTAGCTTTAGTTTGCTCTCCCACTTCAAGAAGCTTAATAGTTTCTTGGTTTTTGCATACCATTAAATCTCTAAAGTGCGAGGCTAGCCCTGCAATAAAATGATGGCCGTCAAAACCCTTTGAAAGCGTAGTGTTAAATTGCAACAACAATTCGGGTATTTTGTTTTCTAAAATCAGATCGGTACTTTCAAAATACGTTTCGTAATCCAGTACGTTTAAATTTTCGGTAACCGCCTGCCGGGTTAAATCTTTACCCGAAAAGCTAACCACGCGGTCAAAAATAGAAAGGGCGTCACGCATAGCACCATCTGCCTTTTGGGCAATAATATGCAGAGCGTCGTCTTCAGCATTTATGCCTTGCTCTTCAGCAATATATTTTAAATATTCTTTAGCGTCTTTTACAGTAATACGTTTAAAATCGAATATTTGGCAGCGTGATAAAATAGTGGGGATAATTTTATGCTTCTCAGTGGTAGCCAATATGAAAATACAATGCTTTGGTGGTTCTTCCAATGTTTTTAAAAACGCATTAAAAGCAGCTTGCGAAAGCATATGTACCTCATCAATAATATAAACCTTATATTTTCCTATTTGCGGTGGAATACGCACTTGGTCGGTGAGATTTCTAATATCGTCAACCGAATTGTTTGAGGCGGCATCGAGTTCAAAAATATTAAATGAAAAATCTTCGTCCTGTTTTTCAGAACCATCACTATTAATCATTTTTGCCAAAATACGGGCACAAGTGGTTTTACCAACGCCACGTGGACCAGTAAATAACAATGCCTGAGCTAAATGATTGTTTTCAATGGCATTTAAGAGTGTATTTGTAATAGCCTGCTGCCCAACAACATCTTTAAATGTTTGGGGCCTATATTTTCTGGCTGATACGACAAAGTGTTCCATTCAAAATCGTTAAGATAACAAAGTTAAAAATTCAATTTATAATTAATAATTCAAGATCTATAATTTAATAGTAGTTATTAACAATTTATGTACTTTTACACCAAGTAAACTGCCTTATCGCTATTCATTTAAATGAATGGAGGAAAGTCCGAACACCGCAGTGCATCATAGTGGTTAACAGCCACCGGCCGAGAGGTTAGGAAAAGTGCAACAGAAAGTATGTACAGGTTATGCTGTAGTGAAACCAGGTAAACTCTATGTGGTGCAATGTCATGTATACCAACGCTTGAGGGCGGCACGTTCGATTGTTGGAGGGTAGGCAGCTAAAGTGCATGGGTAACTATGCATTCAGATAAATGATAAGGGCTTTTTATTTGTAAAATAGGAAGTACAGAATTCGGCTTATAGGTTTGCTTAAACAAACAAAAGCGCAACTTTTTTCAAGTTGCGCTTTATGTTTTTTACATGACTCAATACATTATTTAGGTGAGTATGACAAATCTCGTCTTATCTGTCCAGTAATTTCTTCCCATTTTATGGCATTATCCATAACTTTACTAAAGGTTTCGTAACGGTCTGGGCCTAATACTGCTTCATTGGCTTTTGCTTCGGTAGCAGCATCAATGGCATCTTTGCTTGAAATAGCAACCATATAATAATTCTCTGGATTTCCAAAACCACTTCTGTAGATTCTGTAATAATTTGTAGACCCCTTGCTTGCAAACATGTCTTTTACAGCTTTCATGCCTTCTTTGAGTTTTTTAGCATTTTGCGGCGTGTAGTAAATAAAAATGAATTTACGGTAATCTTGCCCTTCTTGCGTTTGGCTGATACCGTTAGGCATATAGGTAAGTTCCTCGTCAAGAACAATAATGTAATCACTATGCGAATCATAGCATTTGTCAAAGTTGTCAAACATAGCTCCAAAATCATCGCCCATGGCTTCTGCCATACCAGCAAAGGGCTGTTCATCTAGTTCGGCAAAGTTTTCAATCGGTGACACATATAAATATCTAAGATCGTCCATGGTTGTTGCCAGCCATTGTCCTTGAAAATTATGTTCTGTACAAGCTTCATGAAATTCCTTGGCAATTTTTTCATAAGCCACCATGGTTGATGGTTTAACATTGTCTTGATGTACCCGATACATTTTTTGAGCATTTGAATAATTAATTACAAAGCAAAATAATAATGCTAATAATAAAGTTGATTTAATTGTTTTCATAATTTTTAGGATTGGTTAATGGTGAAAGAAATTATTCCGAAGTTGGAATGGAATCATTGGTCATTTTAGCAACTTCAATTTCAGAAATTGTTTTGGCTATGCCAGCCGTATCATAATAAGCATATTCCTGAACGATTTTGCCATCGATAAACTGAAGCGTTAAATGAACGGGTACAACTAATTCCTTATCTGTAACATTGGCTTTACCACGCCAGTTGTTCCAATAGTTCACCCAAGTTTTACCATCTTTATCTATCACCATTTCAATCACGCCTCCATCTTTAGAAAATTCGTAAGATGAAAAATTTGAAAGCATTTGTTTCATGCCCTCCATCATTTCATCTGGAGAGGAACCCTTATTAGTATTGTGGAATATTTTGGCAGTATCTGCAAAATTAGCCTTCCAAGCATTCCAGCCCTGTGTTTCATAGGCTTTGATTCCTGCTTTTACAGTTTCAATTTCTGGTGATGATTCAAAGTAACGCTGTGGTTTGTTTTGGCAAGCAATAAAAAGAACAATTGCCAAGCCAAAGAGAAAGATTTTTTTCATTTGATTTACGGTTTTAAAGGTTAGTATTAAAAACAAACCATAAACAAATACAACAAAATATATTTTCTTTTGCTGCTAAAAAGTTAACTATGTATAGAGCCTGGGACTCTTAGAGAGTTAACTAAAGTACTGAAAAAAAACGAATTATAAAATAATATGTTTAATCTCTTTCAAAAAAACTAAATACATTCCCACCATAACTTTTTGAATAGCCGTAATGTTCCAATTTTGAGAGATCAGTA
The DNA here is from genome assembly GCF_045446075.1 of Flavisericum labens. Classification (NCBI taxonomy): domain Bacteria; kingdom Pseudomonadati; phylum Bacteroidota; class Flavobacteriia; order Flavobacteriales; family Flavobacteriaceae; genus Flavisericum; species Flavisericum labens. Next base: position 7,330 of record NZ_JBJJBQ010000015.1, on the reverse strand, counting down.
TGCTTGGAATGTTCTATAACCAATAAGCCTTCATCCAATAATAGCTCGTTTTTAAAAATCAATTCTGGAATTTTTGAGAACTGCTCATCTGAAAAACTATAAGGCGGGTCTGCAAAAATAATATTGCTTTGTAGTTGTGCATTTTCCAAAAACTTAAAAACGTCTGATTTTATGGTTTCAATCGGCATATCAAAAGTTTCAGCTGTTTGGTTAATAAACTTTATACAACCAAAATGCTGATCAACACATGTAATTTGTGAAGATCCTCTTGAGGCAAATTCATAACTTATATTGCCAGTACCTGCAAACAGGTCTAACACAGAAACCTCATCAAAATAATATAGATTGTTTAAAATATTGAACAAGGATTCCTTGGCCATATCGGTTGTTGGCCGAACAGGCAAATTTTTTGGTGCCAATATTTTTCTGCTTTTATATAATCCTGAAATAATTCGCATTAAAAACTATTTATTATGGCGTAGTTACTGTGCGGGCGAAATGGCTGGGCATGGTTTGCGTATTTATAATCATCTTCACGGTCGCCTAAAAACACAAGTCGTATATATTTGTAGGTGATAATATAAAGCTCATCAGTTGTATCAATTTCGCCCAAAAAGATAAGGTTTACCGTTTCAGGACTCAATTCTAATTGTTCCAGGCAGAATAAAATGTAGTATATAAAATCTTCTTTTGTTCTATAGGCAAACACATTATATAGCAAAAGCTTACTATTTTTTACAACTAAAATTTCAAAATGGTCTTTACTAACATTTACATATGCTTTTGTGGCTTCTAGATTTTTTTCAGTTTTTAAAATTTCTTCTATTAAAACTGTAGAGACATGTTTAAAAGTAAAGTCGCCAAACTTTTCATAAATAAAATTGTTTATGTTGATGTAAGGTACATAAACATTTACGCTCTGGTTGATTGAGATTGAATCGTAGGTTATGTAATCTGACTTTAAAATCTTTGAGTTGAATTTTAGGTAATCGGCCAAACATTTTTCATCGAACAACGTTTTAGGTACTAATGTGGATAAATTGTTGTCGTGAATAACTCTTACCTCGTTGAATTCTTGCTGTAGTGCTTCTTCAGTATTAAAGAACTGTTTTAGCTCATCAAGCGCCTCAAAAGGAATAAGTTGTTTATTAAAATCATAGGTTTTTAAGTAGCTTATAATTTGGGTGCTGCTGTTTAATATACAAAAAGAAAGTCCACTCAAACTTATTTGAATGGACAGTTCTATATGGTTATTTTTGTTGTTATTTTTATTCGTTGGCCCCATATGTTTTTGGCCAGTTTCCGACAGTTTTTACTTCATCCATCGAACCTACTTTTAAAGCATCTCCGTTAACACCGTCAACCGATACTACTTGGTTTTCCTGAATTAAAAGGTCTTTGTTTTGGTCATAAAGGATAACGTCTTTTTTAACATAGGCTTCAAAAACTGGAATGTACAAATTGTTTTGCTCAATATGTCCCGCTTCCATTTTAAACTTGGCACCAGGCTCGCCTACAGGAACGTTCATCATGGTTTTGTAACGATCAGTAGTACCAAAAAGTGAATCTTTTATAGGCTCAAATCCTAAAGTATCAATGATTACAATATCTTTGAAAGTATCAACTCCATAACGCTTCGTCATTTCCACGTCAATTATACTCGAATCACGTCGTTGCGTAATTGTGAATTCAGCAGTATCAACAAATTTTACTAAATCGTCAAAATTTTTGGCGAATTTTCCGGTTACTTCTTTATGGGCTAATTGAGAATCTCTAATATCCTTCAAACTTTCAATAACTTGCAAATAGCGCTTGTTCTTTAATTTGTTAAACTGGATGGGCTCATAAATAGACATATAAGTTTTATAACCTAAAAATGCAATAAGTATCCACAAAAGGAAGTTTAAAGCAAGTCTAAATTTAGGCGGTATAAATTTGTCAACTAGCTTTACTAAGCCAATTGTAACTAAAATCACTGCGACAGCAATAAGAATGAAATTTAACATAGTCTGTTATTTAATTAAATAAAGTTTATTTATGGTATTTAGCAAATCTACAATTTTTTTTTAATCGTAAAAACAATGTTCGCGAAAATCATTTTTATATTTGAATAAAATCTAAACAGGCCAAATCCTAAATGACAGCTCCCGAATTCTATTCCCTTTTAAAACAGCAGTTTCCGTTTCAACCCACCATAAAGCAAAATATTGTTCTTCAGCAGTTATCAGAATTTATTTTTACAAAACAGCCAAACTCGCTATATGTACTCAAAGGTTATGCAGGTACCGGAAAAACAACCATAGTTGGCTCTATAGTTACCAACTTGTGGAAGGCTAAAAAGAGTGCTGTCCTGATGGCGCCAACAGGTAGGGCGGCCAAGGTAATTTCTAATTACTCTAAAAAAGAAGCCTTTACCATACATAAAAAGATATATTTTCCAAAGAAAGAAAAAGGCGGTGGCGTAAAGTTTGTTTTGCAGCCCAATAAGCATAAAAACACCATATTTATTGTAGATGAAGCCTCCATGATACCTGATGCACCTAGCGAATCCAAACTTTTTGAAAACGGTTCGCTACTGGATGATTTAATGCAATATGTTTATTCTGGTCACCAATGCAAATTGCTCTTAATTGGTGATACTGCCCAATTACCACCTGTAAAATTGGATTTAAGTCCAGCGCTAAACGAAGATAATTTAAGCCTAAATTACAACAAGGAGGTTACCAAAATGGAACTTGATGAAGTAGTTCGTCAGGAGAAAGATTCTGGGATTTTGGCCAATGCAACCGTTTTGCGCGAAATGCATTTAAATAAAATTTATGATAGTTTTAAATTTGATTTGGCACCATACAAAGATATTGTTAGACTGGTGGATGGTTACGAAATTATGGATGCCATTAACGATGCTTACAGTGAATTGGGTAAAGAAGAAACAGCCATTATTGTAAGGAGTAACAAACGCGCTAATTTATACAATCAACAAATTAGAACTCGGATTTTGTTCAATGAAAACGAATTGACTACGGGTGATTATCTAATGGTGGTTAAGAATAATTATTTTTGGATAAAACCTACTACTGAAGCTGGTTTTATAGCCAATGGCGATATCATTGAAGTTTTGGAAATTTTTAAAATTCAAGAGCTATATGGCTTTCGTTTTGCCGAAGTAAAAATTAGAATGGTCGATTACCCTAGAATGCGCCCATTTGAAACAGTATTGCTTTTAAACACTATTAATGCTGAAACGCCATCACTTTCATATGATGATTCAAATCGCTTATACCAAGAAGTGATGAAAGATTTTGAAAATGAAACCAGTAACTATAGAAAATTTTTAAAAGTTAAAGGGAACAAACACTTTAATGCTTTGCAGGTAAAGTTTTCTTATGCTATTACTTGCCATAAATCGCAAGGTGGGCAATGGCAAACCGTTTTCGTAGAACAGCCGTATTTACCCAATGGTATTGATAAAGAGTATATTCGTTGGTTGTATACAGCTATTACCCGTGCCAAAGAAAAATTGTATCTTATTGGCTTTAAAGATGACTTTTTTGAGGAATAGGTTTTGAGTAATTTTATTATGACAGTGGAAACCATAATAAGTATATGCCTTTGGGCTAGCTTATCTGTATTGGTAGTATTTAGAATGTTTTCACCTATTTTATTCCTTATATTGATAATTTATTGGATAGCATTACGGTACCCTTGGTAGCAAGCAGGAGCGGTTATAATGCTTTCTACAGTGGCCGATTTAGTCTGGTGGTGGAACGGTTGGAGTGATGTCCGTTATCTCTATTTTTCTGACGGTACTTGCGGCCATTTCGGCCGTGTTTATTTTGTTTGTGATTTTTAAGTCGTATAAAAAGTTTAAATCACGCAATACCAAAAACCTTTGATAATTATATTATTTTTGGAACGACAAACAACTTAAACTAATTATTAGCTAATGTCCGGTGTTATTTTTAATTAGAAATAAACGACAGGCATTTATATAACATCAACAAATGAAAATAATTTCAATGATACCCGCACGTTACAGTGCAACACGTTTCCCAGGAAAGCTTATGCAAGACCTTGGTGGAAAGCCGGTAATACGCCGTACTTATGACGCCGCAGTGGGCACCAATTTATTTGATGATGTATTTGTTGTAACCGACAGTGATATTATTTATGATGAAATTATAAATCATGGTGGCAAGGCCATAATGAGTATAAAGGAACATGAATGTGGAAGTGATAGAATTGCAGAAGCGGTTGAGTTTATGGATATTGATGTTGTAATCAATGTGCAAGGAGACGAACCATTTACCGACAGGGAGTCTTTATCTAAACTCATCGAGGTGTTTAAAAATGACCCAAAAAAGGAAGTCGATTTAGCCTCCTTAATGGTAGAGATTACCGATGAAGACGAAATCAATAACCCCAATACGGTTAAGGTTATTGTGGACCAGTCTAATTTTGCGCTATATTTTTCAAGAAGCCCCATACCATATCCGCGAGAAAAAAATGTGGGAGCCAAATATTTTAAGCATAAAGGGGTTTATGCGTTCAGAAAACAGGCTATTTTAGATTTTTATCGTTTACCCATGATGCCTTTGGAGGCTTCTGAAAAAATAGAATGCATCCGCTATTTGGAATATGGAAAACGTATAAAAATGATAGAAACCAATAGTGAAGGTGTAGAGATCGATACGCCAGAAGATTTAGAACGCGCCAAAAAAATATGGAAATAGACTATCAAAACATTAAAGTTGTTGGTTTTGATGCTGATGACACGCTTTGGGTCAACGAAACCTATTTTAGGGAAGCTGAAGCCGAGTTTTCAAAATTGCTTTCCAAATACGAAACCCCCAATAAAATAGACCAAGAATTATTTAAAAAAGAAATAGATAATTTAAAATTGTATGGGTATGGTGTAAAAGCTTTTACGCTTTCTATGGTTGAATCGGCATTAGAACTATCCAATTACCAAATTTCGGCAAAAACTATCGATGCAATTTTAAATATTGGGAAAGATATGCTTAATAAGCCTGTCGAATTACTAGAAGGGGTAGAGGAAGTGTTAATAACATTGTCTAAGAAGTACAGATTAATTTTAGCGACCAAAGGTGATTTATTAGACCAAGAAAGAAAACTTGAAAAGTCTGGACTAACAAAATATTTCCACCACATAGAGGTTTTAAGCGATAAAAAAGAAGACAATTATTCCAGATTATTAAATCATTTGGATATAAAGCCTTCCGAATTTTTAATGGTGGGTAATTCTTTAAAGTCCGATGTATTGCCACTAGTTAATATAAAAGCTCATGCTGTGCATGTGCCGTTTCATACAACATGGGCGCATGAAGAAGTAACTGAGGAAGAAAAAAATGGCAAAGCATATAAAACAGTAAGTTCATTAAAAAGTCTGACAACTATTTTAAAATAAGCAACTTACTTGAATTGTGTTTTCAGTAAAATATTTATGCATTTTTTAAATGAGCAAAATTTAAAAATAATAGTACTTTTGCTTTTTGCGAAAAAAAAGAAAACGAACTTAAATGAGTCATAAAAACTTTCCAATGGTGCCAAGAGTTATTTTTGGCAAAGGTAGTTTCAACCAATTAAACGAAATATTAGCCCCAAAGCGCTTAAATATGAATGCGCCGTTTATTTTTTTGGTTGATGATGTTTTTAAGGGCAACACTTCAATGATATCAAGAATTTCATTGTCTTATGACGATAAAATTATTTTTATATCTGCGGAAGAAGAACCAAAAACCACTCAGGTAGATGAATTGGTTGAGGACATTATTTTGATGACCAAAGAGCGTCCTTCTGGCATTATAGGTATTGGTGGAGGCACATTGCTTGATTTAGCTAAAGCGGTAGCCATAATGTTAACCAACGACGGAGAGTCCAAAGACTATCAAGGTTGGGATTTGGTTAAAAATCGGGCTATTTACCATGTTGGGATTCCAACCATTTCTGGAACTGGGGCAGAAGTTTCTAGAACAACCGTTTTAACGGGGCCAGATAGAAAATTAGGTATTAATTCTGATTATACGCCATTCGACCAAGTCATCTTAGATTCTGAACTTACACAAGGCGTTGAGCACGAACAATGGTTTTATACAGGTATGGATTGCTACATTCACTGTATTGAATCGTTAAATGGTTCCTATCTAAATTCATTTAGTCAGAGTTATGGAGAAATGGCCTATCAGCTTTGTAAAGAAGTGTTTTTAGAAAATAACTTAAGCGAGATAGAGTCACGAGAAAAACTGATGATGGCTTCCTGGCATGGTGGTATGAGCATTGCCTATTCACAAGTTGGAGTAGCACATGCTATGAGTTATGGGTTGGCCTACTTATTGGGTACAAAACATGGTATTGGTAATTGTATTGTTTTTGATCATTTAGAAGAGTTTTACCCAGAAGGCGTGAAACTTTTTAAACAGATGAAAGAAAGGCATAACATAGAACTTCCACAAGGTATTTGTACTAACTTAAGCGACCACGATTTTGATGTCATGATAAAAATAGCTATGAGCCTAACTCCATTATGGGAAAATGCGCTTGGTAAAAATTGGCAAAAAATCATTACCAATGAAAAATTAAAATCGCTCTATAAAAAAATGTAATATGCAATGGCTGGCACGGTTTATCTACTCAAAAATATTAGGCTGGAAACTTATTGGTAATACTGATTTTTCAAAAAACACGATTCAAAAAGCAATAATCATAGTGGCGCCACATACTAGTTGGCATGACTTTTATGTTTGTATTTTGCTACGAGCCATGGTTAATGTGAAGACCCATTTTATAGGTAAAAAAAGCTTGTTTTCTTATCCTTTTGGCTGGTTTTTAAGAAGGTTGGGAGGGAGTCCTGTTAATCGAAAACTTAATGAAAACAAAGTAGAAACCATAGTTCAGTTGTTTAATGATAAGGAAGAGTTTAGAATGGCATTGGCACCCGAAGGTACGCGGAAAAAAGTGTTAGAATGGCGTTCTGGTTTTTATTTTATAGCAAAACAAGCTAAAGTACCTATTATCATGTTAAGTTTAGACTATAAAAACAAGGAAAATAAAGTTTCAGCACCTTTTTATCCAACATTTGATATGGAAGAGGATTTTAAATTCATGCACGCTTTTTTTAAGGGTGTAAAGGGTAAGAATCCTGAATATTCTTAATGTTTTGGCACGGATGTTGCGATATATTTGCTAAGTGAATGAAACATAAAGTAAACAATTATTTGTCCCTAAAAAGAAACATTTGTCTAGTCCTAAATAACCGATACAGATTATTAAAGGATTAAATTTATAAATTAAAGCTGAACAATGGTAACAT